>CAJUIL010000013.1 GCA_910586225.1 uncultured Eubacterium sp. | reverse complement strand
GGCGACGCATGGAGCGGACTGCCACTAATAGGTCGAAGGCTTGGCCAGAAGGCAGAGCCATGTTGAGTAAGCTGTCAGGATTTGGAACGTTTTGTCAAAAGATTAAATTCTAATGGATGGAATTCTGTATGAAGTTTTGAAGGTACACGATATTTTTGTATTTAGGG
Organism: uncultured Eubacterium sp.; assembly: GCA_910586225.1. GTDB lineage: Bacteria > Bacillota > Clostridia > Lachnospirales > Lachnospiraceae > Eubacterium_J. Next base: position 92,409 of record CAJUIL010000013.1, on the reverse strand, counting down.
GTGTAGTTCATCGGTAGAATAAGAGTCTCCAAAACTCCAGAGGAGGGTTCGATTCCTTCCACCCCTGTTTGAATAAGCAGATAGGAGAACCTGGTCGAAGCTGACTGGGTTCTTTTTATTTTTCTGTTGGATTGATGCCAATTAGCGGCCAAGGCATGGTACGATAAATGTGTTTGTCTTTTTATAACGCAAAGGAGGAAGCGCATTGAAAAAATGTATTGAACAAAACCTCATTAAAAATTATGGCCGCTATTATCGTTTGGCATATAGCTACGTCAATAATGAATCTGACGCCATGGATATTGTACAAGAAGCTGCCTATAAAGCAATGAATAAGAGTGATACACTGAAAAATCCGGAATTTGCCGGAACATGGATATGCAGGATTGTGATGAATGAGGCTTACAATATGCTGCGAAAACAAAAGAAAGAAGATCATCAAGCCAAAGAGCCAGTGCAGGCAGAGAAGGATTATTATGCGGATTTAGATCTGAAGCAGGCTATCCGTCAGCTGAGAGTGGAGGAGCAGACTGTTATTTATTTACGCTATTACGAGGACAGGCAGCTAAATGAAATAGCAGAAATCACACAGGAAAAGCTAAGTACAGTAAAAAGCCGTTTATACCGGGCAGTTCATAAACTAAAGCTGGTATTGGCAGAGAATTACGGGGACAGCGGTAACAGTTCAGGCAGTTCTTTGTACTCTGCTGCAAAGACCGTAAGAACATGATGCAGCGTAGTGTGTTGGGGAGGAAAATTTTGAGGATGGACAAAACAGGTTTTTTAGAGTATCATATGGTATCCGGATGCATATGTCTGGTGGGAACGGTATTTTTTCTGTGGTTTTGCTGGCCTGCAGTTTTTAAAGGGATGCTGAATACAGGAAATATATGCGGAATGCTTGCGTCAGCAATGCTCTTTTTTTACGGGATCCATATATCAAAAGTACATCAAATGCTTGGCAATGCCTGGCAGAAAAAGCCGATGCGGATATTTCTTGTATGTCTGGCGCTGGTTGTGATCATTGGAGTATCGTTTGTGGTTGCAGCGTCGGCTGCGATTGTTGGAGCAGTTTCAAAGAGCATTCCACAAAATACACCAGCTGTTGTGCTAGGCTGTGCTGTAAAGGGAACCCATCCAAGCCGAGTACTTCAAGAACGCATTGATGCGGCTTACGCTTATTTGCAGGAGCATCCGCAGGCAGTCTGTGTGCTGTCTGGCGGTAAAGGAAGAGGAGAGGATATCTCAGAAGCGGAATGTATGTACAGGGGGCTTGTAAAGGCAGGTATTTCGAAAGAGCGGCTGTATCAAGAGGCAACCTCTGTGAATACAAGACAAAATCTTGAAAATTCCAAAAGAATACTGGACGATCTGGGTACAGTAGAGGCAGTTACGATAATTTCCAGTGAATTTCACCTTTATCGCGGCAGATGGTGGGCAGAAAAGCTGGGGTATGAGAATTATGGCTATGCGGCGCATACAGATTGGAGATATTTACCAACTTTATTTTTGCGGGAAGTCATTGCAGTTGTATCTATATGGTTGTAAAATTCCAAACGCTTATGCAAAGAAATCTTAATAGATATGTCATAAACAAATAAAATTTGACAATGCATAGAAGGCTGATTATAATTAGTGATTGGTGGCAGCTTGTAGCGGAAAAGCTTACGAAAATGCTGCAAGCTGTGATATATACCAATGATAGGATGATTTGAAATGAAGCGCAGGATTGTTTGTTCAATATGGAGGCAGTTATGGTTTTTTCAAGTTTAATTTTTATTTTTCGTTTTATGCCTCTGTTTTTTTTATGTTATTTTCTTGTACCAAGTCGGTTTCGCAATTTGGTACTGTTTTTCGGAAGCATTTTGTTTTATGCGGTCGGTGAGCCGGTTTATGTGTTTTTGATGTTATTTACGGTATTTGTCAATTTTTGGATCTGTGTGCATCTCGCAAGAGCACATCACAGAGGATACCGTAGATTTATATTGATTTTTGCGATGCTTTTGGATTTTGGCCTGCTGTTTTTATTTAAGTATTTCGATTTTTTTGCGCAAAATCTGAATCTATTGCTCCATAAAAGCGCCTTGCCTCTGCTGGAACTGACGCTGCCGCTTGGAATCAGCTTTTATACGTTTCAGATTGTGTCTTATATGGGGGATATCTACCGCGGAAAAATGAAGCATCCAGGGACGCTTTTGGAATTTGCAACGTATGTATGTATGTTTCCGCAGCTGATTGCTGGGCCGATCGTTCAGTATCAGGAGGTATCGAGCGAACTGCGGTTAAGGAAAACATCCCTGCGTGACATTGAGCATGGATTGGAAGTGTTTTGCTTCGGTCTGGGAGCAAAGGTATTGTTGGCAAATAAAATCTCGATTTTTTGGAATCAGGTACAGGGGATTGGATATGCCAACTTGTCTACGCCGATCGCATGGATGGGGGCCATAGCGTATTCCTTTCAGATTTATTTTGACTTTTGGGGATATTCCTTAATGGCGATCGGGTTGGGATATATGCTGGGCTTTCATCTGCCTAAAAACTTTGACAGCCCGTATATGGTAAAGTCAGTGACACAGTTTTGGCGTACCTGGCATATGACGCTCGGCCGTTTTTTTCGAGAATATGTATATATTCCGCTTGGCGGCAACCGGAAGGGAAACTTTCATATGTTGTTCAATATGCTTGTAGTATGGTCACTGACCGGGCTGTGGCATGGCGCAAGCTGGAATTTTGTACTCTGGGGGCTGGGATTTTTTGTACTACTTACGCTGGAAAAATTTGTATATGGTAAAGTTCTGGAACGAAGCATTATAATCGGGCATATTTATATCTGGATTTTAATTCCGGTTACTTGGGTTGTATTTGCGATATCCGATTTTTCACAGCTGCTTATTTACCTGCAGCAGTTGGTAGGTATCCATAACCAGCCAGTCATGGTCGGAACGGAACAGCTGTTTCGGTATGTGCATGAATATGGATGGTTGTTTCTCATCTGTATGCTTTTTTCTACAAGGCTGCCGGAGCGTGTTTACCGTAGTATCCGGGGCGGACTTATCATTGTCATGATGGCGCTTGCGGTATTTTGGTTAAGTGTATATGAGCTTGCAAACGGGGCAAATAATCCGTTTTTATATTTTAGATTTTAAATTTTGGTTTTGCAGATCCATGGCCGTATCAGAGCTATGGGAAAGGAAATAGAGCTATGAGGTTATGGAAATGTTTTTTTAAATGTCCGATGTTGTTTTTACTTTTGCTCGGATGGTTCGGCTTGACGGCTTTTACCTGGTCAGAGGGCAGGCTGCCGGAAAAGCTGGACGACAAGATTATTGAAAATCCGGTGTTTACCGCTCTTTTGGAGCCAGATGATCCGGACACGCTGTTAGACGACAGCTATTTGGATGATATGGACGTATGGGCCAATTCGGAATCAGAGAAAGTGCCAAACAACGGAAATACGGTGGATCATGTACAAGCAGACGATGGCAAGGGTGAGGACGGCGCAGCTGATAAAGAGTCTGCGGAAGATCAGAATACCGCGTCAGACGAGGACGGTGAAGACAGCCTTGAAGCGCCACCGCAGGAAATCGGCGTTACAAGATTTAAGGAGTATAAAAAGAAGAAAACAGATTCCAGATATTATACGGATCCAGGCAAAAAGGCGTTGACTACAGAGTTTTCCTATGAAAAGGTGGATAAAAGCTATTTTAAGGACGCAGTATTTATCGGAGATTCGAGAACCGTTGGTATGCAGGATTATTCAGGGCTTGATCATGCGCAGTTTTTTGCAAAGACGGGTATGAACGTCTATGATATTTTGGAGGATAAATTTATTACGGATCCAAAAACCGGAGAAACGGTCAGTGTTGCGCATATGCTGAAAAACTACCGTTATGGTAAGATTTATTTTATGGTAGGGATCAACGAGCTTGGAACAGGTAATACAGGAACGTTTCAAAAAGCCTATGCGCGTGTTTTGCAAAAGTTTCGAAAATGGCAGCCAGATGCGGTCATTTATATCCAGGGGATTATCCCGGTTAGTAAAGTAAAAGCATCGGGGGATGAGATTTTCAACAATATCAATATCAATGACAAAAATGTGGCAATCGCGCAGCTTGCAGATGGAAAGGATATTTTTTATCTGGATGTAAGCAATAAGCTGACGGATAAGAAGGGATTTTTAAAGGCAGATTATACTTTTGATGAAGTACATATGTATGCGCAGTATTATGAGCTTTGGACAGATTATCTGATGAGCCATGCTGTGGTGCGTTAACGTGGGGCATTTTGCTTTCAGAAAAGAAAGCAAAATGCCTGTTTTGCATAAAAAATTGCGTAGAAAACAGGTTGACAATTTGTTTTCTATGTGATATTGTGTATTAGTACTAATGATACACACAGTACAAACAATACAACATACACACCAGGAATCCGATATTGTGGGCAGCTATGTCGGTCTGCAATATCGGAGCTGTCAAGGAAAAAGAAGGAGGTACTTCTTGTAATAGAAGGATGTTTTGTAGGTGGAGCATTGGAAGGAAAGGAGGAATAGGGGATGCTGGAGTTGAATTATCGTGATGCGAGGCCAATTTATGAGCAGATCAAGGATGGATTGCGCAGACTGATCCTTTCTGATGTGATACGGCAGGATGAAAAGCTGCCAAGTGTGCGCGAACTGGCAAGTCAGCTCGCGATCAATCCGAATACGATCCAAAAGGCGTACCGGGAGCTGGAACAGGAGGGCTATGTCTATACCGTGTCTGGGCGGGGGAGTTTTGCGGCGCCGCTGAGCGAAGTGTGTTCCGGCAGGCAGGAGGCTCTGTTCAAGCAGTTTGACGAGGCGGTTACGGAGCTTTTGTATCTGAAAAAAAAGCCAGAGGAGCTAAAGCAGAGAATTGATCGTCTGGGACAGGGAGGAGCGCAGCTATGACAGAAAATAGGACAGATAATATGATAGAAGTGATCAATGTTACGAAGAGGTTTGACAGCTTTACGGCATTGGATCATGTGAATATGAATGTGAAAAAGGGAGCGGTCTATGGTCTGGTAGGGCCAAACGGCGCCGGAAAATCGACAATTATCCGGCATATTACAGGAGCTTACCGTCAGGATGAGGGTGAGATACGCGTGGACGGGCAGCTTTTGTATGACAATGTTGCGGTAAAGGCGGAACTTGCGTATATTCCGGACGATATTTTTTATTTTAATCACGCGAATGTAAAAGATATGGAGCGGTTTTACAAGACGATGTATCCGACGTTTGACACAGAGCTGTTTGAACGGCTTGCAGATTGTTTTCCGTCCGTTGGACGCAAGCGTGCCATACGAAGGCTTTCAAAAGGGATGCAAAAGCAGGCGGCTTTTTGGCTGGCTATCTGCTGCCGTCCGAGGCTTTTGATCTTAGATGAACCAGTAGACGGCTTGGATCCGGTGATGCGCAGGCAGATATGGAGCCTGCTGATTTCGGACGTGGCGGAGCATGGAACGACGGTGCTCGTATCCTCACACAATCTGCGCGAGCTGGAGGATGTCTGCGACCATGTAGGGATCATGCATCATGGGAAGGTGATTATGGAAAAATCGCTGGACGACCTGCAGGGCAGCGTTTCTAAAATACAGGTTGCATTTGAAAGCGAACAGCTTCCAGCGCTGCCGGGTGGGATGGATCTGATGCACCATTCACAGGCGGGACGTGTGCATACGATGATCATCCGGGGAGAACAGGATCTGATCCGTACGCAGATCGCGTCTTTGCAGCCGATTTTGCTGGATATCCTTCCGCTGACACTGGAGGAGATTTTTATATATGAGCTGGGAGGTGCTGAATATGAAGTTAAAGACATCCTTATTTAACTGGGCAGTTTGGAAACGTAATGTGGTGGGCGGCTGGTATTTGTGGGCGGCGCTGCTGCTGATTTATATTATGATGCTTCCAGTAAGCGTGTATGGGACCTTATCGGAGCTTTTCAAGTACGATTACACACCAGGGGAGCTGTCAGCGATGATGGAGAATGTCATGGTTAGTCAGGTATGGAGGATGAGGTCTTTTGTACCTTTCTTCGCCATCGTAGCGTTGCTATGTGCGATGTATGTTTTTTCTTATCTGTTTACTGCCAGAAATTCTAATATGATGCATACGTATCCGGTCAGCAGGACCAGCCTATTTGTAACGAATTTTGCATCTGGGATGTTGTTTTTACTTGTACCGATACTGATTGCGTTTTTGCTCACACTGGCGGTCGGCTTGTCAATGGGAGCGGTGAATGCCTTTGCATTTCAGCAGTATGGCTTATGGCTGCTAACGGTATTTGTGGAAAATTTGTTTTTCTACAGCTTGGCAGTTTGTGTCCTGATGTTTGTTGGGAATATGATCGCGGTTCCGGTATTGTATTTTATTCTTAATTTTCTATACGCGGGCTGTACGATGATTGCATCTGCTATGCTTGAGGTCGTATGTTATGGATTGAATAGCAATTATTTTTCGTATAACGATGCGTTATTTAGCGTCATAACGCCGATCTTGTGTCTGCGGCGGGTAGCTCCGAACAACATTGCTGGGGATGGCAGCCTGAAAAATCTGCTGGAGAATATGAAGGTGCTGCCAGGATATTTTATGGCTGCATTGTTGTTGATAGCGGTTGCGCTGATCGCGTATCGTAAAAAACATATTGAAACGGCAGGTGATGTGATCACCGTAGGCTGGCTAAAGCCTGTGTTCCGCTGGGGAACAGCAGTCTGCACCTCTGCTTTGGGCGCGTTGTTTATCAGCGCGTTGTCTTACCAGCAGTCCTTTCCTGCGATTTTGCTGGGCGTGGCGGTGATTGGGATCCTTGTATTTTTTACCGTGCAGATGCTTCTGGAACGAAGTGTTTATGTGTTTTCCAAGCGGAGGGTGCGGGAATGTCTGGTTTATACAGTTGTTGTCTGTGGGTTCTATCTGATGCTGGATACAGATATACTTGGCATAGAGCGCAAAATTCCGGCTACAGATGAGGTTGAGGCTGCTCGTATCATGGGAGAGATATCGATGCTTGCGTGTGACGCGGACGAAATTGATTGGATAAGAGATATTCACAGCCAGATTCTAGGGTCAAAGAAGGAGTTTCAGAGTGCGATCGCAGATAAAAATAGTGATACGCGTTACGTTACGATTGAATATTTGTTAAAGAATGATTCTATCATCAGAAGAGAGTATATGATACCAGAATCGAAGAAAGCGGAAAGTGTTTCAGAACAAATACGTGTTTATGGGCGCAGGCCGGACATTGTTTTGAAGCAGATTTTTGGGATCCATTATCCTCAGATACAGGTTTATGGAGGAACATGGGAAAATTATACTGATCAGACAAATGCGCAGGTCAGGATATCGCAGAAAGACGCAGAAAAGCTGTATGCGGCGATCGTTCAGGACGTGGAAAGCGGAAAGCTGGACGAGGTCGCAAGTCGTAGTGATGCCAATGCACCTACGGTGGAAGCCACAGAAAATGTGTTTGGCAATCTGACACTAGATATTCGTGACGAAGCGGGGTATATCAATGCTCAGTTGCGTTCTGTTTTGGAGATTTATAATGATCAGGTTGGAAAAGACGGAACAGCGTATCTTTCGGTAGACACAAGATATACGAATGTGCTCCGTACGCTGCGTGATCTGGGGTACCGTTAAGCGTTTAGGGAAGGAGTGGCTGTATGGGCTCAAAGAAACTGACAAAATGTTTATTCTTCATTTATTTTGTGGCTCTGGTTTGGATTATTTTATTTAAAATGCAGCTGCCGCTTGCTCAGCTTGGGTATTTGCGAAGTGTAAATCTGATACCGTTTGCGGGCTCGACGGATGCGGAAGGAAGACTGATCCTAAGAGAGATTGTTGAAAATGTGCTGATATTTATTCCCTTTGGCGTGCTTTGCTGTATGCTGGGACAGTCAAGGTCTTGGCTACAAAGAATTGCTCCGGTGTTTTTTACAAGCCTTACGCTGGAATTATTGCAGTATGTGTTAGGGATCGGGGTTACAGATATTACGGATTTTTTGGGAAATACGCTTGGCGGCGTGCTTGGCATGGGTGTGTTTGGCATTTTTTCAAAGCTGTGCAGGGAAAAGGTATATACGGTTCTGAATGCGGTTACATTGACGGGCGCTGCAGGAATGTGCCTTTTGATAGGTGTTTTGTTCATTATGAATTAAATAAGTGCAGGGAGTCATCTGTGATATACGGATGGCTCCTTTTTTATGGATAGAATTGCTGTATATGGGAAAACTATAGGAAAATCAAACGCATATGAAGGAGGGAATATGAAAAAAATAACGGTCTATCTTTTGTCAGCTGCTTGTATGATCTTTTTGATCGGCTGCGGCGGACGGCGTTCGGGACAGGAGCAGAACGATACTGCTTATACGGGGCCGCTGGAGCTGCTGGAGGTAGTTGCGGATTCGTATGGGGAGGAAGAGCTGTTTGCAATGTACGGTGGAGATCAGGAGCACGCGGTGATGGATGCGCCGGGAGCATTTGATATCAGTAAGACGCAAGAGCTGGAAAATACGCTGGGGCTGCCGGCGGAGCTTGCAGCGGATATCGAGGAGGCGGCTTCTATGGTGCATTTGATGAATGGAAACACATTTACAGGCGCGGCATACCGTCTCAAGACGCATACGGACCGCAATGTGTTTGCGCGTGAGCTAAAGGCTGCGCTATCCGACAGACAGTGGTTGTGCGGACAGCCGGATAAGATGGCTGTTCTTGCGGTTGGCGACAGCTATGTCATTACAGCATATGGAGAAGCAGAAATGATGGATACGTTTCAAAACAAGGCACTGTCCGCTCTGGACGGGGCGAGTGTGCTGACGCAGGCGCCGATTGTCTGATGGTTTTTTCGAGTATTGTTTTTTTATATTATTTTTTGCCGGTTATGGCAGGGGTATACTTTGTCTGCCCGGCGCGGCTTCGCAACGCGGTATTGCTCGCGGGCAGCCTTTTCTTCTATGCATGGGGAGAGCCGCGTTATATTGTGGTAATGGGGTGTTCTGTTTTATCCGGTTATGCGGGCGGGCTGCTTGCAGAAAAGTATCGTGGGAAGCGGGCGGGGCTTGCGGCCTGCATTGTGTCGGCAGGTGTAAGCCTTGCTTTTTTGCTTTATTTTAAATATGCGGGATTTCTGCTTGCGAATCTTCGGGCTGTTACGGGATGGGACGTTTGGCTTCCTGCTGTGGGGCTTCCGGTTGGCATCAGCTTTTATACGTTTCAGCTGGTGAGCTATGTTGTAGATGTGTACCATGGGGAAGCGGCGCAGAAAAATATTTTGCGTTTGGCTGTATATATTACGATGTTTCCGCAGCTGATCGCAGGGCCGATCGTGCGCTATGCTTCGATCGCGGATCAGCTTGGGGAACGGAGGCATTCATTTGCCGCTGCGGCATGGGGAATCCGGCGGTTTGTATACGGTCTGGCAAAAAAAATACTGCTGGCGGACCAGCTTGGCGAGATGTGTGCGGTATTTCGGGCGTCAGAGGAGAAGTCTGTACTGTTTTACTGGTTGTATGCGATTGGCTGCACATTGTATATTTATTTTGACTTTTCGGGTTATAGCGATATGGCGGTTGGATTGGGACGGGTGTTTGGATTTTACTTTCCGGAAAATTTCTGTGCTCCGTTTCTTTCCACGAGCATGACGGAGTTTTGGAGACGCTGGCACCGGTCGCTCGGCACTTGGTTCCGGGATTATGTATATATTCCGCTGGGAGGAAACCGCTGTGGGCGGGGTCGTCAGATCCTTCATATTTATTTTGTATGGATGTTGACTGGGCTTTGGCATGGGGCGGAATGGAATTTTGTATGGTGGGGGCTGTATTTTGCAGTCCTGCTTGTGTTTGAGAAAAATTGTATACGAGTTTTTTCAGGAGGCGTGCGGCGTGTTGTTTTACGGATTTATTTCTTGTTTTTTATTGTGATCAGCTTTGTGCTGTTCCATGCGTCCGATATGGAGCAGGCGGTTTCCGATATCGGCGGGCTGTTCGGAGCAGGCGGGATTCCGCTTGTGTCGCAGGAAGCGCTGTACTGCCTGCGCAGTTACGGCGTTGTGATGCTCGCAGCGGCAGCAGGAGCCGGCCCGGTTGCCGCTGCTGCTGAAAAATACAGGTCTGTAAGGACTATGGACGCAGAAGGAAGGATCTGGAACGCGGCGGAGCCTGTGCTGATACTCGCACTTTTTGTCGTTATGACCGCTTATCTGGCTGATGGTTCGTTTCAGCCATTTTTATATTTTCGATTTTAATTTTTGATTTTGTTTTCAATTCAAATTTCAATGTTAAATTTTGGCTTTATATTTTGTTTTGTATTTGATTTTATCGCATTTGAAAGGAGACTGATAGATGCAGGAGGCAGAAGATACGAAGGAAGAAAGAATGGATCGTAGGAGCTTTGGAAAAAATCGTATGCTCTGCCTGCTGGCTGGGGGCTTTTTGTTCGTAGGCTTTTTGCTCTGCGTATTCCTTCCAAAGGCGGAGTACTCTGACAGTGAGAGGCGCAGGCTGGCCGTGCTGCCAAGGCTTTCGGTGGAAGCAATCGTAGGCGGGCAGTTTATGGAGGATTTTGAAAGCTTTACGGTTGATACGTTTCCGTTTCGCGAGCAGCTGCGCAAATGTAAGGCATGGACGGCATTTCATTTGTTCCGAAGGCAGGATAACGGGGGACTGTACGACGCTGATGGCTCTTTAGCAGCGATGGAGTATCCGCTGCGGGAAAATTCTCTGGATCAGGCGGCAGGCCAGTTTGCGGCTGTGTGCGAGGCTTATCTGACGCAGGAAAATCATATTTATCTGTCTGTGATACCGGATAAAAATTGCTTTCTGGCAAGGGATAGCGGGCATCCATCCATGGATTATGAGGAATTTGAGCGGCTGATACGGCAGAAAACGGGATTTGCAGAGTATATCCGGATTTCGGATCTTTTGGACAAGGATGATTATTACCGGACAGATCCGCATTGGCGGCAGGAAAAACTGGCTGACGTTGCAAAGCGGCTGTTGCAGCGCATGAACGCGCAGCCGGCAGCCAGCCAGGAGTATGAGATGCGCACGGTCAGGAGGGAGTTTTACGGCGCTTATTATGGACAGGCCGCGCTGCCAGCGCAGCCGGATGCGCTGCGGTATCTGACGGGAGAGGATATCAGCGCTTGCACTGCATATGACTGGCAAAACCAGAAGGCGATTCCGGTTTACGATAGGCAAAAGGCGGAGGGGAAGGATCCGTATGAGATGTTTTTATCGGGGCCTTTATCGCTTGTTACCTTGCATCATCCAAATGCACGCAAGGGCCGCAGGCTTGTGTTGTTTCGGGATTCGTTCGGGTCCGCGCTCGCGCCTCTGTTGGCGGAAGGCTATGAGCAGATCACGCTGGTAGATATCCGTTATATCCGGGCGGATGTATTGGGAGAGCTTGTGGATTTTGAAGGATGTGACGTGCTGTTTATGTATAGTACGCTTGTACTGAATCATAGCGAGGAGTTTAAAAAATATTAAAATAGGAAAGAAAAAACCTCTGTTTTATTGACATTGCTTTCCGCTGGTGCTAAAATTTGTTATATGTTATGACTAAAAAAAGTCTATTTTTTGCAGATGCAGCGGATATTTTGCATAATGGCAGCAAGCATATACATTTGGAAAAAGTACGAGGAGGACAAGCATGAGTAATGGTCAGGAAAGTCCTGAAAATGTGCTGTCACGCAGGCAGGAGCGCTGGAATGAGGCGGATATGCTTCGGGACAGCAGAATACTGGAGCATACGCATTCTTTTATCGTAGAATATAATTTTAAGACAAAGTATTGCTTTATTGACCCGGCGCAGCTTAAGCACGTATACGGAGACTGGCAGAATGACAGAAAAAACAATGATGAAAAAAACTACAGACGGGTAGTTTTGCAGGATGATGTTGAGGCAGTTGAGGCTTTCTTTGACTTTTCCAAGCTAAAGGCAGGGGAGAGCCGGAGCATGGACGCGAGATTTTATGTGAAGGCCCATGTTTACGAATGGTTCCGTGTCAGCCTTACTTGTTATGCGGATGAACAAGGGGAAAAAGAGCGTGTGCTCATTACGTTTACGAATGCGGAGCAGGAAATGGAAACGCTCCAAAAGCTGAAATTTTTATTAGCCAAGGACCCGCTGACGCATATGCCGAATCTGGACAGCTTTATGCAGATGACGGATCAGATGATCCAAGCGCATAAAGATCTGAGCTACGCGATCATTCGCATGGATATTGACAAGTTCCGGATGATCAATCAGATGTATGGTACGAAGGAGGGCGATAATGTCCTGCGCTATATCGGTGTAAAGATCCAGGAATGGGCGGGGCCGATCTTGGAGATCAGTACTTATTGCCGTATTTCATCGGATATGTTTTGCGTATGTATGCCGGCGGATGCTAGTGATGTTCAGGAGTTGATGGACTTTATTCAAAATTCGCTGCGTGCGTATCCGCTCAAATTTGATATGATCATGTCTTTTGGAGTATATATTACGTGCGAGGAGGACCGCAGCGAGCATATTCCAGTTTCTACGCTGATGGACCGTGCGGCTTCTGCGCAGCGGACTGTAAAAAACAGCTACCGGAATCACATTGCGTATTATGATAATGTCATACGCAAGAAGGAGATCGCGGAGCAGATCATCGTATCAGAAATGAAAAAAGCACTGGAAACAAACCAGTTTCAGGTCTATCTGCAGCCGAAGTGCGAGATGGATACGGGCAGGATCATCGGCTCAGAGGCGCTTGTACGTTGGATCCATCCGTCACAAGGGATTATCTCGCCAGGGGAATTTATCCCGGTATTTGAAAAGAACGGATTTATTACAGAACTGGATTATTTTGTGCTGCGTGCGACCTGCCAGCTTATTCGCAAATGGCTTGACGAGGGAAAGAAGGTATATCCGGTTTCTGTTAATGTATCCAGAACCGATTTATATAATCCAAATTTACTAGATCAGATCAAGGACTGTGTAGCCGAGTATGAGGTGCCGCATGATTTGATCGCGTTTGAGCTGACAGAAAGCGCGTTTGTCTCGGACAATATGCAGCTGTATAATCTGGCAAAACGGATGCAGGAAAATCATTTTCGTGTGCTGATGGATGATTTTGGCAGCGGTTATTCTTCTCTTAATTCGTTGCGGGAGATTCCAGTTGATATATTAAAGATAGATTTAAAATTCTTGCCGCCATCTCAGGACGATAAGCGGGGGAATGTGATCTTGCATTCGATCGTGGAGATGGCAAACCGGCTTGGGCTGGAGGTGATTGTAGAAGGCGTGGAGAACATCGAGCAGGCGGAGTTTTTGCTGTCGATCGGCTGCCGCAACGCGCAGGGATTTTATTTTTACCGTCCAATGCCAGTATCTGAATATGAGCGGTGTCTGGAGGAGAAGCCAATAGAGATCAAGGAGCGCAGGTAGGAAGCAGGCGTATAGTGAGAAAAATGGGAGGATATATTATGGAAAAACTGATTCTTGTGGTGGATGATGCGAAATTTGCCAGAGTGATCACGAAAAAGGCGCTGCAAAACGGAGGATACAACAATATTATTGAGGCGGCGACAGCAGCGGATGCATTGGCATTATTTCAGGAAAGGAGTCCGGATCTGACGCTGCTTGATATTACGCTCCCGGATAATACAGATCTGACACTGTTAAAAAAGCTGTTGGAGGTCAACCCAAAGGCGTCGATCGTAATGAATTCGGCGATCGGGCAGGAGTTGATCATTATGGATGCCCTAAAGGCGGGGGCAAAGGACTTTATCATAAAGCCTTTTGACGAAAAGCAGTTTATTGAGATCGTCAACAAGGCGCTCGGCGTTTAAAAAGGAGTGGCGTATGAAGCTGTATGACCAAGATGGAAGGCTGGATGAGGATGTGCAGGACGCCCTGTACGAGCTTGGTAATGTCGGCGTTGGTATGGCGAGTATTACGATCGGAAAGCTTCTTGGAGTCCGTGTGGAGCTGAAGTCGCCAAAGGTGGTTCCGGTGGAGGAGGTATCTGAGCAGCTTTTGCTTGGGCATATCGGGCAGGACCAGGTGGGGATCTGGATGCGGTTTGCACAGCCGATGAACGGAAGCGTGCTGTTTATTTTGGACCGCTTGTTTTTATATGATGTGGTGGAACAAATGACTGGCAGGCGTTGTGAAGGCACGCAGATGTATACGGACGAGGTGGTGTTTTCCGCGCTTACGGAGTTTGCGAATATATTGTCAGCGGCGTATATGAAAGCGGTTGGAAAGTATACCGGGATGCGGATCTATATGTCTCCATATTTACTCGTGCTTGATAGAGCGTGCATTTCCTTCCAAAATGGGCTGCCAGGGCAGCTGCCGTCCGCGGAACAGGCGATCTGGGTGGAAACAAGCTTTCAGCTGCTAAAGGAGGACGGAGAGAAAGCGCATGATATCGGCAGTGTCGTCATGCTCGCAGATGACGCTACGGTGGAAATGCTCATGGAAGCGCTTGGAATGTAGCGGCGCGGCTGGGTAAAGCCGGCAGATCAAAAAGAAAATGCAAAAAAGGAGAAAGCTTCTGGGCCGTACGTCATCGCATGACGGGCAGACAGAGGCTTTTATTTTTGGAGGACAGCGCAACCTGACAGTCGTATTTTGCGTCAGGATAAGCAAGGATATCAAAACAGTTCAGACAGGATGCGGTCAAATTGGTATCCGGATGGTTCGGACAGGATAAGGGAGAGTTTCATGGAGGATGAAAGGATTATTGAGTTATACTGGAGGCGCGACGAGGATGCGGTCAGGCAGACCAATCAGAAATATGGTCCTTACTGCTACCGCATTGCGCATAACATACTGAAAAATGAGGAGGATTCCAAGGAATGCGTCAATGATACGTGGTTTAAAGCATGGACGGTGATCCCTCCGCAGCGGCCGGATTTTTTTCAGGCATTTTTGGGAAGGATTACAAGAAACCTGTCCTTGGACCGCTACCGGAGGACGCGGGCATCTAAGAGGGGAGGCGGAAGCGTGGATGTGATCTATGAGGAGCTTGCGGAATGTATTGCTGATGCAGGCACAGAAGAGTCCCGGACGGACACGATCGTAATCACGGATGCGGTTACGCAGTTTTTGACAGGACTTTCTAAGGATGCCAGGATCATATTTGTGCGTAGATACTGGTACGCGGACAGTGTTTCACAGATTGCGCAGCATTATGGGATGAGTGAAAGCAAGGTAAAATCCTCCCTGATGCGCAGCAGAAATAAGTTAAAAGCTTTTTTGGAGAAGGAAGGGATAGCAGTATGACGAGCAATGCAGGGGAACGACTGTTTGAAGCGATTGGGCAGCTTCCGGATGAGATGGTGGCAGAGGCGGAGCAGTCCACAGAGGAATACCAAAAGATCAAACGATCCGAAAAAGCTGCGGCACAATCCAGCCTGAAAGGACAGGCTTCGGAGAACTTGCATACGCCAAAAAGAAAAAAGGCGGTTTGGGCGGGAAGGATCAGCGGTTACTTAAAATACCTCCCAGTGGCGGCGTGCCTGTGCATGGTATTTGGCGGTGCGGGCTATATGGTAAGCAGCTATTTTCAATCTGACAAATCAGAAAGCATTTCTGTCAGCGGCAGCATGGACGGGGGTTTTTCAGAAGAAGCAGTACGAGAGGATCAGGATGTGGCAGTGGATGATGCGAAGTCAGCAGAAGAAAGCGGCAGCATGGCAGAAGGCGCGCAGCAGTTCAGCGGCGGTACAAGCGGGCAGAAACAGGCAGACCGGAAGCAGGAAGCACAGGAGAAGGTTTTGGAAGGCCCGGTTTTTCCGCTGACAGCGACAGGAGATACACAAAAGCTGAAAGTAAGCCGCAGCCTGAAGGGGACGATCGTTACCGAAGGCGAAGGAAACGATAGTTGGCCGCTGCTGGAGGTAGCGGATGTATACCGGATCAAAAATATGTCCCAAAAAGAAAAAACGCTGCAGCTCGTTTATCCATTTGTAACGACGCTAAACCAGGCGCTTTCCTTAGAGGGCGGTATCCTTAACGTACAGGGGATTGAGCAGACGGGCGTGTCGTATGGCATCGGGGAAAGCATCCGCGCGCTTTGCGGGACCGATGGACAGGATATCGAAGCTTTGATGGAAGCTCCTATAGAAACTCCTGTGGAAATTTCCATGGAAGATTATGTGCGTATTTTTGATGGGCAGACGGATTATCAGGAGCAGGCATTGGCGAAGGAAGCAGATTGGAGCCAGGAAGTACGTGTGTATACGTTTTCAGACTTCCAGATGCAGGAAGGGGCAGCACAGTCCGGAGTCGTTGGCGTTACGGTAGAGAGTGAAAACGCGCAGGTGCTTACGTACGGCTTTGACCATTCGTTTGAAACAGACGACGGCACGAAAAGTTTTTGTTTTTTCTTTCCGCAGGAGCAGAAAAAGAGGATGCTGCTTATCGTTGGAGATTCAGACGCAGAACCGGAGCTTGGATATTATACAAACTTGGATTGTGTAGAACGCGCCGAGGGGATGCAATGCGAAATGGAAATGTGGTCTATGTCTTATGCGGACGCGCTGCGATTGTGCGGCAATGAAGCTACGAGAAAGCTGCAGCAGGATCATGAGAATGGGATGTACGCGGACGCTTTGCCGGAATATATGAATGCGGACGCAGCGTTTCGAGCGCTGACGATGATCAGTGAGGAAGAAGATTTTTATCATACCCTGCTGCAGCGGTACCAGAGTACAGAGCTGGCGGAGGTGTTTGAACGGCTGTTTGGAGAAACGAGGGTCGTATATGCGCTGATGACGGTTACGATTCCATCAAAGCAGACGGTACGGGTATCCGCGCGGACGCAGAAGCGGCAGCCTGGTGTAAAGGATATTGCGGCAGAGGGGGAAGCGGCAGATAACGGGTACCGTTACGATTTCTTTTCCAGTGCACAGAGCCGTCTGCAGATCAAAAAGACAGCGATGCGCCTTGGGCTGAGCGGAGAATGGAAGCTGGCGGATGAGAATATCGGTCTGGAACAAAAACGCGGAGACGTATGGAAGGGAGAGTTGAGAGCGGGGAATTACTACTTTTGTCTTGAATCAGGTACATTCCAAAATAAGGATTGATTTCTGATTTGGATAGTGTTTTAATAGAAATGGAAGATAATGTATTCGTGATGAAACAGATTAATTGAAATCAGGAGGAAATTTTTATGTTTGGTTTTGGACAGATGATCAACATCTTAAAAAAGAATCCAAAAAAAATTGTTTTTACGGAGGGAGATGATCCGCGTATTCTGGAGGCTGCTTCCAGATTGTTAGCGAGTTATTTCCTGCATCCGATTTTGGTCGGGGACGAAGAGGAGATCATTGCGGCAGCGGAGGACAGCGGTTATAATATCCGGGGTGCGGAGATCATTGACCCGAAAACGTATGCGGATATGGACGCGATGGTGGATATGTTCTGCGAGCTTAGAAAGTCAAAAGGAGTAACGCCGGAGCAGGCGAGAAAGACATTGGAGCAGACGAATTATTTTGGCGCGATGCTCGTTAAGATGGGGCTGGCGGATGCCCTGCTTGGCGGCGCTACGTATTCTACGGCGGATACTGTGCGTCCGGCGCTGCAGCTGATCAAGACAAAACCGGGCAACAGTATCGTATCATCATGCTTTATCCTTGTGCGTCCTTCTGCAACGGGCGGCAACGAAGTGCTGGCGATGGGCGACTGCGCGATTAATATTAAGCCGAATGAGGACCAGCTTGTGGAGATCGCGGGTGAAACGGCAAAATGTGCGAAAATTTTTGGCATTGATCCGCAAGTTGCGTTTTTGAGCTATTCAACTTTTGGCTCTGGAGAGGGCGAGGATGTGGACAAGATGCGCAATGCGGCGCACAAAGCGAAGGAAAAATATCCGGATCTGCCAATCGAAGGCGAGCTGCAGTTTGATGCTGCGGTATCGGTACGCGTAGCGCGTACAAAGTGTCCGGATTCGGAAATTGCCGGACATTGCAACACTTTTATTTTCCCGGATATTGGAGCTGGAAATATCGGTTATAAGATCGCGCAGCGCTTGGGACACTTTGAAGCCTATGGGCCGATCCTGCTTGGGCTGAACGCGCCGATCAACGACCTTTCCAGAGGGTGCAACGCTGCTGAGGTTTATTCGATGGCAATTATTACGGCAGCGCTTGCGGATTAACAGGCGGCTTAAAAAAGCAGGTCAGATATAGGAACTGCCCGTAAAATAACTTGTTTATTTTGCGGCAGTTCCTTATTATATTTAGAATGACTATATGTTAGAAGTATTCTTTTGCAAGCGCTTCAAAGGCAGGGAGCGAGCGTTCGATCCGTTCGGTCGGCACGCAGTAGGAGATACGTACGTGACCCGGACAGCCGAAGCCGCAGCCAGGCACGATCAGCAGGTTATGCGCTTTGGCGCGTTCTGCGAAGGCAACGTCGTCTGCTTCCAAGGAGCGCGGGAACATATAAAAGGTGCCGCCTGGCTCTGTGACATGGTAGCCCATATCCCTAAGGCTGCCGAGCAGCAGGTTTTTATTTGTCTCATAAACGGAAATATCCGAAGTTTCATCTGCGCAGGCTGCGCATACCCGCTGGAACAGGCTTGGTGCGTTTACATAGCCAAGACACCGCCCGGCTCCGGCAACCGCCGCGTAAACCTGTGCCCAGTCGTCCACACAAGGCGGCACGAGGACATAGCCCATACGTTCTCCTGGCAGAGACAGTGATTTTGACCAGGAATAGCTGATGAGTGTGTTGGCATAATAGTCCGGAAGAAATGGTACTTTCGTGCCGGAAAATACGATTTCACGGTAAGGCTCGTCAGAGATCAGGTAGATCGGATGGCCGTATGCTTTGGAGCGTTCCTGTAAAATATCCGCCAGCCGTCTTACCGTCTCACTAGAGTATACGGCGCCTGAAGGGTTGTTCGGAGAGTTGATGATTACGGCTTTTGTGGACGGGGTAAGCGCCTTGGAAAAAGCGTCAAAATCAATCTGGAACGCTTCGGTATCCGCAGGTACAATGACAGGCTTTGCGCCTGCGCCTTCTGCGAATACGATGTATTCCGGAAAATACGGGGCAAAAATAACGACCTCATCACCGGCGTTGCAAAGTCCGTGCAGGCAGCAGCATAAGGCGGCGGCAGCGCCTACGGACATATAAAAGTGGTCAGCCTTGTAATCAGTGCCAAAACGCTGATTGACAGATGTGGCCAGCATAGCGCGAACGCCTGCATCTCCCTGTGCGCTCGTATATCCGTGCAGAAGGACTGGATCCATTTCTGACAGGATTTTTTGGGCGGTTTCATTGACGCAGGCCGGGGCCGGGACGCTCGGATTACCAATGGAAAAATCGAATACATTTTCCGCGCCGATTTCGGCAGCGCGCATTTTTCCAAATTCAAACAGCTCACGGATAACAGAACGCTGTGTACCGAGAGCAACCATTTTTTCATTTAAATTTGACATGATCAATGCTCCTTTGTAAAATTTGTTATGTTGCATTTTATGTTAAATCAAAAAAGGGGCGCGTGTCAAATGTTTTTTAGGACAGTAAAAAAGAAACGGAGCAGAGCATGGATTATCAAAACGCGGATCTTTTCAGGATCGCAAAAAGGGAAAGCAATCAAAAGAGAGAGTATCTCGTCGTCAACCGTTTGCAGGGCAAGCATATTCCGGTGAAGCCGGGGCAGGCGCTTGCCATGTTTCGGGCACTGGCGGGCAGGCTGCCGGGCTGCTGTGAGGGAGAACGGACGCTTGTGATCGGCTTTGCAGAGACGGCTACGGCGATAGGCGCGGCGGTAGCGTTGGAACGAGGATGCAGGTATATCCAGACGACCCGTGAGACGATTCCGGGCGTGGAGTATTTGTATTTTTCAGAAGAGCACAGCCATGCCACGCAGCAGCGCCTTGTAAAAAATGACCTGGACCGCATCCTGCCGGAAATAGACCAGGTGGTTTTTGCGGAGGATGAGGTGACGACCGGGAATACGATCTGCAACCTGATCCGGGTGCTGGAGCAGGCATATCCACAGCAGAGAGAGTACTTTGTGGCGTCATTGCTAAACGGGATGGATGCACAGGCGCTGCAGCTGTATAACGAGAAAGGGATCGGGGTTTTTTATCTTGTGAAAACCGACCATAGTGGTTATACGCAAGCGGTACAAGGCTACAGCAGAGCGGGCAGGTACATAGATAAAGAGACAGCGGAGCATACAGGCTGCGGCAATGAGCCGAAGGCACGGGAATGGGAGATCGGCGGATGGCTGGATGCCAGAAGGCTTGTGCAGGCGGATACATATAAGCAGGCGTGTATAAGGCTGTGGAAGGAGTTGGAAAAGTGTCTGGATCAAAAGCCAGAAGCGAAGGTCCTTGTGCTTGGCACGGAGGAGTTTATGTATCCGGCGCTTTTTGCTGCGGAGCAGATGGAAGGCTGCGGGGCGGATGTCAGGTTTCATGCGACGACGAGGAGTCCGATCGCGGTATTCGCGGAGGATGCATATCCGCTGCATATCCGCTATGAGCTGCCGGGTATTTATGATGCGCACAGGCGGACGTTTTTGTATGATCTTGCGGTATATGACGCGGCTGTTGTAATTACGGACGCACACGCGAAAAATCGGAGCGGGATGGACGCGCTGCTGCGGGCCTTGACGCCGCTGGTTAAAAATATTGACGTAATTTGGTGGAGGTAACAAGGTGCGGAGCACGTATCGAAAAGAGGATGTTGTATTATTGTTAAAGGATATTACAGGACTGGTCACACCGCAGCCGGCACAGGAGCGCGAAAGGCTGATTCAGTCCGGTAGGCATTATTGTGAGATGCTTCCGGTCGAATATGTTCCGACGCAGCAGTATATGCAGGTCTATAAGGAAGCGCTGCGTATCTATGCGCTGCCGGTAGCCAGGGCGGTAGCGGGACTTGCGGAAAAAATCATGCGGGAAAGAGGGCCGGAAACGGTGCTTGTTTCCCTGGCGCGGGCTGGGATCGCGGCAGGTATTTTATTGAAATGGTATCTCAAGACATACTACCATGCGGATGCGGCGCATTACGCGGTATCGATTATCCGCGGCAGGGGGATTGACCGCAATGCAATGCGTTATCTGCTTGCGCGGTATGAGCCGCACCAGCTGTTGTTTGTGGACGGCTGGATCGGCAAGGGAGCGATCTTAAAGGAGCTGAAAAAGGAAATGGCTGCGTATCCGGGCGTATCGCCGCAGCTTGCGGTACTGGCGGATCCTGCGTGGGTGACGGAGCTATACGGGACGCGTGAGGATATCCTGATCCCAAGCTCCTGCCTAAATAGTACGGTGTCCGGGCTTATCAGCCGGACGTTTTTGCGCAGCGATATCATTGGGCCGGATGATTTCCATGGAGCGGCGTATTATGGGCAGCTAAAGGGATCAGATCTATCCTACGCGTTTTTGGACGCCGTTGGGCAGTATTTTCCGAAAGTGTGGGCGGAGTCTGAGGAGGCTCATAAAAATTTGGCGGGAGAAAAACAGATTTTGGGAACTGGTATGGAGGAGGCGTCTGAGATCGCGCAGGCATTTCAGATCTCAGACGTGAATCTGGTTAAGCCTGGGATTGGTGAGACGACCAGAGTGCTGTTAAGAAGGGTTCCGTGGCAGGTGCTTGTGGATGCGCGTTGGAAAGACAATCAGGCGTTGCGGCATATTTTCCGGCTGGCACAGGAGAAGGACGTTCCGGTTGTATGCTATCCGCTGAAACATTATAAATGCTGCGGGCTGATCCAAAAGCTGTCGGATATCTAAAAGACACGATATCTAAAAGACACCGAATGTTTCCGCCATTAGCATGATCTGTCTGGCCCAGTTTGTATGTGTTTTACGCTCATTCATTCGTTCCTTTGCGTGGCTGGCGGATACGCAGGAGGCGGAGGAGGTATCCCAGTCTAAAATGCTGCGGGCGTCCTCGCAGTCCTTGGCGGGTACGCGCAAGGCGTCGTTGACGACTTCGATCTGGCTTGGATGTATGACTGTTTTACCGATAAATCCGCATAGCCTGTCGTCGGCCAGCTCCTTTTGCAGACCTTCCCGCCAGCCATTGCCGCTGTAATATTCCCATACCGGGCCGGAAACGACGTAATCTATGCCGTAAACGGTCAGAATATCGGAAAAAATGTCGGCTACTGGGCGGATGCTGTGAATGGATTCATTTACGTGACGCCGGAATGCGAACAGGTGGCATAGGTCGTTGCCGCCGACGCGGATATTCAGTACAAGCTCTTCGGCTGCGGAGAGCTTTTCTTTTAAGGCATACAAAATATCATAACGGCTGCGCAGATCGACCAAACAGGCGCTTTCGTAGATTGGCATGAAATAAATCTGCTGCGCCGCCTGTTCATTGGCGGCAATAACAGAGCGTATGTAATCGTCCGCGTTTTCCGGTGAAAATTTTGGTATAATAAATCCGCTTAACAGAATGCGGCTGTCTCCAAGCAGACGAAGCAGATGCGTGATCTGCTGCGGGCAGCGGACGCGAACGAAGATTTTCGGGACGTAAAAGGATGTGTACTCCATTGCGCGGCGGATTTGGAGGAGGGAAGCGGCGAGACACTGTTCTGCTTCGGCGACGTGCGTATCGCTGATGGTATCCTCCAGGCACAGGGCAAGGGAAAACTGGGTGCCGAATTGCTGCCGGATAATGGAAGCCGCAATCGTATCGCGGTTGGCCGGACAATACAGCAGAGGGCCTACGCTGTAATAAATAGATGAATTTTTCATGATTGCTCCTTTTTATTGTTTCTTATTCGTATAACCCAGTATATCGGTATTTCGATAGTTTGGCAATCATTTTGCGTTATTTTGCAGCAAAAAGCCGCAGACGTTATGGACGATAGATTTTCATATTTTTTGTAGATTCACCCGCTTTTCTGTGGTAAAATAAAAGCAGCCTTGATATCCCACACCCATCGCCCCACAAAAATCAAGCTGCGGGATATCATTTACGAAAAAGGAAAACATATGCAGGTGATAAAATGAAAGGATATATCAAATACAGACACAACCGTCTAACGATCCGCTCGATAGAAGAATTTGCCGGATCCAAGCGCGATTTATCCAAAGACTTCCAGGACGTATCCTTTGTTCGAATGCTGGGCCAAAGCCAAGACCTTACAGCACAGATCCAAGCGATGGACCATACGCTGCAAAGGCAGATGCAAGAGGGCAAGCTGATCTACCGCAGGATAAGCAGTCTGCCCAGGCTTGCCGACGCGGAGGATATTGCATATTATACAAAGAGCTACGAGCAATGGAAAGACCAGTTCCACGACGGGATTTTAACAAAAATAGTAAACGATCATGCACGATCCTGCCAGCTTGGGGCGGCGTGTAAACAGACGCTAAGCCTGTATGAGAAAAGCAGGGCAGCGGTTACGGATTCGATACGGAAAAATTTTGCGGTAAAGCTGCTGTTTTGGTTCGACGCGGTGCTTGGCGGAAAAAATCCATGGAGCGGGCAAGGCTGTGCGAAGGTTGTGGCACATAATGTAGGGAAAGAGCAGGAATATTTATTTTATTATTTCCTAACGCTGACAGGCTGCGACGTGCTGCTTTTGCAAAGCGCTGGAGATCTTGCGGATGAAGAGCTAAAAAGGCTGTCGGCGCAGGTGCGGTTAGGGGAGTTTGGCAAGATGGAGATTCCGCGGATTTGCGATGTGCCGGATAAGGATCAATGTCCAGATCAAACAGACCGGATCGTCGTAAAAATCCCGCCTCGCAGCAGAAAACCAAATATGCAGACATCACAGACGCCAAGCAGAGCACAGAACCAGACGCCGTCTGCCAGGACTGTACCAGTGCAGCGGCGGGAAAAAAGTTTTGAGGAGTTAGCGGCACTTGCGTCATCGATCGTTTTGATCCTTGTCCATGATCAGGACGGGGAGGTGATTGCGACAGGCTCCGGCATTATGGTCGGCAGGGACGGATACATACTGACGAACGACCATGTAGTGAGGGGCGGGTATTCTTATTCGGTGCGTATCGAAAATGACGAGCAGGCATATCATACCGATGAGCTGATCAAATACAACCCGGTGCTGGACTTGGCGCTGCTTCGGATCGCGCGCAGATTAGCGCCGCTTCCGGTATACCAGGGGGAGAAACAGCTTATGCGCGGCCAGGCGGTGGCGGCGATCGGGAGTCCGCTCGGATTATTTAATTCGATTTCCGATGGTATTATTTCCGGGTTTCGTAAAATTGACGGGGTGGATATGATCCAGTTTACGGCGCCGATCTCCAGCGGCAGCTCAGGCGGGGCGCTTTTGAATTTGTATGGAGAGGTGATCGGTATCAGTACGGCAGGATTTGACCGGGGACAGAATATTAATTTAGCGGTTGGGTATGAGAGCATCGGCCTGTTTATACAGGGTTTTCAGTCATAATAAATACTTTATTACAGCGGGAATGAAGGTGGCAGCAATGTTTAAACATATGGAAATTCAAAGCCTGCAGGATTTTTTTCAGGCTATGGACGAACGAAAGAGCGCAGGCGTCTATTTTTATCGGATCAACGGGTATTCCAGGGAGGTTGGCGAATTTATCCGGGCTTATTATGAAGCGGCCCGTAAATGTGGTGTGATCATTGAGGGAAAGCTGCAGAATCCGGATGAAAAGAATCTTTCTTATTACAACGAAATGATGGGGATGATCTTTGAGCTGAGTATAGAGTTTATCAGTGTTAGCCTGAAAAAATGGCTGCCGCGTATGAACGACCACCAGCGGGAAAATGTGGCGCTGTCGCTGTATGATTCCCTGTTTTTACTGCAAAAAGAGGGAAAAACGGAATATATGCTGAAAAACGCGTATATCAAATGTATGTGCTGGCTTTATTACCGGTTTGAGCGTATTGTGAATCAGCTGGGGGAAAATACGGTCCCTAAGATATTATATGAAGGGACGATCAGCCAGTATGAGCTGATGATTCTATCGATTTTGTCAAATGCGGGCTGTGATGCGGTGCTGCTGCAGTACAGCGGGGATGCGGGATATTTGAAGCTGGATCCGCCGTCGC
The DNA here is from genome assembly GCA_910586225.1 of uncultured Eubacterium sp. GTDB lineage: Bacteria > Bacillota > Clostridia > Lachnospirales > Lachnospiraceae > Eubacterium_J. The sequence continues at coordinate 67,394 of CAJUIL010000013.1, read as the reverse complement.
AGCGTTCACGGGAACTAAAGCTGCCTGGGCTGCAGCCGTTTCCGCCGGATTTTTCATTAAAGCAGATCCGGGAGGAGGTGCAGGAGGCCGCAAGCAGGCAGCGGTTTTACGGGCAGCTTCCAAAGCGGCAGAATTGTACGAACGCCTGGATTACAGGAGATGCCTTTTCGGATCTTAAAACGCCTGTGGCAGAGCGCGGCCAAGATCCAGGTCTGTTTTACAACTGCTTTTGCAGGATCAACGGCGCAGAGGATAAACTTACCTATCCAACACAGCTGTATCAATTTCAGCTGGAATTAAAACACAGCGGACGTAAGCTGGTGATCATAAACGGCGGACTTGGACGGCCTTCTATGGAAGAGATCGCAGCGGTGAAAAGAAACCATTATACTAGGCCGGATCAGCTTATTTTGGATCTTTCGTCGAATATCCGCTATCCGGCGGATGTCGAGCTGCAGCGGATGATGGTGCGTGCGTTTGTGGATGTACTTTTGCTGGAGATCGATGACGCGCAGTCCGGACAGGTGAACCTGAATAAGCTGACAAACCGTGCGGTGTATTTGCTGTGCTGGCTGCAAAGGTATCAGGGCAGGCTGTTTGCAGACTGGAAGGAACCGGATGTCAGCTGCTTTATTTTAATGGGCGGATGCAGGGATGAGAATGAGGCGCTGTTTGTAAGCTTTCTGGCCAGATTGCCGGTCGACGTGCTTTTATTGTGTCCGAGGCTGGAGAAAGCTTGCTGTTTACAAGACCGCTTGTTATATGAGGTCAATTATGGGGAGTCGGCAGAGATTTCAGTGTTTCCAGAGGAAAACGCAGATGTGCTTGTCGGGACGGCTGCATATCATGCGGAGCGGGAGCTGGATACGCTGATGTACCAAGACAGCGGCATTTACCGCGACAGGCAGTATGAACGAGCAAATACCGTCATTTTGCAGACGATGTATGAGGAGATCGGGATTCTCTGGAACGAGGAAGTCAAATACAGGCCGAGCTTTTGCACGCAGGAGGATGCAGTTCACATTCCTGTTATTTTCGCAAAAGTATCCGGCGTAAAGGATGGGCAGATCGCGCAATACTGGCGCAGCATCCGCGAGCTTGTGACAGAGGATACGTTTGTCATCCGCGCCGCGCCGTACCTCGATCCGACGGCTTCGAATCCGATGCGGACGTATGCGGCTGGGTTTTATAAAAACGGCAGGCTGCTCAAGGATAAGATCAAGGCGCATCCTAGCTACCCATATGGATATCTGCGGGAGGAGATCCAGGATTATATACTGGAAAAGCTAAAGCTGGTCATTGACCAAAAGGTGATCAAGGGTACGTTTGAAAATGGAACGGAATATTTGATCATAGCAACCGTGCTGAACTTGCCGAAAGAGATCGTGCGTCTGATACAAAAGTTTGACTTTACAAAAAAGAATCCGAAGCTGCTTTATATCCATACGACGGAGGCTGTGATATCACTGGAGGATGCGATCCTGGCGGCATTTTTAAATCGTGTCGGATTTGATATCGTCTTTTTTGTACCGACAGGCTATCAAAATGTCGAGAAGCATTTTAACCGGAAAATCATGGAGGAGCATCAGATCGGCGAGTACTTGTATGACCTGCGCGTACCGAGTCTGGAAAGCACCTCGTTCAAGGCGCGTACGAAATGGCGCGATTTGATATTTAAGAGAGGAAAATAAAATGGGATTAGATTTTAGCAAAACAACGGCTCCGGCAATGCCGGAAACAGTAGCAGATGGAAAAAATGAAATCGAGGTTGTACAACAGTATGATATCGTGGCCGATCGGGAACAGATGAATGCCGAGCTCGTTGGGTCGAAGGAAGTAGACGCGCTGACAAGTACGATCGAGGTCAGCAACCTCGAAACCATCGTTTCGTTTGGGGCTGAGGTGGCGGAAGAGATTTCCAAAGCTTCGGATGTGGTTTTAAACAGTATGAGTATGTCACAGATCGATGATTCCAGCCAGATGCTCAATACGCTGGCAAAGATCATGGACCAGTTTGATATTGATGAGATACAGGAAAATCCGGGGCGATTTAAAAAGCTGTTTGGAAATATGCGTAAGCAGCTGGAAAAGATACTGGATAAATATCATACGATGGGAGACGAGGTAGACAAGATCTACGTGCACTTAAAGCAGTATGAGTCAGAGATCAAGCAATCAAACCGTAATTTAAACCAGATGTTTGAGGCGAATGTGAATTATTATCATGAGCTGGTGCGTTATATTCTGGCTGGAGAGCAGGGGTGTCAGGAGCTGCAGGCTTATATTGCGCAGCGGGAGGCAGACATGGCGGCTTCAGGAGATACGTCGATCCAGTTTGAACTGACGAGCCTGAACCAGGCGTTGATGATGCTGGAGCAAAGGACACAGGATCTGCGGACGGCGGAAAGTGTAGCGATGCAGTCTATCCCGATGATCAAAACAATGGAGTTTAGCAATATGAATCTCGTGCGAAAAATCAATTCTGCATTTATTATTACGCTTCCAGTATTCAAACAGGCGCTTGCACAGGCGATCATGTTGAAAAGACAGCGTGTGCAGGCAGAAGCGATGTCTGCGCTGGACCAAAAGACGAATGAGCTGCTTGTCAAAAATGCACGCAATACCGTCGAGCAGTCCAAATATACAGCGCAGCTGGCGTCCGGCAGTTCCATTAAGATCGAAACGCTGGAGACGACGTGGCGTACGATCGTATCTGGTATCGAGGAAACGAGACAGATCCAGGACCAGGCCAGAAAGCAGCGGGTTGAGGATCAGGCGCGCTTGGAAAATATCAAACGGGAATTTAACCAGATGTACCATGTACCGGAGCGTAAGCTGTGAGCAGTATCCTCTGCATCGACCTAGACAATACGCTCATCTATTCTTATAGGCATCCGCTCAGCGGCAGGAAGCGTTGTGTAGAGATTTATCATGGCCGGGAGATTTCTTTTTTGACAGAAAAGACATACCAGCTGCTTTTAAAAATGAAGCAGCTGGTGCGCATCATTCCGGTAACGACAAGGACAGTAGAGCAGTATGAGCGCGTTGCGTTAGGGATCGGGCCGCTGCCGTATGCGCTTGTCTGCAACGGCGGGGTGCTGCTGGCGGACGGCAGGCAGGATGCGGCGTGGTATGAAAGATCGCTGGAGCTGGTGGAGGACTGTCGTGGGGAGCTGGAGCGCGCGGTGCGGTATTTGGAGCTGGAGGATAACCGGATATTTGAAATACGGCTGATCAATGGGCTGTTTGTATTTACGAAATGCAGATTTCCGCAGCAGACGGTGCAGTCGATGGTCAAAAAGCTGCAGCTTTTGCATACGGATGTGTTTTGCAACGGCGAGAAGGTGTACGTGGTGCCAAAGGCGCTGAATAAAGGGATGGCTGTACAGCGGTTTCGGGAGTATATCGCAGCGGAGCAGGTGCTTGCAGCAGGAGACAGCTTGTTTGATATTCCGATGCTGGAGCAGGCGGATATAGCCGTAGCCCCATACGGGTGCGCCTGGACGGAGCATACGCTGCCTGGGCATATCCGTGTGATGCCACGAGAGGGTGTATTTTCAGAATTTCTATTGGAATATTTGTTGGAATATCTGCTGGAATAATTAGGAGCTGACAGTAAATAGTGGTTGTCAGCTCCTTTGGTTTATTTCTTATATTTATATTTTATTTTCTTTGTATAGATAATGATGCATCTGTATCGTTTTTGCGATCGTTTCTAACAGCACAGGAACGTCGATCGGTTTTGGCAGATGGGCGTCCATGCCACTTTCAATCGATTTTCGTTTATCGCTTTCAAAGGCATCTGCGGACAGCGCAATGATCGGGATGCGGGCAAGTATTTTATTTTTCAGCCTGCGAATGGCTCTTGTGGCTTGCCGCCCGTTCATCACAGGCATCTGGATGTCCATCAGTATCAGCGCATAATCATCAGGCGCAGCGCGTTCGATCATTTCAACTGCGATGCTGCCGTTTTCAGCTGTGTCGATGGAAAATCCAAGACCTTCTAAAATAGCGGTTTCAATCTCCAGGTTGATCTCATTGTCCTCGACCAGCAGTATTTTATGGTGCGACAAATATTCGATGGTTTCGTCAACGCTCATGCTGAATGGGATCGGATGGGTCTGCGTCCGAAAGCGGAGCGTGATCGTAAACCGGGTGCCGTTGCCGATGGAGCTTTGAACCTCGATCGTACCGCCCATAACTGTGACGATGTTTTTTACGATCGTAAGACCAAGGCCCGTACCGAGCACACCACTGTAGGTTGTATTTTTTTCCCGTTCGAACGCGTCGTAAATACGGCCGATAAATTCCGGGCTGATACCGATACCGTTATCCTCAACGGTAAACTGGTATACGGCAAGATCGTTCGGCAGGGTGTTCAGCTCTGTGGCGCTGATTGTGACAAGGCCCTTGTCAGGCGTATACTTTACCGCATTGTGTGTCAGGTAGGTCAGAAGCTTTTCCAGCTTGTCCGGATCGCCATAAATGTCACAGTGCGTAAGTCCTGTGGTGTCCAGTGTGATTTCCAGCTGCTTTTCATTGGCAAGCGGCAAAAGGGTGTTTTTGACGTTTGCCAGAATTTGGGGCAGACTGCATTCTGTTTCCGTGATCCGGATATCGTCCGAATCTGTCCACGCGATTTCCAGCACCTTGTCGATCAGGTCTAAGAGCTGCTCGCTGGAGGAGTTGATCTTGTTCAGGTAATATTCCATGGCGGTCTGGTCGTGGAGATTTTCCTTCGCAAGGGCGGTAAAGCCGAAGATAGCGTTTAACGGTGTGCGCATATCGTGGGACATATTGGAAAGGAAGGTGTTTTTGGCAGTAATAGCCAGATTCGCGTTTTGCAGCGCTTCCTCAAGGAGCTGCTTTTGCTCCATCTCGCGCCGTATCTCGTCGTCGACTCTACGGTATCCAAGAACGATCTGCGAGATCGTATCATTATTTCCAACATTTACGATACGCAGCTGCAGATATTGGATCTCAGAATCCTTGATCACACGGTAATTAATGTAATAAGTTTTCTGTGTCGTAAGCTGGCTGCGGATATAATCCGGCGCTGTCTGGCTGGTAACGACGGCGCGGTCCTCCGGATGCACCCAGACGTTTATATAATCCTGCGTATACCAGGTAAAGCTGCGCGGTCCTGACGAATTTTCAAATTGCAGCAGCGTCCGGTTGCTCAGTCGGTAGGGCAGGATGCTGTCCTTGTCCAGATCAGCGTATAAGATCGAATCGTAGTTGATACTTAGTCCCTCAATGACCTCCAGACGGCGCAGATGCTCTTGGTTGATGATTTTCATTTCGTTGTGGTATTTGTCGATCAGGCTTTTTAATTCCTGTTCTTTTTGTACCTGCTCGGCTAAAACCGCCTGCTGCATTTCCTTTTTTTCGGTTGCGTCGCCGATAAAGACATAAAAAATACCGCCGACGGCATTGCTTTGGATAAAATGCCCGTAGTCCTCCAGCCAGCGGATTTCTCCGTCTTTGCGACGGATCCGGTATTCTACATAATCCAGGTCATACTGGCTTTCAGCGACCTGCTCTTTAATGCTTCGCTCGACCGAGTGCAGGTCGTCAGGATATACGAAGCCTTGGAAGGAATTTCCGGTAAGATCACGGAAGTCGTCCAATGTGTCGCATTGGCAGATACGCAGCAGCGCTTTGTTTGCGTAAATAATGGATTCTTCCTCGTTTGCGTGGTAGATTAAAAAACCGCCGGGCATTTCATCCATAAAGCGGATAACGCCCCGCGCAGCTTGTATTTGCTGTGCGGTCAGTGTGGCGGGCGGTACTGCTTCCGCCGTCTGGCTGCTGCCTGTGCAGGCGGCCGATACGGAGCTTTCAGGCGTGCTTAACAGAGTCAATATGTATGTAAGCAGGTTTTGGTCTATTGCTGGTTCATTCATAGTAAACATCCCCCGAATCATTCATATGCTATTTCATACTTTATCAGTTTATCATAAAATAAAGGTTGTGTCATTATGTTCCAGCGTTTTTTTCTAAATTTTGTCATGGTCTTGCCAAACAGCGCAAAATACCGCCAGATATAGCGGAAAAATGTTCGTGACAGAAAATGGTAACTGTGGTAAAATAGAATTTAACATTTTTTGTTAATTTTATTTTGACAGGAGGAAACAATTATGCCGATTAATTTATCAAAAGGCCAGAAGGTAGATCTGACAAAAGGCAATCCGGGCTTGAAAAACATTATGGTTGGCCTGGGCTGGGACGTGAACGCGTTTGATTCCGGTGCGGATTTTGACTTGGACGCTGCGGCGTTTATGGTTGGCGCGAATGGGAAGTGCCCGACGGAAAAGGAATTTGTGTTCTATGGCAACTTGGAGCATACAAGCGGGGCTCTTAAGCATATGGGCGACAACCTGACCGGGGCTGGGGAAGGCGATGACGAGCAGATCGAAGTGGATCTGACGAAAATCCCGGCGAACGTGGAAAAAGTGGCTTTTACTGTTACGATCTATGATTCGGATGTCCGGCGTCAGAATTTCGGACAAGTATCTAATGCGTTTATCCGGATCGTGGACGAGGCAACCAATACGGAATTGATCCGGTATGACCTGGGAGAGGATTTTTCGATTGAAACAGCGGTCGTTGTCGGTGAGTTGTATCGGCATAATGGAGAATGGAAGTTTAACGCGATCGGAAGCGGTTTTCAGGGCGGTTTGGCGGCGCTGTGCGCGCACTATGGCATTGAAACGACGTAAGGAGGTGCAGTATGCCAGTAAGCTTGCAAAAAGGGCAGAAGGTAAGCCTGACAAAAGGTAATCCAGGGCTGAAAAAGGTTATAGTTGGCCTGGGCTGGGATGTGAACCAGTTCGATACCGGAGGGGATTTTGATCTGGACGCGGCTGCGTTTCTTTTGACAGACAGCGGCAGGGTATCCAGACAGGAGGATTTTGTATTTTTCGGGAATCTCAAGCACCCGTCCGAGAGCGTGCAGCATATGGGCGATAACCTGACTGGAGCCGGGGAAGGCGACGATGAGCAGATCAAGATCGATCTGTCCAAAGTACCGGAAAATATTACAAAAATTGCGTTTACCGTAACGATTTATGAGCCGGAAAAAAGGCGGCAGAATTTCGGACAGATCAACAATGCCTTTATCCGCATTTATAATGAAGAAACCGGGGAAGAGATGCTGCGCTATGACCTAGGCGAGGATTTTTCGATAGAGACAGCGGCAGTTTTTGGCGAGGTGTATAAAAACGGCGCCGAGTGGAAGTTTAACGCGATCGGAAGCGGCTATCAGGGCGGGCTTGCGGCGCTGTGCGCGCAATATGGCGTAGAAGTAGAATAAAAAGGAGGCATAGATCATGTCAGTAAGTTTGCAAAAGGGCCAAAAGGTCAGCTTATCGAAGGAGCACGCGGGGCTTTCTAAAATGATGGTAGGTCTTGGCTGGGATGAGGCACAGAAGAAAGGCGGCCTTTTCGCGCCGAAACCAAAGCCGGTCGATTGTGACGCGTCGGCGCTGCTTTTGAAAAACGGCAGGCTGTGCGACAAGTCGGATATTGTCTATTTTGGCAATCTGGCGCACAAAACAGGCGCGATCCAGCATATGGGCGATAACCTGACCGGGGCGGGCGACGGGGACGATGAGCAGATCCTTGTAGATCTCGGCAGGATTCCAGCGGAATATGACCGTATCGTGATCGTTGTAAATATTTATCAGGCGGTACAGCGTAAGCAGCAGTTCGGGATGATCCAAAACGCGTTCATCCGTCTTGTAGACCAGAGAAACAATAACGAGATGTGTAAATACAACCTGACGGATGATTATTCCGGTATGACCGCGATGATCTTTGGCGAGATCTACCGTCATAACGGTGAATGGAAGTTTGGCGCTATCGGTCAGGGGACGACGGATCCGGGCTTGGGAGAGCTGGCGAACAGATATATTTGATCTGATATGCAAAAAATGAATAAAAACGAATCAAAGGTGAAAGAATAGTATGAGCAGAAGGAGAAGGCGCGGGCCGTTCGATGCAGCCTGCTTCTCCTTTTTGTAATAGAGAAAACCGGAGGACAGATTACTTATGAAATATAATGGGCTGACAGACAAAGAGGCGGAAGAGTCCCGGAAAAAATACGGTTCTAATGAGATACCGGATTCCGAACCTACCACCTTTTGGGACGAGTTCAAGGAAACCTTTGAAGATCCAATGATCAAGGTGCTGCTGGCGATCGCAGCACTTATGATCGTGATGTTCTTCTTTGGATATGCGGAAATCTACGAGCCGCTTGGGACAATCGTTGCAGTACTTATCGTAGCCTTTGTATCAGCAAAAACAGGCGTGGCAAGCGATACGAAGTACAGGGAGCTAAAAGACAGCACTAAAAAGGATGAATGTAAGGTATACCGAAACGGTAAGATTACTGTGATCGAAGTGGACGATGTGGTGACAGGGGATAAGGTGCTGCTGCAGTCGGGCAATAAGATCCCGGCAGACGGTATTCTCGTATCTGGTTCCCTGCGCGTGGACAACTCAGCGCTAAACGGAGAAGCCGAGGAATGCAAAAAGACGGAAGCGGACGAAGGCTTCCAGCTGCCGGAGGATATTACCGGAGATACGTTTGTGGATAAGCATTCGCTGTTTCGCGGTGCAGTCGTATTCGACGGAGAGGGCGTTTTGGATGTCCGCAAGGTCGGCTTAAAGACGATGATGGGCAAGATGGCGGAAGAGATGCAGGAGGACGAGCCGGATTCCCCGCTCAAGGTCAAGCTGGCAAAGCTGGCAAAGCAGATTTCAACGTTTGGGTATATCGGGGCGATCGCGATCTCCATTTTGTATTTTGTGCATTTCGTTTCGCTTGCCGGCGGCGTATCGGCATATTTTGGAAACGGTATCGAGATTATTCTGCAGGATGTGATCAAGGCGGTATCACTGGCGGTTGTGATTATCGTCTGCGCTGTGCCGGAGGGTTTGCCGCTGATGATCTCACTCGTGCTGATGCAGAATACGAGCAAAATGCTTGACCATAACGTACTGGTCAGAAAAGCGGAAGGTATCGAGACGGCTGGGTCACTGAACATTTTATTCAGTGATAAGACGGGAACGATCACAAAGGGAATGCTGGAGGTTGTGGATTTCTTTACGGCGGACGGCAGCTCGATTGCGATACCGGAGCTTGCCAGCCATACAAGGATCAAAGAAATGCTTGACCTTGCGATCGGCAAAAACACGCAGTCGATGTTTGACGCTTCGCATAAGGTGATTGGCGGGAATGCGACAGACCAGGCTTTGATGAAGTTTATGGGCGAGAAAGCGTTTCAGGCGGTTAATGCCAGACAGGAATATGCGGTGTCGGCAAGCCAGGGATTTAATTCAGCCAACAAATTCAGCCAGGCACGGATTGACCATGTAGGAAAGACATTCTACAAAGGAGCGCCGGAAAAGCTGCTGGCGTCGGCTGTGAAGTATCTGGATGCGGACGGAAACGAAAAAGAAATTGACCAGGCTGCGTTAAACCGCAAAATTGACGAGCTTGCGTCAAAGGCGATGCGTGTCCTCGCGTTTGGCTATTCCGCAAAGGCTATGGTGGAAAATACGATCAATGACGATATTGTCATTATCGGGCTGGTTGGTATCCGAGACGATGTAAGACCAGAAGCAAGGGATGCGATCCATCAGGTGCAGGAAGCAGGCATTCAGGTCGTTATGATTACTGGCGACCGTCTGGAGACTGCCATTGCGATCGCAAAGGATGCAGGGCTTTTAAAAAGCGACAATGACCGTGCGTTATCCTCTGCGCAGCTGAATGAGATGTCTGATGAAGAAGTGAAAAAAATTATTCCGGATATTCGTGTCATCGCGCGTGCGCTGCCGACGGACAAATCCAGAATGGTACGTCTTTGTCAGGAAATGAATCTCGTAGTTGGAATGACCGGCGATGGTGTAAACGATTCTCCAGCGTTAAAGCGTGCAGACGTCGGCTTTGCGATGGGAAGCGGGACGGAAGCGGCAAAGGAAGCCGGAAAGATCGTGATATTAGACGACAATTTCAAGTCTATCAAGGATGCCATCTGGTATGGGCGTACCATTTACCACAATATCCTGAAATTTTGCAAGTTCCAGCTGGTGATCAATGTGGCGGCTGTAGTTGTCAGTGCGATTGCGCCGTTTTTCGGCGTGGAAGAGCCGCTGAAAGTCACGCACTTGTTATTTGTCAATCTGGTTATGGACAGCTTGGGAGCGATTATGCTCGGCAATGAGCCTGCACTTGAGAAATATATGACCGAGAAGCCAAGACGCAGAGATGAAAGCATTGTAAGCAAAAAGATGATGGCGCAGATACTTTCGATGGGCGCGTGGCTTACGATCTTGAGCTTCTTGTATTTGAAGCTGCCGTTTTTCCAGGGGCTATTTGCGGATGAAGAACAGCATTTGACCGGATATTTTGTACTGTTCATCGTAAGTGCGCTGTTCAACGGATTTAATGTCAGGGATGATTCCTTTGCTATTTTTAAAGGTTTAAATGAAAATACCGGATTTATGAAGGTGTTTTTTGTGATCATCCTTGTACAGGCACTGATTGTAAACGCGGCGCTCATTCCGTTTTCAGTGTTTACATGGATCGGAAATATGTTTAGCTGCAAGCCGTTTGGAATTACTGGATGGATCACGGTTGTGATCCTTGGAGCTACCATGATCCCAGTGGATCTGATCCGCAAGGCGATTGTAGGAAGCGGGAAGGAATAGGACTGAAACAAAAGAACGTTAAAAAAGCCCCCTGCTGCATATGCGGCAGGGGGTTTGCGGCGTTGCATTCTGGTGCTTAGCCGTACTAATCCATACTTATTTGAATGCCTCCCCGTCGTTCCGTAGGTTGTACGATTACGGAAACAGGCTGGTTTCCGCTCCATTCAAATGCGTAGGATTCTCCGGAGGTCTGCCCAATAAAAGTTTTCCAGTTAATGTCTGCTTTGATCTGCGGGTCGCAGCAGCCGGACTGGCTGATCCAGCAGATAACGGCGTCTGGGTCTACAGACAGCGTATTGCGGTTTTGAACATTGCTCAGTACGATCGGATTGCCGTTGGATAGGACAGCGACATACGAGTTGTTTCCGTTTCCAGTGATCATCGTTGTTGCGAAGCCTTTCTGTGACAGGACGCCGCAGCCAAGAAAACGGACCTCGTAGTCGCATTCCTGCGTAAAGGCGAGGATATTTTCCGATTCCACAGAAATGACCTCTCCCGGAGCCAGCTTGTAGATGACGACGTGCTGGCTGTCGACGGCATAGTAGGTAACGGAATTGCCGTTTAGCATGACCTTCATCAACGGGATATTTTCTTCTGTGACACGCCTTATCAAGGAACCGAACGCGGCTTGCGCAAAATTATTCTGCGGCCCAAGCAGCAGCTTTTCAAATTTATAGTTTTTCCCTCCTGCGCTTTCTCCGGCAATAAAGGCCCCGGCTTTTGCAATCAGCACGTCACTGCCGCTGCAGGTGACTTTCAACGTTAATTCGTTGATCGTTTCAAAAGTTAACATAATTAAGTAATCCTCCTCACAATTTCTGCAAAGCTTTTTTTCATGATCGGGTGAATAGTTCTACACGACTTCTACGCCGTATAAGGCGCAAAGTCCAGCTAGATCCTTTGCAACGCCGTTGCCGATGGCGTTGAACTTCCAGCTGCCGTTGTACTGGTAGATCTCACAGATCATCATGGATATGACATTGGAATAATATTCGGTCATTTGAAAGCTTGTAAGCTCTGCGCCTCGCGCGTCCAAGATCCGGACATACGCATCCTCCATCATGCCAAAATGCAGCCTGTTGGCAAAGGCTTCGTTGATGGTCAGCACAAATACTATTTTTTTTACATCTTTATTTAATTTCGAAAGATCAGCTGTAATAATCTCACGGTCCGCGCCCTGACTCTGTGCGAACAAGACGCTTCTGTCCGGGCTTTGCGTCTGGCCATAAAAAACAAACCAGCTATCGCCGATCACTTTACCGTCGGCTCCTAACAAAAAAGCGGAAACATCAGCGTCACACTTTGGATTGGAGGTATTCCAGCCAAAACAGGCTTTGATCACGCCGGGCACCTGACTGTTTGCGTAAAGCGGCGTTTTTTGGCCTTTTTGGACAGGCTTGGCAAATGCCGGAAGCTTTTTACGCGGCAAAGCGGCTGCAGTCGCGGCGCTTGCTGGCGCTGTACTGCGGGAAGCAGGCGGCGTATGTACGGCGGATTGTGTAGGTGCGTGCGCGGCATTCTGCGCGGATGGCCTGTTTAAGGCAGTAATATTCCGGGCGGAAAGCGGTGCCTGGTTACGAGTGTTGTTTATGGACAGCATAGAGCTTCGGTCTATGGAACCCTTGGAGTTCATTGGAATTTGGATCATATGGCCTCCTGATCGTTGTTTCAGAATATCCGGTTTTGTTATCGATTGATACGAATGTTGCTTTGTTGCTTAGTATAGCACAAATTATTACTTACTGTTATTAAAAATAGATATTATTGTGCGTCTAAATGCAAGCTACATAATTCCATATTTTCGAAAAATACAGTTCAAATCCTCCCGGCTGATTTTTCCAGCCAGATAATATCCTTTGACGGTTGCCTCAACTCCCTCAAAAAAAATGTCAAAGTTGAACCAGTCGTCCGCATCATAATATTTCCTCAGTTCCAGAAAGTCGCTCTGAAGCCTTTCTGGTAAATAATCTGGCAAATCTATCGTCTCGTCAATGAACATTTATCTGCACCTTCTTTCTATGTTTAAGTATCCTGTTGTATTCCCTCTAGTTTCTGTTGCTCCTTGATCTTCTGATACACTGGCTGAAATACGTTCTCATACCGCGCTTTCATAAGCGCCAGATAAAATTTCTTTTGTAGATCAGTCAGCACAGGAATCTCGGAAATCAATTTTTCAATGTTTGACAATGACCCTGCCATTTTGGGTACAATTTTTTTCAACACCTGATTGCAGTCCTCATATTCCATACGCTCAATCAGATGGTACGGATTCAGCCTTTTGCCATCCAATTCAAAGATACATCTTCTCGCTGAAAAAGACTCTGCCATGAGTCGTTTTTCATCCGATAAAACCGCCAGCATTTTTTCATTATCCCATTTTGAGTTCAGGCAGTTTCCATTATCATAAACGGGTGCTAGTTCCTTTGTGCCACTCTCCCTGATAATAATGCCCCAATTACTGTTATTCCGATCAGTATTTCCAATCAGCGCATCTACTACGAACATATTCCAGAAATGTTCCTGCACGCCGTTTACATCTTTTAAGAATGGGTGTTCCTGTATCGTCATCAGTATTTCATACAAATCCAGTCCAGTGCCGTTTGTTTCATTCCCTTTGGAGTCTAAAAACGGCGGATCGAAAGTTACCTTTATTTTGTCAAATTCATAAAGCCTGTCGCCATCTGCCAAAAAATCACCACATGCCACAACCGTCTTTTTATTTCTGAAACCTAACACAGTATCATGCACCGAAAATCCTAGAAGCTTGTATATTTGTGAACCGATATATTCACAGACGGGGCTGTTGGAGTAGCTGAGCTGTATATTTTTCATCTGCTGCTCTTTCAAATTTCCCGGAAATTTCAGAAGATAGTTCTTCTCTTTATAAACGATACCTATCTTTCTTCCAGCTGTACCGCCATACATCCTCTGATTTTGCTCATAATGGTTAAAATCAACCATGTGCACTATTTACCACCTCATTTTTCCTTTTCTTTTCTCCATATTACCATACGCTCAGATTCTTTTCAATTATATCCAGACTGTTTATTCTGGAGAAATTTACACTCATGAATCATGTAGTTCCGGTTTTTGCAGCAGGATGCAAAGACCTGCCTGAACTGTTACTTCTTTTTTTCTTATATTGTCTTTCATCTTGAAATTGCGCACTTACTGTGGCATAATAACAGTTATGTACAAAAATATTGCAAACAATACAAGTTCAGGAAGGTGATTGTATGTCAGTAAAAGACACCAGAATTAAACCATACACAGGAGAAAAAATCAAAATCCGCCCATACGAGCACGTAGCCCAATACTACGAAACCGACCAAATGGGGATCATTCATCATTCCAACTTCATCAGATGGATGGAAGAAGCCAGAATGGACTTAATGGATCAAATGGGCTTTAGCTATAAGGCAATGGAGGAAGCAGAGATTATCAGTCCGGTGCTTTCTGTCAAATGCGAATATAAGAGCATGGTGCATTTTCGTGATACAGTTGTGATCGAAGCGCGTATGGTGGATTATAATAGTGTGAAAATGAGGGTTGTCTACCGTATGACAGATAAGGAAACCGGAGAGCTGCGTGCGGTCGCGCAAAGCGAGCATTGTTTCTTAAGCCACAGCGGAAAGCCGATTTCCTTAAAACGTTCTTATCCTGAGATTGACACAAGGTTCTTTACTCTTTATGATGAGGACGGGGAAGAAATTATAGAATAAAGGAGCTGCCCATGAGCGAAAAGCTGGTTTTAATCGATGGACATAGTATTTTAAACAGAGCCTTTTTCGGTATTCCGGACTTGTCCAATTCCGAGGGGCTGCATACGAATGCGGTTTATGGATTTTTGAATATTTTATTCCGTATACTGGAGGAAGAGCATCCGGATTATCTGACGGTTGCGTTTGATGTGAGTGCGCCGACGTTCCGTCACCAGATGTACGCCGATTACAAGGGGACGAGAAAGCCAATGGCGGAAGAGCTGCGCCAGCAGGTGCCGGTGATGAAGGAAATGCTGCGGGCGATGGGCGTTGTGGTCGTGGAAAAGGCTGGGTATGAGGCTGACGATCTGCTTGGAACGCTTGCAAAACGTGCAGAAGCGCAGGGGATGCTTGTTTCAGTCGTATCGGGCGACCGGGATCTGCTGCAGCTTGCGTCAGAGCGGATCAAGATCCGGATACCAAAGACGAAAAGGACCGGAACCGAGGTGGAGGATTACCTTGCTGAGCAGGTGATGGAAAAATACCATGTGACACCGACGGAATTTATTGACGTTAAGGCGCTGATGGGCGATACTTCGGACAATGTGCCGGGCGTGCCTGGGATCGGCGAAAAGACAGCGGTAAAAATGATCAGCCAGTACGGCAGCATTGAAAACGCGTATGCGCATATTGACGAGATGCCAAAGTCCAAGGTACGGGAGTCGTTTCGCGAAAATTATGAGAAGGCGCAGTTTTCAAAAAAGCTTGTGACGATCGAAACGAACGCGCAGATCGATCATGATATTGAAAAAGCAAGGCTCACGAGCCTGTACACGCCAGAGGCTTATGAGCTTTGCAAGCGTCTGGAATTTAAAAATATGCTTGCGCGCTTTCATGAGCAAGGAGATATCGTAAAGCAAAGCCCGGTTACGGAATATTTTCAAAAAATCACTGGTGCCGCGCAGGCGGAGCAGATCTTAAAAAGGCTGCGGCAGTCAGAAAAGGGCGCGGTGCAGCTGGTGGAGGAAAAAGGCCGCGTTTTGGGACTTGCGGCAGCGGTTTCGGAAAAGGAAATATATTATATCGCTTGCAGCGGTTCGCAAAGCGGGGCGGGAGCAGCAGAGGCTTCGCAGCAAAATAAGCTTACGGAAGATATGCTTACAGAAAATGAATTGCGCAGCCAGTTTGCGCAGCTGCTTACTTCCGGCTGCCGCATGGCGGCTTTTTCGATCAAGCACGCGCTGAAATTTGTTGATATTCCGGCGCAGAAGCAGTTGTTTGACGTTACGATCGCGGCGTATTTGTTAAATCCTTTGAAAAACGAATATCCGTACGAGGATATCGCGAAGGATTATCTGGGCCAGATGTTTCCGTCCAGGGCGGATTTGATCGGAAAGCTGTCTTATGTGCAGGCTTCCTTGGAACAGCCGCAGCAGTTTTTGGAGGCAGTCTGCTATCCGGCATATACGGCATACCAGGCGGCGGATATTTTGATGGACAGGCTGGAAGAATCCGGTATGCGCGAGCTGTTTTGTGAGATTGAAATGCCGCTTGTCTATACGCTGTCTGATATGGAAAAGGAAGGCATCCGCATTGAAGCGGAGGCGCTGAAGGAGTACGGAGAAAAGCTGCAGGAGCGTATTGGGGAGCTGGAGCAGCTGATTTATGAGGGCGCTGGGGAAACGTTTAATATCAATTCTCCGAAGCAGCTTGGCGTAATCTTGTTTGAAAAGCTGAAAATGCCTTATGGGAAAAAGACAAAAACGGGATATTCCACGGCGGCTGACGTGCTGGACAAGCTGGCGCCGGAATATCCGTTTGTGGCGCAGGTATTGGAGTACCGCCAGCTGGCGAAGCTGAAGTCGACGTATGCGGACGGGCTGGCGGCGTTTATCGCACCGGACGGACGGATCCATACGACGTTCCATCAGACGATCACGGCGACCGGGCGGCTTAGCAGCGCGGAGCCGAATTTGCAGAATATCCCGATCCGGATGGAGCTTGGCAGGCTGATACGCAAGGTGTTTTTGCCGCGGGAGGGGTGCGTGTTCCTGGATGCAGATTATTCGCAGATCGAGCTGCGCGTGCTGGCGCATATGTCCGCGGATGAAAATCTGATCAAAGCTTATCAGGAGGCGCAGGATATCCATCGTATGACGGCGTCGCAGGTGTTCCATATCCCGTTTGACGAGGTGACGGATCTCCAGCGCAGAAACGCGAAGGCGGTCAATTTCGGGATCGTGTATGGTATCAGCTCATTTGGGCTGAGCCAAGACTTAAGCATTACGCGGAAGGAAGCGCAGGATTATATTGAACAGTATTTTCAGACGTATCCGGGTGTCAAGGCTTTTCTGGATAAAATGGTGAAGGAAGCTAAGGATACTGGAAAAGTCGTTTCGATGTTCGGGCGTATTCGTCCGGTGCCGGAATTAAAATCGGGCAATTTTATGCAGCGTTCGTTCGGGGAGCGGGTGGCGATGAACTCACCGATCCAGGGTACGGCCGCGGATATTATTAAAATCGCGATGAACCGGGTGCACGACAGACTGTTGGAAAAAGGGCTGAGATCCAGGCTGATCCTGCAGGTGCACGATGAGCTTCTCGTGGAGACTTATAAAGAAGAAATCGGGCAGGTATCGGAAATTTTAAAAGAAGAGATGCACCACGCGGCGGATTTGGCTGTCGCCCTGGAAATCGATATGCATTCCGGTACAGACTGGTATGAAGCAAAATAAATTGCTGCGGGGATTAAGCTGCTGCGGCAAGAAATCAGGAAGAAACGGTCAGGGAGAGCGGAATGAAATTTATTGGTATTACGGGCGGCGTCGGGGCCGGAAAGTCCACGATACTTGCCTATCTGAGAAAAAATTACAGGGTCAGGACGCTTGTCGCGGACGAGGTTGCCCATGATATTATGGAGCCGGGCTATGACTGTTATGTCAGGCTGCAGAAGGAATTTGCGCAGGAGAAAATATGGCTTCATAATGGCAGATTTAACAGACAGCGCTTGGCGGAGATCATTTTTGCGGATGAGGAAAAACGGGAACGGTTAAACAGCATTGTACATCCCGCGGTGAAGGAATATATTTTAAAAGAAGTCGAAAAAGAGCGTCGGAGCGGTTCGACAGATTATGTCGTGCTGGAGGCGGCTCTGCTGATCGAGGACGGCTACGGGCAGATATGCGACGAGCTGTGGTATGTGTATGTGACACCGGAAAACCGCAGGCAGCGTCTAATAGAAAACCGTGGTTATTCGGATGAAAAAATTGAGCAGATATTTGCGGCGCAGCTTTCCGAAGGGGAATACCGCAGGCACTGTCAGGTGGTTATTGATAACAACGGGCCGATCGCGCAGGTTTATTTGCAGCTGGCGCAGCTTTTGAATGATAAAGGAGACAGAAGTATGGAAAGAGCACTCGGACAGAGGGACGCACAAAAGGAGGAGGAGCTGCAATACGTATTCGGGCTGGATATCGGTACGCGCAACGTAGTAGGTACGGTAGGATATAAACAAGACAAGGAATTTATTGTTGTGGCGCAGCACGCCATGGAGCATGAGACGAGAGCTATGCTGGACGGGCAGATCCACGATATCGGCCGTGTCGGGCGGACTATTTCGGTCATTAAAGAAAAGCTGGAGGACCAGATTGGACAAGAGCTGACCGAGGTATGTATTGCGGCTGCCGGACGTGTGTTAAAGACTGTGACGACGTTTGTGGAGTATGAATTTACAGAAGAAACGGTCGTAACGGGCGAGCATATCCATACATTGGAGCTTCTGGGCGTGGATAAGGCGGCGCAGGAATTAAAGGAAGCAAACGATACGAAATATAAATTTTACTGTGTCGGTTATTCCGTTATGAAATATTATATCAACGATGAGATTTTTTCTAATCTGGAAAGCCATAAAGCGGACAAGATTTCAGCGAAGATCATCGTGACATTCCTGCCGGAGGATGTAGTGGACGGCTTGTATATGGCGGTTGGATTTGCGGGCCTTACGGTAGCGAATATGACGCTGGAGCCGATTGCCGCGATCGATGTGGCGATTCCGGAAAATTTCCGGATGCTGAATATTGCGCTGGTCGATGTGGGCGCGGGCACGTCGGATATTTCGCTGACAAGGGACGGCAGCATTATCGCATACGGTATGATCCCGTTTGCCGGGGATGAGCTGACGGAATTGATCGTGCAGCACTATCTTGTGGACTTTAAGATGGCGGAGCATATCAAGCTGGCGTCTGCGGTAGACGGGGAGATCGAATTTGAAGATATTATGAGCTTAAAGCATACGATCAAGGCCGAGGAGGTATGGAAGCTGACCGAGCCTCTGGTCGATAAAATGACTACTGATGTAGCTGAAAAAATCAAGGAATTAAACGGTGACCAGAGCGTGAGCGCGACGTTTATCGTAGGCGGCGGCGGAAAGGTGCACGGCTTTGACGAAATGCTTGCGAAAAAGCTGGAGCTGCCGCAGGAGCGTGTGGCGCTGCGTGGCGAGGAGGTGCTTAAAGAGGTTAAGTTTTTACAGGAGGATATTGTGAAAGACCCTCTGATCGTTACGCCGGTCGGTATTTGCTTAAATTATTATGAGCAGAAAAACAACTTTATTATGGTACGCTTTAACGGAGAACGGTTAAAGCTGTATGACAACAACAAGCTGACCATTGTGGACGCGGCTATCCAGGCAGGATTTCCGAATGACCAGCTCTTCCCGAAGCGCGGGCGGGAGATCAACTTTACCGTTAACGGCAGGCCGCGCATTGTAAGGGGCGACGCTGGAGAAGCTGCGATCATCCGCATGAACGACCGTCCAGCTTCTATCAATACACCGATCGAGCCGAACTGTGAGATCACGATCGAGCCGTCGACGGCAGGCAGGGAGGCGCACTATCTGGTCGGACAGCTGGAGGAATACCGAAGCTCTACGATCACGTTTGAGGTCAATGGCAAGATCATTACCTGTCCGCGTTATGTAGAGGTCAATGGAGTGCTGGAGCCGCCGACGTATGAGATCCAAGAACACGATGCGATTGTAACGAGAAGCTTTTATACGGTCGCGCAGCTGGCGGAGTTTATGGATGTAGAGCTGGATATGGACGCGGACATTTTAGTCAATAACCGTGTGGAGGATCTGCAGGCGCTTGTGTACGAAAATTTCAGTGTTGACTGGAAGGTAATCACTTACCGCTCCACACCGCAGGACGTATATCCGGACGCGCCGCCGAAGCGCCTGCCGCAGCCGGCAGAGCGACAGGAAGCTCCAAAGGAGGAGGCATCCGCTGTTCCTTTGCTGCCAGGCCAGACGAAGGTACCGCTTTTGCCAAGCAGCCAGTCAGGAGTGAACGCCAAAGCGCCGGGTGCGCGTACGGAAGCGGCTGCACAGCCACAGCGAGTGTCCGCAGAGGGGCATCACACGTCGCCGGCTGCAGAGCTTCTGAATACAGCTGCAAACGCAGCTGCGAAGGTACGGCGTTCGGCCCAGGTCACAGCGCCGCAGGCTGCAGAGGTACCGGAAACGAAGCAAAGTGCGGTCGTGCAGGATGAAAAACGGCAGGAAACAGCGCCGGATACCACGCAGAATACCGCTTCGCAGGCATCGGCTGCAGTACCAGATGCAGCGCCGCAAGCCGGAGATACTGCTGAGGCTATGACACCGCCTGCCAACGCAGAGGTTTTGCTGGATGTGGTAAAGGAAACGCTGGCGACAGCGTCCGGACAGGCAGCAGCGGCGTCCGGCCCGGTGTTTACCGGTCCTTCTTCTGCGGCAGCGCTATATGGTTCTCAAACGTCCGCGCAGGAAGCTGCGTCCGATACGGATACAGCGGCTATGGACGAAGCGTCAGATGCGTCAGCGCAGAAGGAGGAACAGCCACAGGAGCAGCCGTTTCAGGTTGTAGTAAACGGCGAGACGATCGAATTGAAAAATAAAAAGGAATATATTTTTGTAGATATTTTTGATCATATTCTGTTTGATCTGTCACAGTCCCGCGGGCGTATGCTCGTCACGCAGGTCAACGGCGAGGAGGCGCAGTATACGCAGGTGCTCCGGCTGGGAGATAAGATTGACATTTACTGGAAGGACAATTAACGATGGAACTATGTAGTATTGCCAGCGGCAGCAGCGGGAATTGTATCTGCGTCGGAACAGACGGTTC
Organism: uncultured Eubacterium sp.; assembly: GCA_910586225.1. Lineage (GTDB taxonomy): Bacteria > Bacillota > Clostridia > Lachnospirales > Lachnospiraceae > Eubacterium_J. The sequence goes on along the minus strand of CAJUIL010000013.1, from coordinate 46,819 downwards.
TCATCTGCTGGTGGACGCTGGGATCAGTGGGAAGCGGATTGAAACCGGATTAAATTCAGTCGGATTAAAAACAAGCGAGATGGAGGCAATCCTTGTCACGCATGAGCATATCGACCACATCGCAGGGCTTGGCGTACTGGCCAGGCGTTATGGATTGCCGATCTACGGTACGCAGGGGACGCTTGACGCAGTACGCGCGGTAAGATCCGTCGGCAAGATTGACGACTCCCTGCTGCATCCGATACGGCCCGGAGAGGAATTTCAGATCGGGGATATGACCGTGCATCCGATCTCCATTTCACATGACGCAGCGGATCCGGTTGCTTATCTGATGAAAACGGAGCATCAGAAAATCGGGGTCATTACGGACCTCGGTACTTATGACGAGTCGTTGGTAGAGCTTTTACAGGATTTGGATATTTTGCTGCTGGAAGCAAATCACGACGTACGTATGCTCCAGACAGGCAGCTATCCATATCCGCTCAAGCAGCGTATTTTAGGTGACAGAGGACATTTGTCCAATGTGTTGTCCGGCCAGCTTTTAGGGCGGCTTTTGCACGACCGGTTCAAGGCGGTCGTGTTGGGACATCTGAGCCAGGAAAACAATTTTGCGGAGCTTGCCTATGAGACGGTGCGGCTGGAAGTGTCGATGGGGGAGAACCCTTATAAAGGAGATGATTTTCCGATCTATGTCGCCAGACGCAGCGAGGCGTCGCAGATGATCTGCGCATAGGACAGGAAAACAGCGTCAGGTAAGCATCCATCATAGAAAACAAAAACTGTAAGAACCAAATAAGAAAAGAAAGAGAGAAGCCAAATGGAGCAGACAGCAGCAAAAAAGGCGGATAAGGTGATTATCACCGTACTGGGCAAGGACACGGTAGGTATTATCGCGAAGGTATGTACGTATTTATCGGAGAAAAACATCAATGTCCTGGACATTTCCCAAACGATCGTGCAGGGATATTTTAATATGATGATGATCGTGGATATGAACGAAGCGGAGGTGTCATTTTCCAAATGCTCACAGGAGTTGGACGGCATCGGAGAACAGATCGGAGTCAATATCAAATGCCAGAAAGAAGAGATTTTTGAAAAAATGCACCGGATATAATTGGGGAAGGAAAACGGATTTCTTATGATTAATATACGAGAAGTAGCAGAAACCAACAAGATGATCGAGCAGGAAAACCTGGACGTACGTACAATTACGCTTGGCATCAGCCTGCTGGACTGTATAGATTCGGATCTGGAAAAATTAAATGAAAAAATATTCAGCAAAATTACTTCTACAGCAAGAGACCTTGTGGCAGTCGGCCAGAAGATTGAAAATAGTTACTGCATTCCGATTGTGAACAAGCGGATCTCTGTGACGCCGATCGCGCTTATCGGTGGTGCGGCCTGCAAAACGCCGGATGATTTTGTGACGATCGCGCATACGCTGGATAAGGCGGCAAAAAAGACAGGTATAAATTTTATCGGCGGCTATTCCGCGCTTGTTTCCAAAGGGATGACCGCGGCGGATGAAAACCTGATACGGTCTATTCCAAAAGCATTGGCGGAAACGGACTTTGTATGCAGCTCCGTCAATGTCGGCTCTACAAAGACGGGGATCGATATGGATGCCGTCCGTCTGATGGGCGGGATTGTCAAAGAAACCGCGGAGCTGACGAAGGAAAACGATTCGCTTGGCTGCGCGAAGCTCGTGATTTTTTGCAATGCGCCGGACGACAATCCGTTTATGGCGGGCGCGTTTCATGGTGTTACAGAAGCTGACGCTGTCATTCATGTCGGCGTCAGCGGGCCTGGCGTTGTAAAGACCGCTCTGGAGCAGGTGCGCGGAGAAAGCTTTGAGGTGCTTTGCGAGACGATCAAAAAGACTGCGTTTAAGATTACGCGCGTGGGCCAGCTCGTCGCACAGGAAGCGTCGCGCAGACTCGGCATTCCATTTGGCATTATCGATCTGTCACTGGCGCCAACGCCTGCGGTAGGCGACAGTGTAGCGGACATTCTGCATGAGATCGGTGTGGAATACGCGGGTGCGCCGGGAACGACGGCGGCGCTTGCGCTGCTTAATGACCAGGTGAAAAAAGGCGGTATTATGGCTTCCTCCTATGTCGGCGGCTTGAGCGGGGCGTTTATCCCGGTCAGCGAGGATCAGGGGATGATTGACGCTGTAGAAGCAAACGCCCTGACGCTGGAGAAGCTGGAGGCAATGACGTGCGTCTGCTCCGTTGGTCTGGATATGATCGCAATACCGGGAGATACAAAGCCTTCTTCGATAGCTGGTATCATCGCAGATGAAATGGCTATCGGGATGATCAATCAGAAAACAACGGCTGTACGCTTGATCCCTGTCATTGGCAAGGGCGTCGGCGAGACGGCGCAGTTTGGCGGGCTGCTTGGCTATGCGCCGATCATGCCGGTCAATCCGTATGATTGCAGCGCGTTTATCAATCGTACTGGAAGGATTCCGGCTCCAGTGCACAGCTTTAAAAATTAATTCTTTCTTTTTATGATATTATGATAAATATGAGAATTGTATTTTGCGAGAATGCGGTAGAAACGCTGACCTATTTTTCCAGGCAGCTTGCGCAGGCGTTTGAGTCCTGGGGGTATGAAAGCTTCTGGATGGATTTTGAAAAGCTGGGACTGAGCGCTTGGAAGCTGCGGCAGGAGGTTGCCGAGCGGAAAAAAGAAACGGTGCTTCTTACGTTTAATTTTATCGGGCTGAGCGGGGAGGCAGAGCTTTGGGAGACGGATGATGCGGGCGAGCCTGTAGTCAGCCTTTGGGATAAGCTCGGTATCCGGTGCCTGAGCCTTATGGTCGACCATCCCATTTATTATTATCAAGCTCTGCAGATCCCGCCTGCGGATCTGCAGACGTTTTGTGTTGACAGAGACCATGTAGCTTATATGCATCGGTTTTATCCAAAGATACCGTGCTCGTTCCTGCCATTGGCGGGAAACTGCCTGATAGGATGCGATGCGTCTGCGGCTGGTCTTTACGCTGATCGTGAGGGAGGCTTATCTGAGCAGGAAACGGACGAGCAAGCGTTGTATGAGCAATGGCTAAAGCGCCCTTATCCGCTCGTATTTACTGCTAATTATGTTCCGCTATCCAATATTGACAGGCAGCTTGCCCAGATGGGGCCGGAATACCGGAACTTTTATTACGAAATGATCGAGTCGTTTGTGCAGGATCCAAAGCAGGAGCTATTTACCTGTATCGAAACGTACCTGCGCCGTGAGATGCCGGATCTGAGCGATGCGGAGCTTTGCGCGGGCATGAGTTCGATGCCTGCGGTAGATCTTTGGGTTCGTACGTATTTCCGTGAAAAAACAGTGCGGATACTGGCGCAGGGCGGTATTGAGGTGCATTTGTTCGGCAAGGACTGGGAGCGGATCGCGTGTGACTGTCCGCGGGCTTTGATTTCCGCTGGACGTATGGTCGCGTCTGCGGACTGTGTACAGGCGATGGCGCAGGCGAAGCTGGCGCTGAATACAATGCCGTGGTTTAAGGACGGGGCGCATGACCGTATTTTTACGTCAATGCTGCAGGGTACTGCGGCATTGACGGATGACAGCGTTTATTTGCGGGAGCGGTTCACGCATATGGATACGATTGTGTACTATGACCTTTCAAGACTGGAGGAGCTGCCGGAGCAGGTTGGCATACTTTTGCGGGAACCGGAGCGCTTGTTCGCGGTATCGCGCCGTGGAAAAGCTGCGGCGCAGCAGCTTGATCAGTGGAAAAACCGTGCACAGCTTTTAAGAAGGTATCTACAATGAAAGAAGCAAGTATTTGAAAAACAGGGAGGAAAACAGAATGGAGCTTACATCTTTGGAACAATATCTGAAAGCGAATGCGTATCCGGGAAGGGGAATTATCATCGGGCTTTCCGCGGATCAACGGTATGCCGTGACGGCGTATTTTATTATGGGGCGCAGCGTAAATAGCCGTAACCGCGTGTTTGTAAAGGATGGTGAGGGTATTCGCACAAAGGCGCATGACCCGGCAAAATTAAGCGATCCAAGTCTTGTCATTTATGCCCCGGTACGTGTGCTTGGCAATAAGATGATCGTTACAAACGGCGATCAGACGGATACGATCTATGAGCTGATGGACAAGCAGCAGACGTTTGAGCAGGCGCTGCGCACTCGGACGTTTGAGCCGGACGCGCCGAATTATACGCCGCGTATTTCAGGTATTTTACATATCGAAAGCGGCGTGTACAATTACGCGATGTCGATCTTAAAGAGCAATGCAGGCAGACCGGACTCCTGCTGCCGTCAGACATTTGCGTATGAGCAGCCATTCGCTGGAGAAGGACATATCATCCATACGTATCAGGGAGACGGCGATCCGCTGCCAAGCTTTGCGGGAGAGCCTGTCTGCATTGGTATCAGCGGTGACATTGACGCCTTTACGGATATGGTATGGTCCAGCTTACAGGAAGAAAATAAAGTGTCTTTATTTGTACGCTTTATTGATATTGAAACCGGAAAATATGAGACAAGGATAGTGAATAAGAACAAATAATATGTATGAATTGATCAAACAGGAGGGCCGGGCAAAACGCGGGATTTTCCATACGGTGCATGGAGATATCCAGACCCCGGTTTTTATGAATGTAGGAACGTGCGCCGCGATCAAGGGCGCCGTATCTACAGAGGATTTAAAAGGCATCAAAACTCAGGTAGAGCTTTCGAATACGTATCATCTGCACGTTCGTCCCGGCGATATGCTGATCAAGCAGCTAGGCGGGCTGCATCAGTTTATGGTCTGGGATCGGCCGATTTTAACGGATTCCGGAGGATTTCAGGTATTTTCTCTTGCGAGCCTGCGTAAGATCAAGGAAGAGGGCGTGTTCTTCCAGTCCCATGTCGACGGACGCAAGATTTTTATGGGGCCGGAGCAGAGTATGCAGATCCAGTCCAATCTGGCGTCTACGATCGCGATGGCGTTTGACGAATGTCCGTCCAGCCGCGCCGATCGTGCTTATGTGCAGCAGTCTGTCGACCGGACGGCGCGCTGGCTTAAGCGGTGTAAGGACGAAATGAAGCGCCTGAATCGCCTGGACGATACGATCAACAAAAACCAGCTGTTATTTGGCATTAACCAAGGCGCTGTCTTTGACGACATCCGCGTTGACCATGCGAAACGGATCGCGGAGATGGAGCTGGATGGCTATGCGCTGGGCGGGCTTGCCGTCGGCGAGACACATGAGGAAATGTATCATATCCTGGATGTGACTGTGCCGCATCTTCCGGTAAACAAGCCGACGTATTTAATGGGAGTCGGCACACCGGAAAATATATTGGAAGGGGTAGAGCGCGGCGTGGACTTTTTCGACTGCGTATACCCGACCCGAAACGGCAGACACGGCCACGTCTATACGAACCATGGAAAGCTCAATCTGTTCAATCAGCGTTACGAGGCCGATAAGAGTCCGATTGAAGAAGGCTGTCAGTGTCCGGCCTGCCGTACCTACAGCCGCGCGTATATCCGGCACTTGTTAAAGGCGAAGGAAATGCTTGGGATGCGTTTGTGTGTGCTGCATAATCTGTATTTCTACAATACGATGATGGAAGAGATACGCGTCGCACTGGAGGAAGGAAATTTTGCTGCCTATAAAAAGAGGAAGCTGGAAGGCTTTCGCCAATAGCTTTACTCTATATTCCGCAAAAATCCAAGATAGGTGATCACAAAATAAACGAGATAGACACCGGAAAATGCACCAAATGAAATCCCAAAATACCATACCGATGAAATATGCGCTCCGGTATACCGGTTAAAATTCCATCCCATATAAATTGAAGTAATTCCGCTGACTACCGCTGCAAACAGCATCGGGCATAGATAAAACGCTGCCAGCTGCCGCAAGACCACACCGGATATTTCTTTTCTGCTAAGGCCGATCTGGTGTAGCACCTGGTAGCGGAAACGATAGCGGGACGAATCCGAAAGCTGCTGTACGCATAATACAGTCAGCGCTACACAGATAAATACAAGGCCCATATAAAATAACGGAAAGATCACAGACGTCAGCATAAATTTCACTTCGGGTACAAGGCTTGACCCAACGAGGTTTTTGCCAGCATAGGCTACAATAGTGTCAGACCCGATGCACATCGAAGTCTCGTCTGATGTTTTGTCAATGACAGGGTCGCCAAAATCCCGGATAGAGCCCTCTTTAGCGAGTGCGTCCAGCTTTTCCTGCAGGTCGTTAGGCGCCGATTTGTCCAGCTTTGCTACGAGTTCTTTGTAATAAGGCTTCATTTGTCCAGCGAGTGCATCTGGTACGATCAGCAGATAATCACAGCCGTTATGCCCATCTTGTGAAAACGGTTCTGTGTAGGCGCCTGCGAAATTCAGTTCGCCGTTTGGCCCCAAAATGTGCAGCATTTGGGATAAGTCTTTCGTTTCTTTCCATATCCGTTCTTTGAGATGTATCAAATAGGAATGATCGGAAAGCGTTACCGTTTCATATCCGAGCATCTGACGCAGCTGGTTGTAGTCTGACAGAGCCAGATACGTATCGTAGGGATAATAGGAATTGTCCTCTTTTTGTATTTTCTCCCAGTCTGCGGATCCGTCTGGTTTTTGATAGCTCCTTGGGAATGCTGCAAGATGTGTATAAAGCCAGCTGTTTACCTCGCGCGTATGGTTGTGGTATACGGGATAAGTATAGATTTCCTGTACCGACGCTTCTTGTGCGAGCAGCTTACGCTCTGCGATAAAATCATCCTGAAGGTTTCCGCTGTATATCTGGACGTCAAATGGCCATTTATCAGCTAATATCTGATCTTGGAAATGATGGAACATCAACGCGGCTGCACAGCCGAGCAGAGCCAGCGTAAAGAGTGAGGTCAGCGTTCCAAGTGTAAAGCGCATGGTTTTGATCTTTGAGGAGAACTGGCGCAGCAAGAACAGGTTTTGCGCCTGGTAGACCGCGCTTCCCTTTCGGCTGATGTAGCAGATCACGGCTGCCGCAAGCCCAATATAAAACAGATAGATCGTAACGATAAGTCCAAGTAGGAAAAACAAGATCGTCTGAGCGCCCCAGCCACGATACAGAAACAAAAACAGGCCGAAGATAAGCAGAAATACGCAAGACAGCGGCAGCAGCCATTGCTTGTATTTTTCATTTGACTCTTTGATCTCTTCGTTTTGACGCTCTACGTTCATCAGTGCGCAGATATTCAGCCGATGGAAACGGAAATGGCACCGCAGCAGAGCCAGCAGATAGCATCCGCCATAGCAGGCTGCTGTCAGAAGGATACCTTGGCTGCTCCATTCCAGCCGAAGCTTGTGATCGATCTGTATGACACTGTAAAATACAGCCATCAAAATTTGCTGCAGCAGTATTCCAAGTGCCACGCCGCCTGCAAACGCCCCAGCACCAAGTAGCAGGCTTTCTCTAAAGTGCAGCCTGGCAAGCTGACGCTTTGACATACCAAGCAGCAAATAGATGCCCAATTCCCGGCTTCTTTTATCGAGCATAAACCGCACCATATAGTTTATCAGCCATGCGGTGATCAGTACGACAAAAAAGGTGGCAAGTCCGATCATGATCTGCATCAGGGCTGCGGCTTCAAATAGCTTTTGCACATCTTTTGAAAATAGCAGCGAATGAAATGCGAACATAACCGCTGTGACAAGCATCATCGTCAGTACATAGATCAAATAGTCCCTTGCACAGCGTTTGACATTCCGCATAGCCAGCTTAGCAAGCATCTAGCGTCTCACCTCCTGTCAACAATAAGACATCTAAAATCTCATTTAGAAAATCTCGTCGTGTTTTTCTGCCACGCAGCAGCTCATGAAAGATCTGCCCGTCCTTTAAAAATAAGATCCTTTTGCAGTAGCTTGCAGAAAATGCGTCGTGCGTCACCATAAAGATTGTGGCGCCAAGCGTTTCATTCAGGCTGCAGAACGTTTCTAACAGCGTTTGCGCAGACTGTGAATCAAGCGCACCGGTTGGCTCATCTGCTAAAAGCAGCTTCGGACGGCTGATCAAAGCTCTGGCACACGCGCAGCGCTGCCTCTGTCCGCCGGACACTTGGTAAGGAAACTGGTCTTTGATATCTGCGATTCCAAGCAGCCGCAGCATTTCGCTGCAAGCAGCTTCGATCTTTTTTTTGCTTTTTTGCCGCAGAGCCAGCGCTAATAGTACATTTTCCTCGATGGTCAGCGTATCTAACAGGTTGTATTCTTGGAATACAAATCCAAGATTGTTTTTACGGAACTGTGCCAGACGGTTTTCAGACAGCTCTGTTATGTCTACCTCCTCATAATAAATATGTCCGGCTGTAACGCGGTCGATCGTTGCCAGCATATTTAAAAGCGTTGTCTTTCCAGAGCCGGACGCACCCATTACGCCGATAAATTCCCCTTGTGCGACTGTAAAGCTGACCCTGTTTACAGCTTTGGTTACATTTGCACCGTTTCCATAATATTTTTCCACATCACATATGCGGATATATCTGCTCATTTTCCTCATCCTTTCTTTTTTTGTAAGTATAACAGATGGGGAGCGGGAGAGGTATAAAGCTTTCTTGCTTTTATCTTACAGTTTTTTAAGATTCAGGAGAGGTTTTTTGTGGTAGTTTCCATAAATAATGGCTGACAGGAAATTCTAATATAATTTTGGTACCAATATGTTTTTTAGACTGTGCTGAAATTTTGATGCCGAGCTTTTGGCACAGCTTTTCGCACAAATACAGGCCCATGCCTGTTGCACGCTGGTCTTTTCTGCCGTTTGCTCCGGTAAATCCCTTTTCAAAAATACGCGGCACATCCTCTGGACGGATGCCGATACCGTTATCCGCTACGACCAGTGAAACGCTATGCGTGGTTTTTTCTGTATATATGCGGATTTTAGGCTGGGTGTCACAGTGATATTTGATCGCGTTGCGTACAAGCTGGCTCAAAATAAAGGAAATCCATTTCACATCTGTAAATACGATGTCCGGACAGTCCGCCTGTGCTTCAAAACAACAGATGATGAGATCGTATTTGTGTTTTGCCAGTACTTCCTCCGCGGTCTGCTGCAGCGAAGCTTCCCGAATAAGATAGTCCTTGTACACCTCATCGGAACGGGCATAATACAGTGCCATGTCTACGTAATTTTCCACTTGTTGGTTTTTTCTTAAAATGCGGCGTGTCTGATCATCCTTTTGCTGCTCACAGATCATGGAGATGGTGGCGATCGGTGCTTTGATCTCATGCACCCAGCTTTCGATGTATTCGCGGTAGTCTTTTTTTTCAGCTTCCACTGACCGGATTTTTTCTATGACTGCCTTATTGGACTGGCGGATCAGCTCTTGGTACAGTCTGTCCTCCAGGCGGAAGGAGCGGGGCATCAGCTCGCTGAACAGGTATTTTTGGTCTGTTTGCTTTAACACCTGCTGCAGCTGCCTGAAATATTTGTTTCGGCTCTGGTAGCGGCCAAGAAGCCAGACGGTCAGTACAAGCGCCCAGCAAATGAGAATGAGCAGACAGTGGCTATGCGGATAGCCGGTCGCGTATAAAAAGGCTGTCAGAAGCATCATGCAGCAGCCGTGAAGTGTCAGCAGAAGAAGCTGGTCTTTTACATGATCCGTGAAATTCATATTAGATACCCCATTCCCCGTTTGGTATGGATAAAATCCGTAACGCCAAGCCCATCCAGCTTTGCGCGGATACGGGTGATATGTACGCTCAGAGAATTATCGTCTAAAAACGCCTTATCATCCCAAAGGGCTTCCAAAAGGTCCGGCCGCGATACGATCGTTCCTTTTTTACGAAACAGGAAGCTTAGGATCTTTAGTTCGTTTTTCGTAAGCTCCGCGCGCCCGCCGGCATAACGGATGCAGCCCTTAGCCGTGTCCAGCTCCACGCCTTTATGGGTGAGCATCATGGGATACGCCTGCCTTGCCGTCCGCTTGAGAACCGCTTGGATATGTGCGAGCAGGACAGGCAGCTGGAACGGCTTTGTAATATAGTCGTCCCCGCCTGTTAAAAGGGCTGTTACCTCATCTGACGCGCTGTCCCTTCCGGTTACAAATATGACAGGAATATCGGAAATGGCGCGGACTTCGGAGCAGACCGAAAAACCAGACTGCTCCGGAAGGTTTAAGTCCAGTAAAATCAGATCCGGAGACAGCTGCAGCACTTGCTTTGGAATGTTGGAAAACTGTTCGAGGACACTGACCTGATAGAGGGAATTTTGCAGGAAGGTTTTCATTTCGTTACGGATATCTGGTTCATCTTCGATAATTAAAATATGCATGGGTGTAAAGGCACCTCCGTTTTGAGCTTTTGTTTTGAGCTTTTTTGTATGCAGAAAAGCTCAGATCCCATATTCTGAAAATAATTGCTGCTGGAATGCCGCGTCGGTGATAGAGCGCTTCAAATCGTCCAAACGGTTATCTTGCAAAAGCAGCTCATTTAAACGATTGATACGCCGCTTGGCGCGTTGTTCGCCACGCTGCTCACCGCGTTGTTCGCCGCGCCGTTCGCCACGTTGTTCAGCTTCAAATATAAACTGGTTGTGGTCGCGGATGGTTTTTTCGCGGGCTTCATATTCCAGACGCTTTTGTTTGTCCTGGCTGATGATCTGCAGCTGGTCATAAGCGCTTTGGATATAAGGGTCTTTTTCAGCGATCATATCAAATTCCTCCTTTTGCTCAGCGTTGATAAACTTTGCCCAAAGCTCAATGCTGCCGCAGTCTGTGCGTATTTCCTTAGGCAGCTTTGGAAGCTCCATTACATGAAATTCCATTTTGTCGGTGTAGAGGAAATGGCGGGTGTCTTCCAGAATGTGAAAGCTGGAATAAAATTCAGTTTCATTCTCGAAAAGGATAAAATCAAGAATACTGATACTGACACATTTTTTCAGTATATCGTATTTCTGGCCTTTTTCCAGCTGTTCCGTGTACATTTTTGAAAGATAGAATAAAGAACGGTTCGCCCATACATTTAATTTGGAAAGCTGGATCTCTGTGTCGATTTCTGTATCGTCATTTAACAGCAGCCGCATATCAAGGATACCAAGTTTGTCATCTTCATGTATTTTACGCAGATGGGAGTTTAAAATACGAGTCTCTTTAATATCGTCCGGGTTCAGATGGAGCACAGCAGCTAGGAACCCGGTACGTGCTTTTTCGTTTGCCATAATCTCTTTAAACGCGAAGTCAATTTTGGGTTTCATTAAAAATTCGGACATATTTTCTCCTAACTTAAATATTATGCAACAGTTCAGATGTCTTTGTGGTTACAATATTTGCCTGCCTTATGTATTGGCAGGAAATACGAAAGGCAAGGATCTTTAAAGCCATTATACCCCGAAATCTCCGCGAAATCAATTTGAACTTCAAAAGAGGTTGCCGTACAGCGTTGCAGCAGTAACAGTTCAGGCAGGTCTTTGCACCCTGCTGCAAAGACCGTAAGAACATGATTCAGGAGTGCAAAAATCCCATCGCGAAGCGATTTTCAATGGATTTTGCAGGTAACAGGTCAGCTTGCCCGAACTGTTACTTGCAGCATGATCTGGTAAAATATTTATAAAAATTTTACTGGAATACATGGATAGATATATGTTATAGTAAAATATGTATGTGTTCCTGTCGGAACAAATTCCGGAAACGATAGGCAGCATAGCAGCTGCAACTATACTCACGAGCGATAAAGTCTGCCAAATAGCTTGGAGCAATCACACTTGTAAGTCGGCGTTATTTGGCAAGCTTTCGTGTTTGCGAGTAATAAAATAAAGAAAGAAGATGGAAGCATGACAAGGATTGATATTATTTCAGGATTTTTAGGTGCTGGAAAGACGACCTTTATTAAAAAGATGGTAGAAGAGGTCTTTCAGGGACAAAAGCTTGTACTGATTGAAAATGAATTTGGAGAAGTCGGCATTGACGGCGGATTTTTAAAAGATGCTGGGATCGAGATTACGGAAATGAATTCTGGCTGCATCTGCTGTTCGTTAGTCGGCGATTTTGACAAAAACCTAAAGGAAGTGCTGGAAAAATTCCACCCAGACCGGATCATGATCGAACCGTCCGGCGTTGGAAAGCTGTCGGATGTTATGAAGTCGGTGATCGATCTGGAAAAGGAACGGGATGTAAAATTAAATGCGCTTGTAACAGTTGTGAATGCAGCGAAGGCTTCCAAGCAGATGAAAGCGTTCGGAGAGTTTTTTAATAATCAGATTGAATTTGCGACAACGGTGGTACTGAGCAGGACGCAGAATGTATCACAGGAGAAGCTGGAGCTTTGCGTAAAGCAGATACAGGCATTAAATGATAAGGCGGCGGTTATTACAACTCCGTGGGATGAGATCAGCGGGGAAGCGATTTTAAAGGTGATGGAGCAAAGCGATTCTATGGAAATGGAGCTGCTTGCACAAGCACGGCATGAGAAGGAGGCGGCGGAGCACGCACATCATCATGCGCATGACGGACACGGCGGCCATGAGGAGGAGCATGATCATGACCATAGCGGCCATGGGCATCATGAGCATGGACATGATCACGATAATCACGGTCATCATGAGGAGGATCATGATCACAGCTGTTGTGGTCATCATGAGGAGGATCATGATCACAGCTGTTGCGGTCATCATCACGAAGGACATGATCACAGTGGTCACGGCCATCATCACGCAGACGAAATTTTTACCAGCTGGGGCCGGGAGACGCCGCATAAATATGAAAAATCAGTGATCGAGCAGGCGTTAAAGGTCCTTTCTGAGACGGAGGAATATGGTACGGTGCTGCGTGCAAAGGGTATGGTGGAAGCGACGGATGGTACCTGGATCTATTTTGATATGGTGCCAGGTGAGTATGAGCTGCGGGAAGGCCAGCCGGAATATACCGGACGTTTATGTGTGATTGGCTGTAATTTGGCGCAGGAGCGGCTTGCGCAGCTTTTTGAGCTTGCATAAAGGCCGGAGCAGCCGTTGGGAAAGGGAGCTGATTCGTATGGAGGAAATTCCAGTATATTTATTTACGGGATTTATGGACAGCGGCAAGACATCGCTGATTCATGAAACCTTATATGACAATGGATTCGGGAAAGATGCCCGCAATCTGATCATTTGCTGTGAGGACGGCGACGAGGAATACGACGAGGAAAAGCTGGGTACGATCATGGGGCATCTGGCAATGCTGGAGTCTCAGGAGGAGCTGACGCAGGAAAAGCTGGAGGAATTAAACAGGAAGTATCGGCCGCAGCAGGTGTTTTTGGAATATAACGGCACCTGGGAGGTCGGGCCGTTTCTGGAAATGAAGCTTCCGCAAGGATGGGAGCTTGTGCAGTCGTTGGCGACTGTGGATGCAGATACGTTTGAGATGTATCTGGCAAATATGCGTCCGATGATGATGGAGCAGCTGTTTTCGGTGGATGTGGTTATTTTTAACCGCTGCGACGATGATACGCCGCGCGGGAAGTTTCGCAGGACAGTTAAGGCGTTGAATCGCAGGGCACAGATTGTGTATGAGCGCAAGGATGGTACGATTGACGACCGCGATATGGAGGAACTGCCGTTTGATCTGGATGCGGAGGTCATAGAGCTTTCAGATGCGGATTATGGTATCTGGTATTTGGATGCGATGGATAATCCAAAGAAATACGAAGGAAAGAAAGTCCGTTTTCTGGCGCTTGTCTATCGTCCGGAGCATAAGATCAAGCGCGGCGTGTTTGTACCGGGGCGTTTTGCGATGACCTGCTGCGAGGCGGATATCCAGTTTATCGGATTTAAATGCAAATACGATCAGGCGGATCGGATCGCGCATCGAACCTGGATCGATCTGACCGCAGAGGTGAAATACGAGTTTGCGATGGAATACCGCGGCAAAGGGCCGGTGCTGTATCCGGTTTCGGTACAGCCAGCGCAAAAGCCGGAGGATGAGCTGGTTTATTTTTCTTGATCAGCCATTCTAAAGCACCGATATTACCTTTACCACTTTTGTCATAAGATAAAAAAACAGCGGCGGCCCAGACAAGCTGAACCGCTGTTAAAATAAAATGGAGGTTTCATATGTTTCCAATAGTGAAAAAAGAATTGCTGGCAGATAAGATTTATCTGATGGTTGTAAAAGCGCCGCGTGTGGCAAAGTCCTGTCTGCCAGGACAGTTTGTCATCGTCAAGATGGATGAAGAAGGCGAGCGCATCCCGCTTACGGTATGTGATTATGACCGCGAACAAGGCACGGTTTCCATCGTATTCCAGACGGTAGGATATTCTACGGAGCGGATGAAGGAGCTGAACGAGGGCGACAGTTTCCGCGATTTTGTCGGGCCGCTCGGCTGCGTGTCAGATATCTGCGAGGAAAAAAATCTGGAAGAGACAAAGAAAAAGCATATCGTATTTATTGCGGGCGGCGTAGGTACCGCTCCGGTCTATCCGCAGGTAAAATGGCTGAAAGAGCATGGGGTGGACTGTGATGTTATTATGGGTGCGAGAAATAAGGAGCTGCTGTTTTATGTAGAAGAAATGCGTGCGGTAGCTACGAATTTGTATGTAACGACCGACGACGGTACATATGGCTTCCATGGCTTGGGCACAGACCAGCTGCAGGCGCTTGTGGACGAGGGTAAGGTCTACGACCACTGTGTGGCGATCGGGCCAATGATCATGATGAAGTTTGTCAGCCTTTTGACGAAAAAGCTGAACATACCGACGATCGTTTCCATGAATCCGATTATGGTGGATGGAACTGGGATGTGCGGTGCCTGCCGTCTGATCGTTGGCGGAGAGGTAAAATTTGCCTGCGTGGACGGGCCGGAATTTGACGGGCATCTCGTTGATTTTGACTTGGCAATGAAGCGGCAGCAGCAGTATAAGACACAGGAAGGCAGAGCAATGTTAAAGCTGGAGGAAGGGAATACCCATCACGGCGGATGCGGATTGTGCGGAGGTGATAAGTAATGGACGTAATGAAAAGAGTACCGATCAAGGAGCAGGAGCCAAAGGTTCGTGCTGCGAATTTTGAAGAAGTGTGCCTTGGATATACAAAGGAAGAGGCAATGGAAGAGGCGTCCAGATGCCTAAACTGCAAGAATGCACAGTGTGTGAAAGGATGTCCGGTAGGAATTGATATTCCGGCGTTTATCCAGCAGGTAAAGGAAGGCGATATAGAAAAATCGTATCAGGTGATTGCAGAAGCTTCCGCGCTCCCGGCAGTCTGCGGCCGTGTGTGCCCGCAGGAGTCCCAGTGTGAAGGCAAATGCATCCGGGGCATTAAGGGTGAACCAGTATCTATCGGCAAGCTGGAGCGTTTTACCGCGGACTGGGCAGGAGAAAATGGTATCAAGCCTGCTCCGGCAGCACAGAAAAACGGGCGCAAGGTTGCGGTGATCGGCTCCGGCCCGGCAGGACTGACCTGTGCAGGAGATCTGGCTAGACTTGGCTATGACGTTACGATCTTTGAAGCGCTGCATGAAGCAGGCGGTGTGCTTGTATACGGTATCCCGGAATTTCGTCTGCCAAAGGAACGCGTAGTAGCGCAGGAAGTAGAGAATGTAAAGTCACTTGGTGTCAAGATAGAGACGAATGTTGTGATCGGAAAAGCGGTAACGATCGATGAGCTGATGGAGGAAGAAGGCTTTGAAGCTGTATTTATCGGCTCTGGCGCCGGACTGCCGAAGTTTATGGGTATTCCGGGTGAGCAGGCAAACGGCGTATTTTCCGCAAATGAATTTTTGACCCGCAATAACCTGATGAAGTCCTTTAAGGACTACGATACGCCGATTTCCGAAGGAAAGAAGGTCGTTGTGGTAGGCGGCGGCAACGTAGCGATGGATGCGGCAAGGACCGCGCTGCGCCTTGGGGCAGAGGTACATATTGTATACCGCAGAAGCGAAGCGGAGCTTCCGGCCAGAGTCGAGGAGGTACACCATGCCAAGGAAGAAGGCATTATCTTCGACCTGCTCCAGAATCCGCAGGAAATACTGGTAGATGAAAACGGGTGGGTCAAGGGTATCCGTATTATCAAAATGGAGCTTGGCGAGCCGGATGAGTCTGGCAGAAGAAGACCGGTAGAGGTACCTGGGTCTGAATATGAGATCGCGTGCGACACGGTCATTATGTCGCTCGGCACATCGCCAAATCCGCTGATTTCTTCCACAACAAGCGGGTTAGAGACGAATCGTTGGCAGTGTATTGTTGCAGAGGAAGCAAACGGGCAGACATCCAAGCCTGGTGTATTCGCAGGCGGCGACGCTGTGACAGGTGCGGCGACGGTTATTCTGGCAATGGGAGCCGGAAAAGCGGCAGCTAAGGGTATTCATGAGTATTTGACCAATAAATAGTAAAATAGAAACAGTCTGAAACACGCGAAAAGAGCGTCAGCTGATGCCGCAGCGCTGTATGAATACAGCGCTGCGGAATGTCTGCTGACTTATGGCTTCTATTTTTATAATCATAAAGGCGCCTCTGCCAATGCATGATCCTATGGGCCTCCCTTCCTGCTTCATCATCCGTCCAATCTGGTGTCTAGATCCCTGTTTCCATTATCTTTTTCTTTTAGGACGCTTTAATGTATCGTTTTCTATTTTCAGCTGCTTGAATCAACAAGAAAAAATATAGGCAGAATTAGAATAGAAGCTTTTGGGGATATGCAGAACCAAATATAATAAATTTATATGAATTTCATTGTAGATACGGGACTTTTCTTGTATAATTGAACTATAACAGGAGCAAGTGATATCGTATCTTCTGTTGAAATTGCAATAATGAGGTGATAAAATGGCTCAAAATACGCCAAAACGCAAGATAAAGGATAGCGTATTTACGAATTTGTTCCAAGATAAAAAATATCTGCTCTGCTTGTATAAGGCACTTCACCCAGAGGATGTCAATGTTACGGAAGATGATATAAAAGATGTTACTATTAAGCATATACTGGTAGACGCAGACTATAATGACCTTGGATTTTCGGTTGGCGGCAGACTTGTCATTTTGGTTGAAAGTCAATCTACATGGACATTGAATATTATAATACGTGCGTTGATGTATCTGATACAGACCTATCACGATTTTTTCAAGCGGACGAAACAAAATCTGTATGGTTCTAAAAAAGTGAATATGCCAAAACCCGAATTATATGTGATATTTACGGGCGAAAAACCGAAAAGCACACCTGATACCATATCACTTTCAAACGATTTCTTTGATGGTGAAAAAATGGCAGTAGATGCAGAGGTCAAAGTATTGTATCAAGAGGACGAGAATAATATTATCGGTCAGTATATTATTTTCTGCAAGGTGTATAATGAGCAGAGAAAGAAATATGGGCAGACAAAGAAAGCAGTAACAGAAACAATCTGTATTTGTAAAAACAGAAATGTTTTGAAAGAATATTTTGAAAACAAGGAACAGGAGGTTGTAGACATTATGATGACGTTGTTTGATGATGAGCAGGTTTTAGAAGCATATGCAAAGGATATAGACGATAATGCTACTCATAGGGAGGCAAGAGAAAATGCAAGGATAATGTTAAAAAACGGTAGAATAACAGTAGAAGAAATAGCAAGCTTTTTTCCAAAATTGACATTGGAAGATGCGAAAGAACTTGAAGCTGAGGTTATGCAGTTGGCGTAATCATCAAAACAATTTAATAGCAATAAAACAGCGTGAAGGCGCATGGACAGTGAATTGTAAACCATGTGTCTTTTTTTGCGCCCAAAAGGAGGAACATGAACGACGATAGACAGCAACGGGGAAAAATGAAATATAAAAAGATTCCTTTCGATGAAAACTTGATTTTTTTTCCGATGTTCATTATACTATTTGCAAATCAAACGAAACGTACACCAAAACACAAGCTTATAGTAAAGGAAAATCATCGATGAAAAATATAGAACACATCATATCTAAGATCCTGCCAGGCAGCATCGCGCAGGAATTGGAGATCGAGCCGGGAGATGCGTTAGTATCTGTGAACGATACGGCGATCCAGGATGTTTTTGACTATCATTATCAAATGAACGAAGAGTATGTGACGGTTGTCATCCGAAAACCGGACGGAGAAGAATGGGAGTATGAGATTGAAAAGGACTATGAGGACGATATTGGTATTGTATTTGAAAACGGCCTGATGGACGAGTACCGTTCGTGCTGCAACCGCTGTATTTTTTGTTTTATAGACCAGATGCCGCCAGGTATGCGTGAAACGCTGTATTTTAAAGACGACGATTCGAGGCTTTCGTTTTTGCAGGGAAATTATGTAACGCTGACGAATTTAAAAGAACAGGATATCGAGCGGATCATTACGTATAAGCTGGCGCCGATCCATATTTCGGTGCATACGATGAACCCAAAGCTGCGCTGTGAGATGCTGAACAACCGTTTCGCGGGAGAAGCGCTGCAGAAAATGCGTCGTCTGTACGAGGCAGGGATTGAGATGAACGGGCAGATCGTACTTTGTAAGGGTGTAAACGATGGGGAAGAGCTAGAGCGCAGTATTCGGGAGCTTGTGGAATATGTGCCGCATATGCGCAGCGTGTCCGTTGTACCTGCGGGGCTGACGAAATTCCGTGAGGGTCTGTATCCGCTGGAGTTGTTTACCAGTCAGGAGGCGCAGGAGGTATTACGCACGATCCATAGGTGGCAGGAGCAATGTATGGAGCGCTTTGGCACGCATTTTATCCATGCGTCGGATGAATGGTATCTGCTGGCGAAAGAGGAGCTGCCGCCGGAGGAGAGCTATGATGGGTATCTGCAGCTGGAAAACGGGGTCGGAATGCTGAGGCTTTTACTCGATGAATTTCAAGAGGCGCTGCAGGAAGGAGAAAACGGGACGCTTTCACAGGAAACGATATCGGTTGCGACTGGGAAACTGGCGGCGCCGTATATACAGATGCTTGCGAAGGAATTTATGCAGCGGTATCCGCAGAAAAGGATACAGGTTTTTGCGATCCGCAATGATTATTTCGGTGAACAGATCACAGTGGCCGGATTATTGACAGGACAGGATATTTTAAACCAGCTAAAGGAGCAGGAACTGGGGGACCGCCTGCTGCTGCCATGCAGCCTTTTGCGCAGCGGGGAAGAGGTTTTTCTGGACGATATGACGGTCGGGGAGCTGAAAAATGCTTTACAAGTCAGGATAGATATTGTAAACTCTAACGGACAGGATTTATATGAAGCATGGTTATAGAGAATAGGAGATAAAAATGAGCAAACCAATCGTAGCAATCGTAGGACGTCCGAACGTAGGGAAGTCTACCTTATTTAATGCGCTTGCCGGTTCGCGGATTTCGATTGTACAGGATACGCCGGGGGTTACGAGGGACCGTATTTATGCGGAGGTATCGTGGACGGACCGGGAGTTTACGTTGATTGATACCGGAGGGATCGAGCCGGACAGCAAGGATATTATTTTGTCGCAGATGCGTGAGCAGGCGCAGATTGCCATTGATACGGCGGATGTTATTGTTATGCTTACGGATGTGCGCCAGGGGCTTGTGGACGCGGATGCAAAGGTGGCGGATATGCTGCGCCGTTCCAAAAAGCCGGTCGTGCTGGTAGTCAATAAGGTGGATAATTTTCAGAAATTTATGATGGACGTGTACGAGTTTTATAATCTGGGACTTGGAGAGCCTGTACCTATTTCTGCTTCGTCCAGACTCGGCATCGGGGATATGCTGGATGAGATCATTCAATATTTTCCGGTGGGAGGCAGGGAGGAGGCAGAGGACGAGCGTCCGAAGATTGCCATTGTCGGGAAGCCGAATACGGGCAAGTCGTCGCTTGTGAATAAGCTGTGCGGCAAGGATCGTATGATCGTATCGGATATTGCCGGGACGACGCGGGACGCGGTAGATACGGAAGTAAAATTCAACGGGCAGGAGTATGTGTTTATCGATACGGCTGGTATCCGGCGCAAGAGCAAGATCAAAGAAGAGATTGAACGTTACAGCATTATCCGCGCGGTGACTGCGGTCGAGCGCGCAGATGTCGTGATCATATTGATCGACGGCGTAGAAGGCGTGACAGAGCAGGACGCCAAGATCGCAGGTATTGCGCATGAACGGGGCAAAGGGATCATCATTGCCGTGAATAAATGGGATATCGTGGAAAAGGATGATAAGACGGTTTACCGTCAGAGCGAGCGCATCCGTCAGGTGTTGAGCTTTATGCCGTATGCGGAGATCATGTTTATTTCCGCAAAGACCGGGCAGCGTTTGAATAAAATATTTGGTATGATCGACCTTGTGATCCAGAATAACAGTATGCGTGTCGCGACGGGTGTTCTCAACGAGATCATGACCGAAGCGGTGGCGCTCCAGCAGCCGCCGTCGGACAAAGGTAAGCGGTTAAAGCTTTATTATATTACGCAGGTTTCGGTAAAGCCGCCGACGTTTGTTATCTTTGTCAATGATAAGGCGCTGATGCATTTTTCTTATACAAGGTATCTGGAGAACCGGATACGGGATGCGTTTGGCTTTCGGGGTACGGCGCTGCGGTTTTTTATCCGGGAACGGAAGGAGGGCGGAAAATGACAGCAGCGCGTATCATTGCCGTAATGATCGGCTATCTGTTTGGATTATTTACAACGGGGTATTTTTACGCGAAGCACGTCCATGTCGACATCCGCAGTATGGGCAGCGGTAATATCGGGACGACGAACACATTCCGTACGCTTGGTAAAAAAGCAGGCGTGCTTGTATTTCTGGGCGACGGCTTTAAGGGCGTGTTTGCGGTACTGGCAGTTTGGCTGATCTTCCGCAGCCGTTATCCGGACGGGATCAAAATACTGGAAGCGTATGCCGGACTAGGAGCGGTGCTTGGGCATAACTTTCCGGTGCATTTAAAATTTAAGGGCGGCAAGGGGATCGCGACGACGGCGGGCATGATGCTGGCGTTTTGTCCCTGGGCGGTTCCAGTATGCTTGGTGCTGTTCGCACTCAGTATTTTTGTAAAGCGTTATGTTTCCGTAGGTTCGCTGCTTGTCTGTATCGGTTTTTTTGTACAGACTGTGATCTTTGGGCAAAACGGGGTGCTCGGCGCGCCGCCAAGGACGCTGACGGAAATCTATGTGGTCGTTGGCGCTGTCTGTGCGCTTGGCTTTATCCGGCACCAGTCAAATATCCGTCGGCTTTTGGGCGGTACGGAAAATAAGGTGTTTGCGCAAAAGGAGTAGGAATCGTTTATCATAAAGGCAGGGAGATTATGGCAAAAATAGGAATTATTGGCGCCGGCAGCTGGGGAACAGCGCTGGCTGTCGTATTGGAAAAAAACGGCCACGAGGTTGTGATCTGGTCGGTCGTAGAAGCGGAGATCCAGATGCTAAAGGAGCATCATGAGCATATCGAAAAGCTGCCGGGAGTCAGGCTTGCGCCGTCCATCCGTTTTACGACGGACTTAAAAGAAGCGGTGTCTGGTATGGAAGCGCTAGTAATGGCAGTTCCGTCTATGTATACGAGGCAGACCGCGCATAGTCTGGCTGCGTATGTATCGGACAGGCAGCTGGTGATCAGCGTCGCAAAGGGGATCGAGGAGGAAACGCTGCTGACGCTCTCGCAGCTGATCGAACAGGAAATCCCGCAGGCGCTTACGGCTGTCCTGTGCGGGCCTTCCCATGCGGAGGAGGTTGGACGCGGTATGCCGTCTGTGCTCGTGGCGGGCGCAAAAAGCCGCGAAACGGCGGAACGTGTGCAGCATTATTTTATGAATGAAGCGTTTCGCGTATATACAAGCCCGGATGTGCTCGGTATGGAGATCGGGGCGTCGCTCAAAAACGTGATCGCCTTGGCCGCAGGTATGGCGGACGGACTTGGATATGGAGACAATACAAAAGCTGCGCTTATTACACGCGGCATTAATGAGATCGGACGGCTGGGGCTGGCGATGGGCGCAAAATATGAAACGCTCAGCGGCCTGACCGGGATTGGAGATCTGATCGTAACGTGTGCGAGTATGCATAGCCGCAACCGCAGGGCGGGGATCCTGATGGGAAAGGGCTATAGTATGCAGCAGGCGATGGAAGAGGTAAAGATGGTCGTAGAGGGCGTATATTCTGCAAAGGCGGCGATGGGGCTGGCACGAAAATATGGCGTCGACCTGCCGATCATCGAACAGGTCAACGCCGCGCTTTTTGAAAATAAGCCGGTGAAAGACGCGGTGTATGAGCTGATGACCAGAGACAGGAAAGCGGAAAACGACGAGCTTGCCTGGGAAGAATAGAGGTAGGAGCATGGATTACGGACAGGCAAGGGATTTTATCAAAGAAACAGGGAAGTATGGCAGCGTATATGGGCTTGACAGTATCCGCGGCCTGATGGCGCGCCTGGGCGATGTGCACGAGCAGCTTTCCATGATCCATGTGGCGGGCACAAAGGGCAAGGGCTCTGTCTGTACGATGCTGGCGGGTGTTTTGCAGGCAGCTGGGTATCGGACGGGCGTTTATCTGTCTCCGGCGGTCTTTGCGCCGGAGGAGTCTTTTCAGGTGGGCGGCGGTCTGATTCCGCAGGAGACTTTTGCGCAGCTTGCGGAGAAGGTGCAGGCGGCGTGCAGCGCTATGACGGAAGAGGGATTGCCGCATCCAACTGCTTTTGAGGTGGAGACAGCAATCGCTTTTTGTTTTTTTAAGCAGGAAGGGTGCGATCTTGTTGTGCTGGAAACAGGCTTAGGCGGGACGGCGGATGCTACGAATCTGATTACGCGTCCGGTCTGCAGCGTCATCACTTCTATCAGCAAAGATCATATGGCACTTTTGGGCAATACACTGGAGGAGATCGCGGCGGCGAAGGCAGGCATTATTAAGCCAGGATGTCCATGCGTGTCAGCGCAGCAGGAGCCGAAGGTGAAAAAGGTTTTGGAGCAGACAGCGGCCGCACAAAACAGCGAGCTTCGTTTTGCGGATGATTCCCGTATCTGCAGCTTTTTATATAAGGAAGAAAACAGCGAATATGCGACAAAAAAGCTGCACGGCACGCTTGCGCTTTGTGGGGCGTTTCAGAAGGAAAATCTTGCCTGTGTGCTGGAAACGCTTGCGCTGCTGCGGGAGCGGGGGATCGTTGTCACGGACGAGGCGATACAGGACGGGCTGGCGAAGGCGTGGCTGCCGGGGCGGTTTGAGAAGATTTCATCTGCGCCGGACGTATATTTGGACGGCGCACATAACGAAGGAGCCGCGCTGCGCCTGCGGGAAACAATACAAGGCTGCTTTGTCGGACGGCGGGTTGTGTATGTAATCGGCATATTTGCGGATAAGGAATATGAAAAGCTGCTGTCGGCGACGCTGGCGGAAGCCGCGCAAGTATTCACGGTTACGCCGAACCATCCAAGGGCGCTGGACGGAAGGCAGCTGGCGCAGCTGGCACAGAAATACCATCCGGCTGTGACGTATGTGCCGGATCTTGCGCAAGCAGCGGCGCTGGCGCAGGAAGCAGCCGGAAAGGAAGGCGTGGTGCTGGCGTTCGGTTCGTTTTCCTTTTTGCCGCAATTTAAGCGGGCAGTTTTGAAGACTGTAAAAAACGCGGGGCAAACGGCTGGCAGATCCATTGAAATTTAATAAAATTGAGGAAGCAGGAACAGGCATGGATGAAAATAAGATCATGGAAGGCGTGCGGCTGCTGTTAGAGGGGCTTGGCGAGGACCCTAAGCGGGAAGGTCTTTTAGAGACGCCGCAGCGGATCGCACGGATGTATGGCGAGATTTTTGCAGGAATGACACAGAGCGCCGCGCAGCCGTTGGCAAAAACATTCCATACGCAGCATACGGATATGGTGCTGGAAAAGGATATCCCGTTTTATTCAACGTGCGAGCATCATCTGCTGCCGTTTTATGGAAAGGCGCATATAGCGTATATCCCGGACGGAAGGGTCGTAGGGCTGAGCAAGCTTGCGCGTACAGTAGAGATCTTTGCACGCAGGCTGCAGCTGCAGGAGCGTATGACTGCGCAGACGGCAGATGCAGTGATGGAGTATTTACAGCCAAAGGGTGTGATGGTCATGGTGGAGGCTGAGCATATGTGCATGACGATGCGAGGTATTAAAAAGCCGGGCAGCAGGACGCTCACCTATGCGGCAAGAGGCGTATTTGAAGAAAATGATAAGCTGCAGGACCGGTTTTTCCAGATGGTCAGCAGCAGATAGCGGGGCGGCTGAGTGGTTATCATAGAACAGGATGAAGGTATGAAAATAGGGACAAAAGAATTTGATGTAAAAAATAAAACGTATGTGATGGGAATCTTAAACGTTACACCGGATTCATTTTCAGACGGCGGCAGATGGAACAATCTGGACGCGGCATTAAAGCATACGCAGCAGATGATCTTAGAGGGAGCGGATATCATCGACGTAGGCGGAGAGTCTACGAGGCCGGGCCACGTGCAGGTTTCGGAGATGCAGGAGCTTGAACGGACGATCCCTGTGATTGAAAAGATCCGGGAAAATTTTGATATTCCAATTTCGATCGATACGTATAAAAGCAAGGTAGCGGACGAAGCTGTCAGGGCTGGGGCGGATCTGGTCAATGATATCTGGGGACTGAAATATGACGCGGCATTGGCAGGCGTTATCGCGGATTCCGGCGCAGCGTGCTGCCTGATGCACAACCGCAGCCAGCTGCAGGAGCATCCGTATCAGGATTTTATGGAGGATATGCTTTCTGACCTGAGAGATACGCTGGAGCTTGCAGAAAAAGCCGGGATTGCGCAGGATAAGGTAATACTTGACCCAGGGATCGGATTTGCAAAGACGGTTGAAAACAACCTGGAAGCGATCCGGTGCCTGGAACGGCTGCACCAGCTGGGCTGTCCGGTGCTGCTTGGCACCTCGCGCAAGTCGGTGGTCGGGCTTACACTGGATCTGCCGGCAGGGGAACGTCTGGAAGGGACGCTTGTTACGACGGTATTTGCGGTGATGAAGCGCTGTGCGTTTGTGCGCGTGCATGATGTGAAGGAAAATGTACGGGCGATACGGATGGCGGAGGCAATTCTTAAGATAGGCTAAGGAGTGGGATTATGGATCAGATTATTATTCAAGACCTGAGTATTTATGCAAAGCATGGTGTTTATCGGGAAGAAAATATTTTGGGGCAGCAGTTTTTAGTGTCTGTGTATCTTGACCTGGATCTGTCCAGAGCTGGACAGACAGATAGTCTGGAGCATACGATCGATTATGGGAGGATCTGCCATTTTGTGACGGATTATATGCAGGAGCATACGTTTAAACTGATCGAGGCAGCAGCGGAGCATCTTGCACAAGAGCTGCTGTTTAAATACAGCCAAGTGAAGAAGATCCGCATCAAGGTAAAAAAGCCATGGGCGCCGATCGGGCTTCCGATCAAAAATGTCTGTGTTTGCGTAGACCGGACACGTCACAGTGTCTATTTGTCGCTCGGTTCTAATCTCGGAGACAGGATGGCGTACTTAAAGCAGGGGATCGCGGAGCTGGATGCGTTAGAAGCTTGTAAAGTATGCGAGCAGTCAGGCATTATCGAAACGGAGCCATACGGCGGCGTCCCGCAGGATTGCTTTTTAAACTGCGTTGTACGGATTGAGACTGTGCTGAATCCGCAGCAGCTTTTGGAAGCTTTGCATAAAATAGAAGCGAACGCGGGCAGGACGCGCGAGGTGCACTGGGGACCGCGTACGCTGGATCTGGATATTTTGCTGTATGACCAGGTTACGGTCAATACACCGCAGCTTACGATTCCTCACGCGGATATGCACAATCGCAGCTTTGTTCTTGAACCGCTTTGCGAGATTGCGCCGTGGTACCGGCATCCGGTTTTGCATAAGACGATACAGCAGCTTTACGACGGGCTGGTGAAGTCATGACAGGCTGTAAGGATGGCACGGGCACCACAGCTGCCAGACTGACCTGGAGGGATATTTGGCAGTCTGCGGTGCCCGCGCTGTATTATACGGTGCTGCTGAACATTGTTCATGCTCTGCTTGTATTAAGCGGCCGGCCATTATCAAAGATTGAACGACAGGCGTTGTCGGTATCGGCCTGCTTGTTTGTGTTTGGCTGGTACGCTTTTCGGATGCGGCTGGCATTTTCTGACAAGCGCAGGAAACGGGGGCTGTTTTATTATCCGGCTTTGTTTTGCTATGCGGCGGCGGTCGTGACGTGTGCGACGGCAAATAATTATCTCTATGCGATTCTGGTAACAAGACTGGGAGAATTTTCACCGGGTTATCAGGCAGTAACGGAAATGCTGTATCGTCAGGACTTATTTACAGAAATTGCCGCGATGTGTGTTCTGGGGCCTCTCATAGAAGAGCTGGTATTCCGCGGGCTTGTATACCAGCGGCTTCGGCAGAAAGGGACACCATTTGCGGCAGCGGTCTGGTCTGCGCTCCTGTTTGGACTGATGCATTTTAATCTGGTACAGTGTGCGTATGCGTTCGTGCTTGGGCTTTTGCTGGCGCATATTGTAAATCGGACGGGAAACCTGCTTGCAGCAGCAGCGGCTCATATGGCGGCAAATCTGGCATCGGTGCTCTGGACAGAGACGGATCTGCTGGATTTTTTGAATGTAAGCGGAAGCGGCCAGTATGCGGCTGCGCTGGTGTGCCTTGTTTTGACGGGGATATTTTTATCGTATGGGAACCGAATGAAAATATTTAGTTGAAATTCACAGATATTTATGTTATATTTACTTATGTGTTGTCCATAATCTACAACCAGAATTTGGTTATAGGGTACAGCATAAGATTATAAAAAAGAGTATGTTACTGGAGGAAACAGAATGAAAGATTCAAAAAAGATGACGTGGTATACGCTGGCGTTTATTGCTTTTTCAGGCGTATGGGGCTTTGGAAATGTGTTAAACGGTTTTGTATATTTTAATGGGATCCAGGTAATCTTCAGCTGGATTTTAATGTTTGGATTGTATTTTATACCGTATACGCTGATGGTCGGGGAGCTTGGTTCTGCGTTTAAGACATCCGGCGGCGGCGTTAGCTCCTGGATCCATAATACGATGGGGCCAAAACTGGCGTACTACGCAGGCTGGACTTACTGGGCCTGCCACATTACTTATATCGCAAGCAAGGGCAGCGGCGGCTTAAAGGCGCTTAGCTGGGCGGTATTCCGCAATGCGGAAACGTATGACACCTTTCCGACGATCGGTGTGCAGATGGCGACGCTTGCAGTCTTTTTATTTTTCTGCTGGGTGGCAAGCCGCGGGCTGAATCCGTTGAAAAAGCTTGCTTCTATAGCAGGAACGAGTATGTTTGTGATGTCCATTTTATATATTTTAATGATGTTTGCAGCTCCGGCGATCAATCCGGGCGGCGGGTATATTTCTATGGACTTTAGCCTGAGCAATCTGATTCCGCAGTTTAATGTCGGGTATTTTACATCGCTGTCGATCCTTGTATTTGCCGTAGGCGGATGTGAGAAGATCTCTCCATACGTAAATAAGGTGAAGGATCCGGCGAAGGGATTCCCAAAAGGTATGATCATGCTTGCTGTCATGGTTGTAGTATGTGCGATTCTGGGTACAATAGCAATGGGCATGATGTTTGATCCGTCAGTGATCAACAGCAGCGAGGAATCCTTTAATTCGTATGTGTCCAATGGTTCTTACTGGGCATTCCAAAAGCTCGGAGAGTATTACGGAGTGGGGGATGTGCTTATGGTGCTGTATGCGCTTTGCAATATGATCGGACAGTTCGCGGTGCTGGTAGTCAGCATTGACGCGCCGCTTCGTATGCTGCTTGACAATGAAGATGCTAGGGAATTTGTTCCGAGCGCGATGCTTAAGAGAAATGACCAGGGAGCTTATGTCAACGGTATCAAGCTGATCATTGCACTGTCAGGAAGTATTATCCTTGTCCAGTCCTTTGTACCAGGGGCAGCGGCGGTGCTGGCACAGCTGAACAAGTTAAATTCCGTATGTATGCCGCTTCGTTATTTATGGGTATTTGTAGGCTATCTGGCGCTTAGAAAAGCTTATGATACAATACCAGCGGAATACCGGTTTGTAAAAAACCAGGCAGTCGCTAAATTTTTCGGCGCGTGGTGTTTTGTACTGACCGCGGCTTGCTGCATACTCGGTATGTATTCTACCGATATGTTTACGATGGCGCTCAATATTATTACGCCGATCGTGCTGACGGCATTAGGTATGATCATGCCTTATCTTGCAAAAAGAGAGCGCGAAAAAAAGCGGTAAAAGCGTTAAATAAAGAGAGGAAACTATGTACAAACAAATATCTGAGGAAATGACAGGCTTTTTAAAAGAGTGTCCAACCGCGTTCCATGCGGTAGCAAGGATTCGGACGCAGCTGGAAGGAAACGGATATCAAGCATTACGAGAGAATGAGAAGTGGGAGCTTTTACCAGGCGGAAAATATTATGTCACAAGAAATGATTCCAGTATTATCGCGTTTCAGATTGGGACGGAGCTTTCGGGCCATAGCTTTAATATTGCGGCTTCGCACAGCGATTTTCCGACCTTTAAGGTAAAAGAGCACGCGGAGCTTGAGGTAAAGAAAAAGTATCTGCAGCTGAATACGGAAGGATACGGCGGAATGCTCTGTGCAACTTGGTTTGACCGTCCGCTTTCCGTAGCTGGCAGAGTGATCGTGAAGGAACAGGATCATTTTGTTACAAAGCTTGTGAACATTGACCGTGATCTGGTACTGATCCCAAGCGTGGCCATCCATATGAACCGGACGGTAAATGATGGGTATGCTTATAACAAGCAGGTGGATACGCTTCCATTATTCAGTGCGGAGGGTGGTCAAAAGGGAGATCTTAAAAAGCTGGTCGCCGAAGCAGCGGGCGTTGCAGAAGAAGCGGTTTATGGGAGTGATATTTATCTTTATAACCGCCAGGAGCCGTCTGTGTGGGGTGCGCAGGAGGAATTTATATCGGCACAGCATTTGGACGACTTACAGTGCGCCTATGCGTCCTTACAGGGATTTTTGCAGGGACAGCAGGAAAAGAGCATCAATGTCTATGCCTGCTTTGACAATGAAGAGGTAGGTTCCGGCACGAAGCAGGGGGCAGGTTCTACCTTTTTATACGATACGCTGCGCCGTATCCACTTAGGGCTTGGACTGCCAGAGGAGGATTATTACCGGGCAATCGCAGGAAGCTTTATGCTAAGCGCGGACAATGCCCATGCGGTGCATCCGAATCACCCGGAAAAAACAGACGTGGAAAACTGCGTGTATATGAACGAGGGGATTGTGATCAAATCCCACGCAGGCCAGAAGTATACGTCCGACGCGGTTAGTATTGCGCTGTTTCGTGATCTTTGCAGCAAGGCGGAGGTCCCGGTACAGTTTTTCGCAAATCGTTCGGATGAGGCGGGCGGCAGCACGCTTGGCAATATTTCTTCCGGGAAGGTTTCGTTAAAGGCGGTGGATATCGGTCTGCCGCAGCTTGCGATGCATTCTGCTTATGAGACGGCGGGGATCAAAGATACCCTCTATATGATAAAGGCTATGAAGCAGTTCTTTTCCACTTATTTTTATGAAAAGGACGGAAACTTGTTTTTACAGCAGTAGGAAGCCAAGATCAGGATTTTCGTAATTATTACTAAAAAATAAACAGGTTTTTTATGAATTTTTTATAATTTACAGAATCATAGAAATGTGTTAAATTAATACCAGTTAAAATTGAGATTGGAATTGTTACTGGTACTTATACCAGGCAAGACCCATAGTTATTGTTAATAAGCCGATGTACAAGCATAGGTGTACTTAATGATGATTATGGGTTTTTTGCGTTTGGAGGGAATGGCATGGTCGTGCGTCAGATTTTAAATAACAATCTTGTATTATCAAAAAATAGTGCAGGCGAGGAAATCATTGTAAAGGGAAAAGGGATCGGTTTTCAAAAGTCTAAGGGGGATGTGATCGAGGAGGAACGGATTGAAAAGATTTTCACTTTTGCGCAGTCTGGGCGGGGCAGCCGTTTTCAGAGATTTTTTTCCTCTATACAGGCGGAATATATTGATCTGACGGATAAGATTGTAGATTACGCGCTGATGCAGTATGATATGAAGCTCAGCGATAGTATCTATATCGCGTTAAGCGACCATTTAGAGGGAGTCTGCAGCCGCTATGAAAAGGGGATGCAGATGCCGAACGGCTTGTTGTTTGATATCCAGAGGATGTATCGTCAGGAATACGATATCGGAAGGTTTGCGTTGAGGCTTCTGAAAAAAGAAAAGGATATGGATCTAAGAAACGATGAGGCCGGATATATCGCGATGCATTTTATCAATGCGCAGATTGACAACGACATGGATGATATTTATATGATTACAAAAGTAGTTGGAGAGGTGCTGGATATTGTGCAGACGCATTTTCGAATGGTTTTGAATGATGAAGATTACAATTACCAGAGGTTTCAGACGCATTTAAAATTTTTTGCTCAGCGTCTTTTGATGGGAAACCTGTATTATGAGCAGGATGACGGGCTGTATGAGGTGATCAGGGAACGGTATCCGGATGTATACGAATGTGTGCAGAAGATTGTGATGCATATTGTAAAGGAGTATCGTTACAATATGAGTAAGGAAGAAATGCTGTATTTGATGATCCATATCGAAAGGGTCAGGGGGAGATAGAAAAGAAAAAGAAAATAAAAGCGTACGGTCAGGTGCATGGCCAGCCGCGGAGGCTGTGCCCTTTCAGTAGATAGATGATTTTTTAGTGTAAAGGAGTAAAAGTAATGGCTAAGGATTATGGAGAAACAGCAAGGCGGCTTGTGGAGCTCGCCGGAGGAAAGGAAAATATTAAAAAAGCGTTCCATTGTATGACAAGGCTGCGATTTAATGTGAAGGACAAATCGCTGGTGGACGATAAGAAAATGACACAGCTGCCGGAGGTAGTAGGGGTAAACTGGCACAACGACCAGTGTCAGATCATTATTGGTAATGAGGTTAGCGCCGTATATAAAGCAGTAGAAAGACTGGGTGTCGCAACGGATGAAGATGCTGCACAAGGCCCAACAGAGAAAAAAGGGGTATTTTCGGTTATTGTGGATTCGATCACCGGATGTATGACGCCGATGATCCCGGCGCTTACTGCAGCCGGTATGATGAAGGTTATCCTAACGATCCTAAATGCTTCGGGGATTTTGACAGAGGAGAGCATGACTTACCAGGTGCTTAGCCTGATCGGGGATTCGGCGTTTTACTTTATGCCGTTTTTGATTGCTGCGAATGCGGCCAAGGTATTCCGGGTGAACCAGTCCTTGGCGCTGATCATTGCCGGCGTATTTTTGCATCCGACATTTGTAAACCTTGTTGCCGGAGAAGCAGCGATCACCTTTATCGGTCTGCCGGTGACGAAGGCCAGCTATTCGTATTCCGTTATTCCGATTATTTTAATGGTATGGATCATGTCTTATATTGAAAAGATGGTGGATGCGATCACACCGAAAATGCTTAAGATCATTATGCATCCGACATTGGTGATCCTTATTTCCGCACCGATCGCGCTGATCGTGATCGGGCCGCTTGGGAATATCGCAGGTGACGGACTGGCAGAGGTGATCAATTTCCTGTCTGCAAAGCTTGGATTTGTGATCGTTGGCATTCTGGCGGCGTTCTTCCCATTTATCGTAATGACAGGTATGCACCATGCGCTGACGCCAATCGGCCTTTCCGCGATCGCGACAGGCGGTTCCGATGCTTTGATCTTCGTTTCACAGGTCTGCTCAAACGTGGCGCAGAGCGGTGCTTCGCTTGCAGTAGCGGTTAAAAGTAAGGATAAGGCGATGAAGCAGCTTGCTTCCGCAGCAGGTATTTCCGCAGTTATGGGTATTACGGAGCCTGCTCTTTACGGTGTTACATTAAAGCTGAAGCGT
Organism: uncultured Eubacterium sp.; assembly: GCA_910586225.1. Taxonomy (GTDB): domain Bacteria; phylum Bacillota; class Clostridia; order Lachnospirales; family Lachnospiraceae; genus Eubacterium_J. The sequence continues at coordinate 15,036 of CAJUIL010000013.1, read as the reverse complement.
CCGGTCGTTGCCGCGGCTCTGGCAGCTGGAATCGGCGGTATTGTCGGTGGTATTTTACAGGTTTCGCTGTATATTGCGCAAAATAGTATTATGGCTGTCCCTGCCTTTATCGGTGAAAAGGGAATGAGCAATTTAGTATATGGTATTATTATGATTGCGGTTTCATTTATCGGCGCGTTTGTATTAACGGTTGTGATCGGTTTCCAGGATGAAGGAGGACAGGCGCAGCAGGACGTTTCTGATGCGGCAGATCCGCAGACAGCAGATCAGATTAGACAGGACGGACAGACTGGTTCTGCAGGTATGACGCGTAAAAATGTAGCAGCTCCGGTGAAAGGTACGGTTGTGGAGCTGGCGCAGGTGCCGGATAAGACTTTTTCGGATAAGATCCTGGGCGACGGTATTGCGATCCTGCCGGAAGAGGGGAAGGTGTTTGCCCCGGCGGACGGTGAAATATCCTGTGTGATGGATACAAAGCACGCGGTAGCAATGACGACAGTGCAGGGGTTGGAAATTTTGATCCATGTTGGACTGGAAACGGTGGAGCTGCAGGGAAAATATTTTACTTCCCATGTGGAAAACGGCGCAAAGGTGAAAGAGGGCGATCTGCTTTTGGAGTTTGACCTGGAGGCGGTGAAGAAAGCGGGCTATCAGACGGTAACTCCGGTAATCGTTACGAATGCGGGCGATTTTATCAGCGTTTTGCCGATGTTGAAGGAGCATGAGCGCGTAGTGAACGGCGACCAGCTGTTGAAGGTATTGTAAAAGTATCTGTATAGAAAGAAGGGAAGATATATGAATGAGATCTTAGGATTTCCGGACGGATTTTTCTGGGGCGGCGCGACGGCTGCGAACCAGTACGAGGGAGGATGGCAGGAGGACGGCAGAGGGCCGTCGATCGCGGACATCCTGACCGGAGGAAGTGTGGATAAGGAGCGGCGGATCACACCGCCGGCTCCGTTGGACGGGGAGTTTTATCCAAATCATGAGGCGTCTGATTTTTACCATCATTGGAAAGAGGATATCGGCTTGTTTGCGCAGATGGGATTTAAAATGTACCGGATGTCGATTTCCTGGTCCAGGATTTTTCCAAAGGGTGATGAGGAAGAGCCGAACGAGGCTGGGCTGCAGTTTTACGACCAGGTGATCGACGAGCTGCGCTCGCATGGAATAGAACCGATGGTGACGATTTCCCATTATGAAAATCCGCTACATTTGTCCTTGGAGTACGGTGGGTGGAAAAACCGCCGGCTGGTGGATTTTTATTTAAGATATGCCAAGGTATTGTTCGAACGGTATCGAGGTAAGGTGCGGTACTGGCTGACGTTCAATGAGATCAATATGCTGACGGAGCCGTTCGGAGCTTATTTTTGCGCGGGAATGGCAGACCCGGCAGACAACAACGAGCTTTGCCGATTTCAGGCAATGCATCACCAGCTGCTGGCCAGCGCGCTTGCGGTACGTATGGCGCATGAGACAGATCCGGACAACCAGGTCGGGTGTATGCTGGCGTACCACAATGGCTATCCTTATACGTGCCACCCGAAGGATGTATTTTATGCGCAGCAGTATGGACAGATCCACAATTCGATTGCCGGAGATGTCCATGTAAGGGGCGCGTATCCGGGATTTGCAAAAAGGTATTTCAGGGAGCATAGGATCAGTCTGGATATCCGGCCAGAGGATGCGGATATTTTAAAAGCAGGAACGGTTGACTATGTAAGCATCAGCTATTATTCGAGCACCTGTGTCAGCATGACGCAGGAAGGAGAGCTGACAGCCGGAAACGGAACAGCAAATATAAAAAATCCGCACTTAGAGGCTTCGGCCTGGGGCTGGCAGATTGACGCGCTGGGACTGCGCTATGTGCTCAACCAGATCTATGACAGGTATCAGATTCCGATCATCATTGTAGAAAATGGCCTAGGTGCTGCCGACGAGGTGGATGCGGACGGAAGGATCCATGATACGTACCGGATTGATTATATGCGTCAGCATATTGTGCAGATGAAGGAAGCTATATTAGACGGCGTTGAGCTGCTTGGCTATACTTGCTGGGGCTGTACGGATCTCGTAAGCGCTTCAACGGGCGAGATGAAAAAAAGGTATGGGCTGATCTACGTCGATAAGCATGATGATGGGACAGGGGATCTGTCCAGAAAGCCAAAGGATTCGTTTTTCTGGTATCAGAAAGTGATAAAGAGCAACGGAGAGGATTTGGAATAAGAGCGTTTATATGAAGAAACTGCCGCGCAGGCAATGTATCATAACAGTGAGAGAAGTAGAAATGTTACGATATATTGCTAACGCGGCGATTTTTTGTGGTCGTTATCCTGTTGGGCTTATGTTGTATCGATCTCTGCTGAGAGATTTTGAATGCTTAAAGCAGGTAGTTGTTTTCTTTGTCAGCGACTTGCAGGGCGGCAAGCGTGTAGGTGGCATAGCCTTCTGTGACAAGCGGCTCTTGTTTACACAACTCTTCTGCTTCTTCTTGGCTTGGTGTTTTAAAAATAACCATGCCCGCAACGCCGGGACAGCCTTTGAGCGGCCCGCAGAGCACTAGCTTGCCGTCGTCGTCTAGCTTTTTTAAATTTTCTACGTGCCTTGTGATCACGGCTTTTGTTACCTTGTTATAGGTTTTTCCTTTTTTGATTGTCATTACATAATACCATTTTTCCATAATATGCCTCCTGTATTTTTTGAGTTATTTGTAAGAAATAATAGCACATGGAATATGACAGCTAGGTGTCATATTGGTAGTCATTTTGATCAATTTGGAAGTTATGCTGGAATGGAAAAGTATGGAATAGGGGAAAGATTGGATAATTGGTGATCTAAATGGTTATCCTATTATTTGTCTGATTTCACAAAAAATTCACAGAAATTATTAGCACTCACTATTGACGAGTGCTAATAAAAGTGTTATAACTTAATTGTAAACAAAACAAAGCAACAACCGGTACAGACACCGGCTAAAATACGAAATGGAGGAATGACCTATGTTAATGCCTAGTATTTTTGGAGAAAATTTATTTGATGAATTTTTTAACGATTTTACCCGCCCATCCAAATCTCTGATGCGGTACAACACACCGACAACAAGTGTGATGCGCACGGATATTAAGGAAACGGCAAATGGCTTTGAACTGGACATCGACCTTCCGGGATTTAAGAAGTCGGATGTGCAGGCGGAATTAAAAGAAGGCTATCTGACCATCAGCGCTTCGACAAGCAAGGATGACGCAGAAAAGGATAAGGACGGAAAATATATTCGCCGTGAGCGTTACTATGGTTCCTGCAGCAGAAGCTTTTATGTAGGAGATGCAGTTACGCAGGAGGATATTAAAGCTAGATTTGAGGACGGCATCCTCAAAGTAACCGTTCCGAAAAAGGAGATGAAGCCAGAAGTGGAAGAAAGCAAATTTATTGCCATCGAGGGATAATGGTAACAGTTCAGTCAGGTCTTTGCACCTTGTTGCAAAGACCGTAAGAACATGATTCAGGAGTGCAAAAATCCCATCGCGAAGCGATTTTCAATGGATTTTTGCAGATAACAGGTCAGCTTGCCTGAACTGTTACGGATAACGCAGAATTTGGCGTTTGGAAGAAAAGCTCCGCAGACATTTTGTTATGGATGTCTGCGGAGCTTTTGCCGCGCTTTAAGCCAGAGCGGTTGATTTTTTCGCTGTGCTGCATTATACTGTAAGGCAAATGTAAAACAGCTTGGAGAGTGAGACGATGCAGGAAAAAGCATTTGTAAATATGAATGAAGTAGTCGGGAAACTGGATATCGTATGGCTCTGTCTGGATACGCTGCGCTATGATGTGGCGGTGCGGGAGGAGGCTGCGGGCGCGACACCGGCGCTGAACCGATATGGAAAATGGAAAAAATGCCAGGCTCCTGGGAATTTTACATATCCTTCGCACCATGCGATGTTTGCGGGATTTCTGCCGTGCAGCTATGATACGAAAAACCAAGCGCAGCGTGAGATGTTGTTTTACCCAACGGCGATCGGGCTGCGGCGCAAGGTGCCGGATGGCGCTTACGCGTTTGCAGGCAGTACGATCATGGAGGGACTTGCCAAAGACGGCTATGATACGTGGTGCGTCGGGGGTGTGTCTTTTTTTGATAAGCGCTCCGATATTGGAAAAGTCTTTCCGAGCTATTTTCTCAAAAGCTATTGGCGGCCCTCGTTTGGGTGTCCGGTCAGGGAAAGCACAAAAAACCAAGTGGATTTTATTTTGCAAAAGCTGGAAACCGCGCCGAAGAAGCAGAAAATTTTTCTATATGTCAATGTCGACGCGATCCATTATCCGAATTACTTTTATCTGGACGGGGCGTTGCATGACAGCATGGAAAGCCATGCAGCGGCTCTGCGGTATGTGGACGGGCAGCTGGGACGGCTGCTGGATGGATGGAAGGAAGATCGGGGAAGCGCTTTTGTCATTTGCTGCTCAGACCATGGGACGTGCTATGGGGAAGATGGCTGCTGGCGTCATGGCATCAGCCATCCGATGGTGGATACCGTTCCGTATAAGCACTTTTTTATTTAACATAACAGTCCAGATAAACACATGATTCAGGAGTACAAAAATCCCATCGCGAATCGACTTTCAATAACACCTTTCTTAGCAGTTTGTATAATGAAATCCTTGCAATCTGCTGAAGGTCGTGCTATAATATGCTTATGTTACAGTGCATTTCTGATAAAAGAGATGCACTTTTTTGCGATAAGCCTGTGGAAAATGCCGGATAAGATCATACATACGGATCAACGAGTCCGGTGGACCGTAAAATGGCAGCAGGGTGTATAAAATAGAAGCAGAGGAGGCAGTATATGTTAAAAAACGCAATATGGATCACTGGTGCGGAAGGACGGCTTGGCTCAGCGCTGGTGGAGCTTTTGAAGAAGGACATGGACAATAAGGTAGTCGGTACGGATATGGACGTGGACATTACCGATATGGAAGCTGTGGAACAGTCGATCAAGGTATATCGTCCGAATATCGTGATCAACTGTGCCAGTATTTCGGATGCGGATTACTGTGAGGAAAATATGGTAGCGGCTTACAAGGTAAACGCGCTTGGCGCAAGGAATCTGGCGGCAGCGTCAAGAAGCGCGAATGCGAAGATCATCCATCTTTCAACAGATGATGTGTTCAGCGGACGTTCCACCGGACATCTAACGGAATTTGATATTCCGGATCCGCAGACCGTATATGGAAAGTCTAAGCTTGCAGGAGAAAATTATGTGAAGGAGCTGAATCCGAAGCATTTGATCCTGCGCAGCTCGTGGGTATACGGAGCAGCCAATGAAAGCGCCAAGGAGGATTATTTTTCTTATGTGATCAATCACGGGAAAACGAATACACCGTTTGAAGTGCCGTTAGACCGGATCGGAAGCCCGACCAGCGCGGATGTGCTTGCAGGATTTATCCGGTGCCTGCTGGATAAGACGGAGTACGGCGTTTACCACGCGTCTTGTGAGGGGATGTGCTCCAGACATGAATTTGCTACAGCGATTCTGGCGCTGATGGGATATGATACGGAACTGGCGAAGGGTTATTTTTCGGTGGAAAACAGAGGGCGGATCTCGATACTGCTGGAAAACCTGATGATGAAGATGACGGAAATCTATACGATGCCGCAGTGGTTTGACGAGCTTAAGTCTTATATCGAAAAAAACAGGCTGTCAGAAACCGATAAAAGCGAGCAGGCGGCTGTAAATAGAAAAATGGGAGGATGAGGTATGCAGGAGGAAGGAAAGAGAACGGAAAGAAAGAAGCTAGGGCTGACGACAAAGATCTTTATCGGCTTGCTCGGCGGCCTGCTTCTTGGCGTTATTTTAAATTTATGGGTGCCGCATTCTTCTTTTAGAGACGATGTGCTGGTAGACGGTATTTTTTATGTGATAGGCAACGGTTTTATCCGTCTGATGAAAATGCTTGTCGTGCCGCTTGTATTTTGTTCGCTTGTCTGCGGCAGTTCGGCGATCGGCGATACGAAATCGCTGGGAAAGGTCGGCGGAAAGACGATCGTGTTCTACTTGCTGACGACGGCGCTTGCGGTGACGGTAGCGATTACAGTCGCTACGATCGTTCGTCCGGGCGTGGGATTGGATATGTCCTCGATTGAAACAGGAGAAGCGACGGTTGCGGAAAATGTCTCCGTTGCGGATACGATCTTAAATATCATACCGGAAAATCCGATTGGCGCGCTCGCCGACGGAACGATGCTGCAGATCATTCTGTTTGCGCTGTTGATCGGCGTGCTGCTGGCTAAAATGGGAGAACGTACAGAGCTGATCGCCAACTTGTTTAACCAGTGCAACGAACTGATGATGGAGATGACGAACATGGTTATGGCGCTGGCCCCGATCGGTGTGTTTTGTATGATCGCAAAAACGTTTGCCAATCTTGGCTTTGATGCGTTTTTACCGCTCTTAAAATATATGGGAAGCGTTTTGCTTGGACTGCTGATTCAGTGCCTTGTTGTATATATGATCCTGCTTGTAGTTTTTACAAGGCTCAATCCGATGCGTTTTCTGAAAAAGTTTTTCCCGGTTATGGCGTTTGCGTTTTCCACTTCTACATCCAACGCGACCATTCCGATGAATATTGATACGCTGGAGGAACGCATTGGAGTATCCAGAAAAATTTCTTCGTTTACGATACCGCTTGGCGCTACGATTAATATGGATGGAACCTCGATCATGCAGGGCGTGGCGGTTGTGTTTGCAGCGCAGGCGTACGGGATGCAGCTTGGCGCACAGGGGTATCTGACCGTTATTGCGACTGCGACGTTAGCTTCGATCGGGACGGCAGGTATCCCGTCCGTCGGTTTGGTTACACTTTCTATGGTATTTACTGCCGTAGGGCTTCCAGTAGAAGCGATCATGCTGATCATGGGCGTTGACCGTATTTTGGATATGGTACGTACAGCGGTAAATATTACCGGGGACGCGGTGTGTACGACGATCGTGGCACATCAGAACGGAGATCTGGACCGCGAGGTATTCAACAGAATGGAGGGGTAAAATGCGTAAACGGTTGTCAGGCCTGCTTTTATGCTGTGCTTTGCTGTTTTTATGCGGCTGCGCAGACAAGGTACAAAATGAGCCAAAACAAGAAAGCCCAGCCGCGGAAAACGACGGCTTTGTCGAAGAGATCCAAAAGCGGGGCTACCTGCTTGCGGGCTGCAAAACAGATGTGCCGGATCTGAGCTTTTATGATGAAGAAACAGATACTTGGTCAGGGCTGGAGGTAGAACTGGCCTATCAGACGGCTGCGCGTTTGTTTGACGTCAGCGTCAGCGAAGCGAAGGAGCGCGGTCTGGTGCGCTTTACGGGCGTAACGGTTGCTGACCGTGAAGAAAAGCTGGAAAATAAAGAAGTAGACTGTCTGCTTGCAACCTATACGATTACACCAGAACGCAAACAGCGCTTTGCGTTTTCGGACAGCTATTATACGGACTATATCGGGCTGATGGTAAAGACGTCCGGCGAGGATCCAAACGCTCTTGGGACAAGCGATATCCGTTCGATCGCGGATCTGGACGGAAAAAAGATCGGCGTGGCGAAAAACGCGACGACGCGTAAGGCGTTTTTAAGCTATATCGAAACGATGAATAATATGCAGACGGCGCCGATTTTTTTGGAATATCCAAGCTATCAGGCGATTTTCTCAGCCTTAAAAAACGGGTCCGTGGATGTGATGGCTGTGGATGTCAGTATTTTGAACGGCTATGTAGACCGCAAGACGCGGATTTTAAACGACCGTTTTGGCGGACAGCGTTATGGCGTGGCAGTAAGAAAGGAAAATACAGGACTGCTTGCTTATGTGAACGAAGCACTGACTCCGGGTGAGGATACGCAGCCGGAGCAAACAAAGACAAAACAGACCGAGGCTTTCGATGATACACAGACAGCGCAGCTTTTAAAGCTGTTAAAGGAGATACCGCAGGAGGATTATAAGGCAGCGTTATCCTATGATGAAAATCGATCCGAGAAGCCGTCTGACAGTCATTTGGTATTGCTGAATGAAAACAAAACGGCAGGTGTCCGGTTATACGGCTTAGAAAGCAATGCATATGGCTGCCGTGGGTTAGCGGCTGAGCATGAGGGTGTCTGGTCATTCTTTGATGACGAATGGGACAGCTGGCGGTTTAAGCCAAGGCTGTATGCAGGAGATTTTAACAACGATTCGCGTCAGGAGCTTGCCATGATCTCTGGTGGTGGTTATGGTACAGGGGTTGCGATAGACAGACTTGGGATCTTTACGATGGAAGAGGACGGCACCATGCAGTATTACCCGATGGATACACTTTCTTTTCAATGGCTGGAGGAGCAGCTTGGGCCGTATATTCGATTTGATAAAAGGCAGGGGAAGATCTACATAGAAAAGGATGGCCAGGTGTATCAGGAAATTGACCTGACGACCTCTGCGGAATATCCGGATGATCCAGAGGATATTTCAATTATTTATACAACGCAGATTTCATTTGAAGTCCAGAAAAATAAAATAAAAATGCTGGTGGATGTTTTGGGTTCCACAAACAATTCTTTTTGTTATATGGACGGAGTGGAAAATACGCTGGTGTCGTTTGACGTGGAGTTTCAGGACGGCGGTTATAAGTTCCAGCCGAGCCAGCCAGCCGAAGGCCATTGAGCGAAAGGGGCTGGCACAGCGGATTTTGATTACGTACCGTCCGCGGCAAAGATCCGTCCGTTTTTAGAAAAGCGGACATTGACAGACAGCCTGGTCAGATCATCGTAGAAGCTTTGCCTCTGCGCATCGTCTGTGATCATATAAGTACGGCAGTCGGATGCCTTTGCCGCGAGCAGCTGCCATTTCGCAGTATGGTCTGCGGATAATGTCAGCTTTGCAACGGCAGTCCGGTCAATATTTTGGTAAAAAATAAAATTTCCAAGGCTGTAAAAAATGGGTTTTTCTTTATAAAGCTCCACGCCCTGCAGCACATGAGGATGGGCGCCGATCACGGCATCTGCCCCGGCGTCGATCAGTGCGTGTGCCATGGAAACCTGATATTCCTCCGGTGTGGTATTGCGTTCGATGCCCCAGTGCAGATAGACGCACAAAAAATCGCAGCGGGCACGGGCGTTACTGACAGCAGCGACAAGCTTGGAAGGATCATAGGCGGAAAACACGCCTGGCTGTGCGTTTTCTACGTTCCAGGATACGTCTGGAAATACGCGGGAAGCGGCTAGAAATCCGAACGTCTGCCCGTTTACTTTTTTGCGTATCAGCTTAGAAGCGCGTGCTAGAGAATTTCCGGCTCCTGCATAGGGAATGTCTGCCTCTTCCAGCGTTTGGAAGGTGTCGCGCAGCGCGTCTGTACCATAGTCTAGTACGTGATTGTTGGCAAGCGTTACAAGATCTACGCCAGATTCCAGCAATATCGATACGTACGACGGGTCGATGCGGAACGTAAACTGCTTGTCGGGCGCTTGTGTCCCACGGGTGCTGTAGGGAAACTCGTTGTTGACCATAGCAAGGTCTGCCTGCTTCATTTCTTTTAACAGATCCTTTTCTAAAACACCATCAATGCCAGACTGGTTGTAACTGGCAAGCACGTAATCGCTCAAATAAACGTCTCCGGCAAATACAAGCGTTGTTTTTTTGTCCTTTTGTGGTTTGGTAGAAGCTGCTTTTAAAGGCTGCGCAGAGCTGTCGGGCGTTTTTTCGTCAGCTTCCTTGGGCAGCGGCGTCTGGGCAGTTTCTTTTTCAGCAGAATGGAAGTCTGGCTTTTTTTGTACCAGGCTGACGATACATATAAAAAGCAAAAAGCAGGATACGATGATTGCGCTTTTTAAAAATGCTTCTCGGATGATTCTTTTTTTCTTTTGTTTTTTCAAATGCGGTTCAGCTCCTTTTTTGGTTTCCATTATAATATGGCATCGCGGATTTGGCAAATTGAAAATCGCTTGTAACAGTTCGTGGTGGGATTTATTTTACGATAAATGGGCATTGCCGGGAAAAACAGGTTATGATAAAATAAGCATCGGGAACGAAAAACAGGCATGGATCTGGATGAAAGACAGGTAGCATAAATGTTGATCTTAAAAGGAAAATATAACGAAGCAAAAATTTTTGCGGATACAGCTGATGAAGCTTCAGCTGCACAGGTACGCTTGCTGCTGGATCAGGAATTTACCGCAGGAAGTAAAATACGCATGATGCCGGATATCCATGCGGGAGCTGGCTGTACGATCGGGACGACGATGACGGTGACAGATCGCCTGGTGCCGAACTTGGTCGGCGTGGATATTGGCTGCGGGATGGAAACGGTGGTGTTAAAGGAAAAGCATCTGGAGCTGCAGAAGCTGGATAAGCTGATCTATGAAAAAATACCTTCCGGCTTTCAAGTACGGGAAGGTACGCATCCCTATTTTGAGCAGACTGCGCTGGAGGAGCTGTATTGCTGGAAGCAGATCGATCAGAAAAGGTCGGAAAAAAGTCTTGGAACGTTGGGCGGCGGGAATCATTTTATTGAGGTGGACCAGGATGAGCAGGGAGTAAATTACCTGGTCATCCATTCTGGCAGCAGACATCTTGGTGTGGAGGTCGCAGAATATTACCAGCAGGAGGGCTATAAGGCGCTAAACGGCTCTACAAAAAAGGACATTGACAAAATGATCGAGGAATTTAAGGCGCAGGGCAGGCAGAAGGAAATCCAAAAAAGCATCGTCGAACGGAAACAAACGGTACGAACGGATGTTCCGAAAAATCTGGCTTACGTATCTGGGGAACTGTTTGACCAGTATATCCACGATATGAAGATCGTCCAAGATTATGCAAGGCTGAACAGGCTTGCGATGCTGCGGGAAATCGTAAAAGGTATGAAGCTGCATCTGACCGATCAGTTTACGACCATTCATAATTATATTGATACAGAGTCGATGATCCTGCGTAAAGGTGCGGTTTCTGCAAAAAAAGGCGAAAGGCTGCTGATCCCGGTTAATATGCGGGATGGTTCCTTGATCTGTGTGGGCAAAGGAAACGCGGACTGGAACGAGTCCGCGCCGCATGGCGCGGGGCGGCTGATGAGCAGGTCTGCTGCCAGGCAGAGCTTTACGGTGTCAGAATTTAAAAAGCAAATGAGCGGCATTTATTCTACATCGGTGAATCAAGAAACACTGGACGAGTGTCCGATGGCTTATAAGGCTATGGACGATATTGTAAAGCACCTTTCGGACACAGCTGCGATAGAAAAGGTCATCCGGCCGATTTATAACTTCAAAGCGAGCGGAGAGGAAACGCCGCTGCGAAAAGGCCGGATGAAAAATTGCGAAGGAACATGAGATAAGAAAGGATGAAAAGGATGAAAACCATGAAAACCATGAAAACAAGGAAAAGGGTGAAAAACTTTTATCACACAGCGTTGTTTGCAATGCTTTTTCTTGCGTTATCACTGACGGGGTGCTCCGTTTCCGTGAAGGATGCGTCTGCTCCTGATAACAAAGAAAAGCAGGAGGCGCAAGTACAAAAGGCGGAAGACGGCTCGTTGCTGGGCAATGCGAAAATTGACAGTGAGCCATATATGATCGTAAATGAAAATGTACCAAGCTTTTCCAAAGCAGAAATCACGACCGAATCTTTTGAACAGTATGCTGAGCTGGATGAGCTGGGCAGATGCGGAACAGCGTTTGCCTGCGTCGGACAGGACTTGATGCCGATGGAAAAGCGCGGCAATATCAGCCGGGTAAAGCCTACCGGGTGGCATAGTACGAGATATGATTTTGTAGAAGGAAAAAATCTTTTTAACCGCTGTCACTTGATCGCATATCAGCTATCAGGTGAAAACGCGAATGAGAAAAACCTAATCACAGGTACCCGTTATATGAATGTCAGCGGGATGCTGCCGTTTGAAGAAGAGGTTGGAGACTATGTGCGGGATACTGGCAATCATGTAATGTACCGGGTAACGCCTGTATTCGAGGGTGATAACCTGATCGCGGACGGTGTGCAGATGGAAGCGCTGTCTGTAGAGGACGACGGAAAGGGCGTTTCTTATAACGTCTATGTGTTTAATATCCAGCCGGGCGTAGAGATTGATTATGCGACAGGCGATAGCTGGGAAAGCGAAGCACAGGAAACAGAAAAGAAAAAGAACACAGGCGGCGCAGAGTATGTGCTGAATACAAATACGAAGAAGTTTCATTTGCCGTCCTGTGCCAGCGCGGAGAAAATACAGGATGCCAATAAAGAAAATTATAAAGGCGACAGAGAACAGCTGGTGCAAAATGGGTATGAGCCGTGCGGAAGCTGTAAGCCGTAAAACAGTGGGAGAATCATTTTTCAGACACGCTCTAATAAAATTGAGATTTATGCTCGTTATGGTAAAAATTTGGTAAGAAAACAGTGAAACATATTAAGGGAATCCAACTTATAGTAAATCTACTTATGGCAGGGTTGGGTTCCCTTAGTTTACGATACGTACTTACAGTAAATGCAAAGTCATTGGTTCTAATGAAAGAAACTTCTCAAGATAACTTAATAACTACATATTTTTTACCGCTTCTTCAAATTCTTGTTCAGTTTCTAGAAAACGATATGGTTCATATTCTCCATACGCGGACGGGCGGCTGATTGTCACAAATTGGATGGTATCATATCCCATTGCCTTTATCAGTTTCTTCTTAAAATTTGCCAGATGTTGGCCATGTTCTGTCTGTAAAGCCAGACAGCCTACATCATTAAACTTTTTCGCTATCAGATAACACATAATAAAGCGCCTCCTTAAACTCATTTTCATTTTTTATATTGCCGCATTCGTATTTTTGCCGCAGGCAATAGCCAGTTTGATTTTTATATTTTCGTTTATATACGTACTTATGCAGCCAATTATTAAGCTGACGGTCATAATAGGTATTGTACTGAATTTCTATCGGATAGTGATAATTGCTTAACTGAAAATACACATGAACGCCTCGGTACCCGTCATCCTTTGATTTTCCCCTAGACATATCCGCTACCCGAACATTAGTATCCGAAACAAGTTGAAGCACATCTTCATAATTATCACAAAAGGTGCGAAAGCCCAATAGATCGTTAAACACTTTTGCTGCCTGATGGTCAGGATAATATCTTTCATATTTCAGTATTGCTGACTGGATGCTTTTTATTCGGTAATCTATGGAAAGTTCTTGAAGCTGGTTACACGAATCATACCACTCATTTACATATTGCAATTCATCAAGAAGATCATGTTTATTGAAATAGTGCAGATTCTTTTTTAAGCGTATACCAAGGCTGGATTGATATGAAAGTTCTTTTAATAATTCAAATGACAATCCGTCTTTTTTTAAAATATCTTCCAAATACTCACCTCACACTGATAAAGATTGCCTCACTGTTTCACATTTTATCATACAACAAAATTTTTCACAATAGACATAGAGAAGAAGCCAGGGAAATATCCGGCAGGCTTTGTCCCGTTTCCCTTAGTTAAAGATATTGTTGGGTAAAAAAGAAAGATCAGTCGATTTTGCCGATGAAGCGGTAGTAGATTTCTACTTCCTGCTCACGGCTTCCGTCCTCGCCCTTGACAGCTTCATGGACGGTTATTTTTTCAATTAGAGTGTTCAGAAGTTCGGCGGTCAGCTCCGCAGGGTTGACATACTGCTTCATCAGAGCAATCCACTTTTCAGCGTCCGCTGCGGTCTGTACGGCGGCTTCCATCGTTTCGTGAAGCTGCCGGATTTTTGTCTCAAGCTCCTTTTGCTCATTCTGGTACTTCTCGGACAGCATATTGAAGTTATACTCGGTTATACGCCCGGCAGACCAGTCCTCGTACATTTTAGCAAACAGCCCGTCAACCTCGGCTTTGCGCTTCTCTGCCTTTTTCAGTTCAGCAGCCTGCTTTTTCTTCGCAGAGTTTCTTTCTCTGTCGCTGACATTGAGCAGACGTTTCAGCAGCTTGTCCTCGTCTTTCTGTGCCAGCACAGACCAGTATTGCAGTCTTGCAAGCACATAGGCATACAGCACATCATAGCGGATATAGTGCATGGAACACTGGCGTAATCCCTGTCCGTTCTTGCTGCAATGGTAGTAACCGTATGGGTTTTTATTCTGCTTGTTTTCCCCATAGGCTAAAGACCATCCGCAGTCTGCACATTTTATCAATCCTGCGAAAATCTGTGTCGTACCATTTCTGCGTTTCCTGCGTCTGCTTGCAATCAGCTCCTGAACTTTTTGGAACACTTCTTCGGAAATGATGGCTTCGTGGGTATTTTCCACACGATACCATTCTTCCTGCGGCTTCCGCACCTTTTTCTTATTCTTGAATGAAATGTTGCTCTGCTTGTTGTGAACGCTGTGACCGATGTAGGTTTCCTCTTTCAAAATGCTCTTGACCTGTGCAATCGTCCACGCATAGGCTTTTTCTGCGGGCGCACCGGCGTAGATATTGGCGAAAGTCCCATATCTTTCATAGTTCAGCCAGCCGGGGGTAGGTACTTTTTCCTCCACCAGAATCCGTGTAATGCTGGCGGCACCCCTCCCGTGTACGGCAAGGTCAAAAATCTTCTCTACAATCCAGCGTGTTTCCGGGTCGATCAGAAGATGCCCTTTTTTGTCCGGGTCTTTTACATAGCCCAGCGGTGCATAGGCTCCATAGTGTGCGCCATTGGCAAATCTTGTGTGCATGGCAGCCTTGACCTTTTTGCTGGTCTGTCGGGCGTGCATTTCATTCAGGATGTTTAAGAACGGTGCAAGCTCGCTTTCTCCGTTGATGGTGTCCACATTGTCATTGATGGCAATGTAGCGTACTCCCTTGCTGGGGAAATAGATTTCCGTGTACTGACCGGTCAGGATATAGTTTCTTCCCAGACGGGATAAATCCTTTGTGACAACGCAGTTGATTTTCCCGTCCTCGATGTCATCAATCATCCTTTGGAAACTTGGACGCTCGAAATTTGTCCCGCTCCATCCGTCGTCTATGTACTCGTCTACAACGGTCAGCCCATGCTCTGCGGCATACTGCCTAAGCATCATGCGCTGGGTCTGGATGCTGCC
>CAJUIL010000012.1 GCA_910586225.1 uncultured Eubacterium sp. | reverse complement strand
CTCTTTTTTGTATAAAGTTCAATCCATTATTCAAGAGTTTCCGAGAGTACTCTTTAAAACATGACATGCTATTGGCACCTTCGATGTGATATAATAACAGAAAAAGCAAGGAGAACTGTAAGATGAGATATCCATGGATTGACGAATATTTGCAGAATAAACCAGGCGTAACCAAAGACCTCCAGCAGGACTGGAACTGGATCCGCTACCAAATCGGAGGTAAAATGTTTGCCGCTGTCTGCCTAAACGACCAAAACGACCCTTATTATATTACCTTAAAGCTGGAACCAGCCGAAGGAGATTTTTTACGAAGCCAATACACCGATATCGTACCCGGCTATTATATGAACAAAGTCCACTGGAATTCCATCAAGCCTGACGGCGAAGTACCGGATGAGCTTCTCAAAGACCTGTTGGACAAATCTTATCAGCTCGTACTAAACAGCTTCAGCAGAAAAAAGCAAACGGAAATTCTGGAAGGCTTCTGGTGACAAAAGGATATTATCGGCGTCGACTATGCACGCAAAGAGGCTTTCCAGTTTATTTCTATGATCCGACTGCCGGATTTTGTGACAGAACAGGACTTTGCCTGGGCGGTACAAGAAGCCGCGGCCAAAAAGAACGCCGATCTTTCCAAAGCAGAATATCTGACCTATGAGGAGGGACGGTGCGTACAATGTATGCATATCGGACCATACGACACAGAACCGGAAACCGTCAAGCTGATGCACGAATATATGGACAGCCAGGGCTGTCGCCTGGATATTAACGAGAAGCGGTTTCATCACGAGATTTATTTAAGTGATGCCAGAAAAGTCAGTCCAGAAAAGCTGAAAACAGTGATCCGCCATCCGATCACCAGCAAGCAACTCTAATGGTACAAAGCAAAATCATGCATTTCCCTGCGAAATCCCGCCTGTGCCAGCGCTTGCGCTGCCGTATCCGGATATTCCTTTACAACGATCCGTTTCAGCCCCGAAAACAGCCTTCCTGTCTGATACTCTTTGGCAAACGCCTCCATGCATTCTACCGCTCTCGCTTCGTCAAACAGCCGCAGCAGCTTTCCCTGCCGCTCCATTACCGCTACAACAAGACCGCCGCAAAACGCCGCCGCGGTTCCCGGCACACGTACAAAATTGCGCCCGTCTGGATGCGGCAGCACATTCCCCCAGCTCTGCGCCGGGTCTACGGCAGAAACCCAGACCAGCTTTTCCTCTGGCTGCTGCAGGATCCGCGTTACAGATGCCGCATCCTTGTCTCTGATAAACTGTGCTCCGGACATCCCCTGGACAAAATAGCCCCTTCTTACTTGTCCGGTATACTCCTGCACGCGCAGCACCGACAATGCCTCCTGCCAGGAAATCCCCCACGCCGCAGCCGTTTCCCTGCACAAGACCATACTGCGGTCAAAGCACCCTTCCAGCTGTTGTTCTATTGCTTGCTTCTGCGTCTGCATTGCGGATGGACGCACCACATCCCATCTCCCGGCGCGCAGCGCTTTTACCCGCATCGCCGCCAAACGCTTCGGCGCCATCCTTTTTGACCTTTCCAGCTCCAACCACTGACGCACTGGAACAAAGCTGTCCGCACAGACGTACCCCTTTGCCATTAAAGACAGCAATACTTCATGCGCAGATGCTCCGTCCAGCACACGATTTAACGGCTGCATAAAGCTGGCTCCCCGCTTTAAAAGCGCTTCATAGACGCGTGCTTCCTGATCCTTCCCGCTTTTTGCCAGCTCTTCCAGAATCCCGCTTAAATCCGCATCCCAGTCTGCTTCCTCCTGGTACTGAAAACACAATCCGCCCTTTGCGTCCATATGCCAAAACATTTCCCCTTCTGCCAAAAACGCATCCAGCAGCGCTTCCCGGTAATTCCTTACCCGCGCCGGAAGCACAATCGTTTCCCAATAAGCCGCCGGAAAGGAAACGCCCGCATACTGCCTTAGCGTCTGCTCCAGACATTCCTGTGCCGGAGCGCCGGACTCCAGCCGTGCAAGCAGCATTGCCGCGTACGCCTGCGGCGGACAAGTCTTTGCTTCTTCTCTGCGCCGTTTGAGCGTCCGCACTCTGGCGCGCTGATATAATACCGCATGATAATACAAGCCATCCTGGCTCACCACATCCCCGCTGCGGCATAACTCCTGCAAAATACGCTCCGCCTGCTTTACGCTCCAGCCGTAACGCTCCGCTGTCTGGCCCGCATCCGCCGCTCCCCTGTAGCGGAGCATCCGCCTTACGATGCGAAGCTGCTCGTTTCCGAAATGCGTTTGCTCGTTTCCGAAATACTTCTGCTCATTTCCGCTATGCATCTGTTCTCTATCTTTATTTAGATCCTTATTTAGATCTTTATCTGAATCTTTGTCTGATCCTGCATCTGAAACAAGAGAAAGCGCCAGCGTGTACTCAGCTTTCTGCTCTGCTGCAATCCACAATCCCTGCTCTAAATATACCGCCCTGCCTTGCTGTGCCAGCTGCTCCAGCCATTCCACCGGAACGTCCAGCTCGCCTGCCGCCAGATCCCCCTGCGTCATCAGCAGGGTATGCAGCTGCTTTTCATCCTGCGGCAGCCTGAAAAAACTGTCCTGTACCTGCAAAAGCTCCTGCCTGCCCGGCCGCACAAGCTCTTTGCCCTGCCTTGCTTCTTCCTTGAGGGCATCCCGTACCGCCTCGTGGATCCCTCCTGGCGTAGGGGCATAATCATACATCACCGCAGCCTCCTGCGCCCACTGCAGCGGCAGCGACATCGGCGACGGCACATCCACATAAACCTCCCGCACCTGTACCACGCCCGCGCGGATATCTGTCAAGATCTGCCATAGCCCCTGCGCATCCCAAAGCTCCTGCATACACTCACGCCTTGTTTCCCGCATCAGCGGGTGCTCCTTTTCCCGTACCACCTGCTCCAACAGCTGCGCGCTTTTCAACCTCTGTGCCCACAAAGGCTGCCGGCCGTTTCGTTTGACGCCCATCATCAGCGCACGCCCGCTGTTATATCGAAAAGCCATATGAAATACCGGTGTCTCCGGCAGCAGGATCTCAAGCTTTCTGATACACATATCCGGGTCCAATCGGTACAATGTGCCTTCCGGAAGCGCTTGTTCTCCATATGCATAAACTAAAAAGCCATCCTCTTCATCCACGCTTCCTGTCTCCAGTCCATACTCTTCCCGTATCATATGAGCAGTCAGAAGCGCAAGCGGCGCATGGATACGCCTTCCAAATACAGAATGGAACATCAGCTGGCTATTCCCGGATGTATCTCTGAAATGCTCCACTAGGATCGTCCGGTCGTCCGCCAGACTGCCGACTGCCTTTATCTGCCGCTCCAAATAACCGCCCGCCAGCTTTACAGCCGATTCGTCCAGTCCCAGCTTTTCCAGTGCCTGCGGCAGCGCTCCGTATTCACAAGCTTCCTGCAGCTTATGAAGCATCTGTCCAAACGCCTCTCCGGTACGCCTGTCCCGTCCCTTTAGCTCCCCCTTCCAGAAGGGAAGCCTGGCTCCCTCCGTCTGCGCCTGGACAACCGTCACTGTATCCTTGCTGATATGAACTACCCGCCACGCAAACGAACCGAGAATAAAACGGTCGCCTTTTTGAGTTTCATATACAAACTCCTCATCGACTTCCCCAAGCTTCACGCCGTCCTCTGTTTTCACCGCATACAGCCCCTTGTCCGGTATCGTGCCGCCCGCCGATACTGCAAGCATCCTGCTATAGCCGTCGCCCTCCACCTTTTCGTGGATCCGGTCATACAGCACCCTCGGACGCGCCGGAATATCCTGCTCATGCTCATAATCGCCAGCCAGCATTCCAAGCACTGCTTTTACATCCTCTTTTGTCACATTCCGAAACGGCCATGCGCGGGGCAGGATTTCCATAACCTCATCTACCTCATAGCTGCCAAACGCTGCCATTGATACGAGATGCTGTGCCAAAATGTCCAGACATTCCTCTGGAGGATGCACGCACTCCACGCCGCCCTCCCTCGCAAGCTGCGCCGTCATCCCGCAGGCAAGGCATTCCGCTGCTGTCCTCGGAAACAAGTACATGACACTGACACGTCCCGGATTATGCCCTGCTCGTCCGAGCCGCTGCATCGTCCCCGAAACCGTACGCGGACACCCCACCTGCAGTACTTGATCGATCTCCCCTACGTCAATGCCAAGCTCCATCGAAGATGTCGCGCATAAAAGCCGCAATCTCCCTTCTCTTAAAGCAAGCTCTGTTGCAAGACGCTGTTCTTTGGAAAGACTTCCATGATGCACGCGCGCAAACTCCTCCCCACCAAGCAGATTCACATAATACGCCAGCTTTTCCGCATAACGCCTGCCCTCCACAAACGCGATCACGCTGCGGCTTCCCTGACAATAGCTATATACAAGCTTCCCTAGCTCTTCCCAGACCGGGTCTTTACGCCTGCCCTTCGTCGCATCAGCATAAGGGCCCAAAACCTCAAGCCGCACCATTTTCTTCATCTCCGGCGCCGCAATCCGCACCTTCTCCGGCGCCAGATATTGCGCAGCCACCTCCAGCGGCGCGATCGTAGCCGACAGCCCGATACGCTGCAGCGGCCGTCCGCAAAGCCTGTCCAGCCGTGCCAGCGAAAACATTAAATGTGCGCCCCGCTTCGTGTCGATCAAAGCATGAAGCTCATCCAGGATCACCGCCCGCGCCGTCGCCAGCACCTTTTGGCCAGACTTTGCCGTCAGCATCAGATACAGCGACTCCGGCGTAATGATCAATATATGCGGCGGCCTGCGTACCATCTGCTGCCTGTCCCTCTGCGGCGTATCTCCCGTCCGGATGCCAACCGTAATGATTTCCTGCGCCTGCATTCCCTCCAACGGCCTTTTTAAATTCTCCCGGATATCTGCCGCCAGAGATTTCAGCGGAGACACATAAATAATCTGCAGCTGCGGCTTGAGCAATCCCGCCTGCGCCTGCCGCTTCATCTGGTCTAAAAATACGAGAAACGCCGAAAGCGTCTTTCCGGTCCCCGTAGGCGCCGACACCAGCACGTGTTCTCCATCCGCAATCTGCGGCCACGCTTCCTTTTGCACAGGCGTTGGCTCGCCAAGCACTGTTTGAAACCATTCTGCCGTACTTTTATCAAAAAAATCCCATACATGATCCATCTGATCCATTCCCTCCAGCTGATTTAAATACGCAGGGCAGCTTAACATTCCGCACAATACGCTTCCAAAATTCTTATCCATATTATACTTGAAAATCCGAAAAAATCAACAATTTGGAATCTTCCGCAGCCACATCAGCTTCAAAAAATGTTGACGGTTTTTAGAAATGTGATATGATACGATCAGTAGAGAATCCTACCGCAACGCGGGCTGCTAAAAATATTCGCAGTTCTAAACCCATCACAATCAGGCTACAGAGGAAGACTACCTATGATTCGATATGCTACGGAACATGACTTTGCATTATTAAACAAATACGATAAACATATTTGCGAAGCAGAATTAAGAAATAGTATAAAAGCAAACAGAATTTTAATCATGTACCATGGCGATCATTTGATCGGATGGTTACGGTTCAATTTATTTTGGGATCATATTCCCTTTATGAATATGCTGTATATTTTAGAAGCCTACAGAGGAAAAGGCTGCGGAAGTCAGTTGGTGAGCTTTTGGGAAAAGGAAATGTTAAATAGAAACTTTACAATGGTTCTAACTTCCACATTATCCAATGAACAGGCGCAATTCTTTTATAGAAAAATCGGCTATAACGATTGCGGTTCTTTATTATTGCCGAATGAGCCGTTAGAAATTATCTTGTTAAAAAATATCGTATGAGGATGTTCTGTCAAAACTATGTCCGGAAAATAAAATTGTGCTCCTGCTGCCCAGTATCTAATATATTGCACATGGCAGCAGGGCAAAGGCTTATTGTCTGCCGGACATAGGAATTTGCAGATAATCTATCAGGGCAGTTTCCAATAGCCGGGAATAGTTTACCTTTTGTTCCTCTGCAATCCTTTTCAGCCATGCCGGAAGTGTGATATTTGTCTTAATGCGTTCGTTATCTTTTTTCATGCGGAATAAGTCCGGGTGGATTGTAACAGGCATTATGACATTTCCCTCAGTGTCTTCTTTGGACAGATTCACGGATGGAGCAGGGATTTCTTCATTGTCACATTCCATACTGTACACATGAAGGCTTGCTGCTTCTGCTGCCATACGTGAAGCTTCTTCCAGATTGTTTCCAAAGCTGATACATCCAGGTAAATCAGGAAAGTAAATGCTATATGCACCGTCTGTTGATGGTTCAAAAACTGCAAGATAAGTTAAATTCTTCATAAATTATGCTCCTTTCTATAAGAACCACAAACAATAGAGCTATTTAAGCCCTGCCTGCTTGTAAATGTTATTTAACGTTCCCGGCCTCAGGTCGCCGCTGTGGTTTGCTACTGTGACCTTTCCGGGCTTTGTTGGGTGCTTTAGGCTTATGTGAAATCCCTCTTTATTGATAATGTACCATCCATCCTTGCGAAGCAACTTTAGTATTTCCCGAACTGTCATATTGTTTCCTCCTTATATTTTGTATAATGCGCCTTTTTTATACGTATGTCAATAGTTTTGCGTATAAAATATGCGTATATTTTACAGAATGGAGGATACAGTGTTTTCCATCCTTATTGCTCCTCACACACCTGAAAAATATAAAACTTCAGATAATAAGACTCCTGCGCCGCCCACAAAATCGGATGATCCGGCGCCTGTGTCCGAAACTCTACCTGCCGCAGCCGCCTATGAGCGCTGCGCGCCGCCTGCTGAAGCGTCTGTGTAAACAACTCATAAGTCATAAAATGCGAACACGAGCAAGTCGCAAGAAAACCGCCGTCCCTCACAAGCCTCATACCGCGCAGATTAATCTCCCGATAGCCTTTCACCGCGTTTTTGACCGAGCTTCTGGACTTCGTAAATGCCGGAGGGTCTAAAATAACCACGTCAAACCGTTTCCCCTGCTGCTCCAGCTCCGGCAGCAGCTCAAACACATCCCTGCACGCAAACCGCACCCGGTCCTCCACACCATTAAGCTGTGTATTCCGTCTGGCCTGCGCTACACCGCTCTCAGAAGCATCCACGCCGAGCACACTTGCAGCCCCCGCGGCGGCCGCGTTCAGCGCAAAGGATCCTGTATGCGTAAAACAGTCCAGCACATCCGCATCCTTGCAAAATCTGCGGATTGCCTGCCGGTTATATTTCTGATCCAGGAAAAATCCTGTTTTCTGTCCGTTGCACACATCCACCAAATACCGGACCCCGTTTTCTACGATCGGCACATTCGTATCAAATTCCGCGCCAATAAATCCTTTGAAGCGCTGCATCCCTTCTTGCTCCCGCACTTTCGCGTCGCTACGTTCGTAAACACCGCGGATCTCAATCCCGTCCTCTGCCAGCACCTCCTTTACCGCATCCAAGATCATCCCCTTCATCCGGTCAATGCCGAGCGCCAACGACTCTACCACGAGCACATCCGAAAATTTATCGACCACAATGCCCGGCAGAAAATCCGCTTCCCCAAAGATCAGTCTGCAGCTGTCCGTATCTACTGTTTTCTTCCGGTAATTCCAGGCGTTGCTTA
Source organism: uncultured Eubacterium sp. (assembly GCA_910586225.1). GTDB lineage: Bacteria > Bacillota > Clostridia > Lachnospirales > Lachnospiraceae > Eubacterium_J. Next base: position 87,981 of record CAJUIL010000012.1, on the reverse strand, counting down.
CACGCATACGGATAAAATCACTGTCAATCTCCTGCGCGGCATTCCTAGTCATCATGCGGACCCGGATCTTCGAAGCTGTGTTGATAAATCCCCTGCCCATCGCAAAACCGTCAAAATCATGGACAGCTACAAGATCCCCATTTTCAAACGTGCCTGCAATCGAAGCAATTTCGTTATCATATACCCACATTCCGCCTGCCTTAAGCATTCTGCCTTCTCCCTTTTTCAGCGTCACTACCGCACTCATACCTATTCTCCCCCTTTTCTATCCTTTTTCTGATCATCATACCACTTCCCATCATACCACAATACACATTATTTTGAAATTTTTTTATTTATCTGAAACTTTTCACCAATTTTTCACGTCTTTATGATAGAATAATGGTTAAATGCGGATTTTTTGATAAAATTTGATTCGTAAGGAGGACTCCGATGGTAACTTTCAGCCTGTGCATGATTGTAAAAAATGAAGAAGCCGTGTTAGACCGCTGCCTGTCGTCCATTGCCGATCTGATGGACGAAATTATTATTGTCGATACAGGCTCTACCGACGGCACGAAGGAGATTGCAGGCCGTTATACCGACCGTATCTACGACTTTCCATGGCAAAATGATTTCAGCGCCGCCCGCAACTTTTCATTTTCCAAGGCCACGATGGACTACATTTATACTGCAGACGCAGACGAAGTATTAAACTATGAGAACCACAAACGCTTTGTATACCTGAAAAAATCCCTGCTTCCTGAAGTTGAGATCGTGCAGATGAAATATATTACGCAGGATGAATATAATACAGTGATGAACATCCGTAACGAGTACCGTCCAAAGCTTTATAAAAGGCTGCGCGAATTTCGCTGGACCGATCCGATCCACGAAACCGTACAGACGCAGCCGGTTGTATTTGACAGCGACATTGAAATCCTGCACCTGCCGCAGTCCCGCCACAGCAAACGGGATTTCAGCCTGTTTCAGCACGCCTTCGGCAGCGGCCAGCCGATTTCCGATAAACTGCACTCTATGTACGCAAGAGAATTACTGATTTCCGGCTCTGACCAAGACTTTATGGATGCGCAGCCCATTTTCGAGCAGACCATCCTGCGGGCTGACCGCATAGCAGAAGCAGACTGCAGCAAACAAGCAGACTCCAACAATCAACGCCTGCCGGAAGCAGCCTGCATCCTCTGTCACTGTATGCGCCTTCGTAACCAACTATCGGACTTTTTTAAATATGCCCTTCAGTCAATGGCTTACTATCCATGCTCTGAAATCTGCTGTGAGCTGGGCAGCTACTTTTACGAGACCAGAGACTACAAAGAAGCCGTCCGTTGGTATCAATGTGCGGCAAATGAAACGACCAGCATTTTAAATGTACGCACCAGCGGAAATCTGCCGCTTGCCGGGCTTGGACAATGCTTCGAGCAGCTGGCACAAGCACATCCGGACAACGCAGACGCTTATATGCAGCTGTCCGCGGAATATCATGCAGCCGCAGAATGCTGGAAAATGCCGGAAGAAACCGTCCTGTGAGAATAAATGCAAGCAATCCGGATAAAATAATGGTAAATAATTTTTTCATAATACTACTGTTAAAAATTGAATTTCGTGGTATACTGTATGATGGTTTATGAATAAACATCCTTTGACAAACAGGCATTATTTGTGATGCACCACCAAGGAGAATTTATGTTATTTAATATGGGTAAAGAAGCCCTTGCGGCGGCAAAGGACGAACGCAGGCGCGATGCCTTCATTCATAAAAATGAAAACTTTATATTAAATTGCGCAAGCAAATTTTCAAAGCACTATATCAGCAAAAGCGATGATGAATGGTCTATCGCTCTCATTGCTTTTTCCAGTGCCATTGACTCCTACAACGAGTCAAAGGGTGCGTTTCCGTCCTATGCCAAGCTGCTGATCGAACATCGGCTGACTGATTATTTCCGCTCACAAGCAAGGTTTTCTTCTGAAATGCAGACCGAGCCGTATCTTTTTGAAGGCGAGGTGGATGAGGATTCGGAAAATATGGGCTTTCAGATTAATGTTATGAAGCAGGCCTCCGTATCCGATGACAACCCGCTGCTGGATGAGATCATTGCCATTTCGGAATATTTGGATATCTACGGGATCACCTTCACCGAGCTGACAGAGTGTTCCCCCAAAGCCGGAAAAACAAAAGACTCCTGTGCCAGCGCCATCCGCTACCTCAAGGAGCACCCGGTATTGATCAGTAATATGAAAACGACCAAACAGCTGCCGATAAAAATTATTTCTGAAAATGCAAAAGTACCCCGAAAAATTCTGGAGCGGCATCGTAAATACATAATAACCGCAGCAGAAATACTTTCCGGTGATTATCCAAAGCTTGCCGAATACCTAAGTCATATTTAGCAGGCGCCAACCAACCCAATTCACATTGCCGTGTTTGTATTTCTGTGACAGTTATTAGCTATTTATCACAGCTACTCTAAGAAAGAAAGGAGCCATCTACTTTGAAAGCCGTCATAGTAGAGTGCAGTAACGGCGCTGCGGTGGCATTGTGCGACGATGGAACGTTCCGAAAGCTCAAAAACAAGGGATATTCCATTGGTCAGGAGCTTTTGATCAAGCAAAAGCACAATCCAAATCGCATGGTGCAGAAGCTTTCCATTTGTGCTTCGCTGGCATTGGTTCTGTTATCTTTCGCAGGAATTGGTTCCCACAGCTACGTAGAGCCTTATTCCTACGTCAGCCTGGATATCAATCCTTCCATTGAATACGCTCTGAACCGTTACGATAAAGTCATAGCGGTGTCAGGCATCAATACCGAAGGGCAACAGGTTGTTTCATCCATAGAAGCTGATATTAAAAATCAGAACATCACAACTGCATTAGGTGTTACAATCGGACAGTTAGAAAAAGACCATTATATCGTACAAGAGGGCTATAATCATGTGATTGTCAGTGTCTATTCAACAAATGACACAAAGGCGCAGTCCATTACCTCTAAGGTAAATACTTTTTCCACCGAAAAATCTGATATCTGTTCGATCGATGCGATTCCCGTATCAAAAGAAGTAAAGGATGACGCTGACTCGCTTGGTATTACGCCTGGCAAGCTGGCCCTCATTCAGGCAGTTGCAGAGACTACTTCTGATTCCAATTTTGACGTATCCCAGTGGAAGGATAAATCCGTCAACGAACTGGAAACCACCATACAACAGGCAAGCAGCCAGGAACCGCCCGCAGGGGCAGCTCCAGCAGCCGCAAATGTTGTAAACAGTGATTATTTAAGCAGCGTTCTGGATGATAACACAGCAAATAAGCCAGACAATTCCTCAGCCTCCGCAACGGGCGCCGCGCAGGGAGCAGGTAACGCTTCCGCTGACAATCAAACAACTTCAAATGATGATACAGCAAACGGTTCCGGAACAGGCAGCTCTGTCTCCGCTGAAAAACCGGATTCATCAGGGAATACCTCCACACCTGCTGCAGATGGCAGTACAAACAGTGCACAAAAACCAAGCACGTCTAACCCATCTGGCTCCAGCACACCAGGACAGGATTCCTCAGTAAATGCTACCGACAAGAATACTTCCACGAATAAGGACGATTCCAGCGGCACAAGTTCTTCTAAGCCTGCTTCTGGAGACAACGCCGACAGCCCTTCCAAAGGGGATGCTGCTTCCGGCACAGGTAACAGCGTCACAGACGATACCCTGACCGAAGACAGTTCCGGCAAAAAAGACCCTTATCCGCTTCCAGATACAAGCACATCCGATGAGACTATAACAGATGATCTGATGCAGGAGGATACGTCAAATAAAAATCTTCCTTATCCAGATACAGATACATCCGATACTGACACCAGTCAGCCTCCGGACAACACTAGCCCGGATCGTCCATCTGATTCCGGAAGCCAATCTTCGGACAACGCTTCAACTGGAAATTCTTCATCCGGAAACTCAGCCCAAAAATAAACAGGCTGATCACAGCATTTGTATACGATTTAAAAAAAGTGCCATGATATACTGCAAAAGCAGTATTTCTCGGCACTTTTTTATTCGGATCTATTTATTGCTTCTTCGCCAGATATCCATCTTTTCTGCCTCCGCGATCAATTCATCACGGAAATCAGGATGCGCGATCGAAATGATCGCCTCCGCCTTCTCCCAAGTTGAAAGTCCCTTAATATTTACAATACCAAATTCGGTAACAAGGAAATGCGTATTCGCACGCGTATCCGTCACAATCGAGCCTGGATTCAGCGTCGGAAGGATTCTGGATTTTACCTGCCCATCCTTTGTCTTATAGGTAGAAGAACAGCAGATAAAGCTCTTACCGCCTTTTGACAAATAAGCGCCCAGCACAAAATCCAGCTGTCCGCCGGCACCGCTGATATGCTTGGTTCCGGAAGATTCCGAATTAATCTGTCCAAACAGATCCAGATCTACCGCATTGTTAATGGACATAAAATTATCCAGAGCGGAAATTGACCGGATATCATTGGTATAGCTTACCGGAGCGCTCAGGATCTCAGGATTTTCATCCAGATAATCGTACATCTTCTTTGTTCCGCAGCCAAACGCGAATGCCTGGCGGAAACGGTCGATATTTTTGCGGGAGCCGTTGATCTTTCCTGCCTTTGCAATATCAACAAACGCATCTACATACATCTCCGTATGCACGCCCAAATCCTTTAAATCGGATTCAGCTATCAGTGAACCAACCGCATTTGGCATACCGCCAATTCCCAGCTGCAGGCACGCGCCGTCAGGAATTTCATTTACAATTAATTTTGCAACAGCCTTGTCAACCTCACTGGCCGCACCGCCTCCGCCAAGCTCTCCGATCGGCGGGTTGCTGCCTTCCACGATAAAGTCAACATCCGAAATATGTACATTGTTTTCTGTCCCGCCAAGACAGCGCGGCATATTTTCGTTTACTTCTACGATAACCTTAGCAGAAGTTTCTACAACTGCTGCCAGATGGGAAGCGTTTGGCCCGAAATTAAAAAATCCATGCTTATCCATCGGCGCTACCTGGAACATTGCAACCGCATTTTTCTTTGTATTGGATTCCCGATAGTAACGCGGCAGCTCCGAATAACGGATCGGTGCATAATACGCGCACCCGCGGCTGATCAGCTTGCGTTCAATCCCAGACATATGCCACGAATTCCAGGTGAAATGTTCTCCCGCATCCTCGCGCTCAAAAATTGCAGGCAGCTTTAACAAAATACCGCCGCGTACATTCACGTCCTTTAATTCGTCCGTACGTTTTGCAAGCGCCTGATCCAATGCGTCTGCGGTACCGTTGCACCAACCGTAATCCACCCAGTCGCCGGACTGTACGACCTTGACTGCTTCATCCGCTGATACCAGCTTCTTTTGATATTCCTCTGCGTATCCCATGATAACCTCCTTCATGATACTGTACTGCATTCCACTATTGTTAATAGTTTAACGATAAGTCTATACTATCATTTTTCATAAAGATGCGCAAGACTTCGGACAAAAAATATAAAAAATCCTGCCGCAAACCTTTTCGGCTCGCGGCAGGACTCTTTCAGCTTATTACATCTGAACTTAATCTTCTGTTATAACCTTTTTTGAATCATAATATTCGTTAAACAGATTTTTAACAGCATCATATGTTTCATTTGAGATGCTAGGCAGATCTCTGCCCCAGGATTTTGTTGCCTGCTTAAATCCCTTTTCAAATGCAGCTTCCATTTCCTTCATTTTCTCTTCATCATCGCCTGCAAGTGCGCTGGCAAAATCAAAGATTCTCTGTGAGGTCTGCTTTACGCCATAATAGCCATCCTCTGAAATGGCTTCCTGCGCTTCCTTCTTTGCCGCCGCATCTACAGAAAAACCGCCCTTTGCAAGCGTCGACCAAAAGCTGTCATCTGCCTGTGTAAATTTCTGCGCCTGCTGGCCGATCATCTTGTTCACGATATCAACGAGCTGACTCTGTCTGTTTGCCTGGTCAGCCTTCATCTGCTTAACCAGCTCCGCACGCTTCTCAGCGCTCATCTTATTGATCGAATAGGTCGGTTTGTCCTTGCTGTCAGTAGGCGTTTTCTCGTATACCGCGCCAGATGTGTTCTCAGTTTCTTTTTTCTCCTGTGCCGCAGCCTTGCTGTCTGTCTTAGCAGTACTGCCGTATGCCGCATAAGCTGTGGTTGTTGCACTTACTCCTGCTACGCTCATTCTGATTCCCTCCATGTTCGTATGATGTGAAACCCGCCGGTTTCCATTTACTGGTATACTTTCGCGGTATGGCTCTGCCGCGATTATGCAATTCCGTTTGCATATCAGGTCTTGTCTGGTGATTGACAGATATTTCCTGATTGTAATATATATCGGCTTTTGTATCGATTTACTTAAGTTATCTATTAAACGAATATCAACTTCTTACAGATGCATCGCCTTGCGCACTGTTTTTACGCTGCAGCGCCTTCATCACCGAGATATACGCCGGTATTAAAAATAAATCCGCAAAAATCCAGGCAGCCGGGCTGGCAAAGCAAGCCCCAAGATAACCTGCCGCCGGCACGAGGAACGCCCCGACGACCGCTCTCGCAACCATCTCGCAGACCCCCGCAATGATCGCCAGTTTGCTGTATCCAAGCCCTTGTATCGTAAAGCGGATAATATTGACCAAAGCCAGCGCAAAATAAAAGGCACTACCAATCACTAAATACAGCCTTACATTATCCAATATTGATACCTCGCCGGCGTCCAAAAACAGCAGCGCAAGCTTTGTCCCAAAGAAAAACAGCACGAGAAACGCAAATACCGCATAGCCCAGTCCCAGCAGACAGCAGGACAGCATCCCCTTTGTCACACGCTTTAGCTCACCCGCACCCAAATTCTGTCCCGCATAGGTAGACATCGTAGAACCCATCGCATCAAACGGACAGCAGAAAAACATACCTACCTTATTTGCCGCTGTCACGGACGCAACCGCCGTAGAGCCAAGCGTATTGACGGCCGTCTGCAGAATAACGCTGCCGATAGCAGTGATCGAATACTGCAGCCCCATCGGGATCCCCATATTGCACAGCTTTTTCATGCAAGATACATCCGGCTTCCATTCTTCCTTTGATATTTTCAGGATCTCATATCTTCTTTTCATATAAACAAGACATAAGATTCCCGAAATCCCCTGCGATATCACGGTAGCCCACGCTGCACCCCCTACGCCCATATCAAACCACAAGATCAGCGCCAGGTCCAGCACAATATTCAATAAAGATGATATGATCAAAAACAACAGTGGGCTTTTGCTGTCACCCAGAGATCGAATAATCCCAGACAACAGATTATACATATAAATCACCGGAATACCTAGAAATATAACAAAGATATAATTATATGCCCCTTGCAGAATGTCCGGCGGCGTGTTCATCCAATGCAAAATATTATTACAGAGCAGGCAAACACCGACTGTCATTACGATCGCAAATACAACCGCAAGGAACACTCCGTTTGCCACATATTTCCGCAAATAATGATAATCCTTCGCACCAAACCGCTGTGCAACCGGGATTGCAAAGCCGCTGCAGACACCCATGCAAAATCCAATGACCATAAAATTGATCGATCCGGTAGATCCAACAGCCGCCAACGCCTGCACACCTAAAAACTTACCGACAATGATCGTGTCCATCATACTGTAAAACTGCTGAAACAGCATTCCCAGCATCAGCGGCACAAAAAAAGCAAGGATCAGCTTGATCGGCGATCCCTGCGTCATATCCTTTCCCGCCTGATTCGTCATAATATTCCTCCATATTCATTTACTTTTAAGCAATAAAATTCAGCCTGTCCCCATCCTTCCGTCTCTGAACAGTCAAAACAGAATGCTTGGTATTCTGTCTGTCATACGGGCTGGATAATACAGGCTGAATCTCTTTTTTAATAATCTGCATTTTTCAGTCTGATCAATGGAATGTTTTTACAAATTCCAGAACCATATTCGCACAATGCGCCGCTGCCTGATCCTCAAACGTAGGATAATCCATCTCAGCAGAGCCGTCCGCCTTATCCGAAATTGCACGCACCACAGCAAACGGCAGTCCGTTCAATACCGCTGCCTGGGCAATCGATGCCCCTTCCATCTCCGCACAGTCCCCATGAAACTCAGAAATTAAATGTTCTTTTATTTCTTTACCCGCAATAAACTGGTCACCGCTGACCACGCAGCCCTTCACCACATGAATATCCGGATTCACACGGCTGCAAGCGCCTGCCACAGCATCCGCCATTTCCGCGTCCGCAAAAAACTCCCGGCTCTCAAACCCTGGTATCTTTCCAAGCTGGTATCCCAGCGCGCTGACATCCACATCATGCTGGATCGCTTTTTCTGACACAAGGATATCCCCGATATCCAGATCCGCATTTAAAGACCCTGCCACTCCTGTATTCAGGATATGCGTCACATGGAACAGATCCGCCAAAATCTGCACGCACATCGCCGCGTTCACCTTTCCGACACCACACTGAACAACAACCGCCTGCGCCCCTTCCAGATTCCCTTCATAAAAATTCATGCCAGCCTTTGTAATGATCCTGTCCACCTTCATCGCTTCTTTTAAAGCAGACACCTCTGTTTCCATTGCTCCGATAATTCCTATTTTCATGACATAATCTCCTCTCAACCTTTGCAACCTAACGCTCTACTGCGGATATACAAGCCGGGTATCATCTATCTGATACAGCACCTCATCCAGATATTTTTTCGCAAGGTAATTCGCCATTCCCAGATTCATATCCAGATAATTCCCGCAATCCTTCGGGCTTGCTCCCGGAACCTCATCCTTAAAGTCACGGATAAATTCATACAGCGCTGTGATCAGCCCTACAATATCCTTAGACTCATAATCTCCCGCCAGCAAAAGATAAAATCCCGTCCGGCACCCCATCGGGCCGAAATACAAAACCTTATCCTTATACTCCGGATCATTGCGCAGATAAGTTGCCGCCAAATGCTCAATCGTATGTACCTCCGCCGTATTCATTACCGGCTCCTCATTCGGAGACGTCATACGCAGGTCAAAGGTCGTAACAATGCTGTCCCCTACCGGATCCTTTCTGGACACATAGATGCCCGGCTGAAGCTTTATATGATCGATGGTAAAACTAGTTATTTTTTCCATTGAGATAGTTCTCCTTTCCTACTTATTGCTATCCTTTACAGTAACGAAAGATATGGAAAAAGTCAAGCTGCTTTTCCTGCTTTTTCAAATTATTTTTGATTCCTTCTTCCATGTTTTATGATCCAAGACTGCGCCTTGCTTTGTCCTGAACTTTCCCATTGTGAAATAATAAAATCTGCTTTCTCTGGATCATCCTTATACAAATCATTGAGATTGTTCCCTACACTTTTTTGAACAAATTTATCCGGATCATCCTTTAAGTTCGTAAGAATCCGTATATATCGTTCAAATTCATCCAACGCAACATATAATTTCTGCGACCAAGGCAAGCGTATTCTAACACCTTCACTTGCAAGCCGTCTGATATGTACATTTTCGTCAAATGTCCAATTTATCAGTTCGTCCATAACCTCTCTAGGATGTTCACGCAGCAGAGGTCGGATAGCAAACTCACCAGTAAATCTTTTCGTCAGTTCCTTTAAAAAAGAAAGGGACAAGCTCCAATTCTCATTTCCACACCGTTCTACATATCTGCCAATAGGCCACAGCCACCATCCATAATGGAACATCCCCTTAGACTCCGCCAATTCCGGCCCCAACATATGAAAAAATGCCTGGATATTATTTACATAATCTCCAGCCATGCTTTCTTGGTCAAAATCCGGCATCACGGATCCTATCTTTTTCGAAAAGTCATAAATGTATTCATCATGATAATGGTCTTTATACTTCATTCTTACTCACTCCTTATAAAACTATAACTCATTTGTATATTTTGCTATTTCTCCATTAGAATGTCGAATTTAGTCGAAATTTCTTGACTTTCCTTCCACTTAGTAGTACACTACAAAAGACAGTATATATTAAATTTGGGGCTTATCAAACTGTCAAATACTCAAAATAAGGAGGGAAGCAGTCCTTTTTAGTCCAAAATTAACATTACAAATGTTTAAAAAAAATTAAATATAGCATACGAATGGAGAAATCAGCCTATGTTACAACTGCTAATTTATATGAATGCAACCGGAAGCATATTTTGTCTGCTGCATATGCTGATGCTTCCCATAGAAAAACGTTATTTACCGCCAAATTACCGGGTACTTATCTGCCGATTGAATCTGATGCTCTTCACGATTCCGTTTCCAGCTATTTTGTATTATATACGCAGATATTTAGAGCGTATTTTTTCTGATATGCCGTTAGATCCTAACATCTATAACGGAGCACATTTCATTATACATTTAGAACAGAATTTCTGTTTTGCTTTTCCAAAGCTGGAAAATTACCAGATATTACTTGTTTTATCCTGGATGATCGTTCTGCTGTTACGATACCACAAAACGTTCAAGAAAAATCATAGGCTGCGAAAGTATAACAAGCATTTTGAACTTTTTGAAGATGAGGAAATAACAGAAGCTTCGATTGATATTCCAAAGCTGGTGCAGGATGCTTTAACCGAATTGCATCTAAAGATCAAACCACGTACATTTGTACTTCATGGAATTTCAACACCTCATATCAGCGGTATTTTTCGTCCAAAGCTATGTATGCCTTCTGATTGGAATGTTTCTGAACAGGTTCATTACATGGCTATCAAGCATGAGCTTGCACACGTTTTAAACAAAGACCTATGGTTCTTGTATTTTGCCAGAATTGCCAGAATCCTGTTCTGGTTTAATCCGTTAGTTTATCTGTCATGCAACCTCATGTTCCATTGTGAAGAATCAGCCGCAGACGCCTGCGCGTGTGAAAATGCTTCAGCGGAAGATAAAAGAGAATACCAAACGGCGCTTTTAGATCTAATCACATATGATGGTGATTCAGATATTGCGGCAAAAGGATTTAAAATTAAATTTCAGAATAATAAAAAAGCGATTATAGAAAGGATATTCATTATGAAAAATAAAGATCTCTATAAACATAAATTTTTAAAATTTGCGGCTGCTTCAGTTATGTCGGTAGTTATGTTTGCTGTGTCGTCGGTTCCTGCGTTGGCGTATAATCTTCCAGCAACAATAGAAAGTCAAGAAATAGCTGTTGAAGAAATCAATATGTTTCACCTTGACACAGTATCTACAGAAAAAGATACAAATCCTTTCCTAGTTTCTACGCAACCATTAGAAGATGAATTATATCCTAATTCGGATATTCTAGATTTTTCTAAAAGTGATAAATACTGTATTGATGAAAACGGCAACATATATGATGCCAACATACAACCTCGCATTGAATGTATTCATAATTACATAGCTGCACAATTCTCGTACCATACAGATAAAACCAATGGAAGTTGCTCAGTAACATACCATCGAGCTAAAAGATGTTCTAAATGTGGTCATATTGTAGTGTTGGAGCGTATTGCTACTCTTACATATGACAAATGTCCTCATTAATTTTGTTCATACAGCACTGTAGAATTGCAATGATAGATGTAATGCATAATATTTTACCGTCACTAGCGTAATTGCCATAATATATGGTTCATTCTCAGACAATTCTACAATGCTCGTTCTAATATACTAGCATGATGATATTTGAACTGATTTACATAATATTTTTGTTTTTATAATATAAATTTATAGTAAAACACATTAGTTCAAATATTATCGTGCTGGTACGCTAATTAAAATTTCACCAACTTTTTAACTTTTACTTTATTAACTATATACATATTTTAGTTATGTAATATATTATTTTATATATGCCCTCATCTCCTTCACAAACTCCTCAACAACCCCCAAACACCCTTCTCCATACTCCCCACACAGCTTCACAATCGCAGACCCCACAATCACCCCATCCGCAACCTCCGCCATTTCCGCCGCCTGCTGCGGTGTTGAAATTCCGAATCCTACTGCACACGGTATATCCGTCTCTTCCTTCACCACCCGTATCATCGCCCCAACATCAGTTGTTATCTGACTCCGCGTCCCCGTAACCCCAAGCGACGACACGCAATACAAAAACCCCTTGGCTTCCTTTGCGATCATACGGATACGTTCCTTCGATGTCGGAGCGATCATTGAAATCAGTGTAAGGCCGTACCTGTCACAAATCTCATCAAATTCCCCCTTTTCTTCAAACGGAATATCCGGCAGGATCAGGCCGTCTATCCCCAAAGCCGCCGCCTTTTGTATAAAACGCTCCGCACCATAAGAAAACACCACATTCGCATATGTCATAAATACAAGCGGTATCTGCGTATTTTTTCGAACCTCTTCCACCATTTCAAAAATCCGGTCTGTCGTAGCACCTCCGCGCAGCGCGCGCATATCTGCTTCCTGTATCACAGGCCCTTCCGCCGTCGGGTCTGAAAACGGGATCCCAAGCTCGATCAGATCCGCTCCCGCTTTTTCCATCGCATAGACCAGCTGCTCTGTAACCTTTAAGGAAGGATCACCGCAGGTAATAAACGGTATGAATGCTTTTTTGTTGTGAAATGCATATTTAATTTTACTCATCGATATTCTCTCCTCTATAGCGTGCGATTGCCGCACAATCTTTGTCTCCTCGTCCGGACAGATTGACTACGATTGTTTGATTCTTATCCATTAGCGGCGCCAGCTTTATTGCGTGCGCAACTGCATGAGCGCTCTCGATCGCCGGAATAATGCCTTCCATGCGTGATAAATATTCAAACGCTTCCACCGCTTCCTCGTCAGTAACAGCCACATATTCCGCCCGCCCTGTATCATACAGATAAGCGTGCTCCGGCCCGATACCTGGATAATCCAGGCCGGCAGAAATCGAATAGACAGGTGCGATCTGCCCATACGCGTCCTGACAGAAATAGGACTTCATTCCATGGAAAATGCCTGCTCTGCCAGTCGCGATCGTCGCGGCCGTTTCCGCTGTATGTATCCCGCGCCCAGCAGCTTCGCAGCCAATCAGACGAACCTGCTTATCGTCCAAAAAATGGTAAAACGCACCCATAGCATTTGAACCGCCGCCCACGCAAGCCATCACTACATCCGGCAGTCTGCCTTCCTTTTCCATCATCTGTTCCTTGACCTCCTTCGATATAACTGCCTGAAAATCACGTACCATCATCGGAAACGGATGCGGGCCCATCACGGAACCAATTAAATAATGCGTATCGTCAACCCGCTTCGTCCATTCGCGCAGCGCTTCTGAAACAGCATCCTTAAGCGTAGCCGTACCAGATGTTACTGTGTGAACTTCAGCGCCGAGCAACCGCATCCGGTAGACGTTCAACGCCTGCCGCCTGGTATCCTCTTCCCCCATAAACACCTCACATTCCATGCCCATCAGCGCTGCAGCGGTCGCAGCCGCTACACCATGCTGTCCGGCGCCCGTTTCCGCAATGATCCTTGTTTTTCCCATTTTTTTCGCCAGCAGGCACTGGCCAAGCACATTATTAATTTTATGTGACCCGGTATGGTTCAAATCCTCCCGTTTCAGATAAATTTTTGCCCCGCCAAGCGCTTCTGTCATATGCGCCGCAAAATACAACCTGGATGGTCTGCCTGTATAATCGTGAAACAACGCTTCCAGTTCCTCTTGAAATGACTTATCGTTTTTATACTGTTCATAGGCACCCTCCAGCTCTATCACAGCATTCATAAGCGTTTCCGGTATATACTGCCCGCCATGCTGCCCGAATCTTCCATTCTCTTTCAACATACTTCTTTCCCTTTCTCTTTTCCTTAATTCTAAATTATATTTAATTATTATGTGCCATTCGAACCAGCTCCCGTATCTTTTCTCCATCCTTCCTGCCACCCGTCTCCGCCCCGCTCGACAAATCAACCGCGTAGGCGCCCGTTTGAAGCGCTTTATCAAGATTGTGCAATCCGATGCCCCCGGCTAAAAAATACGGCTTCGTATAAGCTTGAATCAAACTCCAGTCAAACGAACACCCAGTACCGCCTGAACCATTGTCAAGCAGCAGATAGTCCGCACAGCTATCCTGCCACTTTACTATGTCTGTTTCAGACTGTACGGAAACCGCCTTGACCACTTGCCTTCCAGTTTGCTGCTTGATCCATTGTACTTCCTGCTCAGACTCCTGCCCATGCAGCTGCGCTATATCTATCGTATGATCGATCAACAGCTTTGCAACCATCTCCTTTGCCTCATCCACAAAAACACCAACGGCGGCAATATCCGGTGAAAGCATTGATTTTAGCTGCGCCGCCCGTGCGGGGCTAACATAGCGTCTGCTTTTCGTAGCAAACACAAATCCAATATAATCCGGTAAATACCGATTCACCGCACAGATATCCTCATGCTCCATCAAACCACATATTTTAATTTTCATGATACCAAGCTCCATATGCATCTCATGCAAAGTAATTATTTCTAAGTTTTATTTTATCCTTTGATCCTCTTTACATAACAAATCCACACACTGGGCAACCAGCTCTAAGCTCTGCCAGCATCCGCTTCTTATCCTTCGCGCGCATCAGGGTTTCCCCTATGAGCACCGCATCCGTACCACGATCATACAGCTCTGCGATATCCTCTGCATTCCGAATACCGCTTTCTGATACAAAAAGAATATCCTTCGGAATGCTTTCCCGTAATTTTATACTCGTCATAACATCCACATGGAACGTTTTTAAATCACGGTTGTTAACTCCTATCACCCTTGCGCCGCTTTTTTTCGCCCGCTCTGCTTCCTCTTCTGTATGCGTTTCCACTAACACTGATAAACCTAGTGTTTCAGCAATTATAAAATATTCTTTTAACTGTGCATCATCCAGGATCGCACATATGGCTAACACCGCAGACGCCCCCAGTACCTTCGCCTCATAGATCATATACGGATCTACCATAAAATCCTTGCGCAATACTGGAATCGACACTCCAGCGGCAATTTGCTGCAAATATTCATCCTTGCCCTGAAAATAATACGGTTCTGTCAGACATGATATCGCAGCCGCACCTGCCTCTTCATACTCCTTTGCAATCTGCACATATGGGAACTCCTCTGCTATGACCCCTTTGGACGGCGAGGCTTTTTTCACCTCGCAAATGAAAGAAACCCCTGGCTGCTGCAACGCCTGTTCAAACGGAAATCCTGTATCCCTCGGCATTGCTTCCGCTTGTCTGCGCAGCTCTTCTAACGGAACCTGCATCCTGCGCTTTGCGATCCGTTTTCTCGTCTTATCCGCAATCTCATCTAATATTGTCATTTTCCTCCGCCTTCCATACCTGCCCCATAAAAACAGTTTCATACATCGCCATGCTTCTCATTAGACAGCTTAATAAACTCATCCAGCCTGTTGCCTGCCGCACCGCTGTCTATTATTTTTTCTGCCATACGTACTCCTTCTGCAATCGAACCCGCTTTGCCTGCTACATACAAGCCTGCGCCCGCATTCAGCAAAACCGCATTTCTTTTCGGCCCCGCCTGGCCGTTTA
This sequence comes from uncultured Eubacterium sp., assembly GCA_910586225.1. Lineage (GTDB taxonomy): Bacteria > Bacillota > Clostridia > Lachnospirales > Lachnospiraceae > Eubacterium_J. The sequence goes on along the minus strand of CAJUIL010000012.1, from coordinate 72,452 downwards.
AAATTGCTCTCGTTATCGCAGCGTTTTCCTCTGGTGTACCGCCTGTCAGATCGGCTTTTCGACATTTTTCAATACCGAACTGCTCCGGTTCGATCACATAAGAACGATACCTGCCATCCCGCACCTCACAAACCGTCGTCGGTGCGCTCATAGAGATTTCATCCAGTCGGTCTTGCCCATAGACTACCATCGCACTTTTTACACCCAGATTTGACAATACCCTTGCCAGCGGTTCGACAAGCGCTTCCTCATAAACCCCCATAACCTGCATACTTGCTCCGGCCGGATTGGTCAGCGGCCCTAGAATATTAAACACCGTACGAATACCAAGCTCTTTGCGTACGGGAGCTACATACTTCATAGCAAGGTGATAATTTTGCGCAAACAAAAAACAAATGTTGATTTTATTTAAAATCTCTGCGCTCTTTTCCGGCGAAATTGTAATTTTCACACCAAGAGCTTCCAAGACGTCCGCCGCACCGCACCTGCTGGACGCCGCGCGGTTGCCGTGCTTTGCCACCGGAACGCCTCCGGCCGATATGACAAGCGCTGAGGTTGTGGAAATATTAAATGAATCCGAACGATCTCCGCCCGTTCCCACGATTTCCAGCACATCCATATCATGCAGCAGCCGGATACAATGCTCGCGCATCCCTTTTGCAGAGCCTGTGATCTCATCAATCGTTTCGCCCTTCATTGCAAGCGCTGTCAGATAAGCGCTCATCTGGATCTGACTTGTATCGCCGCTCATAATTTCATCCATTACTTCCTTTGCCGTATCATAACTCAAGCTTTCCTGATTGCTCAGTGAAAAAATTGCCTCTCGAATCATCGTTTTATCCTCCATATACAATGATAAAAGCCTAAAAACAACATCATCTTAAAAAATTACGGATTATTCGCTTTCCATCCTGCGTCAGTATAGATTCCGGATGGAACTGCAGCCCGTATACCGGATATTCTCGGTGTTCCACCGCCATAATCTCTCCCCTTGCTGTCTGCGCCGTAATTTTCAGACAATCCGGCAGTTTGCCCTGCACAGCGATCAGAGAGTGATATCTGGCTGCCTGTATCTCCTCCTTCATTCCGGAAAATAATCTGCTGCCTCTATCTAGTCGTATTTGGGAAGCCTTCCCATGCATCAGCTCAGCCGCATAAGAAACCTCTCCGCCAAATGCCTCGCAAATGGCCTGGTGTCCAAGGCATACCCCAAGAATTGGGATTTCCCCGCAAAGCCTGCGGACCACCTCCACACATACGCCTGCATCCGATGGTTTCCCAGGCCCCGGAGACAGAAAAATAGCCGATGGCTGCAGTTCCCGGATTTGCCTGACCGTCATTTCATCATTTCTTATGACCTGAATGTCCGTATCTACTGAACCAACCAGCTGATACAGATTATAAGAAAAGCTGTCATAATTGTCTACTAATAATATCATAATTTAACTCCTCTCCACTACCGCCGTATCTCTCCGCTACATCAAGACCTCCTTCTGCTGCTTTTAACGCCTGCAAAACCGCTTCCGCTTTATTCGCACATTCGGCAAATTCCTGTTCCGGCACGCTGTCTGCCACGATCCCAGCTCCGGAGCGGATAACTACCTTTCCGTTTTTAGCGAATGCAAGCCGAATCGCAATGCAGATGTCCAGATTCCCGCTAAAATCAAGATATCCAAGCGCGCCTCCATAAATACCACGCTTATGCCCCTCCAGCTCATTGATAATCTCGCAAGCCCGCAGCTTTGGAGCGCCAGAAAGCGTTCCGGCAGGAAGAATTGCGTCAACGGCGTCCAGTGCGTCTTTATCGCCGCGGATACACCCCTTGACTGTAGACCCTAGGTGCATCACATGAGAAAAGCGTTCCACACACATATATTTTTCTACCTCTATCGTACCTATTTTGCTGATTTTGCCAAGATCGTTACGCCCAAGGTCGACAAGCATATTATGCTCCGCGCGCTCCTTTTCGTCCGCAAGCAAACTACGTTCCAATTCCATATCCTCCTCCGGCGTAGATCCTCTCGGCCTTGTGCCGGCCAACGGAAATGTATACAGTATCCCATTTTCCAGCTTTACCAGCGTTTCCGGCGATGCACCGGCTATTTCCATCTCGTCGCCGGTAAAATAAAACATATACGGAGACGGATTTGAGGAGCGCAGAACACGGTACGTGTCCAACAAGCTTCCTGCCATATCTGCCTCAATACGGTTTGATAACACAGCCTGGAAAATATCCCCTTCCCGGATATACCGTTTGGCTTTTTCCACGATCTCACAATATTTTTCCTTATCAAAGAGATACCGAAAGCGGCTTTTTAGTACGAGCGGAGGATTTTCCGCCATCTCTCCCCGTATCAGAAGAAAAGCCATCTCACGCAGCTTTTCCTCCCCTAAGATATATGCGGAATCAAGATCCTGTGTTGTTATATTTACAATTAATATTACCTTTTGTCTGTAATGATCAAATGCAATCACTTTATCAAACAGCATCAGATCGGCATCCGCAAAAGACGCCTCATCCTTGGCATCCAGCTTTAAAGAAGGCTCACTGTACTTGATATAATCGTACGAAAAATATCCTGCCAGCCCTCCGGAAAACGGCGGCATTCCTTTCAGGCGCGGAACCCGGTTTTCTTTCATAATCTTACGCAGCACGGCCTGTGGATTCACAGTCTGCACCGTCTCCGCCTGTTCCTTGCCTGTAATTCTGACCAGACCGTCACGGCAGGTAATTTCCATCACCGGGTCATACCCCAAAAAGGAATAGCGTCCTCGTTGTTCTGACTGCTCCGCGCTTTCCAGCAAAAAACAATGCTGACTGGCTCGTTTCAGCCGCCGCAGAGCCATCACCGGAGTCAATAAATCCGCGTAAAGCTCCATTCTGAGCGGTATTCTCTGGTAAGCTGCGTTTCTTTTTTCTGTTAATAACTTCTTTGCCTGTTCCAATGACGGATTAATCATTCCACACCTCCAAAATGAACATACTATTCATTAGAATTAATAAAAGACAACAAAAAAACACCCAATCCATGATAAATGTAATACTACATTATCAAGGACGGGTGCTATGATCTCACATACATGACTCTATCTGATCTACCTAAACATCCCCGACCGTACGCTGTCAGAACTATCAAAACAATTCGATACTTTCCCCTGTCTGATCCTTCCTGACAGATCCCACTGTCCTTATGTCCGGCTAACTGAGCCATTCCATACCACGGTTTTACCTGCATAATAACAACTACAAATAAAATCCGCTTCTCATATTCATCCGCGGTGCCACCTTGCTTTACAGAAATTCCTGCACACTCGACGAGATACCATCATATCTCCGGCAACTAACGTATGCCCAACGTCGCAGAATACTCGGCAGCCTTCAGGCTGCGTTTGACTGCGCCCTCCGTGGTCCATTTAATAATCTGCGTTTAATCCGGCTCCCACCTCCCCGGACTCTCTGGGTATGCACAATTATTTTTATCTCCACATCATCGGTTTATGCGAATATTAAATTTTCTTGCTTCGTTTTCTTTCGAATATTAAACCACGGTTTTTTCTATTTGTCAATAGTTTATTTTTACTTTTTTTCCTCCAAAACTGAAATCAGCTGTTCCTTATCCAAGCCGCCGATGGATACGCCGTCCTCGGAAATGATGGAATCCGCTAGATTTTGCTTGTCTTCCTGCATTGTTAAGATCCGCTCTTCAATCGTTCCCTTCATGATCAAACGCAGCACCATAACTTTATTGTCCTGCCCAATACGATGCGCACGGTCGGTTGCTTGGTTCTGCGCCGCAAGATTCCACCATGGGTCATAATGAATGACCACATCTGCGGCAGTCAGGTTCAGTCCAGTACCGCCCGCCTTTAACGAAATCAGGAAAATGTCCGCATTCCCTCTTTGAAAATCCGCCACCAGACGCCGACGCTCCTCTTTACTAGTTTTTCCCGTCAGTAAAAAGGATCGCAGCCCGCGTGTGCGAAACAGGTCCGCCAAATGCTCCAGCATCGACGCAAACTGTGAAAACAGCAAAACCTTATGCCCGCTGCTGACTGCATTTTCCACAACCTCAATACACGTTTTCGTTTTTGCAGATTCCCCAGTAAAATTCTCATAAACAAGCGCCGGGTCGCAGCAAATTTGCCGTAAGGCTGTTAATTCTGCCAATACCCAAAGCTTCTGTGTCTTAAATTCCTCCTCGGTCTGCTTCGACAGCGTCATGAGCAGCTGCCGTTCCCTCGCCTGGTAAAGGCTGTTCTGCTCTCCTTCCATTTTGGCATATACGACCTCCTCTACCTTATCCGGCAGCTCCTTTAGCACATCCTTTTTCAAGCGCCGCAGGATAAACGGACGAACCAGCCGCGACAAACGGGTTCTGGCCGCCTCATCCTGACCTTCCGCGATCGGTCCTTCCAACTCATCCTTGAAGCGCTTATAGCTATACAAATATCCTGGCATTAAAAATTCAAAAATGCTCCAAAGCTCGCTCAGCCTGTTTTCGATCGGCGTTCCCGTCAATGCAAAACGTCCGTCACAAGCAATCGCCTTTACCGCCTTTGCCGCCTGTGTGGACGCGTTTTTAATATACTGCGCCTCGTCAATAATAACATAGTCAAAATGCTTGTCCTCATACAGATCGATATCTCGTTTTAACAGATCGTACGAAGTGATCAAAATATCATAGCTGTCCCGTTCTTCAATCTGGATCTGTCTTGCCTGCACCGGACCCGCGACTGCAGCGACCCGCGCAGACGGATAAAAGCGCCTGCACTCCTCCTCCCAGTTATACACCAAAGATGCCGGGCATACAACAAGCGCCTTCGACTCTGGATGCGCAGCTAAAAACGTCAACACTTGCAGCGTTTTTCCAAGCCCCATATCATCCGCGAGAATCCCCCCAAAACCAAACTTCGCCAACGAGCAGAGCCACTGAAAGCCCGTTTCCTGATAAGGGCGCAGCACCGCCTGGATCTGTCCCGGCAGCTCCTGATCCCCATCCTCCATGGAACGCATCTGACGAATGACGGACTTAAATTGCTTATCTCGCTCCAGCCTTATGTATTCCGCATTATCCTTCATTAATGAATCCAGATATAACGAACGGTACAAAGGTACTTCTGCTTTTCTCTCCTTCAGCTGCTCTTTTGTCAAATGCAGCCCTTCGCTCAGCTCCGCCAGCACGGCAAGCGAATTTTCATCCATTCGGATAAAGTCACCGGATTTCAGCTTATGATACTTCTTTTTCATTCGATAATCCGCAAGGATCTCCATAACCTCCTGCGCGCTCATGCCTTCCACATTCCAGCTCACATCCAACAGGTTTCCCTTCATAGAGATACCTGTCGTAACCGTCGGCATTGGAACGACCCGCATACTTTTAAATCGGTCCGTCGCATAAATCTCTGATACGCTCTCCAGCTGCGGAAACCCAATTTCCAAAAACTCCAGCATGGAATCTTCTTCCTTGCTGTAATACGTCTGCTGGTCAGACGCAAGCTCAAAATATCCCTCCAGAATACTGCGCACTTCAAATTCCTTGCGGATATCGCGAATCGCCTCTTCCTTTGCTGGAATTTTCGCTACACTATACTCCTCATCTCCATACAATACTTTTGCCTTACATTCAATCCGATTGCCAACCTTGTCCAAATAGCTGTGAAAAACCGCTTCTGCAGGCTCATAAGCCGCAAAATCCACCTTTTCCATCTGTACATCCAGCGCAGGCGCGACCATAGGCAGCACATTTTTCGCAAATGCCCCATAATCATCCTTACTCAGAAAAAACGAAGGATTTTTTAAATCAATACTAAATTTTGAGTATCTCGAATAGTAGTGACTGCGTTTATAACCATCACGTTCCTGAAGCATCAGCTTGAGGAATCCTTTCACCTGCTCGTAATATTCCCTGGTACAGATATAAAAGCAGCTTCTCCATAAAAGATACCATTGCTTTCCGCCCTCGGTCAGAAAAATCGGTTCCATCTCTACATCAGCGCCATTTTTCTTGCCAGTAATGCGCAGCGGAAGCTTCGGATTTTCACGCAGTATCATTACATCCTCTTCCTGCCCCAACAGCTGGTCGTCTACACGCAGCTGTTTTCCCTCGTACATCTCCATCAGACGGTCCAGCATCGGCGGCGACAGTGTAACCGACCGGCGCTGCTGGGAGTTACTATATCCCCAGCTATGATAACGGAAGGAAAATTCATTCTCGTTATCCAATTCCAGCAGCAAGTTCACGATCCCTGTCGATTCTCTGGTAAATGCGCTCTGGCTGTGTGTAAACGCCAGCTTTTTTCCATAAGAAATATAACGCATCTGCTTAATATTATCCACCATTTCCCCAATATCCTTAACCACATAAAGCTGTGTGGTTCCAATTTTAAGCTCCAGCGACTCTCTGTCCGATTCCAAATGCAGGATCGGCACCAGACGCACATCTCCGTTGCCATATTCCTGACAAAACTGGTTGCGGTCCTGCAGCACATAATAATCTACCAGGTTTTTCAACGCTGTATCGCTTGGTTTGAGCGGTTTTTTTATTTGCCGCTGTTCATGATTTTGTCTGGGCGGCCTGCGGATCAAAACGTGTGGTTCGCCTTCTGAAAAGTTATTCCCCTCAAAATCATCATGCTGATCAAACGTACCGTCCTGCGCTTGGTAATTATATTCCGCAAGCATCGCAACAATATGCTTGCACATCCCCGGATACTGCGCAAAAGCCCTGCACTCGCACTGATAGTCTTGAATGCTCGCATCCCGACCAGAGAAATCCACTATAACAGACGTATTATAAGAAAAGCCCGAACTTCCCCGTACCTTTGCAAGAATTTCATAATTTCCGTTTTTAAGACCCTTTAATTCAATTCTTCTGACTCCTTCATCCATAAACAAACTGTTCCCGCGGTTGTATACGCCAGAGTCCGTAATGCACTGTTTTATTAAAAAAGGATTGATTATTTTCATATATATGATCTCCATACTTTCTGTCAACTGGCAGTCACCACACAAAGTCTGATATCGCTTTTGCAGCGGCTTCTATGTTTCTATTCTATTCTATCACGAATCTTACAAAAAGCACACTCCTATTTTTATAAAATCACAAATGCTACACCCACCGCTTTTTCTTAAAAAACGCAAGCAGCGACACACATACAAGCGCACTGACCCCGATAAAGACTGGGTAAGCATACGTCCAATCCATCTCTGGCATACCAGAAAAATTCATACCATACCAGCCGACCATCAAAGTCAGCGGTTGAAAAACAGTTGTAATCACCGTAAACAGCCTCATCAGATTGTTTTGCTCGATATCGATCTGAGACTGATACGCTTCCCGCATCTGCGTTACATAGTCGCGCAGGTTCAGTACATTTTGCAGATACCTGGTCGTACGGTTCGCCAGTATCGTAAAATGCTGAATGCCGTCTTGTGAAAGCAGCTTATTTTCATTTAAGATCAGACTGTCCATGATCGTATCCAGCTGCTCATAATACCGCTTTAAGCGCAGCAGCTCTTTCCTGTACGCAATGATCTTGCGGATATAGTCATTCTGGAAGCGTACCATTGCCGCCATCTCTGCTTCCGCAACCTCGCATTCCAAATCCTCCAAATTATCCATATCATTTTTCAGAAGGTTCTGGAAAAATCCCCAGAGTGCACATTCATTTGTCACGCCTTTCTCAAAAAGGCTGCGCACCCGCTCAAACCCCCGCTGCCCCTCGCATAACAGCAGCAGATCCTCGTGATCCATATAAACCATGATCTGCTTGGACGCCATACCCGGCTGACGGATATCATAAAACGGAAATACAAACAGCGTGTATTTTTGATAACTTTCAAATGTCTCCGTTCTTCCATCCCGGATATAACGGACCACCCTGTCGTCCATATATTCTGTATATTCTTCTGCTTCTTCTATATTGAGAACCTTTTGCATATTTGTTATATTTCCCTTCAATAACTTTTATCTATTCTGTTCAGTCTTTCTAAAAATTAACAAATTATGTATAAATATTACCATAAATGAAAACAATAAGAAAAAACTTCAAAGAGGTATCTGATATGTCTGACAAATCATGCACTACGGTCAACCTACGCAAGGCCGCGATCATCGGCTGCGGCTTCGTAGGCTCTTCTACTGCCTTTGCCCTAATGCAGAGCGGGTTGTTTTCCGAAATGATCTTAATTGACGCGGACGCAGACCGCGCAGACGGAGAAGCGCTGGATATCAGCCACGGAACACCGTTTGCCCGCCCTATGAAAATTTATGCCGGCACTTACCAAGATATTACGGATGCCGCCGTCATAATCATTACCGCCGGCGCCAACCAAAAGCCCGACGAAACACGTCTGGACCTGGTCCATAAAAACACAAAGATCATGCACTCTGTCATACAGGAGATCCTGGCCTACGGCTGCGCAGGCATTCTTCTGATCGTATCTAATCCTGTGGATATCCTGACCTACGAAGCGCTGAAAACCTCCGGTCTTCCAAAAAACCGCGTCATTGGCTCTGGAACGGTACTGGATACCGGAAGGCTCAAAAGCGAGCTTGCAGAGCATCTGGGTGTGGACAGCCGCAGTATCCACGCTTTTATTATCGGCGAGCATGGCGATAGTGAGATCGCAGCATTCAGCAGCGCCAACGTATCCGGCGTCCCGCTGAACGACGTATGCGAAATGCGCGGCTATTTCCATCACGAAGCCGCGATGCGGGAAATCGCGCAAACTGTGAAAAACAGCGCTTATGAAATTATTGACAAGAAAAAAGCGACTTATTATGGGATCGCTATGGCAGTCCGCCGCATCTGCGAAGCAATCGTACGTGACGAAAAATCGATTCTTCCTGTATCTGTCATGCTGGATGATTTTTATGGCCTGCATGACATCGTCTTAAGTATGCCGACAATCATCGGCGCGAACGGCGCTGAAGGACTGATGCCGATCACACTTAACGAGGAAGAACAAGAGCTGTTGAAAAATTCCGCCAACGTACTGAAAAAAATCCTGCAGCACTGATGCCATTTTGATTGTTCTTAATTTTATAATCAACTTTATGCTAAAAACTTTAGCAGTTCCGTATGGATTTTGTAAGGAAATTGTATTACAAATGAAAAGACCCGAAATAAAAAATCATTTATACTAAATACAAAGCATTGCGAGGAGGATACTATGACAAGAGCAGAAATTAGAACAAGAAAAAAGAATATCCGCCGGAAAAGGCAGCGTGCGTTTCGGCGCGCGCTCTGTCTAACCGGGCTTATGGCAGTCATTGTCGTTGGATTGCGGACGGCAAGCAGCCGTCTTTTGACCGCCGACAGCATCACCAGACCTGAACAAAACCACCTGCAGGCAGCTTCGGCCGTAAGCGTTAAGCAGCCAATCGAGCGGCACACCTCACAAATTACATCTGAATTAAAGAATTATTCCAATATGAGCAAAAAAGCAGCAAAGATTTATAACAACCGTAACCAATATTCCGAGACTTTATTATCCGCCTATCTGAACAACCCGGAAATGGAAGATTTCGTCGCGGGCTATCTGGATGCAAACCTGCCTCAGTATACTGCCCAAGAGGGCTTTCGGGAAAAAGAGCTAAAACAGGATTTTCCTCTTTTCCTGCAATGGGACAAGCGCTGGGGATATGTCTCATATGGCGGCAGTATCATCGGACTCTCCGGCTGCGGCCCGACCTGCCTGTCGATGGCGCTCGTAGCACTGACCAGACGTTCTGACCAGACCCCTGCGGATGTTGCCCGTTTTAGCGAAGAGCGCGGATATTATGTTGAAGGCAGCGGCACCGCATGGTCGCTAATGACCGAAGGCGCAGCGGCGCTCGGCCTTTCAGCGCGGGAATTATCACTGGACGAATCCGTGATGAAGTCCTCGCTGGATGCCGGACATCCGATCATCTGCTCTATGGGTCCTGGCGATTTCACAACACAGGGCCATTTTATCCTGATCTACGGCTATGACGAAGAAGGATTTTTCGTCAATGACCCAAATTGCATCGATCGAAGCAGCAAGAGCTGGAGCTTCGAAAATTTAAGAGGACAAATTAAAAATCTGTGGGCATATTCCTCTTATTAACTTTCCGTATAGAAAAGAAAATCCTGTTAAGACTGGTATCTTTGTCTTAACAGGATTTTCTTTTCTATTCTATTCCATTCTATCTGGAATATTTCTCCTTTTGCTCCGCCAAAAATGTCTGATCTGTAAAATAATCTATCTTCATCGCGTGCTTCACTTTATCCAGCGTCTTTGCCGCGGTTTCCTTTGCCAGCTCACTGCCGCTGCGCAAGATTTCGTACACGCCCTCAATATCCTTTTCATACCTCGCCCTGCGTGCACGAATCGGGCTTAACTCCTCCTGCATGACACTGTTCAAGAATTTCTTCACCTTTACATCACCCAGCCCGCCGCGCTGATAATGCTCCTTCAGTTCATCTAGATTCGCATATTCCGGCAGATATTCAGCAAAATGCTCCTGCCTGCTAAACGCATCCAAATACGTAAATACCGTATTTCCTTCCAGCTTTCCAGGATCCTGTATCCGGATATGATCAGGGTCCGTAAACATAGACATAACCTTTTTGCGCACATCCTCTTCGGATTCTGACAAATAAATGCAGTTTCCAAGCGATTTGCTCATTTTAGCCTTGCCGTCTGTCCCTGGCAGACGCAGACACGCCTCGTTATCCGGCAAGAGTATTTGCGGTTCTACAAGTGTTTCCCCATATACGGAATTAAATTTGTGCACAATCTCCCTCGTCTGCTCCAGCATTGGCGCCTGATCCTCGCCTACCGGAACGGTTGTAGCCTCAAACGCAGTAATATCCGCTGCCTGACTGATCGGGTAAGTGAAAAAACCTACCGGAATGCTTGTTTCAAAATTCCGCATCTGGATCTCTGCCTTGACAGTCGGATTCCGCTGCAATCTGGATACCGTAACAAGGTTCATATAATAAAAAGAAAGCTCTGTCAGCTCCGAAATATGCGACTGGACAAAAATTGTGGATTTTGCCGGGTCAATCCCGACAGACAGATAGTCCAGCGCCACCTCCATAATATTCTCGCGGATTTTTGCCGGATGGTCGGCATTATCCGTCAATGCCTGCGCATCCGCGATCATAATGAATATTTGCTGAAATTCCCCTGAATCCTGCAGTTCGACACGCCGTTTTAACGAGCCTGCGTAATGTCCTACGTGCAGCTTTCCAGTTGGGCGGTCGCCTGTCAAAATAATCTTTCTATTTCCTGCCATTTTTTAATCTCCATCTTCTTTTTATTCTCATATCTCCAAAACTTATACTTTCCATTCATCGATCTGCCATTCTTACGGCAAAAGCATTTTAGTTCTCCTGCTTTTTTATGAGCGCAAAATCATCCATCGTCCCAAAGGCACCCGCGGCGCATTTCACTCTCATGCCGATCGTAACGGATGACCTTTCGTCCAGCTTTAGCCCCTTGATGACCGGCTTGATCCATTTCCCCTGACCATGCAGCTTCACTGGCTCCGACTGAAACGTTTTCCCATCTGTCACAGCATACAGATAAATTTTAGCTGTCTTCCCCGCATCATCACCCTGAATGAAGGCAGACGCTTGATACGTTCCCGCTTCCAGTCCGGACACGGTCTGTTCCATCGTAAAATCCTGCTTTGCGTCACCTTCAAACTGAAAACTGTTCTGTCCGGTTCTCGCATTCGCTTCTTTTTGCTGGATATGTGCAGGATTGGTATCCCCTTTGTAGGATGCCTTCCACATGGAAATATCATTCTTTTCAAATCCTGCGTTCAGCAGCCAGTTCTTTTTCGACACGTTCACTTGACAGACTGTCCTTGTGCCGTCCGGCAAGCGACCTTCTACTGTATAGGCGCCAACCTTGTCCGTGCGGATATCCTCCACTTGTTTCTGATCCCACTCTACTGCTGCCGTCCCATTCAAAGAACGGTCATTGTACACCACATTCACTGTTTCCGGCAGCTGCAGCTCTTCCCCCAAGTAAAGCTCTTTCACTGTTTCTTCTATATAATCTATTTCCTGTGCACAAGAAGTTCCGTATTCCAGATACTTAAATACATTTAACGATGCAAGCGGATGTCCTTCCGCATCAAACATCGCCTGATTGTCCCAAGCGCAGCCAAATCGTTCTTTGCTCTGTGCTGCCTCTGCTTGGATCCACGCACCCTCCCAGTAAAATACACCTAGCGAAAGCGCTTCGGATGCCGCCGCCATTACATCGCGTACACACGCCGCCTGGCTCTGCACACTAGCCGTGTATCCGTCAGGCAGATCCTTTTGTCCAATGCTGCCGGCAGATCCGTCGTCATCCTTTAGCGTATAACAATAAGAAGTTTCCAGCACAAGCGTATCCTTCCCATAGGAATTGTGGATATTTTTCAATACGGTCTCTAAATGCTCCATCGTCCCATGCCAGTAAGGATAATAAGAAACGCCGAAAATATCATAATCCAGCCCGGCATCCGCAAGCGTTTGTGCATAAGCCGCTGTCTGGTCATGGTCATGAATACCCGTAAAATGCACAGCAACCCGGATGTCCCGCTCTTTTTCCTGCGCCGCCTCGCGTACTGCAAGGCTTCCCTGCTTCAGCAGCAAGATCCGGTCCTCCCATGCCTCTTCTCCTGCCAGCCCGTTATTTATTTCATTTCCGAGCTGGACAATGCCGACATCGCCCCCGGCATCCAAGATCGTTTGCAGGCTTTTCTTTGTAAAGGCATACAAAGCCTGCTGCTTTTCATCCACAGCCATCTTCGCCCAAGCTTTCGGCGCTTGCTGTTTTTGCGTATCTGCCCAAAAATCCGCATAATAAAAGTCAACCAGCAGCTTCATCCCATACTGCGCTGCCCTGGCCCCGATCTTTGCAGCCTTTTCCACATCATTATTCCCGCCCCCGTAGCCATTTCCATCTTTATCGTACGGGTTGTTCCAAACGCGCACACGGATATAATTTACTCCGGCATCTGCCAGAACACGGAACAAGTCTTCTTCTTCTCCCTGTTCATTATAATAAATAACGCCGCTTTCCTCCAATGCGATCACACTGGATACATCCATCCCCCTAATAAAATCTTCGGATATATCCTCGATTGGCTCAATAAAAATATCCGCTTCCTCTTTTCCGTCCGGAAGCTGCGGCTCGTATTTCGATATGCCTGCCTGATCGGCCTGCTGTCCCCCTTGATTTCCTTCTCCCTCCTGTCCTTTTTGCGCATCCTGATCCAGCTGTTGTCCGGATGCTGTCTTTACCGTTTTTCCGCCGCAGGCAGCAATGCCTGCAGACAGCACGAGAGTCAGGATGATGCACCATATTTTCTTTTTCATAGTATGTTTTCTCCTGCGTAAAATAATCAAGCTCCAGAATACGCTTGAACATTGATCTGGGAAGCATAGCAGGCTGTGTCGGACTCTCTGCAGCCTGTTTGCAAGCTGCAGAGTCCGTCTTACTCTGTCTTTACATAAAATGCTCCACAGCCGCCCTCTCGATTGGCAGCCCCGCCGTATACGCCTCCAGAAATTCGTCAAAACCTTTCACATCCGCAGGATCCGGGTCCATCCTGATCCCTTCTTGTCCGGCAAATACCTTGTTGTTCAGATAGTCGTCCAGACTTTCTCCATCCGCTTTGTTTACCATATAAGACGCCAGCAGCGCGATACCCCACGCACCGCCTTCACCGGCGGTTTCCATTACAAATACCGGAGCATTAATCGCCGCTGCAAGAATACTCTGGCCCACACCCTTCGTCTTAAACAAGCCTCCATGCCCTAACATCTTATCTACCTTTACGCCCTCTTCTTTAAGCATCAGGTTCAGTCCCGTCTTTAACACACTCAGGGAAGCCATCAGATGCGCGCGCATAAAGTTTGCAAGGTTAAAGCTGCTGTCCGGCTTGCGTACAAATAACGGCCGTCCGGAATCAAATTTTGTTACGTGCTCCCCTGAAAAATAATTGTAGGCAAGCAGCCCGCCGCAGTTCTTGTCCCCTTCCAGCGCTTTATGATATAGCGTAGCGAACAGCTGGTTCATATCCACGGTCATTCCAAAGCTCTCTGCAAATTCCTTAAACAAGTTCACCCATGCGTTTAGGTCGGAAGTACAGTTGTTGCAATGAACCATTCCGACCAAATTTCCGGTCGGTGTCGTTACCAAGTCGATTTCCTCGTATACCTTTGACAGCTCCTTTTCCATAACGACCATACCGAATACGGAAGTTCCTGCGGAAACATTGCCTGTACGCACCGCGACACTGTTCGTCGCTACCATACCTGTTCCTGCGTCGCCTTCAGGCGGACAGACCGGAATGCCTGCGCACAGCTTGCCGGACACATCCAGCTTTTTCGCTCCTTCCTCTGTCAAACTTCCTGCAGCATCCCCTGCGGAAAGCACTTTCGGCAGGATATCCCTTAATTTCCATGGGTAACCCTTTGCCGATACTCTTTCATCAAATTGGTCGACCATCCGCTGATTATAATCGCACGCAGCAATATCGATCGGAAACATTCCCGAAGCCTCCCCGACTCCAAGTACCTTTTCCCCGGTCAGCTGCCAATGTATGTATCCAGCCAGCGTTACAAGGTAATCAATACTTGCTACGTGCTCTTCTCCGTTTAAAACCGCCTGATCCAGATGCGCAATGCTCCATCTCTGCGGAATGTGATACTGGAACAGCTCTGTCAGCTGCTCGCTTGCCTGTCCGGTGATCGTATTCCTCCATGTACGGAACGGCACAAGCAGCTCTCCAGCTTTATCAAATACCATATATCCGTGCATCATAGCAGAAAAACCGATTGCGGCAAGGCTGGTCACCTCTACGCCATACTGTGCTTTTACATCCGCTGCCATTTTTGTATAGCTGTCCTGCAGGCCTGTCCAGATATCATCCAGCGTATAAGTCCAGATCCCGTCCTCCAGACGGTTTTCCCAGTCATGCGCACCAGACGCGATCGGCGTATTGTCCTCGCCAATCAATACAGCCTTAATTCTCGTAGATCCAAACTCTATTCCGAGAACCGCTTTTCCATTTACAATCGTTTCTTTCATTTCGCTCATTGGGTACCTCCGTAAAAATTTTTTTGCTATTCCTTATAGTACTCTTTTTTTGGTCATTTGTCATTAAAAAGCAGGAAATTTCTTCAAAAGTTGTAACAGTTCAGACAAGCTGACCTGTTACATAAAGTTTACTAAATTTTCTTAGAAAGTCAAAAACTACTTGACATATAGAGTACATCATGTTATCTTTTATTTAGATAACATGATGTACTCATAAATCAAACGGAGGAAAACCTATGCAGCAAGCATCTGATTATGAATTTGAACTGTTAAAAATCATCTGGAGCAATGGCGGGAACGCGTTATACGCACAGATTATGCAGGAATTATCCGCTCAGGGAAAGAATTGGACAAAGAATACAATTATTACGCTGCTATCCCGGCTGATTGAGAAAGGATTGGTCACTACAAATAAAATCGGTCACCGCAACCGGTATTCAGCTGTTTTTTCAGAAGGTGAATATCAAGCTGCCCAGACAGAAGCGTTTTTAGGAAAAATGTACGAGGGCAACGCAAAAGGGCTTGTCGCAACGCTGATCCAAAAAGAATGGCTGTCTGCCGCCGATCTTGCGGAATTAAACGCATACTGGCAGGATCAATGTGCTGCCGATGAAAAAAATAACGCTAATTTGGAATAACCAGTCAGATTGGAGGCGGCAAAATGCAAGAAATCATGAATACCGTACTGATGCTTTCTCTTTCAGGAACATTTTTAGCAGGCATTCTGTTTTTACTACGCCCACTATACCGAAGGCGGCTGAGCAAACGCTGGCAATATTACATATGGCTTGTTGTCATCGCGCGTCTGCTGGTTCCCTGGTCGCTCATAAGCGTTCCTATCGAAATGATACATACTAGCTTTGAACAGCCCGCAGCTGAGAGCAGAAAACCGGAGCCTTCCCATACTACAGAAAATAAGATCCCAAAAGAGCTGCCTGCTGATGCTCCAAAGCAAGCTGCAGCATCAACGCAAGCTGCAAAACCAACGCATCATAGCTGCATCCGCCTGCAGATAGCTTCTGCGTTCCGAAAATATGCGCCTGCAGTCTGGCTGGTAACCGCCATGATGCTTTTGCTTCGAAAGCTTACGATATATCAAAGCTTTACCCGCTATATTCGCGCGGGAAGCCGCACAATAGATGATATCAGCCTGCTAGAACACGTCGGCGGTATGATCGGGCAGGAGCATATCAAAGGCTGTGTCGGTCTTTGTACGAACAGCCTGATCTCCTCTCCGTTGTTGATCGGGATCTTAAAGCCCTGTATCGTACTTCCGGCATCTGATCAGTATTTAACAGCGGAGGTTTTTCATTATTCAGTGCTGCATGAGCTGATCCATTACAAACGGGCTGACCTGATCTATAAATGGCTGATCCAGTTCACCCTATGCCTGCATTGGTTCAATCCCTTTCTATATCTGGTGGAACGGGAAATCAGACAATTATGCGAGCTGTCCTGTGACGAAGCAGTCATAAAAAATCTGGACGCTGCTGAAAGAAAAGCATACGGCAGCATATTATTAAGCGCGATGGCAAACGGCACTTACTCCAGTCCCTCTGCATCTGTCAGCTTTAGTGAAAGCAAAAAATTATTAAAAGGAAGGTTAGACGCAATTATGGATATTCAAAAAAGATCAAAAGCTACAACTGCTGCAGCGCTTGCGCTGACCTGCTTATTTACGGCAGCAGCCGCTTCTTTCGGCACCTATAAAACCACCGCTGCGGCGACCAATCGCAAAACAGAACACACCGCCGCATCTACCGAAAGGGACTTAACAATCATCTGTGAGAACAATCGTCTGTATACTATTTTTTCTGATGGTGCAGATGAAGCGGACAAGCCATCCGGAGGATTTAGCGAAGGAACCATTGGACTTACTCTTTTCACTAAAAACGGTTATTCCACAATCGGTCCATTCAGCCACAGAAAAAAGCTCATTAAAGAAGTAAACACCCAATGCAGCTATGCGTTGGCGCATGGAGCGAGTACACAGGATACATACGATGCTTTTTTATATACTGCGCAGGAAATTGACCGTATCAGTACAACCGATACCGATCAATTTCCAAAACTAAACAAATCTTCTATACAGCTAACAGAAGGCAGTACCCTGCTTTTAAAGCTGACCCGCGTAAAGCAGGATCCGGTATGGTCGTCTGAAAATAAGAAAATCGCTATTGTAGATAAGCACGGAACCGTAACCGCCCAAAAGCCAGGACAGACAAAAATCTATGCCAGGATCGGCCAGATCACATATATCTGCAAGGTAACCGTCACAAAGAAGCAAACGACGAAGCAGGCATACGCAAAAGCTTATGCAGCCCATGATATTGAGAAGAAAAACGGAGCTTATTATTATAAAGGCAGCCGGGTTCGCATTTTTATGGATGTCAAAGCGGACGACTCCTTTTACATTTTCAACTATGACGCAAATGGATCCATCGATCTGCGGCTGCAGCGTGACGACGCTGGATCGATCATACGGCTGGAGAGCCTTACACAGGAAGAACTCAATGAGATACAACAGGATTTGGAGCTTTCGGAGCCTATAAAAGCAGCCGCTGCTGTAACAAAAACAGATCATACAAAAACAGGATCCGTAGGCTCTGATGCAAAGATCATACGCATGGCCAAAGAAGATGCTCCTCAAGCGATAAGAGAAGCTCTCCGGTCATGCGGTCAGGGCAAATGGTATATGATATGCAAAAATAAAAAGAAATACATTTATTATAATGGGCTGGCAGCTGATTATGCTTTTCAACCGGAATGGAATGCAGATAGATTAAAAGTAAAGGTATCTGATATGGGCCGAGCCTCTGTCTGCTATGTATTATTGGAAGTCAGTCATAGCACTCCTGTTACGATTTATTATAATGAAAAACAGGTTTCACACAAAAATATCAATCTTTAATTCTTTCACGGGCGTTTTTATCCATAAGTATATGGCTTATTGGATTGTTTTCTGCTAAGATAAAGTTGAAAGAGAAACAATATATTATGAGAGGAAGAGATATACAGCATATGGCAGCGGAAAGTAAGGAAATAGAAAAAACAGAAACGAAAAGGACAGTAAAAGACAGCGTATTCTGCAATTTGTTCAGTGATTCCAAATACCTGCTCCAACTGTACCAAGCACTCCATCCGGAAGATAAGAAAGTATGCGAGGATGACTTAAAAACAGTCACTTTGGAAAATATTTTTACAGACAGCGTCTATAATGACCTTGGGTTCATAAAAGGAAATAAACTTATGGTGCTGGTGGAAGCGCAAACCTTATGGACAGCTAATATTATCATTCGTGCGCTGGAATACCTGGCAAATTCATACCGGAGATATTTTTCCGAAAATGATATGGATTTATATAAGAGCAAAAAAGTAGAGCTTCCAAAACCGGAGCTGTATGTCATATATACAGGAGAACGTAAAACACGCCCATCAGAGATTACGTTATCAGATGAATTTTTTGGAGGGGAAAAAACAGCGGTCGAAGTGACCGTGCAGATGATCTATAACGGGAAGAAAGGCGATATTATCAGCCAATATGTAACTTTCACAAAAATAGTAGATGAACAGAGAAAACTATACGGTAGATCAAAGAAAACAGTGCAAAAGACAATCCGTATTTGCAAGGATCAGAATATTCTTAGAGAATATCTTGAAGGAAAAGAAAGCGAGGTTGTGGATATTATGATGCAGTTATATGACCAGGAAGAGATTATGAGAGTACATGACATAGGCGTAGCAAAGGATGCGGCAATCCGTTCGGCAGTAGAGACATATCAAGAATGCGGCATGACATTTATTGAAGTCGTTAAAAGGATTGCAACACGGTTTGTTATGTCCCAGGAAACGGCAGAAAAAGAAGTCGGAGAGTGGTGGAAAGACTGACAAGCATAAACCTATCGATCCATCTTTATGAATAGTATTTCCATATCTGGAAATACTATTCATTTATTGCCCGTCAAAACTGCCTATTCAATCGACTTAAGCGCCTCCGCCATATGAATATGCTCCAGCTTAAAATACATCAGCCCGTTTACAAGCATCGCAAACGCAAACGTCAATGCCAGACTCCATAAATAGCTCATCGGAGCAACCATCGTCTTAAACGAGATCATATCAATCTTAACCTGATCCATCACAAACCAATGGAGCCATTTCCCAAGACCCAGCCCCGCCAACGCACCAAGGCCCGTTAGCGCAAGATTTTCCCGAAATACATAATCCGCCGTTTCCCGCGCGTAAAACCCAAGCACCTTGATCGTCGCGATCTCCCGGATACGCTCGGTAATATTAATATTCGTCAGATTGTACAGCACAATAAACGCTAGGCTGCCTGCGCATAAAATAATTAAAAGCACAATATAATCCATGCTTTTCATCATCGATGCAATCCGTTCGCGCATATCTTGGGTAATAGAAACCGACAATACATTGCCCTGGTCAGCCATCACTGCAGCCGCCATATGGACATCCACACCGTCTTTTACAACGACATAAGCGCTTTTGTACTCCGGCTCTTTTCCAAGCTGCTCCATATAGGTCTCCTTACTAATATAAACACAGTTATAAATAAAATTCTCATACAACGCGCTCACTTTTACCGTAAGGCTGTTCATCTCACTGTCCCGCAAAACTACCTGATCGCCCACACGAATCCCCATTGTTTCCGCTGTCTTTACCGTTAATGCAGCTTCCCCAGCGGACGGATAAGAGATTTTTTCGCCGCTCTTTGTACGAAGCTTTAAGAAATCAGCGATCTCCTCTGTATCCTGCGCTATTCCAAGATACATCGATTTCGTTTTTCCGCCGAAATCCAGATCCACGCTTTCCTCATAGCGGCAGGCAAACCGCTCCATCAGGTTTCCGGTCTGTCTATCCAACTCCTGCAGATCTTCCTTCGTTACATTTTCTGAAAATGTAATGCCGATATCATAAATCTCAATCTCGTCATACTGCATATCCGCCACATTCGTTACGGAATCCTTGACCCCAAATCCTGTCAGAAGCAGCGCCGTACAGCCGCTTATTCCAAGTATCATCATAAAAAAACGTTTTTTATAACGAAAAATATTGCGGACCGATACCTTGTGCAGAAACTTCATCCTACTCCAGATAAACCCAACATTTTCCAAAAAGATGCGTTTTCCGCCCTTTGGCGCCTTTGGCCGTATCAGGCTTGCCGGAACGCTATACAGCTCGTACCGGCAGGACGCGTAAGCCGCCCCCATCGAACAAAGCAGCGCCGCCAGCAGCGAAAAGAAAGCCATCCACCCGTCAAAATAATAAGTAATCTCTCCCATAGAATACATAATACTGTATCCCATCCAGATCACCTTTGGAAACAGCCACGTCCCGATAATACAGCCTGCTACCGCTCCCGCGGCTGCCGCAGAACCGGCGTAAAACAAATATTTCCCCATGATCGTGCCGTTTCCATAACCAAGCGCCTTGAGCACGCCGATCTGCGTACGCTGCTCCTCCACCATTCGGTTCATTGTCGTCATGCAAATAAGCGCAGCCACAAGGAAAAAGAACACCGGAAATACATTCGCGATCCCTGCTACAATATTAGAATCGCTTTCATAGCAGGCATAGCCGATATTCGTATTTCTTGTCAGCGCATAAGCATCCGGCTCCTCTGCCTCTGCCAGCTCCATACGCGCGTCGTTTATCTTTTGCTGCGCATCCGCCGTCTCTTCATTTAATTCTGCTTTTGCGTCCGCGTACTCCCTTCTGGCATCCGCAAGCTCCGCTTTGCCCTTGTCCAGATCCTTTCTGCCCTGTTTCAGCTCTGCCCTTGCATCTGCAAGCTCTTCCCTTGCATCCGCAAGCTGCCTCTTGCCATCCGCAAGCTCTATCCTGCCGCTTTGCAGCTCTGCTTTACCTTTTTCCAGCTCTCGCCTTCCTGTTTCCAGCTGCATACGCGCGTCTGCCGTTTCTGCTTTTCCGGCTGCAAGCTGTTGTTGGGATTCAGCCAATGTTTTTTCATTCGACGCAATCTCTGCTTTTGCGGCGGCAAGCTGTTTTTTTCCCGCGGCAATCTGCTGTTTTCCGTCCTGCAGCTGCTTGCAGCCTGCACGTACCTGCACAAGTCCTTCCCGCACCTGCGTAAGCCCCTCCCGCACCTTGGAAAGACCTCCCTGCACCTGTGTAAGTCCCTCCCGCACTTGGGAAAGACCCTCCTGTAACTGCGTAAGTCCAGGCCGCACCTGCGCAAGTCCAGACTGTACCTGCACGAGTCCTTCCTGCACTTGAGAACGTCCCTCCTGCAGCTGTTTCTTTCCTGCCTGCAGCTGCGCCTTGGTCTGTGCAAGCTCCGCCTTACCCGCCTGCAGCTGATGCAGCCCTGTCTGCAGCTCTTGCAGCTGACTCTCATACTGCGTATGTGATATCTGATGCGCTGCATACGCCTGCTCCAGCTGTTCCTTACGGAGGTTTAGGTCCTTCTGCTGGCTATCCAGCGCTGTTTCCTCATTTTCCAGCGCTGTTTCCTGCTGTCTGAGCACTGCTTCCTGCTGTGCAAGCTCTGCTTTTTTATCTAAAAGCGTTGTTTCCTGCTGTTTGAGCGCTGCTTCCTGCTGCATAAGCTCCGTTTCCTGCTCCTTAAGCTCCGCTTCTTTTTTCAAAAGCTCCGTCTCCTGGCTCGCCAGCTCCGCTTCCTGCTGCGTAAGCTCCTCCTCTTTTTTCAAAAGCTCTGTCTCCTGCTTTTGCAGCTGCGTTTCCTGTCCTGGTAAGGCTGCTTCCTCCTTTTGCAGCTTAGTTTCCTCCTTTTGCAGCTTTGCCTTGGCCTGCGCAAGCTCTGCCTTGCCATCCGCCAGCTTTTTCTCATTCGCAGAAATCTCCTGCTCCGCCTGACTTAACTGTCTTTGCGCATCCCGAATCTCCTGTTCCTTTTCCCGGATCTCCCGTTCACCGTCCAAAAGCTTGCGTTCACTGTCCGAAAGCTTGCGTTCATTAGCGGCAAGCTCCCGCTCTCCATCTGCTGCCTTACGCTTTCCATCACGCAGCTCCTGTTCCCCGTCTACGATTTCCTGCTCCCCGTCCGCAATCTTTTTGCGTGCGTCAGCAAGCTCCTTATGTGCATCTGCCAGCTTCTCGTCTAATTCTTCCTGCGCGTCATCTATTTCCTTACGGGCTTCACCCGTAATCTTTTCATACCGCGCCAGCGCAAGAGCCTCCGTTTTCCCTTCTATTTCCTCCTGCATTCCATCAATATAGTCCTCATAGGCGTCCGTATACACATCCAGCTTTTGCTTTGTTTTTACATAAATTTCCGTTAAATATTCACAGGCAAAGGATTCCCGCGGCACATATAAAAAAGCCGTGATCTTTCCCTCTCCGATCGAAGTCGTTCCCCGCTCAAGATTGATATAATAAGGAGAACGCACAATACCTACCGCCGTAAATGTCCGCTCACCAAACATTTCCAATGTATCTTCTTCGTTACTATCCGTCACCGCGATCTGCTTTCCAATCATATCCTCCCCATACTGGGCAGAATCCAGCACACATTCATCCGCCTTTTTGGGCATTCTTCCGGCAGTCAATATGATCTGGTTGATCTTTTCCGGCACTGTATGGAATTTATAGACCGCTTCATTCCCGCTGTCAGCCATGCAGACTGCATCTACGCTGACGGCCCCTTCTGCGTCGGCTGTCTGTTTCATCTCTATAAGCTTTTGTACGTCCGCTTCCTCAAAACCAATGGTAGACAGCAGCCGAAAATCGTAAAAATTCTGCTCAGCCAGATAATCGTTTCCCGTCATAAGCATCGCCGGCGTCGTTGCCTTTAGCCCGGTAAACAGCGCTACTCCCAACAATACAATCGCAAAAATGGCCAAATACCGCCCAAGGCTTCCTTTTATTTCCCTGACTGTTGTTTTTATCATTCCCTTGTTCATGCTCTGTCTCCCTGTTTTTTGGCATTTCCGCTACCATTCAATCTCTTCCACCGGCACGATCTGTTCGTTCAGCTCCATGCTGCGCACAGTTCCGTTTTTGACGGTAATAATCCTGTCCGCCATCGCTGTCAGCGCCTGGTTATGCGTAATGACGACGACCGTCATACCATTTTTCCTGCACGCATCCTGCAGCAGCTTTAGCACCGCCTTACCCGTATGGTAATCAAGCGCGCCCGTTGGCTCATCGCACAGCAGCAGCTTCGGATTTTTCGCAAGCGCACGCGCGATCGCCACTCTCTGCTGCTCTCCGCCTGACAGCTGCGCCGGGAAATTCCCCGCCCGATCCTTTAGTCCAACCATCTCCAGCACTGTCCCCGCATCCAGCGGGTCTTTGCATATCTGTGCCGCCAGCTCTACATTTTCCAACGCCGTCAAATTCTGCACCAGATTATAAAACTGGAACACAAATCCGATATCATACCGCCGATAAGCCGTCAGCTTCTTTTTACGGTAAGCCGAAATCTCTGCTCCGTCCAGGAGTACCTTTCCAGTCGTCAGCGTATCCATTCCGCCCAGAATATTTAAGATCGTCGTCTTACCTGCCCCAGACGCACCGACTACGACACAAAACTCGCCCTTTTCAATCGTAAAATTCACATCTCTTAACGCTTCGATATCCACTTCGCCCATGTGATACGTCTTGCCGACGTTTTGAAATTGCACAAATGCACTCATTTTTATCCTCCGCCTGCCCAGCATAAAGCTCGTTCAGAAAAACCAAACGATGTCGAACTGTATGTAATCTGCCTTTATTCTAACATAGTATCTTCTTTCTGAAAACTGATTTCTTTTCGAACAAGCCAAATGTCTGAGAGTTCCGAATCCTCAAAAACCAAAAACGACAAAAAAGTGCAAGGCCAGCTGCGGCCCTGCACTTATTCTTTCCTATTTTTTCTCTGGATCACAATCGTTAATTTGCAAGCCCCAACGCGATCAACGTCTGCTGGCCGATCGCACCATCCGCCTTTAGTCCGTTGTCCCTCTGATAGCTTTTTAACGCACGTTTTGTTCTTGTTCCCATAACGCCATCCGCGGTTCCGCAGTTATACCCACAGCGGTTCAATGTTCTTTGAACCTTTCTGACAGTTGCTTTGCTGACTGTTGTCGCATATGGGCAAACCCCGTTTGGATGCGTATGCGCGCTGTGTCCGCCGCAGTAATAGTACGGATCTTCATCCGCATATGGACAAATGCCGCCGTTGTGCGTATGTGCGCTGTGTCCGCCGCAATAATAATAATTCGTATACGAACCGCAATGTCCACCGCCATGACATCCATGCGCATAAGCAACGGTTGCAGACTGTCCTGCAGTCGTAAAGGAAACTGCACCAACAAGCGCTGCCGCCAGCAAGGTACGTTTCAATCGTTTCATAATGAACTCTCCCTTCTTCATCATTGCTGTTTTTTTATTATGCCTGGCTTTTCCGTATTTTTAGTATAAAACAGATTCCGAAAAAATGCCAGCCATAAATTGTTTCTTTAAAAGTAACACGATCGAAGAAAGGAAAACCTTGCATTAATCTTGCGTTCCAAGAAATTTCTCTTTTCAGCGAGTATAAAAACCTGCTGTCTGCACATAATACGTCCTGTAAAAACAGTCATTTTAAGAAAGAGGTACGAAACATGATTTTAACAGAAAAAGAAACAACCGCGATCAAAGACCTTCAGACACAAGAGCAAAGCTGCATTGAAAAGTACAACAGATACGGCAAGGAAGCAAAAGACACTGTCTTAAAAGACCTCTTCCAAAACCTGGAAAAAGAAGAAAAAGAACATTACGAATCACTCGGCAAGGTGCTTTCCGGCAACGTCCCAACCTGCAACTGCAATGACCGTTCCGGTAAAGCTTATAGCCCGCAGGCGACCTACAACTCCATGACAGACAACGAGGACAAGAAAAACGACTGCTTTTTGGCTACTGACTGCATTGGTACAGAGAAAATGGTTTCTTCTGAATACAACTCCAACGTATTTAAGTTTTCTGAGCCAAGCTTGCGAAAGCTGCTGGCGGATATTCAGATCGAAGAGCAGAACCATGCGGAAATGCTGTATAAATATAAAACAGTGAATGGGATGGCGTAGCTGCTGGAAAGAGCTGCTGGCGAAAAAAGGACAGTTTTGGCTGTCCTTTTTCATTTTTAAGCGCCAAAAACAATACGATTCCTGCAACCGTCAACCTTTATGCTCTGCAATCAAAACTTTGAATTGTTTTTAATTCTCCCCCAAGATTAAGCACCCTATTCGTAAGATGGACGATCATTCCATCTTTCTGTAAGCGGTCCAACAACTTTTGGAGTTCAGAAAGATTGGGTGAAATTAATTGAGTTTCTTCACTCTGTAAGGTAGACATACGTCCCTCTCCAAACATCCTCTCCATCATATCCTCAGTTTCTTTTACCGCCACTTCAAATTTTGTCAGAGTATTTTCTTCTCGTTTCAATTCTTCATCACGTTCACGCAAATATTCTTTTTGTATTCCCTCATACCAACTTTTCACCCTGCCCTGCCATGCAGTCTGTCCTGGACCATATCCATAAGATGTATCAATATCACATAGTGAACTGTCTTTGTAGTCAATCATTAAGTTGCAATCTGTTGTCCGGTTCCAACCTGCTTTAGCAATTCTCTGGTATGCAGCCTCATATTCCTTTAGTACGGAAGCATCTGCATTACCATCTGCTACCAGTTTATTATATTTGTCTTTCAATACTTCCCACAAATCTTTTCCATCAGGAGTATAAAACTTTCCATCTCTGTTTTCCAATTCTCTTATATCATATCCTGTCAACCGATTTACAAAATGATAAACCACCATCTTTTCTTTATCACCTTGTATGTATTGATATGGGTCTTCAACACCATAATTCACCGGATTGCAAAAAGAAATATGATTATATAAATAGTAACCATTTTTGCCTTGATTTAATGCTGCCTCTATCCTTTTTGCCAATTCCTCGTTTACTCCAGCTGCATGAATGAAGAAATCATATGGATCAACCGTCAATCTTAAAGCAGCATCTTTGGGAATTACAATCCCATTTTTTTCAAATGCCTGATTTATAGCACTATTCATTTCATCTCGAATTTCCTGATTCCATTCCATATCCATCACAAAAATATTGCATCCATCAAAATTTTCCCGAATAACTGGATCAAGACCACATAAATCAGGCTGCATTCCCATCAAAACACGTTGTTCCGCTGTTGCACAAATATCACGCTCCTTTTGCGTTAAGCCTTTTACATAATAAGGGGAGTTTTTATTGAAATATTTATCAACAATATGCTTTTCAGGATTGGCAAACTTTTTATTTTCCTCGTTTACCTTTGAATAATGTTCGTTTAAAGCCTTGAAATATTTTTCATATTTAGATAACACATGAAAACTTGGAAATGATGTTTGCTCTTGTACAGTATCTTTCACAAGAGCTTCTTTTGTATAATTCGTATATTCCGACTCTACTTGTTTATAAGACAAATCATTATCATCATTTTTTCGCACATTTCTATTTGCTGCTGCACTTTTCCTATTATTTAGATTTACTTCCGTTGAATAGGCATAAGCATCATAATTAACTTGCATATACCGCTCCTTTCCACAATAACCTATGGCAAAGCAATTCTCATAGCATTGCCATAGATATTAACACCTCTTATTTGAATAATTCGTAATTGGTATACTTTATGTCATAATCCCAATAAATTCTTATTTGCACACGGCTCATTTTTGTACTTTTAAGAGCTGTCTGCGAATACCTAAACTGCCACGGTTGTTTTGCCGCAATATTATAACCCGAAAAATCAAAATCTCCACTTGTAGCACCAGTAAATTTTGATGCAGTCCAACCGTCACCACCCGGATTTAACTGATGATAAACCCCTCCTACTTTATTATCACATATATTTAGATTTTAGAAGATACAATTACAAAAATTGCTCAGTATTCTAATAAAAAGAAAATTATTTAAATAGATTTATTTCAAAACAGCCATTCTAGCCCCGTTAAGAAACTCTGTTCCTAAGTTCTGACCACTTGGTAATCTGGTCAACATTACTTCTTTCCATTTACAGTGTTATCATCAATCGTTACATTTACCGATATGACTTTCTACCTGTAAATCAAAATTTAATTAATGATTAACCCAGATTATCAAACGACCAATACAATATATACTAATTTTCTTCTAACCTCATTATTATGATTTCATCTTTGCAATCATAGCTACCTGTATCTGCTATAAGCATAACAAATAACGTATAATATTCAAGAGGGCTTGCAGAAAATGAACCTTTTATGCAGAAAACGACCAAATACTATCATACAATCGAAGCATTGCGAAATACATTTTCCTCCTAATTCGAATTGAACTCCGTATCTGTCTTTGATATAATTGACAAAAATAAAAAAGGAGCTTCCCATATGACCATACGAAAAGCCACCCCCAACGATTTCTCAAAAATAATATCTATCTACGCCCATGCAAGAGAACAAATGCGTCTTTCCGGCAATCCGAATCAGTGGGGCAGCACCAATCCATCAGAGGAAACAATAAAAAACGACATAAAAAACGGGTACAGCTATGTTATCACTGATACCGACAGCCCTGCTATTTTTGGCGTTTTTGCCTTTATAATCGGCAAAGACCCGACTTACGAATATATTGAAAACGGCTCTTGGCTTAACGACGACCTATACGGAACCATCCACCGTATCGCCGGGAGCGGTGAAAAAAAAGGAGTTTTCCGCTGCTGCCTTGCATTCTGCGAATCCAAAGCAGCAAATATCCGCATCGATACCCACGAGGAAAACTATGCTATGCAGCATCTTCTTGCAGCAAACGGATTTCAAAAATGCGGCAGGATTTATGTGGCGGATAAAAGTCCACGCATCGCTTATCAAAAAGTATTGTAATATACAGCTCCAGCGTGCGTCCATGCACCGTCTCATTTTCTCCCCTTACAGGTTGTTTAAACTATGCGCGTCAATGCACACTTTTTTGCCAAGCGCTTCCCGCCTCACATAAACCGCCTGCGCGCCGTCTGTTCCAAGCGACCATTTCACAAGCGTCATACAGCGGTGCTCGATTTCCATTCCAGTAATTCCGGCAGGATGCACGCAGCTGCCCGTATTAAAATACGGCGACTCCTTCGTCCCCGCCATCGGACGGTGCGTATGGCCTGTGATCAATATCACATCATTTTGCGCAGCCCATTCCGTCAATCGTTTTTCCGTACGCTCCTTGTGCGTGTTATTTTTCGCCGCGCTGGTTGGGTCGGGCACGCCGAGCAGCTCCAGTCCCTTCCACAAATAGCGCACCAAGAAGCGGTTTACTTTCCAAAACGTACTGTTCATCACATCTGCTTGATGCCCGTGCGTCAGAAATAGCTTCTTCTGCGGATCCTCCAGCAGTATCCCCTGATAACACGGCCCGCCCAAATGCTTTTTGGAATAAGCAGTTTCCTTTTTTACCATATCATGATTGCCGTATACCGGATAAAATCGATCTTCCTTCCTGAACTTTTCAATCATCGCAAAGCTGTGCGGATGCATTTCTTTTATTTTTTCCATCGATCTGTTTTCCCACAATTCGTCGCCGTCGCCAAGCTCTATATACGTATAGCCATTTTTGTAATAATACCGAAGCGCAGCCAGATACATCAGCTCATTTTTCAAAAAATTGTCGTCCGCCCTTCCATCTCCGCGATGACAATCGCTGAACACGATATATTTTGAATCCTGCCGCAGCGGAAGCGCCAGTGCGTGCATATAAGAGCGGTCCATGCGGGATATATAGCCGATTTTCATTCCGTTACTTCCATTCCCGTCTGCCTTTTCGCTATTATATGACGCTGCCATGCCAAGCGTGCTGACAGCCCGTCCGGCACCAGAAATCTACCGGCTTACCCTCCCGCAGCTGTGCCGGAAATCTACTGGTTCATCCTCCTGCAGCGGTGCCAGAAGCCCCTGACGCAAAAGCTCATCTTGGATTGCGTCCAGCGTCTGCTCATCCTCTGCGCATACCGTATGATAATGATAACCAGAGGTTGTGTTTTTCAAGAGGCTGGATTTTCCAGACCGTATTGTTTCCATAAAATCCCGTACATCCTTGCGCGAGCGTATTTTCATATCCGCACGCACTACCCCATATGCCTTATGGTAAATAAACACATCCCGTACTTTTCCGCCCATATCCACAATAAGCGTCAGCTCCTCCTCCGTCTGTGCATCTGAATGCAGCACCTTGAATACCCGGCTGGCCTCCTGCGTTGTCTCCAGCATCAGATACCCCCGGCTGGCAGATAAGATATCCGCCCCATTCGCCCGCAGCAGCGCGATATCTTGTACGATCACCTGCCTGCTGACCCGAAGCTGCTGCGCCAGTACGGATCCTGCAATCGGCGTTTTACTGCTTTCCAGCAGCGAAAGCAGCTGTTTTCTGCGCTGTTCTCCATTCATCTGCTGTCTCTCCTTTCTGCCTGAGAACCGCCCTTTTTTCGTTGCTTCCCTATATTTGTTAGTGCTGCAGATCCCTTACATCCGCAGCAGCTCAGCAACTCCCGCTGACAGTGTGCAGATTTTTTAGCGAAAGATCCAAGATCGGAGCGGAATGCGTCAGAGCGCCGCTGGAAATATAATCGGCCCCCAGATCCGCCAGCGCTGCAATATTTTCTTTTGTCACATTTCCGGATACCTCGACCTGTGCCCTTCCCGCAATAAAATCAACCGCTTCCTTCATCTGCTCATGTGTCATATTATCCAGCATAATAATATCTGCTCCTGCCTGTACCGCCTCCTTTACCATATCCAAGTTTTCCACCTCTACCTCGATCTTGCGCACGAACGGGGCATACGCTCTCGCCATACGCACAGCCTTCTGCACGCTTCCTGCAGCGCCGATATGGTTGTCCTTCAATAATACGCCGTCCGACAGATTATATCTGTGATTATGTCCGCCGCCTGTACGTACTGCATATTTTTCAAAAATACGGTTATTTGGCGAGGTTTTTCTGGTATCCAGCAGTTGGATCCCCGTCCCTGTCAGCAGGCTGGCAACAGAATGCGTATAAGTCGCGATCCCGCTCATCCGCTGCAGATAATTTAACGCCGTCCGCTCACCGCAAAGCAGCGTTCGGATATCGCCGCGGATTTTGCCTATCAGCTGACCGCTGCTGACCGCGTCGCCATCTTTTACAAAAAATTCCGCCTTGACATTTTCATCCAATAGCGTAAATACCCGCTCAAAAACCTGCAGCCCACAGATTGTCCCATCCTGCTTACAGATCAGATCCGCTTCGCCTTCCTGCGCATCCGGCATTACACTATTGGTCGATACATCACCGCTTGTAATATCCTCCTTTAACGCGCTTAAGATTAATGGGTCTACATCCAGCTTCATTGTTGCCATATCAAACATCGCTTTTTTCCTTTCTTGATCACCTGTTTTTATCAACCTTCCCAGTTACAGCTGCATCTTTATCAAGATGCTTCTTATGTATTGCAGCCGTAGTCTTTTCCTATCTCCCGCAGGACCGCGTTCCGGTATGCTTCCTGCAGTCCGTCGCTGTCCCGATATGCCTCCAGATCCACTCTGGCAGGCAGGATATCTTTACTTCCCGCTTTCTTTGCGCAAGCCGTCATGTCCTGCGCTGCCCGCTTTGCAAATACAAGGCTTTCCAGCAGCGAATTGCTTGCCAAGCGATTTTTCCCATGCACGCCATTGCAGGCAGTTTCCCCAACCGCATACAGTTGTTTCATTGAAGTGCGGCCGTCATGATCGATCCGGATCCCGCCCATAAAATAATGCTGGGCTGGTACAACCGGAATGCATTCTTTTGTAACATCATACCCCATAGCCGCACAGTGCGCAACTATATTCGGAAAATGAATGTTTAACTCTGTTTCCGGAATCGTCCGCAAATCCTCCCATACAAACTGCGTCCGGTCTTTTTCCATCTGCGCCAATATCGCAGCCGTCAGCTCATCGCGCGGCAGCAGCTCATTTACAAAACGCTGCATATGCTTATCATACAGTCTTGCACCTTCTCCACGCACCGATTCTGAGATCAAAAAGCTGCGTTCCTGCTCATCTTGTGTATGAAGCGTCGTCGGATGAATCTGAATGTAACGAATATCCCGCAGCGCAATCCCATGCCGCAGCGCGATCCCAACCGCATCGCCCGTCAAATGCCGAAAGTTGGTAGAATGCTTATACAGCCCGCCGATACCTCCGGTCGCCAGTACGGTAAACAGCGCATCTATCTGCTCCAACGTACCATTCGCTTTTTTCACTACCGCTCCGCAGCACCCACCGTCTTTGCATATAAGATCCAACAGCGTCGTATACTCCAGCAGTTGTATATTCGGCCGCCGCTTCGCCTGCTCCAGCAGCTTCCCCGTAATCTCCCTGCCAGTAATATCCTTATGAAACAAAATCCTGTGATTCGAATGCGCACCTTCCCTTGTAAAAGCAAGCTCCCCTTTCTCATCCCGCTGGAAATCCACGCCCATCGCAAGCAATTCCTGAATGATCTGCCTTGAAGAGCGGATCATAAGCTCTACCGAAACCTTATCATTTTCATAATGTCCGGCCCTCATCGTATCTTCCAAGTAATCGGCATAATCAGCCTCATCCCTGAGCATACAGATGCCGCCCTGCGCCAGAAACGAATCGCTGCTTTCCAGATCTGATTTTGTAATTACCGTAACCTGCATATCCTCCGGCAGCTGCAGCGCGCAAAATAAGCCGCTGCAGCCGCTCCCTGCAATTAAAATATCCGTTTTCATAAACAGCCTTCTCTTTCTCAAATATGCATCCGATTATATCACAGTGCCATATATCTGACAAGACACCTGTCAATATAAAAACAAACGCATATATTGACAGAATCCGCTTCGTTATATATAATCAATGCAACCTGAAAAACTACCTTAGGAACTTCAGTTCCTCCGACACGAAAGGCATTAATATGTATACAACAAGAGCGCTCCAGGACGAAATCCTGCGACTGAAAAAAGAAAACGATATCTGCATTCTAGCCCACGCATACCAAAGCCAAGACATCTGGGAGGTCGCCGACTACGTAGGCGATTCTTTCGGACTCAGCCAAAAGGCCGCGGCTGCCAGCCAAAAAACCGTGCTGCTGTGCGGTGTCCGCTTTATGGCGGAAACGGTAAAAATCCTTTCTCCTCAGAAAAAAGTATTACTGTCCCACCCGCAGGCCGGATGCCCTATGGCGCAGCAAATAAGCGTCAGCCAGCTTACAGAGCTGAAAAAAAGCTATCCCGACTACGCGGTTGCTGTCTACATCAATTCTACCTCAGAATTAAAAGCGCTGAGCGACGTATGCGTTACTTCCGCTTCCGCCGTAAAGCTTATCCGCGGTCTGGACAATCCAAACATCCTGTTTATTCCAGACTGCAACCTAGGCGCATGGGTCGCACAACAGGTCCCAGAAAAAAATATCCGCCTTGTAAACGGCGGCTGCCCTGCCCATGCCGCTATCTTGGGCGCACAAGTTAAACAGCAGCGTAAGCTCCATCCTGACGCCAAGCTGCTCGTGCATCCAGAATGTCTGCCAGAGGTTACAAAACAAGCCGATTATGTCGGCAGTACAACCGGGATTATGGACTATGCGAAAAAGAGCGCTGATAAAGCTTTTCTCATCGGAACTGAAAACAGCATCGTCCAGCATTTGCAGTTTGCTTGCCCGGATAAGCGGTTTTATGCGTTGTCTAATGAATGTATTTGTACGGATATGAAGCTGACGACGTTGATGGATGTTTATCATTGCGTGCGGGGGACTGGCGGGGAAGAGATTGTTGTTCCAGAAGATGTGATGTTAGGGGCGCGGAGGTCTATTGAGGTGATGTTGGGGAATGGGTAATTGATATGGGGGATTGAATGTTTGATTGTGGCTAAGCGGACGCTGGCTGAGGGGTACGGGCCTGTCTCAGTATTCCGGGTTGCAGAATATAAGAATCACTAAGCATTCTGCGGTTATGCTATGGTACCGGACGGTCGCGGCACCTAATTCGCCCTGGCTTACGCCAGAAGCTAAAGGGTGCCGCTTGGCTTCGCCCCTGGTTTTTGGGCAGAATGCTAAGTGATTCTAATATTCTTCCACAAGTCACACTGAGACAGGCCCGCACCCCTCAGCCAGCTGGTTTTCATTTGCGTTACATTATAGAAGTCTGCGCTGTTTCTGAATGGGCGAGTGTACTTGTGTGCATCATTCGATTTTGAATTATCTATTGTTTGAGGTTAATGGGATTGTGACCATGTTATTACAAGCTTACATTTTTTAGTGGGTACTCATGTTCTATACTCCCTGAAGCCTTTATACAGTTACACAAGAAGCTTCTAACTAAAAAAGAAACGGATACTCACCATCGTATCCCTCTAGAAAGTGAGGCCCAAAATGACCATTTCATTTATCGGAGCCGGCCGCGTCGCCTGCTCCATCGGAAAATACCTGACCCAATCCGGCATCCGCATCGCCGGATACTACGACACCCAAAAAGAAGCCGCTGACAGCGCCGCTGCCTTTACCAATTCTCAAAGCTTTCCAGCCCTGCCAGACCTTATGGAACGCAGCAGCATCATTTTCATCACCACTCCTGACAGCTATATCTCTCAGGCATGGGAAGAACTCCGCGCATTCCAGCTCGACGGAAAGATCATCTGCCATTGCAGCGGCGCTATGTCCTCTGGCGTATTTACTGACATCGGCAAAACAGGCGCTCTCGGCTGCTCGCTTCATCCTATGCTGCCGTTTTGCGACCGTTTCGCTTCCTATGAGCAGCTAAAAAACGCCTTTTTCACAATAGAGGGCCATGACGCAGCTGTCAGCGCGATCTCTGATCTATTTACCAGCCTCGGCAACACCGTCTGCCGCATCGAAGGCGACTGCAAGCCAAAATACCATGCGGCCGCAAGTATTTTAAGCAACCAAGTGGTCGCTGTTTTGGATACGGGATACCGCTTGCTGGAGGAATGCGGCTTTTCAAGAGAAACTGCCAGAGCCGCTACCAAGGAACTCGTGTGCCAGAATATCGACAACATTCTGCAGCAGGACTGCATTGCTGCACTGACTGGGCCAATCGAGCGCAACGACATCCAGACCGTCCGCAAGCATTTAAACTGCCTGCCGCAGCAGGACCAGGATATGTATCAGGCTCTTGGACTAAAGCTGGTAGAGCTTGCCGGCAGGAAAAACCAGACCCAGAATTATACCGAGCTTGCGCAGCTTTTAGCAAACAATCGCCGATCCCGAAATGCAGGCAAGCCCTTGTGCAAAAACAGGCTGCTTATGTGAAAAACCAGAAAAAATACCGTTATCATGATCTGTTATAATGATAACGGTATTTTTTGTTGTAAACTATATAATGATGGGGGAAAAATCATGAAACTACGTACAAAGATACTACTAATCGCTCTTCTACCCGTTTTTCTTCTTGGGATCGGTATTTTCTTTCTCGCAGCAGACCGCACAGCCAATGGAATTTATGATCAGGCATACGTTGGTATGCAGGCGACTGCACTGGCCGTCCGCGATATTTTCGAAATCGGCAACGAGGGAGAATATCATCTGGACGAAAAAGGTGCGCTTTGGAAAGGCAGTACCCTAAATATCTCACAAGCCATAGAAATCGTAGACCATATCAAAGAAAATACCGGAATGGACGTCACCATCTTTTGGGGCGATACACGGATTCTGACTTCCATCAAAAACGAAGCTGGTGAACGGCAAATACAATCCCGCGCGTCCGATGCCGTCATCCAGAGGGTATTAAAAAACGGGGAATTTTACCAGGATCGAAACATAGAAATACTAGGAACACCATACATCGTCTGCTATGCGCCATTTTACCAGGAGGGCGCCTCCGACCCAGTCGGCATGGTATTTCTCGGCACGCCGCACGCTAAGGTATCTGCGATCATCCGCGAGATCCGTCTCCAGATGTTTATTGTAATCCTTGCTGTGCTTCTGGTAACCAGCCTCCTATTAACAACGCTGGTCAATCATGTCGTAAACGCGCTAGTCTCTGGTATGGGGCTTTTACGGGCTATCGCTGGCGGTGATCTGACTGTCGAAGCGGATACTTCCATTTTAAACCGCTCGGATGAGATCGGTATGCTTGGAAAAGAAATTATGGAGCTGCGCAGCCGGCTTCTGGACATTATTTCTATGCTGCGCAGAAAAAGCCATCAGCTGGATGATGAATCCTGCGCTTTAAAAACACGCACAGAAAATATCCTTTTGGTTATGGGTAACGTGGAGCAGGCTGCCCAGGAAATGGCAAGCAGCTGTACCAGCCAGGCAGACAATGCCAGTAACGCCAGCAACGGCGTCTCTGTCATGGGCGAAATGATCGGCAACAGCAATACGCAGATCCGTCAGATGCATGAAATATCCAATGAGATCCATGACGTATCCGAGCAAACTGCCGCGGAACTATCAGAGCTGACCCGCGACATGGAAACCGTGCGAAGATCCATCGATTATTTGGAACATCAGACCAAACTGACGAAAGAATCGGTTGATAAGATTGCCAGCGCTACGGACTTGATCGCCGCTATAGCCTCCCAGACACGCCTGTTGTCCTTAAACGCTTCCATCGAATCCGCAAGAGCCGGAGAGCTTGGAAAAGGCTTTGGTGTCGTAGCTGCTGAAATCCAAAAGCTGTCTGTACAATCAAATACCGCAGTAGAAGATATCCGCGGCATGGTAGAAAGCCTGAGCGATAATTCCAGTCAGGCTATGCGGCATATGGCTGAAGTACAGTCCGTCATTGTCAGCCAAGAGCAGAATATCAAAAAAACCGGACTCGTATTTGAAAACGTCAAATCCGGCGTCCGCACATCCAAGGATCATATCAATACGGTCATAGAAAAGACCAATGTTGTAGAAAATATCCGCACAGATATGATTGCCGCCGTACAAGACGCAGCAGCCGCCGCTCAAGAAAACGCGGCAAGTATCGAGGAAATGATGGCTTCAGTAGAAACCGTATACGATGAGCTTGGCAGCATCTCAGAAAAAACCGCGGAATTAGGCGGATTATCCGCAGAACTAAAAAAAAGCATTAATCTATTTAAAATTGATTAAATAAATTTTGCCTCCTTAATGGTCAGCGTGCCCGTAACCATCCTTGATCCTACCGTGCACGCTGACTAAATCAACAACAGAATTATACAACTTTGTAACATTTTACACAAAAATGCAAAATTTCTGAAAATGAATCTAAAAAATATCTTTATTTATGCCGAAAAATATCTCATATACGAACGTATTAGAATCCTCTCAAGATAGTAAACGATATGTAACAGTTCAGCTTGTCTGAACTGTTACAACGGTATGTATATTCATAAGATATTTTGTCAATAAGCCTGTGAAAATTCTCCTGATCATGTACAGGTCTTTCCATATCCGCTCTTTTATGTTATGATACATACAGATACCGTTCAAGTAAAATTCCAATGGGTTAAAAAAGGAGTGAAGCAGTTGAAAACCACAAAAAGAATTTTGTTAGGATTATTCGGAACGATTGCATTAACATCATTCATTTTGTTTGCCCTGGATGCCTGCCTGATGAACGAGGCAGCCCCATACACATCCGCGCAGACAAACGCTCGTCTCGCCGTTCCTGTCAATCTGACAGATGAGACTACGGTCCGCACGAAAGATGAACAGCTCTCCATAGGTACAAGCGAACGCCATATGCTCTACCAATCTCAGGAATCCGATCAAGAGCAGCAGCAAAGTCAGACCGCTGAAAACGCCGCTGCTGATAAGGCACAGGACACCGCTCCATCAGACAAGGTACATAGCTCCCAAAAGGAAGCTGACGACAAGAAGTCTGGCAAAAAAAAGGATACAAAAAACGGACAAGCTGACGACAAATCCCGCAGCACCTTCCAGACCGTCTCAGAGGAATATTTTTCTGACGCACTGTTTATCGGCGATTCCAGAACCGTAGGGATACTGCAGAGCCATTTACTTCCGCAGGCGTCCTATTATGCTAAAACCGGGATTGGGATTGGCAGTATTTTATCTGCCCGCATTGTGAACGAAGGCGGCTGGATGACGTCCATAAGGGATGCTTTAAGCAGGCATTCTTACGGTAAGGTGTACATTATGATCGGCATCAACGATATTTCCAACGGAGATGTTGACTGGTTTACCGAACAGTATCAGGATATTCTCAATACCGTACGTCAAACACAGCCAAACGCGGTAATCTATATCCAGGGAAATATCCCCATGAGCTACGGCACACAGGATTTGGACGGCGCCCTGAACAATCAGAACTTATCACAGCGCAATGAAGCCTCACGCGCACTGGCAGACGAAGAAACCATCTTTTATCTGGATATCGATAAAATTTACGCAGACGAAAATGGTCATCTGAAATCCACTTTTACTTCAGACGGCCTGCACGTAAAGTCAGATTATTATCCGCTTTGGGTAGATTATCTGCTGCATCATGCCATCGTCCGTTAACAACTTATCAAAAGAAAGCAGGAAAAACCAATGAAATACAAGGCTATCATCTTTGACCTAGACGGAACCCTATTAAATACGCTAGAAGATCTGATGGACGCTACCAACTATGCGCTGCTTCAATACGGCTACCCTGAACGTACTTTAGAAGAGATCCGCAGCTTTGTCGGAAACGGGGCACGCAAGCTGATCGAGCGCGCGCTGCCGGACGGCGCTGCAGATCCCCAGTTTGAAGAAATTTTGGCCGCGTTCCGCAAATACTATACTGCACATTGTGAACTTAAGACACGTCCTTATAGCGGTATCCCAACGCTGTTAGAAAAGCTGACAGCCGCTGGATGCACGCTTGCTATCGTATCAAATAAGCCAGACAGTGCGGTAAAAGAGCTGCATCAGTCTTATTTCCCAGAAAATATCCGAACAGCGATCGGCGAAAAAGATGGCGTACGCAGAAAGCCCGCCCCAGATATGGTAGAAAATGCGCTTGCAGAGCTTAGCTGCAGCAAGCAGGAAACCATTTACGTCGGTGATTCCGATGTAGATATCCAAACTGCCGCAAACGCAGGGCTTCCCTGCATTTCCGTATCCTGGGGCTTCCGTGACACCGAATTTCTGCTTGAAAACGGCGCGACAATGATTGCAGATACCCCAGAACAGCTCTATGAGCTTATTATGAAATAACGATCATATCCATCCTCCGTCAAACCGTATCACCTGCCCGGTAAGATATGCGCTGCCTGATACGATCTGCCAGATCAGCTGCGCTGTCTCTTCCGGCGTCCCGTATCTGCCCGCCGGAATTTCATCCTCCAGCTGCGCATGCTCCTGCGGAGTAAAACATCTATTCATCTGTGTATCAATGCACCCACACGCGATCGCATTTACCTGTATCCCGCTCGGCGCAAGCTCCTTCGCCAAAGCCCTCGTAAGCGCGTTCACGCCTCCTTTTGCCGCAGAATAAGCAGCTTCACACGATGCGCCGACTTCTCCCCATACAGACGAAATATTGATGATCCTGCCGGATTTTTTGCGCACCATGTCCGGAATGACCTCTCGACAGCAATAAAAGACCGACGAAAGATTGGTATTTATCATCGTCTGCCATTCTAACACCGAAAGCTCGCTGAACAGTCCAATCTGCGAAGTGCCTGCATTATTCACAAGCAGCTCCACCGAGCCAAGTACATTTCTTGCCTCCGTGAACATCTGGCTGACAGACTGGCTGTCTCCAATATCCCCGATCAACGCCAATGCTGTTACTTTATATTGCTCCTCCAGCTCCCGGCATAGGTTTTTTAACATTTCCCCGCTGCTTTTACAATTCAGCGCAAGATGATATCCTTCTGATGCCAGCTTTACCGCTGCAGCCTTTCCGATGCCGCGCGAAGCCCCTGAAATAAATGCCGTTTTCATTAAATAATCTCCAGTTCTTGAATCCTTGCATATACCCTTTCAAATACATGGCGCAATTCCTTATAATGCTTGCTGCTAGCGAGCTTGATAAACGCTTCTTCATTAAATCGTAAATCTGTATACTCTTTATATTGAAATGCAAGCTCACGTATCGTCTCTTTTGTATTATACATCTGGCTAAGCGTATCTCCCGCGTCTACTTTAAAGTAATCCGCCACAAGCGCACAGTTTAGATCAAACATCGGCGCGACCGCTTCCAGCTCTCCCGTATCATTGTTCATCATAAACCCGTAATTTTGCGTATGACGGTCCGTATTGATAATAACATAATCCAATACCGGGATACAGGCAAATTTACTGCCCCATCGCTCCAGACACAGGCTTCGGAAATCTATCTTGCGCCGCTTGCAATAGTCCATGACCTCCCATGCCTCAATAAACGACTGGGTTTCCTCCACAAAGTTCTGGCAGATCGATACGTATGCCGTACCGCGCGCCGTCTCCTTAATATCGCTTAGATACACAATGCTCTCCAGCCGGTTTTCAAAGCACTCCAGTATTTCGGAAGCCAGCACCTCCATACGCGTATTTACATATTCATTTGTCTTATCTGATTTTAGCAAATACAGCGTGTCCCCCAGATATACCCATCCCTTTCGGAACAGTCCCTTCGTCGTCAGCTCCGGACAGATCGCGTTTGTAGTGATCGTCGGTGAAAAACCGGTTAAGGAAAGATCCAGAATATCGCTGAGCTGATTCTGGCGGATGTTGATTTTTCCCCAGTCTGCCTTTTCGTCGTCTTCCTTCACCCAATAGCTGTCTACGATCGATACTCCCTTACATTTGATACAAATATTCACCCGGTTATCCGTAGAGTCCACCTGCGGTATCTGAAATGCCGCATAAATCTGCTTCGCGTTATCTCGCGACAGAGACAGCACCCTGCTGCTCAGGTATGCTTTAACTGCCTGTATATTATGTAAAATATCCTTCATCTTTGTGGAAAGCCTGATATTAGACCGCAGGCAAAATGGAAGCAGATCATTGCGTATTACCTCAACAACAAAATCTTCCAGATCAAAATATAACACTTCTGTATTTTTCAACATCAAATACATGACTTATCATCTACCTTCTACTTCCTGTAACAAACCAACTGAGGTCTGTTACCTGCCAAACCCCTGTTTCCTTCTTTTTCCAAAAGGCTGCTGCTCTCATTTATCCTTCCTTCGCCTTTTTTTCACTCTTGTTCTTAATTCTTTTCTCTTCTTTTCCGTCCTTCCCCTTTTTGCCCTTGATCACCTCATCTTCTTTCTTAGACTTCTTAATTTTTTTGTATCCGTTAATATCATACTTCTCTTCGTATTCCTCAAAGTACATTGCATAATCGGAATTTTTCCTTTCCCGCACACTTTTCACATAACCATGGATATCAAATTCTGAATATCCAAGCTCGATCATCGCAACCGCCACATTTGAACAGTGCGCCCCGATACGCTCCAGATTCGCCAGCAGATCGTTAAACGCAAACCCCTGCTTTAACTCACATTTTCCATGCTGCAGCCGCTTAATATGCCGCAGCTTTAGCTCATCACACAAAATACCGATCAGCTCCCGCAGCGGCTCCACACGGTATGCCGTCTGCTGGTCGTCCTCCATAAATGCGTTCACCGTCAGATCTACGATCTCTGAAACCGCTGACTCCAGCACGCCCAGCTCATACATCCCTTCCTTCGAAAACGACGTTTTTTTCTCATACAGCTCATTCGCCACTTTGGAAATATTGCTGGCGTGGTCACCCAGACGCTCAAAATCGCTGAGTGTATGTAAAAACTTTGATACCTCGCTGTTCTGCGCGATCGTCATTTCACGTCCGGTCAGCTGCATCAGGTACGTTCCCAGCTTATCCTCATATTTATCGATCAGATTTTCCTTTTCCTGCACCTTATGATACTGCTCTTCCGAATACTCGGTCAAAAGCCCCATGGAGCATCCGATATTTTTACGCACCTTGATCGCCATACCATTCATTGCCTGATGGCTCTGCGCGATCGCCAGCGGCGGGTAAGCCAAAAACCGCTCCTCAAGCAGATCAAAATCCGCCTGGTCCGCCTTATCCTCTTCACTATCGCGTACAAGGAAAAACACAAGCTTCTCGATTCCTTTGATAAACGGGCAGAGCGCCATGATCGTCGCCATACGGAACACCGTATTCAGCAGCGCGATCCGCACCGGACTCATAACCATCCCCATAAATTCAAAACGCATGAAAGCGTTCACTGTATAAAACACTACTGACCAGAGCAGCATCCCGAATAGGTCATTCAATAAATAAATAAGCGCCGTCCGTTTGCCGTTTTTATTTGTCCCGATCGACGAAAGCAGCACCGGGCAGGCAGCGCCGACACCAATACCCATCGTGATCGGCAGCGCGGCCCCAAACGTAATACCGCCCGTCACAGACAACGCCTGCATAATACCAACCGAAGCCGAAGCGCTCTGCAAGACAGCTGTAAACAAGATACCGACTAAAATGCCCATAAACGGATTCGTAAACATCGTCAGCGCATTGACAAAATGCTCGTTGCTCTTTAACGGAGATACCGCGCTACTCATTGTCTGCATTCCAACCATCAGGATCGAAAATCCAAGCATAATATCCCCGACATTATGATAAGACGCTTTTTTCATAAACATCTTAAACACAATACCAATAATCGCGACGACAGACGAGATCGTTGCCGTCGACAACATCTGTGCAATACCGCCGGTTCCTTCAATATACGACAGGCATAAGATCCATCCTGTAATACTAGTCCCGATATTGGCGCCCATGATAATTCCAATCGCCTGAGAAACCTTCATCATCCCGGCATTCACAAAGCCTACGACCATAACTGTAGTTGCTGACGACGACTGAATGATCGCTGTCACCGCAGTCCCAAGCAAAATGCCTTTTAACGGCGTGTTCGTAAGCCTGTATAAGATCAGCTCCAGCTTTTCCCCCGCCGCCTTTTTCAATCCGTCTCCCATCAGGGACATCCCAAACAAAAACAGCGCCACGCCGCTTAGTAGAGATAAGATCAGTGTAAAACCTTCCATACTTTTGTTTTCCTCTTCATCTGTAACAGTTTCTTCCTTATAAATTTACATATCCTTTACACATATTTTACATTCTATCACATATTATCGCAAAATGGAAGAAAAAGACTACTTTGAAAAATAAAAACAGGCTGCCAGAATCTCCTATCTCCTAACAGCCCGCCATCCTATGAAAAACCGCTTTATTTATCTCTCCAAATAATACGCCCCTTCGTCAGATCATACGGTGACATCTCAATGGTCACCTTATCTCCCGGCAAAATACGGATAAAGTTCATCCGCAGCTTCCCGCTGATATGCGCCAGAATCTGATGCCCGTTTTCCAGCTCTACCTGAAACATTGCGTTTGGCAGTTTCTCAACTACCTTACCTTCCACTTCAATTACATCTGCTTTTGACATTTTCATTCCTCCATTAATCTCTATTTCTGTTTGATACCATAACTATTCTATACTGCCAGGTACATATGATTCAGATTTTCTGCTTCCTCCTCCGTCACCGACAATAGCTCCGGCCCGCTGCGCGTGATCAATATCGTATTTTCATAATGCGCTGAAAGCGACCCATCCGCAGTCTTTACCGTCCAACCGTCCG
The DNA here is from genome assembly GCA_910586225.1 of uncultured Eubacterium sp. Lineage (GTDB taxonomy): Bacteria > Bacillota > Clostridia > Lachnospirales > Lachnospiraceae > Eubacterium_J. The sequence continues at coordinate 29,801 of CAJUIL010000012.1, read as the reverse complement.
CAGACCAGTTGACTCGCCAAGTTCCAGCGTTCACCATCGGTTCCACCGCAAGCGTCATGCCCGGCCGCAAGCGCATTCCGCGAAAACGCTGCCTGAAATTCGGGATTTCCGGCGGCTCATGCATATTTCGGCCAATGCCGTGCCCAACCAAGTCACGTACAACACCATAGCCAAAACGTTCCGCACAGTCTCCTATCGCCGCTGAAATATCAAACAGCCGTCCGCCTGCCTTTGCATACTGCATCCCCGCAAAAAAACAAAGCTTTGTCCGCTCGATCAGGTTCGCCGCCTGCTTGGATATGCTGCCGACGCCAACCGTTCTGGCGGCATCTGACTGATATCCCTTATAAATAACCCCCGTATCCAGACTGATGATATCGCCTTCTTTTACCATACGGTTCTTATCCGGGATCCCATGTACAACCTCATCGTTGACAGATACACAGACTGAAGCAGGAAACCCCTCATAATTTAAAAATGAAGGAATACATCCATAGCTCCGTATCAATTCCTCACAAATACGGTCAATGTCCAGGGTAGACATTCCGGGCACGATCGCTTGGGCAAGCTCCTCATGAACCCTGCCCAGGATTCTGCCCGCTGTCCGCATCAGATCTATCTCTTTTGCAGATTTTATCACTGGCATCTCTTATGCTCCCAGTATTCCTATAATCGCATCAAAGACTGCTTCCATAGGCTGCGTACCATCTACGGATTTTAAAATACCCTGTTTCTTGTAATAGTCGATCAACGGCTGTGTCTGGTCATGATATACCGTCAAGCGCTTCTGTACAGTCTCCGGCTTATCATCATCTCTTAATACTGTCTGTGCGCCGCAGGCATCGCAGATCCCCTCTTCCTTGGTTGGGTTAAATTCTACGTGATAAGTAGCGCCGCAGCTTAAGCAGGCTCTGCGTCCGCCCATACGATTTACGATATTCTCATCCGGTACATCCACGTCAACTGCGTAATCCATTTTCTGTCCAATCTTGTTCAGCGCTTCATCTAATGCTTCCGCCTGCGGAATCGTACGCGGGAAGCCGTCCAGTACAAAGCCATTTTTGCAGTCATCCTGCTGGATACGGTCCATTACAAGGTCGCAGGTCAGCTCATCTGGAACTAACAAGCCCTGATCCATAAATTCTTTTGCCTTTTTGCCCAGCTCTGTCCCGTTTTTGATATTCGCACGGAAAATATCACCGGTAGAAATGTGAGGGATTGTGTATTTTTCAGCAATCCGCTTTGCCTGTGTGCCTTTGCCTGCGCCCGGAGCGCCTAACATGATGATTTTCATACAATTAAATCCTCCTGATTAAAATTATTACAGTATATTCATCGATGCTTGTGAATAACTCACTGCTTATAACAACAATATCATAAAATGGGACTTTTTGCTACTGTAAAGTTTCTGATTTTTGCTCCTTTCGCTTCAGGCTTCAAACCGCCTTACGCAAAGAGAGATACAGCCGAAACTGTATCCCCCACAACCTCTATTCACTTAAGAATCCTTTATAATACCGAACAACCATCTTTGATTCAATCTGCTTAATCGTCTCAATGACAACACCTACAATAATGATGATCGATGTTCCGCCGAACGATACGTTCGCTTTAAACACCCCATTGAAGAAGATTGGTACTACCGCACAGATCGAAAGGCCGACAGCGCCGATAAATACAATATAATTCAAAATCTTCGTCAGATATTCACTCGTTGGTTTGCCCGGTCGGATACCTGGGATAAATCCACCCTGTTTTTTCATATTATCCGCAATCTCCAGCGGGTTAAACGTAATGGACGTATAGAAATACGCAAATACGATAACCAAAACGAGATATACGGCAAGTCCGATCGATAAAACAGGATCCGACGGATTACACCAGTTTCTCTGCTGCAGACCATTTAAAATCTTGCCGCCAATGCCTGTCCCGCCATCGATACTCAAAAGCGTACAGATAACAACCGGAAATTCCATAATGGACTGTGCAAAGATTATCGGAATAACACCGCCCGTATTGACCTTTAACGGAATAAACGAACTCTGGCCGCCTACGGTCTTTCTTCCCTGAATCTTTTTGGAATACTGAACCGGAATCTTACGTTCCGCATCCTGCAGCACAATGACAAAAATTACTGTCAGAAGAATGATTGCAAGAATAACAACCGCTGCAAGCACGCCTCGCGCAATTTTTTGGTTCTTTACAAACTGTTCGTACAGCGTAAACATATCCGCCGGGATTCTGGAAACAATGTTGATCACCAGGACGATGGAAATACCATTTCCGACACCCTTTTCTGTGATCTGCTCCCCAATCCACATCAATACTGCAGAGCCTGCAGTCAAAATGCATACGATCTGGATAATGGTAAACACGCCGTCATTAGTCAGATAGCCCATCCTGCTGAATCCGATCGCCATAGCGATTGATTCGATCAAAGCAAGCGCAACCGTTACATAACGGGTAATACCAGCAATCTTTTTCCTGCCGTCTTCTCCGTCACGCTGCATTTCCTCCAGCTTCGGGATCGCGATCGTAAGAAGCTGCATAATAATGGAGGACGTAATATACGGTGTGATGCTCAATGCAAATACGGACATTTCATTGAAAGAACCGCCGGTGATCGCGTCAAAAAAGTTAAATGCACCGTTGGTCTGTGAGCTGAACCATTCCGCAAATAAAGCAGAGTCAATACCCGGACAAGGAAGCTGTGAGCCTAACCGGATCACGATCAGCATAAAAAAAGTATATACTAACCGTTCCCGGATTTCCTGTACCTTGAATGCACTACGAAGTGTCTGTAACATTAGATCACCTCAGCTTTTCCACCAAGAGCCTCAATCTTTTCTTTTGCGCCTGCGCTGAATGCATTGGCCTGAACAGTGAGCTTCTTGGTTAATTCTCCATTTCCAAGAATCTTTACGCCATCTCTTGGATTTTTAACAATACCTGTCTCGATTAACGTATCCACGGAAACCGTAGAATCATTGTCAAATCTCTCAAGTTCTGATACATTGATTCCAACGATTATCTTAGAATTAAAATTCTTAAAGCCTCTCTTTGGTAATCTTCTGTATAATGGCATCTGGCCACCTTCAAAGCCTGGTCTTGGCGCTCCTGAACGAGCCTTCTGACCCTTATGTCCCTTACCGGCTGTCTTGCCGTTGCCTGAACCATGTCCGCGTCCTTTTCTGAATTTATCTTTTCTGGAGCCTTCTGCGGCTTTTAAAGTTGATAAGTCCATACTGACACACCTCCTTATTCTGTATTATGCTTCTTCTACTTTTACATACGGTGCGATCTTGCGGAGTGCACCCTGCGTCGCAGCATTGTCCGGGAATGTTTTTGTCTGGTTGAGCTTACGAAAGCCCAGTGCCTCGATAATTTTACGGTTCCGCGGAACTGCGCCGATTTTTGATCTGATCAGTGTTACCTTTAACATTTTCTCTGCCATTTTATGCCTCCTAACCTACAATCTCTTCTACAGATTTACCGCGGAGCTTTGCAACTTCTTCCGGAGATTTTAACTGAGCCAGAGCAGCGATTGTAGCAAGCACAACATTCTGTTTATTGTTTGAGCCTAATGATTTTGTACGGATATTCTTGATGCCCGCTAACTCGCATACGCTTCGCGCCGGGCCTCCGGCGATAATACCAGTACCATCTGGAGACTTCTTAAGGAGAACTGTCGCACCTGTATGTTTCCCCAGAATATCATGTGTTATACTCTTGTTATCGTCTAATTTTACAGTAATGAGCTTTTTCATAGCATCTTCTTTACCCTTGCGGATCGCCTCAGGAATTTCAGCTGCTTTACCCATTCCTGCGCCTACATGCCCGTTGCTGTCACCGACAACTACTAAAGCTGAAAAGCGCATATTACGTCCGCCCTTTACAACCTTCGTGACACGTTTGATTGCTACAACGTTTTCTGTTAACTCTAACTGACTAGCATCAATTATTTCACGTTTCATGTAACTGTTTCCTCCTACTTAGAATGTTAAACCAGCTTCTCTGGCTGCGTCTGCCAAAGCCTGCACCTTGCCCTGATAAATATATCCGCCGCGGTCAAAGACAACCGTTGTAATACCTTTTTCCAATGCTCTCTTCGCGATCACAGTACCTACCTGTGCTGCAGCCGCAACGTTATTAGTCTTTTCTACAGCTCCCTTTACTTCCTGATCCATAGTGGAAGCAGCAGCGATGGTATTTCCAACTGTATCGTCAATGATCTGAGCGTACATATGATTATTACTTCTAAAGACTGCCAGACGCGGTCTTTCTGTCGTTCCGGAAATACGGTTGCGCAGTCTTCTGTGTTTATTTTCACGAACCTTAGCTCTTGATTCCTTTCTAACCATCTCTCGTCACCCTTTCATTTATTTCTTACCAGTCTTACCAACTTTACGTCTAATAACTTCATCAATATATTTAATACCTTTGCCCTTGTAAGGTTCCGGTCTTCTCTTATCTCTGATCTCAGCCGCATATTGGCCTACTTTTTCCTTATCGATACCTTTAATGGTGATCTTGTTGCCTTCTACTACAGACTCCAGCCCTTCCGGATCCTCCATAACAACCGGATGGGAATAGCCCAGGTTCAGTGTCAGCTTATTACCGGACTTAGCAACCTTGTAGCCGACGCCGTTTACTTCTAGCTGCTTTGTGTAGCCGTCTGTAACACCTACCACCATATTGTTGACCAGCGTTCTTGTCAGACCATGCAAAGATTTCATTTTCTTAAGGTCGTTCGGTCTTGTGACCAAAATCTGCCCTTCCTCCTGCTTGATCTCCATTTCGGACGGAAGAACTCTGCTTAACTCTCCTTTTGGTCCTTTTACAGTTACTTTATTATTTTCTGCAATTTCAACAGTAACGCCTGCCGGAACCGCGATTGGCATTCTACCTATACGTGACATGCCCGTACCTCCTGTTTATTCTGAAAATCGTTAACGATTACCATACAAATGCTAATACTTCTCCTCCGACCTGCAGCTTTCTCGCTTCCTTGTCGGTAATAATTCCTTTGTTTGTAGACAAAATCGCAATTCCCAGACCGCCAAGCACGGAAGGGATTTCTTCCTTGCCTGCATAAACGCGAAGCCCTGGCTTGGAAATTCTCTTAATGCCTGTAATAATCTTTTCGTTCTTATCCGCGCCATATTTTAATGTGAGACGGATTGCTTTAAAATTCCCGTCATCAACGATATCATATTTCCCGATATAGCCTTCTTTTTCAAGAATATCGGCAATGGCAACCTTCATCTTGGATGACGGAATATCTACTGTATCATGTTTAGCAGTATTTGCATTACGGATTCTTGTAAGCATATCTGCGATTGGATCACTCACTGTCATGATTGAATTTTCCTCCTTAAATATTATCTGGGTGTCACGGCTTACCAGGAAGCCTTCTTTACTCCCGGAATCTGTCCCTTATATGCTAATTCACGGAAGCACACACGGCAGACACCGTATTTTCTTAACACAGAATGTGGACGACCGCAGATTCTACAGCGTGTATATTCTCTGGTAGAGAATTTCTGTTTACGCTGCTGTTTTACTTTCATAGAAGTCTTTGCCATAATTTCCCTCCTGCTTATTTCTGAAATGGCATATTGAACTGAGCTAATAATTCACGGGCTTCTTCATCCGTTTTTGCAGTAGTTACAAAAATAATATCCATGCCACGCACCTTGTCAATTTTGTCAAATTCCACTTCTGGGAAAATGAGCTGCTCCTTGATGCCAAGCGCGTAATTACCTCTTCCGTCAAAGGAGTTTGGATTTACGCCGCGGAAATCACGTACACGAGGCAGTGCAAGGTTTACAAGACGATCTAAAAACTCATACATCTTTTCGCCTCTTAATGTTACCTTGCATCCGATCGGCATTCCTTCCCTGATCTTGAAGTTCGCGATTGATTTTTTAGATATCGTCTTGATCGGCTTCTGTCCTGTGATCAATTCCATATCACTCATAGCCGCTTCTAATATTTTCGCATTTTCTTTTGCTTCGCCAATGCCCATATTTACTACGATCTTATCCAGCTTTGGCACCTGCATACGATTTTTATATCCGAATTTTTTGATCATAGCATCTACGATCTCATTCATATACTGATCTTTTAATCTGCTCACTTTTGGACCTCCTTCCTTCTATAGCGTACTTAGTCAATAATGTCACCAGTAGATTTTGCAAAACGGACTTTTTTATCTCCGTCAAACTTAAATCCGATTCTTGTCGGCTGTCCCTTATGCAGATACATTACGTTAGAAATATGAATAGGTCCTTCCTGGCGTACAATCCCACCCTGCTGATTGCGCATGGATGGTTTTGTATGCTTCGTAATCATGTTGACCCCTTCTACAAGAAGTGTGTTGTTCTTGCGGTTTACAGCAATGACTTTACCTTCTTTATCTTTATCTCTGCCAGCAATTACCTTTACAGTATCGCCTTTTTTAATTTTTAACATTGCCATTTTGCTACCTCCTATAATACTTCCGGAGCCAGAGAAACAATCTTCATAAAATGCTTTTCACGAAGCTCCCTTGCTACCGGTCCGAAAATACGGGTTCCTCTCGGAGTCTGGTCATCTTTTATAATAACTGCGGCATTTTCATCAAACCGGATATAAGAGCCGTCTTTACGTCTTGTTTCACGTACTGTACGTACGACAACTGCTTTTACAACGTCTCCTTTTTTGACAACGCCGCCTGGTGTTGCATCTTTAACGGTCGCAGTAATAATATCCCCAATGTGTGCATATCTTCTTGTAGAACCGCCCATAACACGAATGCAGAGCAATTCCTTTGCTCCGGTATTGTCAGCGACCTTGAGTCTGCTTTCCTGCTGAATCATGCTGGAATCCTCCTTGTACTATTATTTCGCTCTCTCGACGATTTCGACAAGTCTCCATCTTTTATCCTTGGATAACGGTCTTGTCTCCATCACTTTGACTGTATCACCGATTCTGCAGTCGTTGTTCTCATCATGAGCTTTTAATTTATAAGTTCTTTTAATGATTTTGTTATACAGCGGATGTCTTACATTGTCTTTTACTGCCACAACGATCGTTTTCTGCATCTTATCGCTTACAACAACACCAACACGTGTTTTTCTTAAATTTCTGTCCACGATATTGTCTCCTTCCTGAGATTATAATTTAGGCATTTGCTTTCTCAGTAATCACTGTCTGAATTCTTGCAATACTTCTTCTAACTTCTCTGATCCTGCCTGTATTTTCCAACTGGTTCGTCGCATTCTGGAATCTCAAATTGAAAAGTTCTTTCTTAGCCTCTGCTAATTTAGCGTTCAAATCCGCCTGGGTCTGTGACCGTAATTCTTCTAAATCTTTACTTGCTTTCATTTGATTCACCGCCTTCTAAGTCTGCACGCGAAACTACTTTACATTTACAAGGTAATTTGTGTGTAGCGAGACGCAATGCTTCTCTCGCAGTTTCTTCCGCAACTCCATCGATCTCAAACAATACACGTCCTGGCTTTACAACCGCTACCCAGTATTCCAGGGAGCCTTTTCCGGAACCCATTCGGGTTTCAGCCGGCTTTGCAGTTACCGGTTTATCTGGGAAGATTTTGATCCAAATCTTACCGCCACGCTTTACGTAACGCGTCATAGCAATACGGGCAGCTTCAATCTGGTTGGATTTGATCCATGCAGGTTCCATTGCAACAATACCGAATGCACCGTTTGTGATCGTATTGCCTCTGGAAGCCTTTCCTCTCATAGAGCCACGGAACTGTTTTCTATGCTTTACTCTTTTCGGCATTAACATAATTACTGAGCGCCTCCTTCCTTATTTCCCTTCGTAGGAAGAATCTCACCTTTGTAGATCCATACCTTGACACCTACCTTACCATAGGTGGTATCTGCCTCAGCGAATCCATAATCAATATCTGCTCTTAAAGTCTGAAGCGGGATCGTTCCTTCGGAATAAAACTCCGTACGAGCCATATCCGCACCGCCAAGACGTCCGGATACCGCTGTCTTGATACCAAGCGCACCGGCCTTCAGGCTTCTGGACATACAAGATTTCATCGCACGGCGGAAAGAAATACGGTTCTCCAGCTGCAGCGCAATGTTCTCCGCTACCAGCTGCGCATCCTTATCCGGCTTCTTTACTTCTTTAATATCTACAATCAGCTTTTTGCTCGTATATTTCTGAAGCTCGCCTTTTACTTTTTCAATCTCGGCGCCGCCCTTGCCGATTACGACACCAGGCTTTGCTGTATAAATAATAACCTTCACACGCTCAGACGCTCTCTCGATCTCAATCTTTGAGATGCCGGCCGTATATAATTTCTTTTTCAGGAATTCTCTGATCTTATAATCTTCTATTAAACAGTCTGCGAAATCTCCCTCTGCATACCACTTAGAGTCCCAGTCAGCAATGACACCAACTCTTAAGCCATGAGGATTAACTTTCTGTCCCATGCTTTCCCTCCTTATCTCTCATTCAGCACAATGGTAATGTGGCTCATTCTCTTTTCGATCCTGTATGCACGCCCCTGTGCCCTTGGTCTGATTCTCTTCATCGTAGGTCCCTTGTTTGCGTAGCACTCTTCAATATACAGATGATCCGCATTCATTCCGTTATTATTTTCCGCATTTGCAATCGCGGATCTTAACAACTTAGCAGTAATCTGAGATGCATAACGCGGATTATAATCCAAAATAGCAAGTGCTGTTTTCACATCTTTCCCACGGATCGCATCTAATACAAAGCAAGCTTTTTGAACTGACACTCTTGCATAAGACAATTTTGCAGAAGGTCTTGTATCTTTATTTTCATTTCTCTCTCTCTTGATTTGAGATCTATGTCCTTTAGCCATGAAATAGAGCCTCCTTTCCTAACCAGCGAATTATTTCACTCTTGACCTTTTTTCTTCTTTAACATGACCACGGTAAGTTCTTGTCGCAACGAACTCACCCAGCTTATGCCCGACCATATCTTCTGTTACATATACTGGTACATGCTTTCTGCCGTCATGAACTGCAAATGTGCGTCCCACGAATGACGGGAAAATTGTGGAACGGCGTGACCATGTTTTAATTACAGCATTGTCACCTGCAGCATTCAGAGCATCCACCTTTTTTAACAGGCTTTCATCTGCGAAAGGACCTTTTTTTAATGATCTTTTACCCATTACTATATTCCTCCTATTTCGTCTTCATTGCTCTGCCGTCACGTCTTCTTACGATCAGCTTATTCGAAGCTTTCTTTTTCTTACGTGTCTTAAGGCCAAGCGCCGGCTTGCCCCATGGTGTACATGGACCTGGGCGTCCGATTGGAGCTTTGCCTTCACCACCACCGTGTGGATGGTCATTCGGATTCATGACAGAACCGCGTACTGTCGGGCGGATACCCATATGACGCTTACGTCCTGCTTTACCGATGTTGATCAGGTTATGGTCTCCATTGCCAACAACGCCGATCGTAGCCCGGCAGTTCAGAGGAACCATTCTCATTTCGCCTGAAGGGAGTCTTAATGTCGCGTACTTTCCTTCCTTCGCCATCAGCTGTGCACTCAGACCAGCGGAACGTACTAACTGACCGCCTTTTCCCGGATACAGCTCTACGTTGTGCACCTGTGTACCAACTGGAATACTTTCCAGCGGCAGGCAGTTGCCAACTCTTACTTCGGCTTCCGGCCCATTCATAATCTTCATGCCGTCTGTCAGACCTGCTGGTGCGAGGATATACGCTTTCTGTCCATCCTCATAGCAAATGAGCGCGATATTTGCAGAACGGTTCGGATCATATTCGATACCGACTACTTTACCTGCAATACCGTCTTTTCTTCTTTTAAAATCGATAATTCTGTATTTCTGTTTATTTCCACCGCCATGATGTCTAACGGTAATTTTACCCTGATTATTACGTCCGGCGTGTTTCTTTTTTGGCGCCAATAATGATTTTTCAGGAGTCTTTTTTGTGATTTCAGAGAAATCAGATCCAGTCATATGTCTTCTGGAAGGTGTATATGGGTTATAGCTTTTGATTCCCATGATTGTTTCTCCTTTCAATGCTTTCTTATCGTGCAAGCTGCACATATTTTACGGATGCTGTGTTTTTCTTACAGTCCGCTGAAAATTTCAATATCTGCGCTGTCCGCTGTCAGCTGGACAATCGCTTTTTTTCTTGCCGCGCATCTTCCAACTACAGCGCCGCGTCTTCTCTTTTTGCCTGGGATATTCATCGTGTTTACCTTTTTTACCTTGGTTCCTTCGAACATCTTTTCAACGGCATCCTTGATCATCGCTTTATTTGCGTCCGGATGAACATAGAACGTATACTTTTTGTCAGCCATAATATCCATGCTCTTTTCCGTAACCACTGGTTTGAGGATTACATCATAATATTGAATGTTTGCCATTATGCATACACCTCCTCGATTGCTGCTACCGCATCCTTTGATAATACAAGCGTATTATATTTCAAAATATCATATACGTTGATCGTATTAATATAAGCCACCTTTACTGTTGGGAGATTTCTTGCGGACAACGCAACATTTTCATTATCCCCTTCGAGCACGATCAGAGCTTTCTCTGCATTCAGCGCTTTCAAAGCGCCAGCCATTTTCTTTGTCTTAACCTCATCCAGCTTTAAGTCATCGACTACGATCAGTCTGCTTTCATTTACTCTGGATGTCAGCGCAGACTTAAGGGCAGCTCTTTTTTCCTTTTTATTTAACTTAAACGAATAGTCTCTTGGTGTCGGCGCAAATACAACTCCGCCGCCTTTCCACTGTGGAGATCTTGTAGAACCCTGTCTTGCATGGCCGGTTCCTTTCTGTCTCCATGGCTTTCTGCCGCCGCCGCTCACTTCAGAACGCGTTTTTGCTTTCTGTGTTCCCTGACGTTTATTGGCAAGCTGCTGAAGGACAGCCATATGCACCAGGTGTTCATTTACTTCTACACCAAAGACCGCATCATTTAATTCTATGCTGCCTACTTCCTTGCCTTCCATATTAAAAACAGATACGTTAGACATCTGTAAGTCCTCCTTTCCTGATTATGCGCTATTTATAAGATTTTACCGCTTCTTTGATCGTGATCAACGACTTCTTCGGTCCTGGTACGGAGCCTTTTACAAGAAGCAGATTGTTCTCCGCATCAACTCTGACAATTTCAAGATTCTGCACTGTTACCTGCTCAGCGCCCATATGTCCCGGCATCCCTTTGCCCTTGAACACACGGCTTGGAGAAGAACAAGCACCGTTCGAACCCTGATGACGATGGAACTTGGAACCATGTGTCATAGGTCCTCTGTGCTGTCCATGTCTTTTAATAGCGCCCTGGAAACCTTTTCCTTTCGATACTGCAGTAGCGTCTACCTTATCGCCTGCTGCAAAAATATCTGCTTTGATCTCATCTGCCAGCTTGTAGTCAGCAGCGTTATCAAACTTAAATTCTCTTACGAATCTCTTACCGGAAACACCCGCCTTGTCAAAATGGCCTTTTTCAGCCTTTGTAACGCCGTGTCTGTTTCTGATTTCCTTTTTGCCGTTGGCATCCTTGTTGATGATCTTATCTTTTTTGTCAACAAAGCCAACCTGTACCGCACTGTATCCGTCGTTTTCAACCGTTTTGATCTGTGTTACGACACAAGGCCCAGCCTGTAATACAGTTACCGGAGTCAGTTCTCCGTTTTCGTTGAAGATTTGAGTCATTCCGACTTTCGTAGCTAAAATCGCCTTCTTCATTCTTTTACCTCCTGTTATCCTACAGCGGAACGCTAACTATATGCGTTCATCCTAGAACAGTTAGTAACATAAGTGGAATACCGCTCTGCAGTATTGCTTCTATGATAAAAACCCTTCAGGATTGTTGCCAAAATAAATGGTTACCTTGTTTTCATTTTGATATCGATATTCACACCAGCCGGTAACTCTAATCTGGTTAATGCATCCACCGTTTTCTGTGTCGGTGCAATGATATCGATCAGTCTCTTATGAGTTCTCTGCTCAAACTGTTCTCTGGAGTCCTTGTACTTGTGTACGGCTCTTAAAATAGTAATAACCTCTTTCTTCGTTGGAAGTGGTACCGGGCCGCTCACCTGTGCTCCGTTCTTCTTTACAGTTTCGATGATTTTTCTTGCTGACGCATCGATCAGCTCATGATCATAAGCTTTGAGAATGATCCTCATTGTTTGACTTGCCATAAAAAAAGTCGCCTCCTTATTCGCACTTAATATTCCGACAATGAAAAGTCTGCCTTTTGCATTTTACTTTTCATCGTAGCAGTACGACAAGCGGTGACTGTACACGAACCCGTGTGTATCCTAACGATAACACACCATATTTCTACAACTTGCGTGGTAGATATTCTAATCGTACAGTGACTTGTCGCCAGTTTCCTAACTTGACATTCGCTCCACGGAAAACCTGCCATTGCGGGCAGCAACCTCGCGCTTCATTGCTATCATGTCACAGCACTTTGGATTATATATGATAAAATGAGGGAATGCAAGATATTTTTTTAAATTTTTGTATTTTTTTCAGAACAATTTATCCCTTGACACTGGTTAAAGCTTCCATATATGATGTAACAAGTAAGAACCAATACAATCAGATACACATAAAATATAGACATAAAAGGAGTTACATCATGTGGATTGCAGACAACTGGAAAGATTACGAAGCCATCGATTGCTCCTGCGGAGAAAAGCTGGAGCGCTGGGGCCGCTATATACTGCTGCGCCCAGACCCGCAGGTCATATGGAATACCAAAAAAGCAGACAAGCGCTGGCAAAAGCTAAACGCGCATTACCATCGAAGCGCCAAAGGCGGCGGAGAATGGGAATTTTTTGACTTGCCGCAGCAATGGTCCATCCGCTACGGAGCACTCACCTTTCATTTAAAGCCGTTCAGCTTCAAGCATACGGGACTTTTCCCAGAGCAAGCCGTCAACTGGGACTGGATCGCCCACCAGATCCAACGCTCCAAACGTCCGGTGCGGGTTTTAAATCTTTTCGCCTATACCGGCGGCGCCACACTGGCAGCAGCTCAGGCAGGCGCAGAGTTAACGCACGTAGACGCTTCAAAGGGAATGGTCACTTGGGCAAAAGAAAATGCGGCAGCGTCCGGCCTTTCCGATGCACCGATCCGCTGGCTGGTAGACGACTGCATGAAATTTGTAGAACGTGAAATGCGGCGCCAAAAAGCCTACGACGCAATTATTATGGATCCGCCATCTTATGGCCGCGGGCCAAAGGGAGAAATTTGGAAAATCGAGGACGCAATCTTTCCGCTGATCCAGGCGTGTACGAAAATCCTGAGCAAAGAGCCGCTGTTTTTCCTGATCAATTCCTATACAACCGGCCTGCAGCCAGCAGTACTTGCATATATGCTAAATACAGCAATGAAAAAATACAATGGCATTGTAGACGCACAGGAAATCGGCCTGCCGGTTTCTTCCAGCGGACTGATCCTGCCCTGCGGCGCATCCGGACGATGGGAACGCGGCTGATCCTTTCAGCCGCTCCTCCCCTATGCAAAGCACTGACACTCAGCCCTGCAAAAGCTTTTCCTCCCATTCGGCTTCCTTAAAGCCAGTAAGCACCACAGAATCATCTATGACCAGCGGCCGCTTGACAAGCATACCGTTCGTTGCTAAAAGTTTTAGCTGTTCTTCCTCGCTCATAGCGGGAAGCTTGTCTTTTAGCTGCATATCCCGATACAGCATTCCGCTCGTATTGAAAAACCGTTTCAGCGGCAGACCGCTCTTTTCATACCACTGTTTCAGCTCGTCGTAAGAAGGATTTTCCTCTACGATATGCCGATCTGTATACGTAAGACCATGTGCTTCCAACCACTTTTTAGCCTTCTGGCAAGTGGAGCATTTAGGATATTGTATAAATAACATCATGCTTCTCCTCTTTGCTTATTGCTCAATACTTCGTTACTGCAGTAAAGATAATACGCCTTGCTGATTTTGATTTGCCTGCGCAAGCATGGACTGCCCTGCCTGTGCCAAAATATTATTGGTACTATACTCAACCATTTCCTGTGCCATATCCGTATCACGGATCCGTGACTCTGCGGCAGATGTATTTTCTGAGGTATTGTTAAGGTTGTTGATCGTATGCTCCAAGCGGTTTTGTACCGCGCCCACAGAAGAACGCATCTCCGAAACCAGATTGATCGCATTCTGAACCAGCTTCATCGTTCTTCCGGCCATTTCATAAGTATTAACATACAAGCACTTATCCGGATTATAATGGTTTTTCTTGTTTGTCGTCGGGTCAAAGGACATCCAGTTCTCATATGCTGTATCTCTTTCATCCTGCATATGAATAAAATCAATGGAAGGCGTCAGCTGTAATATCTGGTCGATCACATTCGGATTTTCAAACGTAAGCGCCAATCCCAACGCGTGAGTATCCATAGCTTTAATATCAAGCTGGATCCCCTGTCCTGAAAGCGCACCTACCTGAAGATTTTTATTTTTAAATGAGCCCTCCAGCAGATTCATCGTATTAAACTGGGTTGTACTGGCAATCCGGTCAATCTCCATTCCAAGCTGGTCGATCTCTTTTTTGATACTATCCCTGTCAATCGTGGTGTTTGTATCATTAGCCGCCTGCGTTGCCAGCTCATTCATTCTATGGAGGATAGAATGAGTCTCATTGAGCGCACCTTCAGCCACTTGGATCAAAGAAACTCCATCCTGCGCATTTTTCGAAGCTTTATTCAATCCACGGATCTCATAGCGCATTTTTTCTGATATTGACAAACCTGCCGCATCATCTGCCGCACTGTTGATCTTATAACCAGAAGCCAGCTTTTTTGTCGAAGCATCTTTTTTGGCCGATACGCTCCCCAACATCCTATTTGCATTTAACGCTTGTAAATTATGCTGTACTACCATAGGTTCCTTCCCCTCCTTCACTTCTCACTTTGGCAATTACCCCTGATCGCTAAAGCGATCAAACATTTATGGTTAACGTTGTTTATATCGGCACATTCTTATAAAAACCAGACCCATGATCAAAAAAATGATACAACTTATTTCCGCTATACGCATTACTCTTCCAGAAACATCCTTGCAGACAGGTAAATCTTGCTTATCATCAAAATCGTACAACCTCAATCGCATTTCCATGTTCCTTGATCATGCCGATCAGATCCGTTGTTTTCATCCATACTGTTGCGGTGTTATCATTTGGATGAACTCCTACCAGATCATACGGATGCACCAGATCTTCATCTATAAACACCTTAACCCTTTTTTCCGTATCATTTAAAATACCAAGCGGCGTCACCGAGCCTGCTGATAAGCTCATAAGCTCGTTTAATTCCTGTTCTGAAGCAAAGCGCAGCGGCCGGGTATGATTGCTTTGTCTAAAGCCCTTTAGATCCACCCGCTTATCGCCTTTTACTGTTAACAGATAGTAATTGCGCTTCTTATCATCACGGATAAAAAGATTTTTTGCATCGGCCTGAGGATATGGCATTTCTATTTCGGAAAGCTCGGCCATGTTGTAAACTGCTTTGTGTTCTGTTATTTCATACCATATCCCTTTCCTTTTCAGGCAATGGTAGATCTCTTGTTTCTTCATCATTTAATCTTACCTTCTATAAATATTAGCTACATTTTTGATATCCAAGACCATTTGCATACAACACATCCATCCTGACCTCATGCTTGAAAACCTCTGCATCATTGCTCTCAACAAAGGCTGTCCATTTTCCATTTGCTACAAGCTTCTCAAGCTTTCATTTCCGCCCTTTCAAATGATTCTGCTTTTCCTTTTATTCGCTATTATTTTGAGGCATTAAGAAACCGCAACCCCTTGATTTCTCAAAGGATTGCGGTACTGCAAATACAGTTTCCCCAAAAAACTTTTCAACAAAATGCATTCGTTTGTCTGCCAAATCGGTATCTCTATCCTTGCTAACTCTTTTTTGCAAAACCAAAGTACTGCTCTACCTTTTTTACAGTATCCTGAATTGTACTATTTTCCGTTCTTTCAATCCACAAATAGTTACTGTTCTTGATATCATTACATTTTTTCTCACTGAGAGTTTTTAAGGTTGCATTACATACCGCCTTTGCTTTTTCAATATCAGATGTACTGTTAATATAATCACGAAATCCTCGATGATCGGAACGGTCACAGTAATCCTCAATTAAATTTGATGGTTCTTTAATCAAAAACACTATTCTAGATGCGTCTGCAAATTTTTCAGCTTCTTCCACTGTCAAATGGCAGTCACACAATACTATTTTATTTTGCGAAAGACGTATTAAATCCAACAGTACAAAATCTAATTGTTCTCTTGTGTTATCAATCAGCCAATCTTTATATTCCTCTACTGTACGTCCAAAAAACTCATCTGCATCTTTAAAAACTTTATTCATTGCTGGTTGAAAAGCAGGATTAGAAATTTTTTGATGATCGGAAAACTGCTCATCAATATCATACACTAATAAATTGTGCCGTTTCGCCAACTCGCGTGAAATGGTTGTCTTTCCTCCACAAGGTGTTCCCGTTATAAAATAAACATTTTTTAAATATTCTTTGATTACATTATCCTGAAATATCATTACAAGTTCTCCTTATATTAAATAGTTTTTCGTGTCCTATTTGTACATAAAACTATTTAACATAGTTCCATGTACTTAGATATTTCTTAATCGTATGAATGCCATCATTTTCTTTACCTCCGCTAAATCAAATTTTTCTCTTTTATTATGCCATTTTCTTCTCTCATTTGCAACCATAATCATCCCCAAATGTAATATCTACTATCACAGGATGTCTAAACTGCTCTATCCCTGTTTTATCATCTGTTACCACCAAATAGTATTGTCTGTTCTTGTCATATCTCTGGTTCTTAAAATGAAACCGCATACGGAACATTCTCTTGGCAGAATCTAGTTCACGGCTATCTGCCACATAAATATTCTCATTCGAAATACGTTCCTCATCCTCCGACATAAATACCATTCGATAAGTCGTTGCTTTCACTGTATCACTTACCGGCTCAGCCTGAATAAAGTCCATGCTTGTAATCAGGTTTGTAATTTTCTGCACTATGCTCACAAGATTTATTTGCACTGACTTTGTTTCCATATGCCCACGTTCCATCTTTACATCCAGCACCGGCACAATCATTTCCTGCGGAGAAGAACCACCATGTACAAAGTTCTGACCGCCTCCTGCAATCTTAAATACATTGCTGCTGATCGGAAAAGCTACTTTTTTTTCATCTTCATACCCAAGAATGCAGTCAAGACCAACGCTGCGTACGCCATCATCAATAACTGCATCTTTCGAAACAATGAACCGCCGATTAAGCCATGCATCCTTTGTATTTATGCCGCCAATCTTGTCACTCTCAGCAATCTTATCCCTCCTGTAAATAAATCCATGATCTGCTGTTACAATGAAACGGTATGTATTTGCATTCGTAGAAATCCTGTGTATCACTTCCATAACTTCACAAATCGCATCTTCACAAGCATCAAATACCTCATCTTCTGTATTCAGTTTATCACCTCTTGCATCTATCTGATTATGATAAATATATACTATTTGTCTGCCCGTAAATATTTCTCTGAGCGCTGCAATCTTTAGCTTCCTGATATCGTCAAGCTGTACACACACAGAATCCTTACAGTGATTTTGCAGTACAGCCTGCCTCCCGTTCAAATCATTACAAAGAATATCGTCTGCATAAATCTCATAATCATCCTTCATTGTCAAAGATTTATGCGGCAGCAAAGCTGCCATTCCAAGTCTTGTATATGACGGCAGTGTGCTCATCATTGCCGATAGCTTTGCCGTGCATCTTGGATTATCTTTCAACCGTATAAACAATTCCCGTCCAACTTCATACCGCATGGCATCTGAAATAATGACAGCAACCCGTTCCTTTGCCTGATTCACAAATCTATTATAAAAATTTCTTTGAAGCGGCAGGACGGTAAGACCATCTTCTCCCGTAAATACCTGGTTCCATGCAGGAAGAAGACGATTCAAATATTCATTTGTATAAATATTTTCAATCAAAGTCTGCAGCTGTTCGTAACCCACGGTATCCTCTATTTTGTCATAATAAAAATAAAATTTCCGATACCCCCAATCTATCATACAGTCATTGTCCAAATACTGCTGCACAATATCTTTCAACTGTTCTCCACCAACATAATTTGCAGCGCAAATAACGGAAAATGCATTTCGAATCATAAAATACTCATTTTTATATCTTTCACCAAAATGCATTTTCAGACGCATATCACAAATTTGTAAAATTGTCATTTCATCCAGTTTTGCGCCGACATCTTCCGATATGAGTCTTTCAACCATCCATTTCAGAATGCTTTCATCAAAATATGTAAAAGTATCACAATGTACCATGTCATCTGGATCATATTTCAAGAAATGATCCTCCAACTTTAGTCCGCGAGACACCTGAACGGACAATCTGTCATAATCCCCACGATATAGGACATTGTTCATCAAATTATCAAGAAACACAATGATATTGCCTTGCTTCATGGAAACAAAGCTTCGCCACTCTTTGGGAACTCCTCCCTGTATGTAACGGTCTGTATATGTCACTAATAAAGTTACAATCAGCTTTTCTAATGAGGGCTCCGCATCTGCATATCCAAACTGCTGCTCACAAAGCTTCCAAAACGCTCCAAGAAGACCATACTTATCCATTTCTTCAAGGTACTTATTTTCTTCAATAGTATTAGTATTCTCCGAAATAACAATCCTTAAAACTTCTTCAAATGAACAGCTTCTTGTCCTGCAAATTGCGCTAAGCAGACCAATCAAAATATTTTCCTCATTGAAATTCTCAATTTCAAGATCATAAAAACGCTGTGTTCTTTCTTTACTTGCAAAAAATTTGATATGTTTTTCTATCATCGGCTTGTACCTTTCCGCAATACCCAAATCAGCAGATAACAAAGATGCCCTGTCCGCAAAAAATCTCTTGGAATACAGCATAGTATCTTCCAAATGATTATCCTTTATCTCCGGCTTGGGAAAAGGCGCATAAATCAAATAATTTGTTTCCATATCAACCCGTTCCAGAAAATATTTGGTATAAAACTGGTTATCCGGCTCTAAATGGTAAACTTTTGCATTTTGAAGTTCCACAGATTCCATATCTTCGGCAAACTCAGCATTATCATCATACCAAAAGATAAGCTTACGTGTATCACCTGCAAACTCAGCATTCAGTCTATCTATAATCTGTTTTAGATTTAGCTCCGTCATGTTATAACTCCGCCCCTTCCTAAATATTTCGCTGACGCTCTAATTGAACAAACCATGCATGGATTTCATCTGCTTTCTCTGCCTTGTTATTGTTTCTTGCCCGTGCTTCTGCCATTTTTAAATCCAGCAAATATTTTACAAATTCATTGCGTGGAAATTCTGTAAGTCCATAATAATCCTGTAACTATACCTCCTCGATATGCTTGGGCTGTTCTGTCCGAAATACCCTATCTGCCGAATAATAAGCTAAGATAGAGTGATATTTTTCCATTATATCTTTGCCAACACCTGATATTTCTGTCCATCTTTCGCAGTCTGCACTTTTCCATAGTTTATCTTAACTCCATCATCCAAATCGAGTTCTATCCGTGACAATGCTAAATGTCCAATCTTCTCATCATAATCACGACACTCTTTTATCTGCTTCTGCAGTTTTTCTTTGCGTTTTGCCGCTGTTCCTCCCTCGCGAGTGTTGGTGCTATGCTCTATCATATCCTGCATACGTTCTATTTCTGATTCATAAATCCTTTGCATCCGATGCAGATAATCAACCCGCAGATTTCCTATGGTATCCGCATTGTACCTATGTAAATAAATCAGTGCCTTAAATCCATTCTGTTTACCACTGTCAAAGAGCCAGTAAATCGGGCGTTTTCCGGAACCTGTCACAGAATATGCAGCGCAATGATCCTTAAAAAAATCATTTACAAAATAATTTCGAATGATATCTCTGGATGTATTGCCCTTATTTCCAAGTGCTGACGCAATAAAATCCAAGTTCTCTTCTAAAGTATCTTTTCCATATACTTTTTTCAACCAACCGCAAAACAGTCCAAGGATATCATCTTCAAAGTATTCCTCGTCAGTAATAGGAATGATATTGTTCTTGTCTGGAATAAATGTACTATATTTGTTGTCATCCCATTCACCACCAGCATAAGCAATTCCCTTGACATCAAGGGAATAACGACCAAACATACAGCCGACAGCATAGGAAATTAAACTCTTAATATCCCTCTGTAAATCTGCCTTGCGAACTGTTACATCTTTATCCTCGACTTCTGGTGTTAATTCATCCTGTAAACCATATATGTCAATAAAGATGCGATTCAGTTCTTCCTCGTTTGACTTTAATTGATTAAATCGAAGAAAACACTCATTTTTCCAATTTACAAAAGCATCTTCAATATAATTTATTTCTTTGAACTGCTTTTTCTCATCTTCTCTCATTTTCTGCATGGAAAATGATGAGCAGCAAATGAGCGGATGTTGTGTAAAATCCCAAGAAATTTCAAAAGAATCCCAGTCTGCCTTGCATATCAAAAGAGTATTATTTACAAGTTCTTTTATCTTTTCTTTCCTTCCAAAAATAACTGGTACTACTCGAATATCTTTTACCTGAATATTTATAGTTGGATTCATAACTTTTTGTACTTGCTCAAACACCTTACTGTTAAGTAACCCTAAATAAAAAGTTATGTCATTATCTTCTTTCAAAAATATGGAAGATCCCCCAACATCAAATGTAGCATCTTCTGGTAATATTCTAAAGCTCGGATTATTTGATATCTTGCTCCAAGTAATGCCCACTTTATACCATAAATACTCTGGGATAATTCTACATATCTTATCCCTGCGGTAAAATGACCTTGTATCCTCTGACCAATCTACAATCTCCGTCAAATTCCCATACCATTTTCTATATCCACCACCCTTAGCATAAAAAAGCCACTTTTTTCCAATACCTATCCTATGGTTAATAACCTCCCAAAACTCCCGAACATACTTAGCATTATTTCCCGTTTTATTCTGCCCATCAGATATTGAAAAATCATAAAACAACGAATGTTCAAACATCTTCACAAAATGGCTGGAAACCCAGTAAGCAATCGGCTTTCCAGGAATTTGTTTAAATTTCTCTTTGTTGATATAAAACATTTCTTCTTTTTTTAAAAAATCTGCTTCTTTTTCTTTTTGTGATAGCCTATTTACAAGTCTACAATATGTTCCAGTAAAATTCTTTATAGAGCTCTTGCATAATACAAAAGCTGTTGTTTGAACTACTTCCCCACCAATTTCTTCAAACGCTCTCGCCCCCAAATGCGCCATATTTATAATATCTACCATTTGTAACTTTGTGCGCAACTTTTCATAACTGGACAAAAACATCCACGAATGCTGAGTAATCATTGCCTGATGTCCATTTCTCTTAACCATCTCCCCACATCGCTCAATAAATATCGCAAACAAATCGCTTTTGCTGTCTGGATAATTCTTTTTTACGAATACATTTAACTTTGCATTTCCATTTGAAATTCCCATATACGGCGGATTCGTTACAACAACCTCATATTTCCTTGCCATCACTTCACCGATATTTATCAGCGTCCGTAATTTTTCCCTAGTCTGCTCCAATCCAACCATACCGAATGTCATCTGCCCATCAACATCAGCATTCTCTATAAATCTTCTCAATAACTCCCAATCATAATCCGCAATATGCAAAATAGAACCATACTCTTTCGCATCCTTAAATATATCAAGCAAACCTCTAATCTGCTCCAACGCATCATTTCTCTCCACATCATTTAAGCCTGCACCAAAATATGTGAGCTGATTTCTATTGATATGATTGCTCTCCTGTATAGAATACACACAACAAACTGTCTCTGCCGAAAGAATCCGGCGATGATACTGTCTTGCCTTCATCATCACCGCAAAATACGCCATCTGATAAGCTCTATCGTCAATGTCCAAACCATATAAATTGTTTTCCAAAATACTCTTCGCAGCATCCCTCTGAGAATATCCAGCAGACTCATATATCTGCATCAACACATCAAAAGCATAGACAAGAATATGTCCGCTTCCCATACATGGATCAATAAAATGTATATCCTCCGGATTCAGCTTCTCATACTCTTTATGAATCTCATCAAGCTTCTTCTGCACTTCTGGTTCTTGATCTGCCTCCTCCAGATAGTATTTCCACTTGGATTTCAACAGATCATTAGGATGCCCTTCCACCCACAAACGGCCAAGACTATTCTCCACCATATAGCGCACAATCCAGTCCGGCGTAAAGAGCTGTGTTACCGCAGGAATCTCTTCTTTTGTAATCTTCCCGCTCTTTGCAAAAGCTTCATTCTTAGGTTCCGTATTGTAATACTGGTACAGCCATCCGATAATTTCAACCTGTCCGCCTTTTTCAATATTAAAATCATCTTCTGATATATCATTTACCAGATGATAAACAACACCCTCCTTATCAATCACCGAGATATTTAATAAAAGCTCGCTATAATCCGCTGTCTTATCAAAAAGCGCCGGAAGTATCTCACCCAGTGCATTACATTGTTTAATGAATAGCAGCCGGAAACATTCATCCAGATGATTCTCGTTCTTTAACCGTACAATATCCTGTTTTTCTTTATCCGTAAATGTCAAATCGGCATCGAAAGGAGTCGTCACAAGATCCGGCTCCATCTTACCGCCGTCAGAGGACAATACGCGAATATGGGACGGAAGATAGTCGTTAATCTCCATAAAGCGAATCGCAATCAGGCGGTTAAACCAAGTGTATGCCACACCTTCCATAATATACTTATATGCCGTCTGATAGTTTGTCTCACTTGTTTTTTGATTGATAACATCAATAAGACTCCTGCGCTGCTTGATGGCCTCTCCCGAAATAGCGTATGGTTCCGCAGTTCCAATATCATAGAACTCCGTTTCTTTCGTAGACTGTGGTAATGCAGAATGTATCCCATCAGCTGTTACACCTATAAGCCCTGCTCTGTACTGTATATCTGCAATCAACTTATTTCTCGCCCAGATTGCGAAGTTTTTGATAACACTTTTGTTCATATGACACTCCAATCCTAAAATTCAACATTTACCACATCGTTTCCGTTCAGTTCATCCATCAGTGATTTTCGAAGCTGATTTACACACTTCTCTACATCCTCCACACTCTCTATGCGCCACGACGAAGTATGGGTAACATTCTTAATGGTAACATTCCTGGTTTTTTTAACCGGCACTTTTACGATAATATCAGCAGACCCCCCATCTGGATTCTGCTTTTTTTCTTCCTCCTCTGCCTTTTTCCTTGCAATATCCGCATCTATCGCATCCATTTCATTCAATAGACGGATTTTTAATGCTTCTGCTTTATCCGCATAGCTTCTGAGAACAGAAACATTATTACACCTTTCGGCGCCGCCTATGATTTCAATAAAAAGTTCAATATATTTCTGCTTCTTTTCTGATGCATATTCCTTGGTATCAACAACTTCCACTACTCGGCCCTTTGCCTCCTCAATCGACTGCATAACCGGAGCAGAAGCGGCTTCCAAAACCTTTGAATAGGCATCCATAAATTTCCTGCGCAATTCGGGGAGCTGCGGAATATCCCTATACGGCTGATCCATTTTCACAATGGCCCTCATTCGAGCGACAATATTTTCAAGTTCTTCATCTACAATATAAGTCTTACTGTCATCATATATTTCAAGCATATCCAATGCTCTCATAAAAATCTGCTGCTGTTCACCGTCAAAGAACATTTTAACAGGTTCATAGTCCTCCGCATAGTCCATAAAATCATCTTGACGCTTTGAAACATACTCATAAAACTCCTTTGATTCAGAAAGCTGTACCACGGAAAGCAATAATTTCTTTCCTTCATCTATCACTTTCTTTCCCGGATACGCATAATGCTGATAATTGATTT
The DNA here is from genome assembly GCA_910586225.1 of uncultured Eubacterium sp. Lineage (GTDB taxonomy): Bacteria > Bacillota > Clostridia > Lachnospirales > Lachnospiraceae > Eubacterium_J. The sequence goes on along the minus strand of CAJUIL010000012.1, from coordinate 5,802 downwards.
GCAAACTTTCCATTTCATTTATGCGTTTCTGTGAATAGTTCTGAAAATTTTGCATACCAGTATCTTCATCTTCCGATACCAAAGAAGTTCTAAACAATTCTTTCATGACCTTCTGTACTGCCTTTTTATCCTTTTCGGCTACACGGGTCCTTACTTCCATCAAAAGCTTATCTGCATACTGTTTCTTAATAATAAAATTTACAATCTCATCTCCTGATTTATTCATCAATGTCACGATTGTCCCATTTACAGTGAAGGTCAGGTCACCACGCCTAAACAATCTCGCTATAAGCCAATAGATATCATCTTCAACAAAGCCATATGGCGCACTCATAAAACGGTCTTTTATCGTTTTCATGGAAGTCTTAATATGAATATCTGTATTGCCCTTGATATAATTTAACACTTCGTCAAGTGCATAAGCATTAGGTTCTGTCCCTTTGTCAAGATTTAAACTTATCTGATTGCTCGTCTTAAACATCTTACGGACAGCCATTTCATCCATCGCGACTTCAATATATGACAGCTTATGATAAACCGTCTGTACAAGCCGTCCAATCGCTTCATTAATACGCCCTGTCACTTCCTTCGCAGACAAATGAGCCACATCACCGTTTACATAAATGGCTGCCTCCTTCAATCCCTCTGTCAGATAAAGCTTTGCATTCGCATTGCGTTCCCGCATCTCCACACGCTTTGCTTCTTTAATTGTCTCATACTTCGTCAACTGTGATGATGTATTAAGCCGCAGAAACTTCTCAATCTTCAGATAAGTCATTAACTCATCAAGAAACGCAGAATCATTTGGCAAAAGCACAAGTACCTCTCTTCCTGTTCCTGACATCATACGAAGAGTTGCATCATCACTGCCACCCTCATACCACGGCGTCAATATACGCAGTCCCACATCATAATTCTGATTTGATTTATATGGTCTGTCATCTACTATTTGATTGAACGGAAAAGTATAGCGCCCATTAAATGCTGCATTACTCACTGGCGCAGAATAACGATATCTCTTATCGACAAAAATATACTCAAAAATCATCTCCGATACTTTATTAATAACCTCCGCCATTTCCACATTCTGACTGTCAATCTCACGGTTGATTTCCTGTTCTTCGTCCGTCAGAAACACATAAATGCTGCCATTCTTTTGTACAAGCATCTGCTGTTGAAGCGTTTTTAATGCTGTCTCGACTTCATCTTTTAATACAATGCGGTCATCGTCAATATGACTAATCATAAGGCTTGTAATATTGTCTACATTTGCCTCAATCTCAAGGATGTACTTAACCATAAAAAGCGTTTTCAATACATTAATTGCAAATACATCCGAAGTTCTTTTCTCCGGATTAATCTTGCTATTATCATAAGCACGAATAATAACACCTCTATGACTATGGTCAAGAAAATTCTCTAATGCATCATAAAACCGATGAAAAGGTACAATTACTCCCTCCGAGCCATCCATTATTTTAACAGCCGACTCCTTAAACAACGCAAGCATAGAACGTTCTCCCTCAGATAAATGCTTGCCAGATGCTCCATGTGTACGAATTGAAGTCAATACACTCGCAAGAAGATTAAACTGATATGGTACAAATGGATAGCACAACGAGAAATCGTTCTCATCCGCATAGAGTTTCTTTTCTGCTCCATCATTAAATACAATAAGATTCTTGATAACTGTTGCTTTCTGCCCATAAAGAAGCCTAAGCGTTTGTGCGCCGGTATCATTCTTTTCTAATATCCTTTTTTTGATAACCTCATCCACATTTGCAGAAGAAAGCGCAAGCCTCGTTGCAAACCGCCCCTGAATCTTAGAGAAGTCATTCCCCTTTACTTTCATAATAGAATCAACATCCTGCTGGCTTGTAACGATAACCCACGCTTTCCCCTTACACTCCTTGGAAAGTTCCTCCCTTACCGTCTGCAGATTTAACATCAGGTTAGAGTCATCTCCAATATATTGCCCCACCTCATCCACCATGAATACAACATGATGATTGTTGCCTTTTTTATTTATGTACGCTTTTACACGTTTTGCAAAATCCTCAATACTGATCCGATATGTTTCTGTTGCCTTCTCGCACCAATTTCTTGCAGCTGCTTCGCTCATAAAATCAATCTTTACAAGCGCTTCAACTACATCATCCTGAATAAAATCAAACTTGTGGCGTGACTCTTCCCACTGGAAACCATATTGATCTGCAAACGCTTCCCTAAATGCTTCGTACTTATCTACCTCCATAAGCTGATTTTCCAAATCCGCGAGATGAGGTAAACTTCCACATAATCCCCTCATCTCGTTAAATACTTTTAAGAAAACATTAACAATCGCATCCTTATTCTGCTTACTGTTGCTATCACTTTTAGAATCAATGTTAAAAAGCACCACATCCGTTGGCGTTTCCTCTGCCAGCCTCATATCTGCTAAAACCATTGCATCGGAAATTTTATGATCTTTTTCAAAAAAATCTATTGCCTTCCTTCCATCAATTTCCCTATTATCAAGAATATAGGACAAAATCTTCAAAAAATGAGATTTACCACTGCCAAAAAATCCTGATATCCATACACCAATTTCATTTGTATTCCCTAAAATGCCCTTCTTATATGCTTCAAAAAAATCCGCAAAATGCTTCTGCAGTTCTCTGGTAACCACATACTCTTCAAGCTCCTGCGAAACATTCGTTTCCTCACCCTGACCAACGATAATGACTCCTTGAATTTCCCGGTCTATCGGTTTCGCAAACATTTCCTTAATCTGCATGATAAAACCCTCCTGTATCCTCACTACTTAACCAGCTTAAACGCTCTGTAATAATTATCGTCTTTTATCTCACCAAATAAAATCAATTCCTGTTCATTATATATTCCTGGAAAAAACATCACCACCGGAACTCTTACAAATGCCTGATGCAAATTATTCAGTACCTTATGGGATCGTAAAATAGGAAAGCATTTTCCAACTCCTGTCAAGAAAACAATCGCATTTTCTGGTGTATGATCCTTGATATACTGCACGATGTAACTATCATCATCATTTATCTTTATCGCATTGCTGACCGCTTTGCAAATACGCTCTAAGCCTCTTTTCTTTTCAAACTTATAGCAATCCTCCAAAAAATTATTTTTTTCAAGAAAATTGATGACTATATCATACAAGTCAAACACCATTAAGTCAAATTCGTCTCCACCTTTGGCATTCTTATTCTGCATATTCTTGATTCGTTCACGAACTTCCAGTTCTTTATCTGGCGGATAATCAAATATCCAATAATTCACTTCATTTGCCCGACCACTACTTTGCCTAAACGAAGGCTTATGGATTGCTTCCTCCATTTTGTCCAGACATTCATTTAAATCAGCCATTATCTGACTCCCTCCAATGCTTTTGCCACTTGCTCATATCCATAATCTTCTAACCAATGTTTAAATACCGGATCAAGAATCGGCTTCAATATTTTACGTTCTGCCGCCTTTGCCCTTTCATCCAAAATACCTGCCTCATAAAGTTGTGTCTTATAACTTCTTCCTAATCTCTGCAGCGTCTGATCTGTCCACTTTGCTACCACATTATCCTGCGCTTGCTTATTCTTAAAAAAAATACGGATATCTGCATCTGCAAGCATGCTCGTTCCAATAATCATTTTTTCCCTAACAACTTCATACATAAAATCAAAAAATAAGGTATCATGAGCAAAACTTCCTGTTAACGCATATAATTTCTGTGTCGCTACATCACTTTCCTGAAAAAGTGGATAAAAACTCGGTCCAAGCCCCCTTATTCTCGCAGTTACAGTGGATTGAATCATCGCCGCCCTAGCCGGTGTTGATGCCCCAAATATATTATCCGCAGCGCTAAGTTCCTTTATTTCTGCAAATGATTTTCCCTGTTCCAAAAGCCACACCGCCTTGCGAAATTCCGTAAACCACAAAGCAAACTTTACAGCTCCCGCACTATATTTATTTCTTTTCAAACAATTATTCCTCTTCTTTCTCTGGAATCATTTCCATAATATCACCAATATCACACTGAAAATGTTCGCAGATGCGTCTAAGAACATCCATAGAAACATCTTCATTTCTTCCCAACTTTGCCAGCGTATTCGGACTCATCTCGACTGCCTCCAGCAACTCCATCTTCTTCATATCCCTATCAATTAGCAATTTCCATAATTTATTATAACTCACCTTCATCATGCAATTCCTCACTTGCTCTTTGGGTTCAAACTACACAGACTAATATTACAAGTATATTGCAAACACAGCCCAAGCAGCACAATAATACATTGAAAATTATATCACAGATACGCAGCATCTTCAATAATTTAATTATACATATCTATAATTTAATTACATTTATTTGAATACGATGAATAAATTTCCCCAAGCTTTGTATTTATTTATCTACAAACTCTCAATGAATAATTTTTGCACCCAAAAGAGAATGCCCACCTCCATGCTATTTTTCATAATTATAGACAAAATATTATTTCTTCTCTCACGATCTCCTCTGCTCTTGCCTGAATATTATTCGTTCTCGGAAATATTACCTGTGTAAGCAAGGCAAGACTTAGCAATTATATTACCGATCTTTCTGCTGATGAGATGAAAGCTGTTGATATAGCCATTTTCAATGAAATTTTAGTAAGTGGCTTTTTTTGTTCGCTATTATTTTTAGGTATTAAAAAAACCGCAACCCCTTGATTTCTCAAAGGATTGCGGTTCTTATTTTTATTATTTGGCTCTAATATAAAGATTACTCGATGATAGTAGCCACACGGCCAGAACCAACAGTTCTACCACCCTCACGGATTTCTGTGGTGGGAATCAGGGTGATTTTGTGTGATTTATAGAGCTTTTTCGGCGGTTTTTTCTTTGGTATGCACCGTGTATCTGAGGTTTTTGGTATTTTTGTTATCATGGTGTTATCACGGAAGCATTAAATATCCAGTAAACATATTAGCTATCCCCTCATCAAAAGCTAAACGCTGATTCACTTTTTGAATTTCCGAAACACTGTTTGGGATTTTTATTCCTATCCTTTTATCACCCTATATCTTCTTGTCCTATTTGCACCAATAATCTCTATTTTGCCTTGCTCCTGCAATATTTGAAGCAATTGCCTTGCTCTACGTTCTTTTACATCTAAAAGAGCACAAATATCTCTACAAGAACATTCCTCTTGTTCCGATAGGTATTGAAGTATCTTCTCTAACTGCAGTCCCGTCTTTATCGGCACTTTTTTATCGGCATTTTTTATCGGCATTTTATTGTCGGCAATTTGTGCCGATAAATCATTGCCGATAGTATTAAGATTATAATTTAAATTTCTTAGTATCAGCCAAAATTCACTATTACTCGACCTAAACTCCGGTTTCATTTCTTCCGTATAATGTTCCTGAAATTCATAGGAATCCAAGATTTTCTTAAAACCGCTGCCTCGTCGATCCATATATTTCAAACGGTTAAATATATCGGCAATGATTGGATTCCGTCTCCTAGACGATACATTCCTCAAATCTAAGTCCTGCACCTTGCGCCCATCCAACATACCTCCCGGAGAGTAAATCTCCATTCTGTCATCAAACATATCTATATGAACTTCACTCCCCAATTCTAGATAGTCCCTATGAATCAGCGCGTTTACGATTCCTTCAAGCACAGCCGTATCCGGATAATCCGGCATCTCAATTCTTCCGTTTCCTGTTTTTTTCCAAGCTTTCTTCGTATTTCTAGAAACAAAACTCATGCTGTCCTGCAAAAGATTTACAAGACCGCCACTGTATTCTT
>CAJUIL010000011.1 GCA_910586225.1 uncultured Eubacterium sp. | reverse complement strand
TTAAGTCCGCAAACCCTTGATTTTACTGGTCTTTTCCGCCAAGCGTTTTCATTGTAGGAAACAACGATATGTCCCGCTTATACTTTACAATGATACCAATCAGTATCATAAGCAAACTTATGACTGCCGCTAAAAAAAGGATACCGATTGTCATTGTTTTTCACCGTTCCAAATATAGCCGATTCCATAAACTGTCTTGATATATTTGCGGTTGTCCTGTTCAATTTTGCTCCTGATACGGTTGATATTTACCGTCAAGGTATGTTCATCTACAAAGTTATTTTCATTGTCCCACAGTTTTTCAAGCAGAATACGCCTTGTGAGCACACTGCCGCTATTTGATATAAAAATTTGCAGCAGCTTATATTCCGTAGGCGTAAATGAAATACCTTTTTCTCCTGCATAAGCCGTATGTTTCGCAAAATCAATTTTTAAAAATCCGTCCGAATAGACATTCTTGTTTCCATTTCGCTTAAGGACAGCAGCGATCCTTTTCCTTAAAAGCGGCATGGAAAAGGGTTTTGTCACATAATCATCTGCACCGCAGTCAAAGCCGCAAAGTTCATCTGATTCAAGATCACGGCAGGTAAGAAACACTACAGCGATATTTGTTTGCTTTTTAATTTCACAGCAAAGCTGAAAACCGTCTGTATCGGGAAGATTAATGTCAAGCAAAACAAGGTCGATGGGCTGTTCCAACAAAGTAATGGCAGTTTTTCCATTTTCGGCTGAAAGGACATGATAACCCTCCGCAGACAGGTCAAACGCAAGACCATTACGCAGCGCAGTATCATCCTCTATTAAAAGTATGATTGGCATAGCTTATTCCAACATTCATACAATCAATGATTGCGTATCCGTATGAAACAACGCATTCACAAACTCATCCGAATCAAACTTCTGCAGATCATCGATCGTCTCCCCAACCCCAATATACTTCACCGGGATCCCAAGCTCCGACTGGATCGCAACCGCAATCCCGCCCTTTGCCGTACCGTCCATTTTCGTCAGCACGATCCCCGTAATATCCGCTACCTCCGAAAACTGTTTCGCCTGATTTAACGCATTCTGCCCCGTCGTCGCGTCTAAGACAACAAGTGTTTCCCGGTACGCCTCGGCATATTCGCGTTCCAGAATACGGTTGATCTTTTTCAGTTCTTCCATAAGGTTCTTTTTATTATGCAGTCTGCCCGCCGTATCACACAATAAAATATCTGCGCCGCGCGCCTTTGCCGATGCTACTGCGTCAAATACGACCGAAGCCGGGTCTGCGCCCTCCTGTCCGCCGATCATTTCCACGCCCGCGCGATTTGCCCATTCTGCAAGCTGCCCGCCTGCCGCGGCGCGGAACGTATCCGCAGCGGCAAGCACGACCTTTTTGCCCTGTGCCTTGAATTTGCCCGCCAGCTTTCCGACCGTCGTCGTCTTACCAACACCATTGACACCGATCACAAGAACAACCGCCTGCTCCTGCTCAAAGCGGTAAGCCGTTTCCCCGACCTCCATCTGTTCCTTGATGCTGCTGATCAAAAGCTCCTTGCAGGCAGCCGGATCCTTGATATGCTGTTCCTTTACCTTCTGCTTGAGATTTTCGATGATCGATTCCGTCGCACGTACGCCCAAGTCGCCCATGACTAAGATCTCTTCGATCTCTTCATAAAATTCCTCATCGATTTTGGAAAAGCCGCTGAATACGGCGTCGATACCTGCCGCAATATTATCTCTTGTTTTGGTCAGCCCTTCTACCAAACGCTTGAAAAATCCTTTTTTTTCTCCCATTTTGATTACTCCTTTAATTTAAATCATTTTCGATCAGGCTGACCGATACGAGCGTAGAAACGCCCTTCTCCTGCATCGTAATTCCGTACAGACGATCCGCTGCTGTCATCGTACCGCGCCGGTGCGTGATCACGATAAACTGCGTGTTCTGGGTCAGCTTATGTAAATATTTTGCAAAGCGGGTTACGTTGCTGTCGTCCAGCGCCGCTTCGATTTCGTCCAGCAGGCAAAACGGAGACGGCTTGAGATTCTGAATGGCAAACAGCAGCGCGATCGCAGTCAAAGCCTTCTCACCGCCGGAAAGCTGCATCATATTCTGCAGCTTTTTGCCTGGAGGATGCGCAATGATCCGAATACCGCATTCTAGGATTTCCTCATCCTCAGAAAGCTCCAGCGTACCCTTGCCGCCGCCGAACAGCTGCTTGAACGCTTTGTCAAATTCCCGTTGGATCTCGGCGAATTTTTCCGCAAACTGTGTCCGCATCCCCGTATCCAGCTCCTCGATAATGCCAAGCAATGTTTGTTCCGCCTGGATCAGATCATCATGCTGCGTCTTTAAAAACTGGTAACGCTCGGATACCTCCCGGTATTCCTCGATCGCGTTGACATTTACGTCGCCGAGCTTTCGGATGTCCTCCTTTGTCTGCTTGATCAGGCTTTTTGTTTTCATCGGGTCATCGTAGTTCCTATCGCGCAGCTTGACTGCCTGGTGCGGCGTCAGCTCATATTCGCTCCACATATAGTTTGTCTGTGATTCCTTCGTTTCCTCCAGCTTTTCCTTCTGGCTGTTCAAGCGGAAGATTTCCTTGTCCAGTACGCTTTTTCGTTCCGAAAGCTCCTCGCGCCTTTCAAAAAATCCCTTTTGCTGCGCGCTCATCGTTTCCTTCTGTTTTAGCCGTTCCTCTAACTCTTTTTCATACTGCGTATTGCCAGATGCCGCTTCTTCGATCTCCTGCTTTAGACGTTCGATCGTGCGCTCCTTTTCCTGGACATCCAGATCCGCGCTGTGCGCGCCGCCCTCCAGCTGCAACAGCTCTCCGCGCAGCTTGTCCAGCTCCGTATCCAGACGTTTTATATTCTCATCGATAAATCCGGCCTGCTGGCTAACATTCGCTTCCTCCATCTGGCTTTGCGACAATTCCTCTGCGGCCTCCTGCTCAGCGTTCAGATGCGTATCCAGCTCCTTTTGCGCAGCAGACGATCCATCGTTGATCTGCTGCTCCTTTGCGGTTACCTCCTCCAGCTGTGCCGCAACTTTGGCGCATTCTGCGTGAAGCTGCTCCTTTTGCTGCTCCAGTTCCTTTGTCTGCGCCGCCAAAGACTGCGCTGCCCTTTGGCTTTCGTATTTCTGTTCCATCACACGGTCTAAATTTATTTTTGCCGTATTCTGTTCCAAATATGCCTGCTGGCCGACCGATTTGTTTTCCTCCTGCTCCTTACGCAGTAGCTCCTGCCTGTTTGTCAGCTCCTTCATTTTATCCTGCAGGCGGCTGCGCTGCGCATCCAGCTGCTTTACCGTAGTCTGCAGCTCCTCCAGCTCCCGCTTGCGCCCTAGGAGGTTGCTGCTGTTTTTAAACGCACCGCCTGAGATCGACCCGCCTGGCATTAGGTGTTCGCCCTCCAGCGTCACGATATTCAGCGAATAATGAAACTCCCTGGCCAGCCGTACCGCATGGTCAATATGGTCAACCACAAAAATGCGTCCCAGAAGATAAGAGATGACTCCCTCATAGGCGGGATCTGCCGCAACGAGCGTATCCGCCATACCGATCACACCATCCGCGTCCAGCGCCCGTTCATTACGGTTCGTATGTTTGCCGCTCACACTCGTTAACGGCAGAAATGTCGCGCGGCCGTACTTTTTTTCCTTTAAATACCGGACCATCTTTTTCGCCGTTTCCTCATCTGCGGTTACGATATTCTGGATACTGCCGCCCAGCGCCGTTTCGATCGCAGTCTCATATTTTTTCTCTACCTTGATCAGATCCGCTACAACGCCGTGAATGCCCGGCTCGCCTGCTTTTTGCTCCATCACGCGGCGGATGCTGTTGCCATAGCCATCATATCGCTCGGCAATGTTGCGCATCGTTTCCAGGCGGGACTGCGCCTGATGATACTGCGTGGCTGTCTGGTCCAGTTCCCTGCGCGTATCCTCTATGCTGCGGCTTACCTCCTGCTGTCTGTCTGCATATTCAAGCTCCGCCTTTTGCAGCTGCGCAATGCGCTCTTCCAGCATTTGAAGCGTTTCCCGGTGCTTTACGATGACCGATTCCAAATCCGCTTCCTCGCTTTTTGCACGCAGCTTGCGCTGATTTAGCTCAGCATTGCGGATATTTGTCTGCTCCATCATAAGTTCTAGCTTCTGCTGCTGTCCTTTTAACGAACCTTTATGATTTAACAGCTCGATGATCTCATTTTTCCCGCGCTCTATCGTTTCGTTGCAGGCAGCGATACGTCCGCGTATCTGCTCCAAACGCTGCTGCGCTTCCTCTCGCTTAGCGACCATCGCCGCCAGCCCTTCATCTAAGGCGGATTTTTGCTTTTCATATTCCTGCCTGCTTTTTTGACGCTCGGCGCTGTCCTTTTCAATCGCTTCCTTGCGGTTTTGATAGTGCTCCTGTGACATCCTTGCGGTATGGATCTGTTCTAATAAGACGTTTACCTCGCCTTCCAGCTTTCCTTTTTGGACTGCCGAGCCGCTGATTTTGTCCCGTACCTGTGTAATTTCCGTCTCCGCCTGCTCCAGAGAGTCTGTAAGCCGTTCATACTCGGTACGCGCCTGCTCAAACTGCGATTCTGTTTCCTTTAGCTGCGCGTCTGCAATCTGGTACTTTTCTTCCGTTTCCTTTGCCTGCTGCTGGATGCGCTCCAGCTCCATCAGAAACAGATTGACCTCGAATACTTTTAATTCGTCCTTTTTTTTGATATAGACCTTCGCCTTTTCCGACTGTTTTTCCAGCGGAACGACCTGACGCTCCAGCTCGGTCAGGATATCGTGGATACGCACCATATTTTCCCGCTCATGCTCCAGCTTTTTCTGCGTATCGCTCTTTCGGCGCTTGAACTTTACGATCCCAGCCGCCTCGTCAAACAGCTCCCGCCGCTCTTCCGGCTTACCGCTTAAGATCCGCTCAATCTGTCCCTGCCCGATGATCGAATATCCTTCCTTGCCGATACCCGTATCGTAAAAAAGCTCTGATACATCCTTTAGACGGCAGGCGCTTCCGTTTAACAGGTATTCGCTCTCTCCGGAACGGTAAACGCGCCGCGCAACGGTAACCTCCTCATATTCCACAGGCAGCACATGATCCGTATTGTCCAGCGTGATCGCCACATACGCATAGCTGACCGGCCTGCGGTTCTCTGTTCCGGCAAAAATAACATCCTGCATACTTGCCCCGCGCAGCTGCTTCGCGCTTTGCTCGCCAAGCACCCACCGGACCGCGTCCGCCACGTTGCTCTTCCCGCTCCCGTTCGGTCCTACGATCCCCGTGATCCCGTTGTGAAAATCAAACACAATCTTATTCGCAAACGACTTAAAGCCATGCACCTCTATGCTTTTTAAATACATGATCTTACCTTTCTGTTACGGGCTGACTTTTAGCTTAAGCAGCGCCTTGTACGCCGCATCCTGCTCCGCCGCTTTTTTTGTATGTCCTTCCCCGCTGCTTGTACGGCGCTCCCCGATCCAAAGCTCCACTTCAAAAATCTTGTCATGATCCGGCCCGCTTTCTCCGGACAGCTGATAGCGGATCGCGCCCAATCCGCGCCCCTGCACCGTCTCCTGCAGGATAGTCTTGCTATCGTAAAAGAGCTGCTTATGCGCAATGTCCGTCAGGATAAATTTTAGGATAAACTCTTTTGCACTAGCAAAACCACCATCCAGATAAATTGCCCCGATGACCGCTTCCAGCGCATCAGATAAGATCGAGCTGCGCTTTCTGCCCCCGGTCTGGTCCTCGCCCCGGCCAAGCAGCAGATATTCTCCTAGCTGCAGCTGCTTTGTACAATAGGCAAGCGCCGTTTCACATACAAGGCTGGCGCGCATTTTTGTAAGTTCCCCTTCCGGCAGATCCGGATAATGATGATACAAATACTCGCTCGTTATGATCTCCAACACCGCGTCGCCCAAAAATTCCAGCCGCTCATTATCTGAATGCTTTCTCATCCGTTTTTCATTGGCATAGGAGCTGTGTGTAAGCGCCTGCCGTAAAAGGCCCGCATCATGAAATTCATAGCCGATGACCTGTTGAAATTCTAACTGTTTATCCATAATTACCTGCTTTCTTTTTTCTGTGCTATCATCGTTTTGACCTTCAAATTGCAAGGGTGTTTTAAAACAACTGCCATCGTCTCAAAACACCCTTTCCCATTAGTTTAATGCATTTTTAATCTGCTCTACGGCATCGCCAACAGTCGCGATCTTTTCGGATTCCTCATTAGCGATTTCGATATCAAATTCTTCCTCAATGCCCATAATGATCTGGAACACATCCAGTGAATCGGCACCAAGATCATCTACAAAAGTCGTATCCATGGTGATCTCTTCCTCATCCACATTTAATACTTCCGCAATGATTTTTTTGATCTTGTCGAATTCCATGACTCTTCTCTCCTCCTTTATCATTTTGCTCTATTAGGCTTCACGCGATTCAGACGTTGTATCAGCCGCAAGCTGCTTGCTGATCTTTTCATTGATCCTCTGTTTGGAAAAATGCACGCACTGTATCACGGATTGTCTGACTTCTGCTGCCTTGGCGCTCCCGTGTGTCTTTACAACCAGCCCCTTTAACCCAAGCATCGGCGCGCCGCCATACTGGGAAGCGTCAAAGCCTTTGAGCGTTTTCTTTAAGGCAGGCTTAATGAGCAGTGCCCCCAACTTCGTCTGCAGTGAGCTTAACAGCGTACGTTTCACCTGCTGTAGCAGCATCGAGCTTGTCCCCTCATACAGCTTTAAAATGACATTGCCTACAAATGCCTCGCACACAATGACATCCGCAGCGCCATACGGGATATCGCGCGCTTCAATGCTGCCGATAAAATGGATCTCCTTGCATTCCTTGAGCAGAGGCATCGTTTCTTTTACGAGCGCGTTGCCCTTTTCCTCCTCCGCACCGATATTGACAATCGCCACACGCGGCCGCTTCACACCAACGACACGCTCCATATAAATCGAACCCATTTTCGCAAACTGCACAAGCTGGGACGCTCTGGCGTCTACGTTCGCCCCACAGTCGATCAGCAGTGACACTCCATTGGCCGTAGGGATCAGTGGTGCAAGCGGCGGACGCTCCACGCCCTTTAACCTGCCGACGATCAGCTGCCCGCCTGCCAAAACAGCCCCGGTACTGCCTGCAGAAACAAAAGCATCCGCTTCTTGGCGTTTTACCATATTCAGCCCGACTACGATCGACGAGTCCTTTTTCTTACGGATTGCCGCAACCGGAGGTTCCGCCATTTCAATCACCTCTTCCGCAAAGACAGTTTCTACACGGTCTGCGTCATACGAATATTTTTTCAGCTCCGCTTCCAGAGGTTTTTTACGCCCGGTAAAAATAAGCGTCAGATTTTTCTGCGCTTCCAACGCCATTAACGCCCCCTTGACGATCTCGCCGGGCGCATTGTCCCCGCCCATCGCGTCAACGACAACTCTGACATTTGTACTCATGAAATCCTCCTGCTGCCCTGCACATCCATATACTGGCAGGCATTCAAAATTTTTGAACTATTACAAATCATTTACAATATACTATATGTAATATTAGAAATCAATAAAAAAATCAAAGAAAATGAGCCGCTCCAGGCCATGCATAATAAACCGTCTTTTCTGCGGCCTAAAACTCCTCCACCAGCGGCGGCTTCTGATAAAGTTTACGGTTTACCCTTTTTTTCAGCTTTTCCACTGTGCGCAGGACCTCTTCTATATCATTCGTTTTTGCCGCAACCTCTTCGATCTCTTCTAAAATAGACAGCTGGTCAAACAGATTTCCGTTATATTCTTTTTCGTTTGCCGGCATTTCCCGCCCTCCTTATTCTGAAAAAAAAGAAAGACCTCCTGTACACAGCACAAAGTCTTTCTTTTTCCTTTTTAATCAACCGCAATAATTTCTTTTTTGTTATAAGTCCCACAGTTTTTGCATACCCGGTGCGGTATCATAAGCTCGCCGCACTTGCTGCATTTTACTAATGTAGGAGCCGTCATTTTCCAGTTTGCTCTTCTTTTATCTCTTCTGCTTTTTGAAGTTTTATTTTTTGGACAAATAGACATCTGTTTACACCTCCTTAAACTTGTTAAATACATCTTGAAATGCCGCCATCCGCGGGTCTGGTACGGTCTGGTCGCAGCCGCAGTCTGTTTCATTCAGATTTGCGCCGCATTTTGCGCAGATTCCTCTGCAGTCCTCCCTGCACAACACCTTCGCCGGCCATGCGAACAGGATTTCCCCATAAACCAGCCGGTCTGCGTCAAGCTGACAGCCATTCATATATTCCAACTGTTCCAGCTGATCCTCATCCTCCTGCGGATCAGCAGACACCGCCTCTTGTTCATCCTCGATCGGTAGCGTTTTATCGATCACCAGATGCAGCGGAGTCGCAACCTCCGTCAGACAACGGTCACATGGAACGGATAACGTGACATCCAACTCACCACGGATATGCAGCCGCCTGTTCTCCTCGTTCGTAAGATGCAGTTTGAATGGTTCTTTTTTTAAAACAGGAAATACACCCATTTTAGATTCGACCGCATCCATATCCAGATGTATTTCTTTTTCCCCGGATGCATTCCAGTTCGTATAAAATGCTGATAAATCTAAAATCATGGAACCTCCTATTCTGAGCCAGGTCTGAATGCCTGATTTTGGCAGGCCCTCAAACATACACGAAAAAAGTATAACGAAATGTGATTTATTTGTCAATATATAAATCCATTTATTTTTCTGATCCGCGCTACTCTGTCAAAGCTACTGTTTCGCGCGCGATCGCAAGCTCCTCATTTGTCGGGACAACAAGTACTTTGACCTTGGAGTCCGGTGTAGAGATCACGACCTCTTCTCCCCGTTTCTTGTTTGCCTCCTCGTCAATCTGGATGCCCAGATACCCAAGATATTCGCAGATCTGCCTGCGTACCACGGCATTATTTTCACCAAGCCCTGCTGTAAAGCAAATACAGTCCACTCCGTTCATAGCTGCCACATAAGCGCCTATATATTTTACAACACGGTAATTAAACACCTGCTGCGCCATCGCCGCACGCTCGTTTCCAGCCTGCTCCGCCTCCTCCAGGTCGCGGAAATCCGAAGAAACGCCAGACAAACCCATAACGCCGGATTTTTTATTTAACACATTCAAAACGCCTGCCAGATCCAGCTGTTCTTTTTTCGCAATATATTCCAAAGCAGAAGGATCGATATCACCGGAACGGGTTCCCATTACAAGCCCCTCCAGCGGTGAAAGCCCCATCGATGTATCTACAGAATGCCCGTTTTTCACCGCGCAGACCGAAGCGCCGTTGCCAAGATGGCATACGATCGTCTTTAACGATTCATACGGCTTGTCCAAAATAGCCGCCGCCCGCTTGGATACATAGCTGTGGCTCGTGCCGTGGAAGCCGTATTTACGTACCGCGTAATTCTCATAATATTCATATGGCACCCCGTACAAATAAGCTTCCTTTGGCATCGTCTGGTGGAACGCCGTATCGAACACACCGACCATCGGCGTATTCGGCATTAATTCCTGACACGCCCGTATACCGATCAAATTAGCCGGATTATGCAGCGGAGCCAGGTCTGAGCATTCTTCCACAGCCGCAAGCATTTCATCGGTAATGATCGCGGAGGCCGCAAACTTTTCCCCTCCATGTACTACCCGGTGTCCGACTGCGCCAATCTCGTCAAGGCTTTTCATAATGCCTGTTTTTTCATTTACAAGCGCGTCAATCACCATCTGGATCGCCTGCTTATGCGTTGGCATTGCAGACTCCGTAATCTCTTTTTCGCCGCCGGCCGGCTGATACACCAGCCTTCCGTCTATGCCGATCCGCTCACATAAGCCCTTTGCAAGCACGCCTTCCGTATCAGAATCGATCACCTGATATTTCAAAGAAGAGCTGCCGCAGTTAATGACTAATACAATCATGTTCTTTCTCCTTTTTCTTCTATAAATAATATTTGATACATAATGATATTTATTATAAACCTTGCTTTACGAATATACAAGAACTGTTAAAAAATTGACAAATTACTGACGCTCCAAAATGACCCTGCAGCTTTTTTTGAAACAGGCAATCCCATATTTTAAAATCGTCTCCATCCCATCCTGACGCAATCTGTCCTCATAATCCATTTCCTTTATCTGCTGCAGCGCCTTTTTGCAGCCTGCTTCCAGATTTCCTCCAGCTGGATATTTCACCTCAATGATGATGCCAATCTGTTCCTCTTCGATCTCGATCAAAATATCGCTATAGCCAAGGCCCGCTTCCGCATTGGAAATCACACGCCAGTCGCCTCGATAACCGAGCAATCCAAGCAAAATACCATGATAAAAATTCTCCTTACTGCCCTTTTTTGCACCTGTATCACGAATGCTGATCGTTTTTTTTAAATACGAGCACAGCTGTTTTTCTATTGTTTGCGCATCTGCTCTCACAAACGCCCCGCAAAACGCCTCCAGACTTACAGTATCCTTATTTGTCTCTTTTCGAAACCAATCAAAAAAACAGCGGATAAAAATCTGGCGGATTTCCTGGTTTGGTATCGCCAGCTGATAGATTTCTCCATCTTCTGTACCGCGCTGTGTCAAATACCCGGTCGTAAAAAGGACACTCCACAAATTGTCAATCGACTGATACAACTCTTGGTATGTCAGCTCCTGATCAAGCCTTTTTGCGATGTTTTCCCCGTTCACGAGCCGTTCCAGCTCATATCTCGTACTCTGGTCGGCCTTTTCTAAAAATTTCTGTATCATATCATTTCCGCTTGTATGGATCCAAAAAGCTTTTGGAAGCGCATACGGCTCTGCACGCAGCAAGTAAATATAATTAATCACATCCCACGGACAATAAATCCGCGAATTGCCAAAGCAGTATCCGTCATACCATTCTCTCACCAGATCAAATTTATCCTCAAGCCCATAATACACCAGCATTTCCTCTACTTCTTCGTCCAAAAACCCGAAGCAGCGGCTAAATCTCACGTTTGTGATGGTCATAACATTCAAGTTATTCAATCCGGTAAAAATGCTTACCTTCGCAATCCGCAGACACCCCGTCAGAACCGCAAAATACAGCCCATCGTTTGTTTTTAACGACTGACTGAACAGGTTTCTAAGCAGGGCAACCATTTCATCATAATACCCTTCCTGCTGCGCTTTATCTAACGGCACATCATATTCATCCATTAAAAGAACAGCTTTTTTTCCATAATGCTTGTGCAGCAAGCTGCATAGCAGCTGTAAGCTTGCTGCGAGCACTTCGTCTGACATCCCAAATTCCTGCGCACCTGTCTCCTCTATCTGCAGAAGCCTTTCATAGCTCTTCTTTTCCCGCTCGGAAATCTGGCTGCTCTCCAGCAAAAACGCAAACCGCATCGCTTCGCGTCCGATCACCATGCTCAGCATATTCCGCGCTGACCGATAATCCCTGCCCGCAACGTCCTTAAGACTAATAAAAATAACCGGAAACTTCCCCATATACTCTCTGCACAGCTTTGTCTCACCTGCAATTTCCAGCCCTTCAAACAGCCTGCTGTTGCAGCCATAAGATAAAAAGTATTTCAACATATTCATATTCAGAGATTTTCCAAATCTTCTTGGACGCGTAAACAGGTTCACTTTTCCCCAGTTCTGCAGCAATTCCTTGATAAACCCTGTTTTATCCACATAGTAAAAGCCCTCGGTACGGATATCCTCAAAATTTTCCATTCCTATCGGCAATTTTTTCTCCATACGCAATATGTTCACTCCTTTTGACAAAAAGCAACCTTTCATCCCGTAACCAAACAGCGGCATCAGCAAAATGCCAATGCCGCCGTTTATTTTTAGACAACTTTATACAACCTGTCTTTTTGCCACAAAAATAGGGAATGTATCGGTACCTTTTAATTCCTTGCCCTCTGTTACAGTAACCTTCTTATCTGTAATAATATATTCCGCATCTACGCCTGGTTCAATCACCGTATCCTGCATTAAGATCGCATTGCGGACCTTTGCGCCCTTGCCGATTTTAACGCCACGGAACAGAATACAGTTTTCAATATCACCTTCCACAACGCAACCGTCTGCTACCATTACGTTCTTAGCAGAAGCGCCGTTGACATAGCGCGTCGGGTTGTCGTCACGGATCTTCGTATAGATCGAGTTCTTTTCAAATAACGCGGACAGATTTTCATTATCCAAAAGACGCATATTTTCATCAAAGTAGCTCTTTAGATCCGTAATACGTGCAATGTATTCCTGATATTCATAGCCCTGGATATTCAGCTCGTTCAGTCTTGGAAGAAGAACGTCGCGCTCTAAATAAACACCGCCGCCGATAAACGCTTCGTTTACCATTTTGATCAGCTTCTCGCGGTCAAATACATAAATATTCATCGAGTAGTTTTGTACCCCTGTCTCCTGTGAATTAATATGTATCTTATTGACACGGTTGCCGTCAAAATCCAGCGTATAATACATCGCCTTGCGCAGATCGTCGGACTTGCGGATGCTTGCCGGAAGCTCTTCCTTGCGGTATACGGCTGTTACGTCAGCGCCGCTGTCAATGTGCGCTTTTAACAGCGCTTTAAAATCAAAATTGAATGCGATATTCGCATCGGACATGATCACGTATTTTTCCTTCTGGGATTTTAAAAAGCTTAATACGCTCGCGATCATACCGACCTTTCCGCTGTAAATGCCTGTATTTTTCTGTGCGAACGGCGGGAAAATATTAAGACCGCCATTTTTACGGCTTAAGTCCCATTCACGTCCAGAGCCTAAGTGGTCTAAAAGTGAGAAATAATTTTCACGCACTAATACAGTAATATTGTCAATCCCGCAATTTACCATGCTGGACAATACAAAATCGATCATACGGTAACGGCTTGCAAACGGGATCGAAGCCATCAGCCGTTCGTTGGTTAACTCAGCTACAAGCTCATCATATACATTTGGGAAAATAATGCCCAGTGCGTTCGTATTGGTATTTATCATTGTTTATCACCATCCTTTACATTATCACTGACCATAGCATTTGGTCCAATCACCGCATTGTCGCCGACATAAACGCCGGAACCAACCGTTGCTACGCCTGACTCGTCGCCGTCCGGCATCTGCCCCACGACAGCATTGTTGCCGATCACTACGTTTTCTGCTACGATACAGTGCTTTACCTTCGCACCTGCCTTGATGAGCGTGCCGCCCATAACAACTGCATCCTCAACCTCTGCGCCTTCTTCGATCTTCACGCCTGCAAACAAAATAGAATGTTTTACGTGTCCAGATATGTTGCAGCCGTCAGTGATCATGGAATTTTCCACAGAAGCGCCCGGATTGATCTTATGTCCTGTCATACCGCTGTTGCGGCTGTATACTTTCCACTTTTCATCAAACAGATTGATGCCGCTGTGCTCCGGATCCAGAACTTCCATATTTGCTTCCCAAAGAGAAGAAATCGTTCCAACATCCTTCCAGTAGCCATCAAAATGATAAGCGTACATATTCCTCTGATCCTTTAACAGGTTTGGAATAATATTATTTCCAAAGTCATTTTCGGAATTAGGATCTTCTTCATCTTCAATCAGATATTTACGAAGGATATCCCAGTTGAAAATATAAATACCCATAGATGCCAGATTAGACTTCGGCTCCTTTGGTTTTTCCTGAAATTCCGTAATCTTGTCATTTTCATCCGCAACCATCAGGCCGAAGCGGGAAGCCTCTTCCCAAGGCACTTCCATAACCGCAACGCTAAATTCCGCTCCCTTTTCCTTATGGAAACGGAGAAAATCGCTGTAATCCTGTTTGCAGATCTGGTCGCCCGAAAGAATAATGACATATTTCGGATCATAACGGTCGATAAATGAAATATTCTGATAAATTGCGTTTGCTGTGCCCTTGTACCAGTCTGATCCAGAAGCCTGCTGATAAGGCGGCAATACATGAACACCTCCATATAAGCGGTCAAGATCCCACGGCTGTCCGTTTCCAATATACTCATTCAATACCAATGGCTGGTACTGTGTTAAAATACCTACTGTATCAATTCCTGAGTTAACGCAGTTTGACAGCGGGAAATCGATAATACGATATTTGCCGCCAAACGGAACTGCAGGTTTTGCCAGCTTCTGGGTCAACGCATAAAGGCGGGAGCCCTGTCCACCGGCAAGAAGCATAGCAATCATTTCTTTACCCATTTTTTATCTCCTTTTCTATCACTATTAATCTTACGCAGGCACCGGCACATCTGGCAGATGTACCAATTCTGCAGTCTGAGAAGCAGGCTGTCTTTCGACATTTTTCAACATACAATAAATACCTCTGCTTCCAACTTGTTACCATTGTACATGATTATTCCTTTTTTGTAAACAAATCTTTGCAATTTTAACAAAATTATTTTTCAGTCCTGACGCCAACGCGCCGCCGGCAAGCTACGCCTTTGCCCGAACGCGGATGCGCACAGCGTCCCCATAATATCCTGCCCCTGTTACGAGCTGCTCCGACGAAGCGTTCAGCATACTGCGGTTATAAAAATGGATATGTCCGGCAAATACCGCGGCAACCGGGCTGTCCTTCGCAAACACGGCATCCAGCAGCTTTTGCGACGTCCGGTTCGGCTTGCAGGCTGTTTCTCCTATAAGCACCCGGCATCTGCCGTTTTTCGACAGGCCCCAGATATCGTCCGCCTGCTGCTCCAAAGCGGAATGCTCCTCCTGCGGCTGCAGCGGTACGTGCATTACCAAAATGACAGGCTTTTTCCCTTTCAGATAAGGCAGCAGCGCGTTTACCGCGTTTTTTTCAAACTGATTGTTTTTATCGTTGATCCCTGCAATAATAAGATCCTCGTATTCATATATCACAAACTGCTCTTTTGTATGGGTCAGGCTTTTTAATCGCGGAAAATATTCCCGGTACGCGCGCTTTGAAAAATATTCCTCACCATACTCAAAATCATGGTTGCCAGTCACATATAAATACGGCCCATCCAGCCTGTCCAGCTCCTGCTGCACAAACTCAATAGACGCATACATCGCTGAATCTGTAATGTCTCCCGCAAATATCGTCAGATCCGTATCATTTTTCACAGCGTCCGTGATCAGGCTGTGAAACGTACGGACTGCTATTTTCCCGCTTTCCTTCTCAAACGCCTCCCTGCGCGACTTTGCCTTTTCCAAAAGCGCTGGATCCCTTTCGTCGCAAAGGCTGATATGGGTGTCCGCGATCAAAAGAAAGTCATAGTTATTTTGAATGCCCGCAATCGTCAGGCTTTCTTCCTGTATCTGTATGCTGCCAGGACGGTCTGCCGCTTTCGCCGCAAACACCAGGCAGACCAGCACAAGCGCCGTCAGAGCGGACTGTATCTGCTGCTTGAACATATACGCCTCCTGTAAAAAGAAATATTAATATTATATCACAGGTGCGAAAAAGAACAATACCAATATCCGCGCAACAATAAAAAATAGTTGACGCGCCAGCAGCCGGCTTTTAAAATATGATCATATGGAAAATCGCACCCTGCTTTCTGTTTTATATTTGCGCGGCAGCCGCACGCAGGGACCTGATAAGCACACAGAAAGGGACTGACATGAATATCACTGGAATTATCGCTGAATACAACCCCTTCCACAACGGACACGCTTACCATCTGGCGCAGGCAAAAAAAGAAACGCACGCCGATTATCTGATCGTTATTTTAAGCGGAAATTTTGTACAGCGCGGTGCGCCTGCGCTGCTGGATAAATTTGTACGTGCAAAAATGGCCCTTTTAGAAGGCGCGGACTTAGTTATAGAGCTGCCTCCCCTGTGGTCGTGCGCCAGCGCGGAATATTTTGCTGGAGCAGGCATCGCCCTGCTGCGCCAGCTTGGCTGCGTCAACGCGCTAAGCTACGGCTGCGAAACTCCCTCCGCCGAAGTATTTGACGTAATGCTCGATCTGCTCAGCCAAGAGCCGCCGCTTTACCAGCAGCAGCTTGCCAGCGCGCAAAAACGCGGCCTCAGCTACGCCGCCGCCAGAGAAAACGCGCTTTTATCCTTGCTGCCCGATACAATGCAGGACGCCGCCCGGTCCGTGTTAAGAAATCCAAACAATATCCTGGCGCTCGAATATCAAAAAGCGATCGCAAAGCAGGCGGCTCCCATCAAGGTACGCCCTATCCTGCGTCTGGGCGCCGGATACCATTGTACCCGTCTGTCCGGCCCGCTCGCATCAGCATCCGCCATCCGCAGCCTGATCGCAAGCCAATGTGAGGATAGCAATTTTCAAAAAATCCCAAAAGCGCTGCGCCAAGCCATGCCGCCGTCCGCTTTTGCGCTGATGACAGAGTATCACAGCCGTTATCCGTTTCTATATGAAAATGACTGTTCCCAGATGCTGCATTACGCTCTGCTGAAAAACGCGGCAGACGGATTTTCCATGTATGCGGACTGCTCCTTACAGCTTTCCAGGAAAATCTGCGGCAGCTTAGAGCAGTTTGACGGATATTCCAGCTTTTGCACACAGCTAAAATCCAAAGATATCGCCTATACCCGCATCAGCCGTGTGCTGTCGCATATCCTTTTGGATATCCAAAAAAGCGATTATGAGCTTTGGCGCAGCCGTTCGTATGTACCGTACGCAAAAGTCCTTGGATTTCGCAGGGAATCACGCGGGCTGCTCGCCCATCTGAAGAAGCATTCGTTCTTGCCGCTGCTGACACGCACGGCCGACGTAAAAAAGCTTCTGTCTGATGAAGAACGCCTTTTTTATGAAAAACAGTCGTTTGCCGACACGCTGTATCGGGCGATAGTTTTTGAAAAGGGACGCCAAAAAATGCCGCATGAAACGCGCCAGCAGATCGTAATCGTCTAACGGCCGTCAGCATATGCCTGGATGCTGATCCGCCCCTTTCGCATACGGATACGGATCTGCCCGGAATCCATCGTACAGGCAATACTTCCGCTGCCAATGCGCAGCCGTCTGGAAGCTGCTTTTCCGGGATGGCCATAGCTATTTTTTTTCGCGCAGGAAATCACGGAAACCACGGGATGAAGCTGCTCCAGCAGCTCCTTCGTATTCGAAGCATCCGATCCATGATGGGCGGCTTTATAGATCGTCACAGGCTCCAGACTTCCGCCCGCCAGCAATCTCCGCTCCTCCCTCTCAGAAATATCTCCAGAAAAAAATGCCCGCAGCCCGCTATCCTCATATAGAAGCACCAGACTGCCCGCATTCCGGTCGTCAGGCGTTCCCTTCGCCGGAGCTAGGCATTGGAAGCACGCCTGATCACCACGCAGCGTATCTCCCTGCTTTAAATAGCGGATGCTGACCCGATGCGCCAAGAGCCGCTCGCGCATTTTTTCGTAAGCCTCGTCCTTTACCACTTCACTTGCTAAAACAACCTCGCCCACCAGAAACCCGCGGTCCAAAAGCTCCTGTATGCCGCTGCTGTGATCCATGTCCAGATGTGAGAAAAACCAGCTGTCTATCCTTGTAATCCCCCGCGCCTTTAAAAACGGAAGGATCCGGTATGTCCCGACCTGCTTCACATCGGTACTGCCCCCATCGATCATCACATTCGCCCCATCGCCTGTACGGATATAGATCCCGTCCCCTTGCCCGACATCCAGAAAAACAACCTCCGCTTGTCTTGGCAGACGGACAAGCAGCAGACAAAGCATCAAACAGCCATAGGCCCCTGCCGTCAGACTATCCCGTCTTTTCTCATGCACCGCACGCTTCTCCTGACCAAAAGACGCCGTAACGGATACGGCATCGCGTGCTCTGCGCACTCCCGCAAAAAATAAAATGCCCGCCAGCAGCGTCAGATAATATCCTGCCATCTGCCAGAGCGCCGGACGCCCAGTTACGCATACCGCTCCCGGAAGCTTCGAAAACAGTCCCGCGGCACTTGAAAAATACCGCAGCAGAAAGCCGCAGCCGCGCAGCAGCTCCATCAGCAGCTTTCCGATAAGCGCCAAGCCATCGCCGCCAAGCCAAAGCCCCAAGCTGTCTGCGCAAAGCCTTCCGATACCACCGCAAAGTCCAAGCAGCAGCACCGTCCCCATAAACGGCAGCACAATAAGATTCAGCAGCGCGGCATACACCGGTACTTCAAAATAATACCATGCCGTAAGCGGCAGCGTGAGCACCTGAATACCAAGGCTGATCCACATCGTTTCCGCCAGACGGTATTTCGGCCGGAACATACGGCAAAGCTCCTTTCCAAGCAGCACGCCCGCCACCGCCGCAAAAGAAAACTGAAAGCCTGCAAGAAACAGATAACCAGGATTGCCGAGCAGCATCCATACCGCCGCAGCCGCAAGCCCGTTTATGCTGTCATAAGCCCTGCCGCAGCAGGCGGCACCCAGATACACGCCAAACATCACAACCGCCCGCACCGTAGAGATCCCCATGCCAGCCATAGTACCAAACAGCAGCAGCAGCCCCATCGAAGCAGCGGCGCAGAGCCTATAGGAAATGCCGCCTTTACGCAAAAGCCTGAATACCGCCATGCCCAGGATTGAAATATGCAATCCGGAAATAGCCAAAATATGCGCAAGCCCGCTCGTTTGATACTGTGTTTTTACTTCATCAGAAAGCAGGGATCTTTCACCTGTAAGCATCGCGCACAATACGCCCGCCTCCTGCGGCGGCAGCGCAGACTGGTACACCTGCACCAAGCTCTGACGCAGCTTGTACAGCCTCTCCTGCAGGCGGTCTGTATGGCTGTCTGCTACCGTAAACGCATTTTTTCCTGCTGAAACCTTCAATGCATATCCCTGATCCTGATAATAGCTGCGTTCGTCAAAATTCCCGTCGTTACGGGCTTCCTGAAACAATTTTATTTTTCCTGATAAAAGTATGGTATTTCCGATCACCGGATTTCCTGATACAGAAACAATGATATCCCCACAGTAACGGATTTCTTGTGAGGTTTTCAGATAACTGTCTGTCAAAAAGACAGTCCATGAATTTTTTGAATCGTTTTTGATATGAGCTTGTATTTGTGATGGTTCTTGCGGCTGTATTTCGTTTGCCCGCTTTTTTGATATTCGTCCCTGTACGGATACTTCCTGTCCATCCCAAAGTCCTGACAAACGGCGCTCCATTTCCGCTGCCGTCGTGTACATCCGCGCTGCTCCAAGCCCAAACGCAAGCAGCAGAACACAAAACAGCCACATCCGTTTGCGCCAGACAGCTTGTTTCCGCAGCCAAAGCCAGATGCAGCTTCCCGCAGACACCGCTGCTGCCGCTGCCAAAAGCAGTCCCCGGCATTCATCTGTACTGCCGGATGCCAAGACTCCTTTCGCCACTAAAATCCCTAGGATAAACAAGATCACAACCTGACAGGGATACCTTTTTTCCACCCGTCAGTCCTCCTTCTGCTTTTCTTATCTTACTCTTTATTAATTCTCTAATTTCCTGTCTTCCTTATTTTTTCTCCGTATCCTTCACGTCCTCTACAACAACAGACCTGCTCTCGCCGACTTCCACAAAGCTGTAATCCGGACGGTACATCTGCGACAATTCATAATCATCACGGTATTTTCCGCTGGTATCGCCATTAACCGATATCTGCACACGGTCAATATTTCCAAGAGACGCCAGAGAGTTTACGATCGAATAAATAACAACCGGCTCCTGGATCTCGTAATTCTGGTTTTTAAAATTCTCGTCCAAGTTCACATAACACGAGCCGTCTACGACCGCCACATTGATCAGCTTTGTCTCTTTTGGAAGCGTTCCCTGCGCCTTTCCGCCTTTCGGGCCTGAAATCAGATGCTCTATCACAAGCTTTTCCATGGAAATATTACTGTTGTAATAGACCTCCTGCGTCTCCCGGACCAGCCCGTCTCCGGTGTCATTTGCAAAATATAGATCAATATCCGCGTGCTGGTAGGAATTGATCTGCTCGCCTGGATTTTCTACAAACGAATCGATCGTCATCGCTCCTACGGCCTCTCCCCTGCTGTCCACCAGCGGCTCGCCCTTTACAAAAAAGCAAACGCTTTCGATCCCTTCCAGCTGTGTCATCGTTTTTACAATGGCTAAACGGCACAAAATCTCTGTAACCGGCTCCAGCTTACTATACGCAGCGTTAAAATCGAGCAGCAGGCAGTCCTGCTCCACCTCCCACGATTCAATGCTGATCCCCTCCGGGATCGCCTTTACATAGTCTACGGTGTCCGTATCCGTCCCAAGCAGGTTTAAAAATTCTTGGATCAAGCCGTCGACTGACACATTCCTTGGCTCATAGCCAGCCGCAACCGTCTGTGTCTGCTCGCTGTCCACATAACTGATATAATAAGAATAATCTTTCTTTTTCGAACCGCATCCGGCCATACCTGCCGCCAAGCCAAGCATAAGCAGGACAGGCAGCGCCTTTTTCCTGCCAACCGACTTTTTCATATGATCTCCTTTCCCGTCCTGTCAAGATCTACCATTTTTCATAAAATACCCTGCAGCTGCCTTAGACGATGTAATTCAGCGGAATGCGCACATTGAAGATCGTACCTTCTCCTTCCGTACTGAACGCCTTAATCGCTCCTCTGTGCATCAGCACAACGCTTCTGGTGATCGCCAGTCCAAGCCCGGTCCCGCCAATCTCTTTCGAATGCGACTTATCCACCCGGTAAAACCGTTCAAAAATACGGTCTAACGATTCCTCCGGAATGCCCATTCCGTTATCCTCCACCTTGATATAAAAAAACTGGTGATCCGCATTGAGCGACACATGGACCCAGCCGTTTTCCGCGTTATATTTGATCCCGTTTTCCACCAGATTAGAAATTGCAAGCGTCAGCTTTACCTCATCCACCTCCGCCGTAACCGGGCGGAAGCTTTCCAGTACCAGCTCTACGTGCTTTTGCTGCGCGATCGGACGCAGACGCTTTAAGATCAGCTCCAGCAGCTCGTTAATATTGAGCGCCGCAATATTCAGGCTGTCCGCCGACTTATCCATCTTTACAAGCGACAGAAGATCTGTAATAATTTTATTCTCCCGGTCTATCTCGTTAGTAATATCCTGCATAAATTCTTTATACAGCTCTACCGGGACATTTTCCTGCCCGTTCAGCGAATCCGCCAGCACCTTCATCGACGTAAGCGGCGTTTTCAGCTCATGGGAGACGTTGGAAACAAACTCCTGCCTGGAGTCATCCAGCACCTTCATGCGCTCCAGCAGCTCATTTGTACGCTCACAAATAAGCTCCGTCTCCGAATAGGAATGGATCATCAGCTCATCCCCGCCGTACCCCGCCTGGATCTCGTCAATCGACTTGGAAAGACGGATAAACGGCTGCGCCAGCTTAGAAGCGATCAGAACCGCCAATACAATGCAGATCACACCCGCCGTCAGACATACGATCACGCCAATCTGCGTCAGATACGCAATATGCGTCTGCGTCGCATCTGTCGACACACTGACAAGCAGCACGCCGATCACTTCATCCATTAGGAGCTGACGCACCGGAACCGCGACCTCAATAAAACCATTGACCGCATCATGCTTCGTCACGTCCTCTCCCTGAATGCATTTAACCACAGCCTCAGAAATAATGATCTTGTCGCTGTCAATCGCAAAGGTGTCCTTATGGATACGGAACGCACGGTCAATAACCAGGATCCTGCCGTCATAAATATTGGTCAGCTGCTCAAACTCCTTATTGATGATCTCGTTTTCCGCATCCTCCAGATAACCGTAGGACGCAATCTGATCCGCCAGGATCTTAGACTGGGACAAAATATCTACCGTACGTACGTCAATCGCCCGCTTTTCATACCCGCGTATGACAAAAGACTGCATCACCAGCATAGGCGCCAGCCCAAACAGCAGCAGTACAAGCAGCAGGCGGAACTTCAGACTTTTAAAATAGTCGCAAATCTTGGATTTTCTTTTCATGACGACTCCGATCAACCATGGTAATAATACCCGACACCCCATTTTGTATGCACATACTTTGGCTCGCTTGGATTTTTCTCAATTTTTTCGCGCATCCTCCTGACGTGGACATCCACCGTACGGACATCCCCCGGATAATCCGCGCCCCAGACAAGATTGAGCAGCTTTTCGCGCCCATATACCTTATTCGGGTTACGCACCAAAAGCTCCAGCAGCTCAAACTCCTTCCCGGTCAGGTTCACCTCCCGGTCCTGGATAAACAGCCTGCGGCTTTCACAATCCAGCCTAAGATCCCCGTCCTCAATCATATGCAGGCGCTCCTCCACAACCTTCTTTCTTCCGGTCCTGCGCATGATCGCCTTGATCCTTGCCTTAACCTCCAGAATGTTAAACGGCTTCGTAATATAATCATCTGCCCCGTACTCAAGTCCCAGTATTTTATCCATATCATCGCCCTTGGCAGTCAGCATGACAATCGGAACATCAGAAAATTCCCGTACCCTCTGGCAGACCTCCATACCGTCAATCTTTGGAAGCATCAGGTCCAGCAAGATCATATCATATACGCTTGTATTTGCCTTAAACAGAGCCTCTTCCCCGTCATAGGCACAATCCACCTCCATACCGTCCTGCTCCAGACTGAACCGGATCCCTTTTACTATCAGCTTTTCATCATCAACAACCAGAACCTTCTTTGCCATGCTAACCTCCATTGCTCCCGCATCATTTATCACTGTAAAGGCAACCGCTCAGACAGGCTGACCCGTTACCTATCGTACCACTTTTATTTTATCTTGGATCCGCGCATACACGCCTTCCCCGATGCCGCTCACCTGCATCAGCTCTTCCTTCGAAGAGAACCCGCCGTTGCTTTCCCGGTAAGCGATAATATTGGCGGCCTTTGCTTCTCCAATACCGCTTAAGCCCATTAACTGCTGCGCAGTAGCCGTATTAAGATCAAGCTGATCCTCCTGCGCGCTTTGTCCCGGCCCTTGTGTATCCACACGGTTCGACTGATCCTCCTGCATCCGATGCTCTTTCTTCGTCAGAACCTCGATCATTTCACCGTCCTCCACAAGCTTCGCCTGATTGATGCCCTTTTCATACGCATTCGCGCAAAAGCCCCCGGCAAGCGCAACCGCTTCATACACACGGCTCCCTGCAGGCAGTTCAAACACGCCCGGATGCTTTACCGCGCCACAGACGTAGACAAAGCACTGTTCCTTCTCCGCCGCTTTGCCAGATGATCCAGAAGCCGCATCAGCGTCCGGCTCCGCTCCACGATCACCATCCTGCAGCGCCTCGCTATCCTGCGCCTGCACATCCTGCGACACCTCGCTATCCTGTCCCTGTGCCTGCAGATACATCCGCGAACTGTCCTTTCCAGCACAGCCACCGCAGCAAAAAACCGCCCACATCAAAAACATAGATGCTGTTTTCTTCCATTTATTCATATGCATTCTCCTTTTCCTTTATCCTGGATATGGAAAAGAAAAAAGAAGTTCCCTCAATACCTGTCACAGCAGGACAAAAAACAGCCTGCTGTCTGTCGTTATTATTTTAGCGAAATTGTCCAGGTATTTCAATAGGATTTTGAAATCTTCAGAAATAATTCAGAAAGTCTGTCACATCGTCCGCAAACTTGAAATCATTGGGTTTTTCTTTGGATGATATAAAGCATCACTTAATTTCTTTACACCACTTTACAACTTTTCAGAAACAGGAGTATCATTTATAAAGTTGTAAAGTGATGTCATGATTTATTCTTTTCAAAATTTTTTTCTCAGGCATCCGCCAAGTCATTTCACTCACGCAGTTGAAACTTCCTCATCTCCTGTTCCATCAAATCAGACACCATCGTAAGGCTCTCCACACCGATTTGGATATCCATCAGCTCTTTCTCCACTGACACAGCCGCTTCCCCGGACAGAACCTCCGCCTGTTTCGAAATGTCATGGATTCTCTGCGCAGCTGCCACAATTTTCTGATCAATCTCATACATCTCCTGAATAAAACCGTTCATATCGCTCGCAGAGCTTCCGGTCTGTTCGGTCACTTTTTTAAAGTCCGCAAAAATATCGCCTGTTTTTTGAACTGCCTGTATCTGAGCCGCCGTAGCTGTCTTCATCTGTTCAAACTGTGCAACAATCTCGTTGATGTCACTACAAAACATTTCGATCATCGCTGCGATATCCGCCGATGCTTTGGAAGAATCTGATGCCAGCTTACCGACAGACTCGGCGACGACAGCGAAGCCTCTGCCATGTTCCCCTGCTCTTGCGGCTTCGATGCTTGCATTCAGGGCCAGCAATTCTGTTTCTGAGGAAATGACGCTGATCGTCTGCACGATGTTTGCGATTTTTTCTGAGTGTGCTTCCAGCAGACGGATTTTTTCATAGGAACATACCATGTTTGACTCCACATTATAGTTTTGTACTTCCAGTTCTTTGATGCTGCGCATCCCTTCTTCTCCGGAAGCCACCGTATGCTCTGCCTCACGCAGCAGGTCTGCGCTTCTTTCCTTTAGCTGTTCAAACCGCTCCTCCATCTGTATGATATGTTCTGTTTCCAGGCTGACCTCGGATGTCTGTGCCTGCGTGCCTTCCGTAATTTCCTGCATGGCCTGGCTGATGACTTCAATATCTGATTCCATTTCCTCCAGACGCTCGGAACACTGCAGCAAATCTTTCGTATAATCTGTCATATGGCGCAGTGCGCCGCAGATTCTGCCCGCCATAACGTTATAGCTTTTCGCAAGCTGACCGACCTCTGTCCGGCTGCTCTCATCCGCAGAACCGGAAAAATCCCCCTCAGCAGCGTCTTTCAAAAGCTGTGAAATTGAGACTACTGGATTTGTCAGCTTATGGGCAAGATGCATCACAAACAGTACGACAGCCAAAACAGCCGCAATGGAAACGGCGGCAGCGGCAAGAAGCATACGCACAGCAACTTCCATAGCCGTGCGTTGTTTTTGTAATGTAATTAATGACCAGGAATCAGATTTTCCCTGAAGCTCAATCGCTGCAAAGCTGGCATAATAAGTCTGCCCGTCATAGGATATTTTAACACTGGCGCTGTCTCCTGCCATTACCTGTGCAATCACCTGCTTCATATCGTTGGATATTTCAATCGGTTTTTGTTCTGTTATGATATTTCCCTCTTTATCAAGAGCCGGATTTCCCGCAGCGTCTTTGACTGCTACCGTTACGGATGCACAAGGCATTCCGGTCGCGACAGAATAATAAGACTTGGATATAAAAGCCTGCGGATCTTCCATCATTTTTATAAACCACCATCTCGCCGAACGATCTGCCAGTTCCCCTGTCGAACGCGCCGTCTGTATGCCGTCCGTACCTTGTATGTAGATCTGATCCAAATAAGAGTTTCTCTCTACACACCGCTTTAAAATAGGTGTCTGTACATCCGTATCCATCGTCATAATGCTTGGATTGTCCGCAAGCTCCCCGTTTACAGCGTATGCCTGATCCATAAAGATTTCGATTTCATCTGCCATAAGCCCTGAAAGCTGCTTATTTTTCGAATAAATTTCCCGTTCATAAGAAGTCGTAAATATAACGAGCACTACGACAGGAAGCGCTATTGCAATCGTAAGCATTGGGATAAGCAGCTGTTTTAAAATACTTTTTTTCCTCATTTGAAAATCCTCTCTTTTATAATACGCACCATTTCACTGTAAACAAACTGCATATTTTCCATATCATATAAACAGCTATCGTTTCACAGACAAATTAATGTCACGTCCACGACTTGCCACATCGTGGCAAGCCTGATAAAACCAAGTATCTAAGTGGAGATCTTTACTCCCAGAATTACAACGTTTTTTGAATCTTTTTACGTACCTGCTATTCGTCTCCAGGTTACGGTATTAAGAGAATGAAACAGATACGGTTTTCACGCACTGTTTCCACTACCCATTCATTACTCTCTCAGTTCATGCTGCAGCACCGTATTTTCAGCAGCCAGACCGTTTTCTCTACATGATATCACAAAATACCAAAAAGTGCAGTATGTTCCTTCATTATTTATTTATTTTTTATTTATTTTTTTATAAGTTAAGATGTATTTCCGGATCGATCTCATGGGCAAGCTTTGTGGCCATGGCGGAAGCCACCGGCTTTCAGATAACATACAATCATCTCGCGGCTTTTCCAGGAACCAAACTATATACGCTATCCACGAAAAAAGGCGGATACCCCATTGTTTAAGGTATCCGCTTTTTTTATCCTGTTTAAGTATAACCGCAATATCTATATCACTTTCTGACACAGTTTCCATCCTCGCAGTTGAACAAATAATATAGTTTCATGTAGTGCTTTTTAATTGATAATGCGTATGGCTTTGCTGATTTCTCTGTAATCATAATGAGAAAGTTTTATGCCCGTCTTCATATTGCTAGCATGGATTACCCTGCCACTGCCGTCATAGACTGCTGCATGGAAAACTTTAGTTTCACCGTATGCCGAGCTGTAAATAATGATATCTCCTGCCAAAAGGTCCTCCGGAGATACCTCTGTTCCGACAGACGCCAGCGCCTGAATATCTGCCGGCAGTTCTATTCCGGCCAGTGCATAAATTGCTTTGACAAACCCGATACTGTCTGTTCCATACTCTAAGTCTGTTCCGCCTGCCTTATAAGGATTTCCAATATATAATTTTGCCAGTTCCGCAATCTGTTCCCCGGTAGTCTGCCGTACCTGACTACCTGATAATGTCTCAACATCTGCCATGCCTGCAAGGCTGTCTGATGCTTCTGTCTCTGTTGTATTCTCCTGTATGTTCTGTTTTTCTGCTGCCGCTGTTCCGGACTCATTCGGGGAAATTTCTGCCCCGCCTTGTCCTGAATTTTCAGCCTGACTGGCTTTTTCGCCTTGTGCTTCCTGTGCGGATGCAGTGAAAGTAGTCAAAATACAGCAGAGAATTCCGGCTGCCACAACAGCCGCTTTCTTTGAATATCTTTTTGTGTTCATAATAAACCGAATCCTTTCTTCTATTTCTGAGTGTCTGGCAAAACAGGCATTGAGCGGCCATACAGACTGCCAGGATTCCTGTGCCAGACGGATTAAAGCAAGTGCATAAGCTGTTTTGCAGCACTGTGAACAAGTACGGCTCACTTCTTCATCACTTGCAAACTCAATATCTCTGTTTAATAATACTGCCATCACCCAGACCAGCGGATGAAACCAGTAAACACATATGGTCAGGCATAGCAGATATTTCACAAAAACATCCTTTCTTCGGATGTGTACCCATTCATGTTCCATAATACAGAAAAATTCCTCTTCACTCAGGCTGATTTCAGAAGGAAACAAGATCACCGGGCGGATTACGCCGTATGTCAGAGGACTTTTTACAAATTCCGATCTGCGAAGGGCTGCTTTCGGAAAGCCGCGATGCAGCTGCAGCCACTTTTCAGCTGTCTCGTTATAAAAAGGCAGCGATGTTTTGTATAATCTTAACGTGCAGATATGTTTTATTAAAATCCCCGCAGCAAGCATTCCCGCCACTGACAGCCATATCACGCAACATACTTCTTTCAGATAAATCTTCGCTGCAGCATTCCGTACCCATTTCGCCGCTTTCCAAAAATCTGCACTTACAGAAAATGCGTCTGAGTCAGCAGAATTTTTACCGGAACGCTCACGGACTGCCGTACCGGAAAGGCCATCCGACCACTCAGGGCTGCTGATTCGCGCATCCGGCCGCATTCCTACCTGAAGCTGTCTTTTCAAACCGGACGTCTGCAGGTTCTGCGAGACTGTCTTTTGAAACCAGCTCCCTGCTGATTCGCTGACCGGTATGGAAAACGGAAAAAGCAGCCGCACGATGGCACAGATCCATAAAAAAACAAAAAAACGCTTTGGAATCTGATGAAAGAAAAAATGTCTAAAGCAGATAATGACCACTATCAGAAAGGATCCCTTCACCCCCATCTGTAATATGCTTATGTTATTCATAACCACCTCACTTTAGTTCTTCTGCCAGCTTTTTCAGCCGTGCAATGTCTTCCGGTGTCAGTTCCTGCTGTCCAAGCAGCGACGCAAGCAGCAGATCCTTCGAGCCGCCATATATTTTATCAATAAAATCTTTCGTCGCCGCTTTTTGTACTTCCTTTCTGCTAATCAGCGGGCTGCAGAGAAATCCCGGATCTGTGCGCAGAACTGCTTTTTTTTCTACGCATTTTTTCAATACCGTATAGGTAGTTGTTTTGCTCCAGTTAATCTGCTCTTTCAGCCGCTGCGCAATTTCTTTTGCTGGTAAATCACCCTCTTTCCATAATAAATCCATCACTTTTAATTCTGACTCAAATAATTTTGCTGACATACAGCTCCTCCGTTCTATTGCAATAGAATAATTATATTCTATCTCAGTAGAACAAAATTGTCAAGCATCATTTCACTTTTCGGAGTCCATACAAACGCCTGAATGCTTCAGGTTTTTCAATTTTTTCCTGTCATATACCAGTTTGCCCATTGAAGCCAAAAACAATAATAGCCATAATGGAAAGAAAACAACAAAAAGCAAACAGCTGTCATGCCGAGTGCTCGTGAAGGCGGCCGCAGCAAAAGACACGGAACAGACACTGAAAGAGGATGTGACGGTGTCCGGACAGCAGCAGCTTGAAGCGGCGCTGAAAAATCCGGCTACAAAGACGCTTCGTTTCCAAACGGAAGATGAGGGTGCATTTACAATTCCGAAAGCGGACTATCCGGGGATTGATTTGATCGTGGACGCACCGAATGCGGATATGGAAAATAACGGAACTTTTAAGTCCATTTCCGTGCAGGCAATCAAGGACAGCACATGGCTGGAAAACGCAGCCGGCAATTTTCTGAACATATTTGCAAAGACCGCACGCATTGTTGTATCGCAAGGCGCCGGTGTCAGCGGTATTGCATTTGCGCAGACGGGCGCAAAAGTGGCGCTGGAAGTGAACGGAACCGTAAACGAAGTTTCGTTCCGGTCGCCGGACACCGATGCCAAGGTATCTGTTTCGCAGGGAGGTTACCTGGGAAATGTATCGGTTGAGGAAGCAGCGCAGCGTACGAAACTTGACATGGATGTCAGCGGCAGTGTTGGAGATGTAAAACTTGCCGCGCCGCAGTCCGATATGAACATGGCGGTTGCAGACGGAGGGGTAGTCAGCAATGTATCTTTGGATGCCCCGAAAGCGGACGTAAAAATGGCGGTGGATGAGAACGGAAAAGTAAATAGCGTCACTGTTTCCAAAGAGATGAATATCGCGTTATCCGGCTCCACAAAGACGGCAATCCCGCTTAAGATATCTGCATCAGCGACGATTACCACATCTGCAAATGTGGCGTTAGATAGCAGCGCAGGTCTGAACCTGGTATTGGAAAAAGGCTCGGAAGGCAGCTCGATTAAAATTTCCGGCAATACTGACGCGGTCAGCCTGAACGTACAAAACAGGACAGAAATCAATATAACGATTCACACATCAGCCGGAAATATTACGATCGAAAAAAACAGCAGCCGTGACATCACAGTAAGCGCCCCGTCTGCATCCGGCAGCTCTGCATCTGGCGGCTCATCATTCGGAAGTTCATCATCCGCGGACTCGTCCTCTGGCGGCTCATCATCCGCAGGTTCGTCCTCTGGCGGCTCGTCATCCGAAGACTCGGAATCAGAGGATAACAAAACAGATGCAGAGCCAAATGGAATCAAGGTGGACCGTACATATTTGACAATGAAAAAAGGTGAGGAACAAGAGATATACTTTTCTGTAGACCCAAAAGAGGCGGGCCAGCTGTATGATTTCGGCACTATCCCATGGGAAGGAAATACGAATCCTACTTATATATATGAGAAAGAACATGACCCGGCACCGATAGGTCTCAAAATAAGAGCGAACGATACCGGAACTGAAATTATCTATATGCATGCAAACATCATTGGCAACGAACAAGACAGCCCCATTATTTTGCGAAACCAGGGGAAAATAACTAGAATCTGGATCACAGAGGATGGTTCTGCGCCGGTTTCCGAAATTAAGCTCACAACCGATTCGGTGTCTATCGAAAAAGGAGATTCGGTGCATGCATCGCTGCAGCTGAACGCACCGGAAGGGGCGAAATTAACACGCGTCGAATTTTTAGATACTCATAATGTGGGCGGCGTGATGTATGTGGATTTGGATAACCGCACATTAGAAGAAACCACGGCAAGCTGCAACATAACAGGCACGGCAGCGGGCAACGACGAACTGGCGGCGCTTGCCACAGTTGAGCTTCCGGACGGTACGGAAGAGAAGATTGCATCAAATGTGGTCCCGCTGGAGGTTACCGATTCCACACCGGATCCATCCGCGGAGGAAACGGAAGTACATCTGAACACAGTCTCTGCTCTGCCAGTAGATGAATGGTCTTTTATTTCGGCTGAACTGGACGTACATGCATACAGTGCGAGGGTTGTGAAGACAAAATGGACTTCCTCGGATCCGCAGATTATCCATATAAGTAGCGATGAAGTTAATAGAGATTACCATTCAATAACTGGCGTAGCGCTCGGAAAAGCAACGATAACTGCGGAAATAACCATAGTGACATCGTCACAGATATTTACGAAAAAAGCATCCAGAGAGGTTGAGGTGCAGCCTGACTTTGAGTTAAAGTTTTTTTCTTCCGTTGATGTGGTGACAGGCTCTGCAATTCAGGCGGATGGCTGGGATGAGCAGGACAGAGGCAAACTGGCATTTAAATTTATAAACAGCATAGACAATGTTCGTTTTACAGCATGTTATGGCTTGAAACAGGAACTGTTTTTCGACAGCTGTACCATAAATACACAGGAACAAATTGATGGTTTAAGGATTGCGGAACTTGCTGATGGCACAGGGTATGGCTTTGTCATACAAGATGCGAATATAACGGATCAGACCCTTGTGATAATAATCAGCGGAACACCTTGCTTTTGCAAGCGTTCCGCTGATTTTTTCTTTTCTCTGTAATAATCTTTTTTTCAGTTCCGGCGGAACTTCTTTTCCTTCTCCAGGAAAAATAATTGCTTTTCTATCTTGCCAGCATGATCTTGCACCGTTTTTTATAACATGCAATTCCATATTTCAATATTTTCTCTATCCCATCGTCTGCCAGGTCATCTTCGTATCCGGTCATCAGCAAACCCTACCCAAGCATATCCAGCACACCCGTTAATTTCTCCACCATCTCATCCACATCCGCCTCCGTGATCACAAGCGGCGGCAGCAGCCGGATCACATCCGCGCCTGCCGTAATAATGACCAAGCCTGCCTCCAACGCCTTTGCCGCGATCTCGGTAGAGCTTTTTTCCGTTACAAGCCCCTGCATCAGCCCTATCCCGCGCCGCTGTGTCAAAAATGCGTATTGATCGATGAGCGTATCCAGCTTTTGCTCCAGATACCCGGATATTTTTCTTACGTGCTCCGTGATCCGCAGATCTTCAAATAAATCAAACACTTTGCTGACCGCAGCCCCAACAAACGGATTCCCGCCGTAGGTCGTCCCGTGATCGCCGGGAACTAGTGATTTTTGAGCTACATACTCCGTCAGCAAAAATGCGCCGACCGGAACGCCGCAGCCGAGCGCTTTTGCCGTCGTCATAATATCCGGCTTCACACCGTAATGCTGCCAGGCAAACATCTGTCCAGTCCTACCCATACCGCATTGGATCTCGTCCAAAATGAGCAGGATATCCTTTTCATCACAAAGCGCGCGCACACCTTCCAGAAATTCACGGTTTGCCGGATGGATGCCGCTTTCACCCTGCACAGTCTCTAAAATGACGGCGCACGTCCGATCCGTTACCTGTGCCCTTACGCTTTCTAAATTGTTCAGCTCTGCAAACCGCACGCCGCCCATTAAAGGCTCAAACGGCTCCCGGTAATGTTCATTTCCGGTCACTGACAAGGCGCCGATCGTTCTGCCGTGAAACGATCCGTGCATAGCAATGATCTCATGCCCGGCATGGCCGCTCTTTGTATATGCGTATTTTTTCGCAGCCTTCAGCGCGCCTTCCACCGCTTCTGCTCCGCTGTTTGTAAAGAAAACCCGGTCCATTCCGGACGCCTGCAGCACCTTTTTCGCAGCCTCGATGATCGGAGGATTATAATACAAGTTGGAAATATGCAGCAGCTTTTCCGCCTGGGATTTTAATGCCTTCGTATATTCTTCCTGCCCGTAGCCAAGCGCCATCACGCCGATGCCCGACGCAAAATCCAGATATTCCTTTCCATCCGTATCATACAGATGCACGCCGCTGCCACGTTCAAACACAACCGGAAAACGATTGTAGGTATGCAGCACAGCCTGTTGCGCTTCCTCCATATATTCCATACTATTCATGATAATATTTCGTCTCCTTATCTCCTAAGATCGCAGTACCGATTCCCCGGTTCGTAAAGATTTCCAGCAGCAGACAGTGCGGAATTCTGCCGTCTAAAATATGCACTCTGGATACCCCATGCTCAATCGCATCAATACAATTATGAAGCTTTGGCAGCATTCCGCCGCCGATAAAGCCGCTGTCCATAAGCCCTCTTGCCTCAGACACCGGAAGCTCGGAGATCAGCGTGGAAACATCCGACGGATCCTTGTACACGCCTTCGATATCCGTTAAAAACGCCAGCTTTTCCGCTGAAACTGCCCTAGCGATCGCACAAGCCGCGTCGTCTGCGTTGATGTTATAAGTATGGTATTCATCATCCAGCCCGATCGGTGCAACGATCGGTAAAAAATCCTTTTCCAGCAAATCGTATAAGATCTTCGGATTAACCTCCCTGACATCCCCGACATATCCGATATCCGCACCGTCCGCGTATTTTTTATCGACCTTGAGCATCCCGCCGTCCTTGCCGCTAACGCCGACCGCCAGCACACCCAGCTGCTCGACAAGCTGTACAAGGGATTTGTTTACTTTGTTCAGCACCATCTCCGCGATCTCCATCGTCGCCTCATCCGTCACCCGCAGGCCGTTTACAAACTGCGGCTCCATGCCGGATTTTTCTACCCATCGGCTGATCTCCTTACCACCGCCATGTACGATGATCGGCTTGAAGCCGACCAGCTTCAAGAGCGTAACATCCTCGATCACGCTGCGCTTTAAGCCCTCATCCACCATCGCGCTCCCGCCGTATTTCACAACGATGATCTTGCGGTTAAACCGCTGGATATATGGCAGGGCTTCAATGAGCACCGATGCTTTTTTTAACAATTCATCCATGGATCTGTCTCCCATTTTGGATTTCCTTCCTTCCGTGCATTCTTAATGTTATTTATTAAATTCTGTAATATTTGCGTCGTTCAGCGTAAAATCATAATAATTCAAGTCCTCGCGGAACGTCCAGCCAACGCTCTTCCAAAAGCGGTTTCCAACCTCGTTCTGCTTAAAAGCAATGAGCGAAACCTTGTTGATCTCCTCTTTTTGCAGCGCACGCATCGCAAATACTGCCATCGCCTTCCCGATCCCCTTTTTGCGGAACTGCTCATGGACGCACACATGATAAAAGCAGCCGCGCCTGCCATCATGTCCGCACAGGATCGCTCCGACCACGCGCCCGTCCGCCTGCGCCACAACGCTCGTCGATGGATTGCGCCTTAAAAAGCGGCAGACTCCCTCTCTGGAATCGTCCATCGAGCGGATACCAAATCCCCGGATCGTCATCCATAATGCGCGCACTTTATCATAATCCTCCGCACACATGACCCGGATCTGGATCCCCTGTATCTGGGCTGTCTGATTTTTTTCCCAGTCGTTTCGACTACCGGCAGCTTCCTGTATGACTGCTTTTTCTGATCTGCACATCCTTTCATCCCCTTATTCCTCTGTATTTTCTTCTATAACGCGAGCCGTCCGCCTGTGCCTATGGAAACAGCGGCACCAAGTCAAGCCCTTCTGCTTCCGCAAACCCAAACATCAGATTCATATTTTGCACCGCCTGTCCAGCCGCACCCTTTACAAGATTATCCAGCGCGCCGATCATAATGATCCGCCCCGTGCGCATATCGACCTGAAAACCGATATCTACATAATTGCTTCCCTCTGTCCATTTTGTTTCCGGGAATACTCCCGCTTCCAGCAGACGGATAAATTTTTCCTGCGCAAAATATTTTTCATACGCACCGCGGATCTGTTTCTCATCCGGCAGGCTGCCGTCCGGATTTTTAACGAGAGACGCGTATTCCGTCGCCAGTATCCCACGGTTCATCGGTACGAGATGCGGCGTGAAATTTATCGTAACCTGCCGTCCCGCCGCATAGCTAAGCTGCTCTTCGATCTCCGGCGTATGCCTGTGCGTAGCGATCCCATAAGCCTTAATATTCTCATTGACCTCACAAAACAGGTTGTTTACCTTCGCCCCTCTTCCTGCGCCGGAGGCGCCGCTTTTGGCATCCACGATCAATGTATCTGGGTCGATCAGCCCTTCTTTTACAAGCGGATACGCCGTTAAGATCGAACAAGTCGTATAACAGCCCGGATTTGCCACAAGGCGGGCCTTTTTCACCTGCTCCCGGTTCAGCTCGCACAGTCCGTATACGGCCTCTTCCATAAGCTGCGGGGACTTGTGTTCGATCTTGTACCACGCTTCATACACATCCACGTCCTGAAAGCGGTAATCCGCACTCAGATCAATAAATCTAGCCTTTTCTAAATATTCCTCCTTCATCACGGACGCCAGATAGCCTTGCGGAGTCGCGGTAAATACAACATCCACCTCGTCCACGAGCTGGTCAAGCTGGTCGTCCAGACAAGAGCCTTCCACCAGCTGAAACATATTTTGGTATACGGATGCATATTTTTTATCAATATAGCTCCTTGAACCGAGCCACGCAATAGAAACTTCTTTATGCCTTGCCAGAATACGTACCAGCTCCGCGCCGGCGTATCCGGTTGCGCCTATAATACCTGCTTTTATCATTCAGATTCTCCTTAAACAGCTGCGGCAGCCTGGCCCTGCAAAGCCGCCGCATTTTCTTCCTTCCTCATAATGCTCCCCCAAGCTGCGCCAAAAGCCGCCGCCAGGCAACCTCTATACTAATATAAAAGCACGAAAAGTACAAGCCTTTTATGCGATTTTTTTGTATTTTTTGTATATTTATACACATTGACTACACAGATCCATAATTTCCCACTATTTTATGCAATTTGACAAGCAATGCATAAACAGAAGATTTATCATGAAATGTCCAAAGACCCACACCTGGCTGTCCATTTTCTGATCACAAGCTTTTGATGCATAAATATTTTTCTTTATGCATAAAATATCGCTTGCGTTTCCGAAATAAGTGTTGTATATTAGTAATCGATCACAAAGCGATCGTAGCAGCAAGGGTATCCATGCTGTAAGAAACGATCAAATATAGCATATTCAGAAAGGACGTAACTACTATGAAAGAAAAAGTTGTCTTGGCATACTCAGGCGGACTGGATACAACGGCTATTATCCCATGGCTGAAAGAAAACTATGATTACGAGGTCATCTGCTGCTGCGTGGACTGCGGGCAGGAAAGCGAGCTGGACGGGCTGGAGGAGCGCGCAAAATTATCTGGCGCCGCAAAGCTATATATTGAAGATATCACGGATGAATTTTGCGACGAATACATTGTCCCATGCGTACAGGCAGGCGCGGTCTATGAAAATAAATATCTGCTCGGCACCTCGATGGCACGGCCGGGCATCGCGAAAAAGCTTGTAGAGATCGCAAGAAAGGAAGGCGCCAGCGCAATCTGCCACGGCGCGACCGGAAAAGGCAACGACCAGATCCGCTTTGAGCTGACCATCAAGGCGCTTGCCCCGGACCTTAAGATCATCGCCGCATGGAGGGACGACAAATGGACGATGGATTCCCGTGAATCCGAGATCGAATACTGCAAAGCACATGGTATCGATCTTCCGTTTTCCGCGGACAGCAGCTACAGCCGCGACCGCAATCTATGGCATATCAGCCACGAAGGACTGGAGCTTGAGGACCCGTCATGCGAGCCTGACTACGACCATCTGCTCGTGCTTGGCGTTTCCCCGCAGAAAGCGCCGGAAGAAGGCGAATATGTAACGATGACCTTTGAAAAAGGCGTTGCAACCGCTATTAACGGAAAGCAGATGAAAGTATCTGACATTATCCGCGAGCTGAATCGTCTGG
This sequence comes from uncultured Eubacterium sp., assembly GCA_910586225.1. Lineage (GTDB taxonomy): Bacteria > Bacillota > Clostridia > Lachnospirales > Lachnospiraceae > Eubacterium_J. Next base: position 65,106 of record CAJUIL010000011.1, on the reverse strand, counting down.
GCGGAAAACACGGCATCGGTATCGTAGACATCGTAGAAAACCGTGTAGTCGGCATGAAGAGCCGCGGCGTTTATGAAACACCTGGCGGAACAATCCTGATGGAAGCCCAAAAGCAGCTCGAAGAGCTTGTGCTCGACCGCGCGACAATGGACGTGAAAAAAGATATGGGCAACAAAATGGCGCAGATCGTATACGAAGGAAAATGGTTTACGCCGCTGCGTGAAGCTGTACAGGCGTTTGTGGAATCCACCCAGAAATATGTAACCGGAGAGGTAAAATTCCAGCTGTACAAAGGAAACATTATCAAAGCAGGTACAACTTCCCCATATTCCCTCTACAGCGAGTCCCTCGCAAGCTTTACGACCGGAGATCTGTATGACCATCACGACGCAGAAGGATTTATCACCTTGTTCGGCCTGCCGTTAAAAGTCCGTGCTATGAAGCTGAACGAGGCAGAAAAATAGTATCACAGGAAAAGCAGCCGCATTACGCGGCTGCCCATTTTTTCGCTAACTAATAGAAGAAAGAAGGTGTTCGTGTATGAGGTCATTGCCAATGAAGGATATGGCAAATACTTATATTGAGCATTCCATTGTGATCAATAATTTTGTTACAACGGTTGGACCTCAATTAAAAAGCTCCATCTGCCGTGTTTTTGGAGACAGCGTAAAATACAAATGGGCAGAGAACGAGAATAAACCTGTCATACCAGATGTATCTATTAATTGTGATATTAAAAACAGGCGTTCTACTAATTTTCTCGGTGTTCCACGTTTTATCATGGAAGTTTTGTCAGATTCTACCGAACAATATGACCGTAATGATAAAATGGAACTGTATAAACAAGTCGAAGTAGCAGAATATTGGATGGTAGACTGGAGAAAAAAGCAGATTGAAATATATGTATTGTCACCAGATGAAAATTCTATTGATGACGCAGAATATAAATTAATTGCAACGATTACAACAGAAAATAAAGATGATCTGAAAATAAAGATGTTTCCTAATATTAATATTGGATTTGATCAGTTATTTGACTGTATTGATTAGGCAAGAACGCGCACCAGCTGCGCGTTCTGTGCCCCAGGGCATACTATAAGAACATCGCTGCCCGCCACCTCCTGGCGGCCTTTCTTTTTTACTCAGTTTCTTTTGCTCTGGCTATCGTATCAAGTAAATTCAAAATTTCCTCTTTGGTAAAGGTTTCTTTTTCTTCAGCGTCCAACATCAGGCGGATTTCATAAATTGTTGAATTTTTTACTATTTTAATCTCGTCCTTATTCATTTCGTCTGCTACCTCCATGTCATTTTCCTCTTTCTGTTATACCATCACTTCTCTTAACTATAAATAATATAACATTTATGTATACCAAAATCAAATACTTTTTAAACCAGCTCTCTTATTATGACGGCCTGCCGGTTACTTTTCACGGGTCAGGTGGATTTTACAGCATCCTCCAACACCTGCACACCCTCCTGCAGCTGCGCCTGCGTCAGATTGCCAAACCCCAGCAGCAGCACCGGCCGCTCGTCCGGCTTTTTCTTACCCGCAATATAGCACCCAGACATCCCCTGCACAGCAATCCCAAAAGCCCGCGCCCGTGCAGCAAGCGCGTCCTCTGTCAGCGGGCAGGCAAGCTCTACCGCAAGATGCAGCCCCGCATAGCTGCCGTAAATACGGTACACCCAAGGCTTGTCATTTAACAGCTGCAGCAGCGTGTCATGCCTTGCCCGGTATACGCCGCGCATTTTATTCAGGTGCCGTTCAAAATATCCCTGCTCTAAAAACCTGCATACCGTCATCTGCACCAATCTGGATACCGTAGACGCATAAAACCCGCACCTTGTCTCATACGCCTTAAGAAGCGGATGCGGCAGCACCATATAGCTCATACGCACAGACGGCATGATGCTATTGGAAAACGTGCCGAGGTAAATGACGTGCTCCTGTTTTGCCATTCCCTGCAAAGACGGGATCGGACGGCCCTTATAACGAAACTCGCTGTCATGATCGTCCTCAATAATATACCGCCCTGACCCGGCCGCAGCCCATTTTAACAGCATGATCCGGCGCCTCAGCGGCATGACTGCGCCAAGCGGAAACTGATGGGACGGCATCACATAGACAAGCGATACGCCTTCCGCCGGCAGCTCCTGCGTGCGCATCCCTTCCTCATCCATCGACACGGCGCACACCGCATAGCCGATATTGCAAAAAGTATGATACGCCTGCAGGTACGTCGGGCTTTCCATCGCGACCTTGCGGGGGCCGTCCAAAAGCTGGCCAAGCAGCTGCAGAAGATATTCGTTTCCAGCCCCGATCACCAGCTGCTCCGGCTCGCAGCGTACCCCTCTGGCTTGGTACAAATAAGCGGCGATCGCCCTGCGCAGCGCATATTCGCCCTGCGGATGTCCCGCGCGCAGCAGGCTGCGGCTCGATTCCAGCTCCAGCAGCGCCTCTTTCGTGCATTTACGCCACGCATTGTACGCAAACGCCCCATCGTCCACCTGTCCCGGCAAGAAATTGTATTTGACAGACAGCTGCTCTTCTTTTTTCCCTGCACGGAGCTGTACTGGCTCATCCGCTATGTTCCAGCCCTTCCCATTCGTAAAATCATAAAGCTCGCCAGCCTCGCACACATAATAACCGCTGCCGCGCCGCGCTTTTAAATATCCTTCGCTGACAAGCTGCGCATAAGCGGCATCCACCGTACTTCGGCTGACCTGCAGCTGAGACGCCAGCAGACGCGCGGAGGGCAGCCTTTCCCCACAGGAAAGCCTGCCCTCCAGAATATCCCGCCTGAGGGAAGCATAGATCTGTTCGTATAGAAAAGCCTTTGCGCTAGTATCCAGCGTAACCAAAAGCTCCTTCATCGCTTTTATGCCTCCTGCTCTTTTTTTGCCTCAAGGATTTCATCTTTAAGTATCAGCGCTTTATCCTTTAGCTTCACCAAAATACCCTTCATCTGCACAATATTGCCGCAGTAACGGATGGCCAGATCGTAATCGCCAAAATGAAAGCTCATAACTGCCAGCAGATAATCAAACGTCGCCTGATCCATCCCGCAGATCGGAAAATTTTCCTCCATAGCAGCCTTGGTCAGGCCGTCATATGCCTGTCTGTAATAACGCTCCTCTTTTTCCTTAAACTGCTTGTATACATCCTCACTTAAAAGCCCAGGCTCCGCGTCCGCCTCTTCCAGCCTACCCCGAATAAGCCAGGACAGCTGTAAGCATAAATATGCCTGCTCACTCGTTGGAAGCTCCATTACCATCGCGCACACAAACGCCAGCTCATACTGGCTGATCGCTGTCGCATAATCCAACGTCTTGCCCTTAAACGGCTCCCGCTGCATAAACTGAGACGTCACCTTTTCCCGCAAGCGCTTCTGGTGCAGCGAGGTCAGCTTGTCAAAGTTTTTGATCATAGCCGAAAACCCGCAGTACGGACAGGAGGTCACACCATATTTCAACGAATCTAAAAAATGAAACCGCGGTCTTAGATCCCGGTCCGGCTCCTTCCTGCGCAGCTTGCTGCCCATAATGCGCACATCCTCAAACTCTGCTCCACAGTTCGTACACGTAACCTTTTTCACAAATGTATACTTCTTTTCTTCTTCCACATCATATAAAACAGACATATATTCCTTTACCTTTCTTATCCTGCCTTTCGGCTCAACGGTTGCCTTTTAAGAGCTGCTGCCCGGAAGCTTGAACGAACTCTTCAACGAAACGATACGGTTAAATACCGGACGCTCCTTCGTAGAATCCTTTGCGTCCACACAGAAAAAGCCGTTCCTGACAAACTGGAAGCTGTCATACGCTTTTGCATCTGCAAGGCTCTGCTCCACATAGCATTTTTTCGTAACAAGGGAATTTGGATTCAGGTTCAGACTGCCGTCCTCCTTATTGTAAACCCCCTTTTCCTCATCGATCAGGTTTTCAAACAGCCGCGCCTGCGCCTCGATCGCATACGGGGCCGCTACCCAGTGGATCGTCCCCTTCACCTTTCTTCCATCCGGGCTGTTTCCGCCCTTGGAAGCCGGATCATACGTACAATGGATCACACTGACCGTTCCGTCCGCGTTCTTTTCATAGCTGACACATTTAATAAAATACGCCTGCATCAGCCGCACTTCATTGCCAGGGAACAGCCGGAAATACTTTTTCGGCGGCTCTTCCATAAAATCAGCCCCGTCAATATAAAGCTCCCCGCAAAACGGCACCTTACGGATACCAAGCTCTGGATTTTCCAAGTTGTTTTCAATTTCCAGATATTCCGTCTGCCCCTGCGGGTAATTGTCAATGACTACCTTTACCGGGTCAACCGCAGCCATCACCCTCGCCTTTTTCAGCTTTAAGTCCTCACGGATACAGTACTCAAGCATCGCCATGTCCGCGGTGCTGTTCGCCTTGGAGATCCCGCACAGCTCCACAAATTTCTGGATAGACTCCGGCGTGTAGCCGCGTCTGCGAAGCCCGGAGATCGACACCAGTCTTGGGTCGTCCCAGCCGTCCACAATGCCGTCCTCCACCAGCTTTTTAATATACCGCTTTCCTGTCACGACATTATTCAAATACAACTTGGCAAATTCAATCTGTCTTGGCGGACGCGGATACTCCAACGCCTGTACAACCCAGTCATACAACGGCCTGTGGTCCTCAAATTCGCTCGTACATAAAGAGTGCGTAATCCCCTCAATAGCATCCTCCACCGGATGCGCAAAATCGTACATCGGATAGATGCACCATGTATCGCCCGTATTATGGTGCGTCATATGCGCTACACGGTAAATGACCGGGTCGCGCATATTGATATTGCCGGATGACATATCGATCTTCGCACGCAGCACCTTTTCACCATCGGCAAATTTACCGTTTTTCATATCTTCAAACAGCGCTAGATTTTCCTCCACACTGCGGTTTCTGCTTGGATCCTCTCTGCCTGGTTCCGTCAGCGTGCCCCGGTACTCTCTCAGCTGCTCGGCCGACAGATCCGACACATAGGCAAGCCCCTTTTGGATCAGCCTTACCGCCGCCTCATACATCTGTCCAAAATAATCAGACGCGAAAAAAAGCCGGTCCTCCCAGTCAGCGCCAAGCCACTGTATATCCTCCTTAATCGACGCTACAAATTCACTCCGCTCCTTTGTCGGGTTCGTATCGTCAAAACGCATATTAAACTTCCCGCCATACTGCTTTGCAATGCCGTAGCTTAATAAGATCGCCTTTGCGTGCCCGATATGCAGATATCCGTTTGGCTCCGGCGGGAAGCGCGTATGCACCGTATCATAAACGCCCTCAGCAAGGTCTTTATCAATCTCCCTTTCAATAAAATTTCTGGATGTACTCTCATTTTCCATCATCATGAACTTCCTCCTGTATGATAGCCGGCTCTGCGGACAAACGCAGAAAACAACCAGCCGGTTACTATAAATAACAGAGTAACACAGCTGGTTTTTGACGTCAACTAGCTTCTGCAAATCCTCACATTTTTCTGACAATTACGCTGCTTCCTTCCGGCCCTTGCCTCCTTGCCTTAATCGTACCGTTCTGTTAAATATTCAGTCACCTTTTTTATTTTTCAGAAATATACTGACAGTAAGGTTATCAAACCACCAGGAGGTATCCTGCATGGATTTTGTTGTTTTCCTGGCGCTTTTTGCAACCATTGGAACATGGTCTGTGACCGCGCTTGGCGCCGCAACTGTTATATTTTTCCGATCTGTGAACACCCGGCTGTTAAACCTGATGCTCGGCTTTGCCTCCGGCGTTATGATCGCTGCAAGCTTCTGGTCGCTGCTCGCGCCTGCCATTGAACGCGCCGAGGCACAGCAGGGAATCCCCGCATATCTCGTAGCTACGGCAGGCTTTCTTAGCGGAGCCGCTTTTATGTGGCTTTGTGACCAGGCTGTTACCTTTACCAGGACGCGCATTTGTGACATTCCCAAAAAGGACGACAGCTTAAGCCGCGTCATCCTGCTCCTATTATCCATCACCCTGCACAATATCCCGGAAGGGCTTGCCGTTGGAGTCGCCTTCGGCGCGCTGCAGGGCGGCTATACGACAGAGAGCCTGACCAGTGCCATTACGATCGCTGTGGGCATCGGCCTGCAGAACTTTCCGGAGGGCGCAGCCGTCTCGATCCCGCTGCGGCGGGAAGGCTTTTCCAGAAAAAAGAGCTTCTTTTTCGGGCAGGCCTCCGCTATCGTGGAACCTATAGCCGGGCTGACCGGCGCACTGCTTGTCGTCTATGTAGAAGCCATCCTGCCGTATGCGCTTTCCTTTGCTGCAGGCGCGATGATATTGGTCGCCGTCCACGAGCTGATACCCGAATGCCAGCAGAATCAAAAAAGCCAGCCGTACTCAGCCACGATTGGTATTGTACTTGGCTTCGCCGTCATGATGCTTTTGGATGTCATGCTTGGCTGAAACAGGCATCCCCAGATCAACCGATATTCATATCCATCCGGCTTAATTTATCCAGCAGAATTTCTTCCTCCGTCGGGGCATCGGATACTGCCTCGATCTGCTGGCGGATGCCGATCATCTTCTGGTCGGTCATCGAGATCACGTCTGCGCATTCCTTAAGCTGCGCAACGATCTCCTGCTGGTTCGGGATGTTCTGCTTGTATTTCAGCTGATGCTCCAGACTCGCCCAAAAATCCATCGCAATCGTACGGATCTGTACCTCGACCTTCATATCCTTTTTGAAATTCGCAAAAAACACTGGGACTTTTATGATCAAATGCAGGCTGCGGTAGCCGTTCGGTTTTGGCGCGACAATATAATCCTTGCGCGTTACAAGCGTCACATCATCCTGCGCCAGCAGCGCATCCGCGATCCCATAAATATCATCGATATAAGAACAAATGATGCGTATGCCAGCCGCATCGTTAATATACTGCTCAATATTATCCAGAGAAAAACGATACCCATAACGGTCCAGCTTTGCCATAATGCTGTTTGTATGCTTTAAGCGGGTAGAGATCGCACTGATCGGATTGCGCTGGTAACGGACGCTGAACTCCGTATCCAGTACCTCAAACTTGGTACGCACCTCCTTGACCGCACAGGTATACATCATCATCAACTCCCGGTAGCCAACGAGCATATCCATAAATTTTCTTGTCTGGCTAACCTTTTCCGGCGTATCCAAAAGCGTGATCAAGCCTTCGGCAAGCTCTTCCCCAAGAATATCATCCTCTTCCTTTTTTTCCATTTTATAATTCCTCCAGCTCTGTGTTATAATAAACTGGCGCCGCAGCCCTTTAAGCTGCGGCGCCAGTTTATTATAACACAGAGCTGGCAATATCTGCTAAGCTTTCACTAAAATATCATGAAAATTTAAGAAAATATACATAAATCCTGCCGAAACCAAAAAAGCCCTGGCAAAATAAGCGCTATTCTGCCAAGGTATTTTTCAGACAATCGTAATCTGACACATTTTCATCGTTTCCAATGCCGCATTGTGCGTTTCTGGCGTGACACCCGCACAGCAGCCCGCGTCAACTGCTATCTGCATTTCCGGAAAGTGGGCTTTAAGCAGAAGCGCATTCGATACCACGCAGATATCCGTACAAAGCCCGATAAGCTCCGCCTCCATCTGCTGCGGATCTAAAAGCTCTGCAACCCGTGACGGAAGCTCTATGGAACCAAACGTACCTTTTTCAAGCACCGTGTATTGCTTTCCTTGCAATGCCTGCTGTATCGTCTCATGCAGCTCCCAGCCAGGCGTGCCCTTGATACAATGGGCGACGGGCAGATTTTTACCCTCGGCGGTCTGCAAATAATCCTGGCCGTGCGTATCCATCGTTACAAGTACCGGGCCGTCAAAACCTTTTATTTTTTCAGCCGCGCGGTCTGTGATGCTGACCGCTTCCTTCGTCCCCAGCGCGCCGTCTATAAAGTCCTTTTGCATATCCACAACAATTAAAATTTTGTTCATTGCCCGTCCTCCTGCGAAGCTCAGACATCTTCTATGATCGGCTGGATCTGTGAGATCATATTATCAATATCTTCAAAAATCGCGCTCTTGGTCGTTCCAAGCTTATTCGCATATTCAATATTTTTTACAACTTCTTCGTATTGCTTTTTCGTACGGAAGAAAAAATCATGGACACTCTGCAGCGCAGTCTTGGATTCCATGATCGCATTCGAGATCTCATTCTGGACGTTCGTGGCACCTTCCGCCGCTTGTGTGATATGTTCAAACATTTGGTAGGTATCGTTTACCTTTTGAATGTTTTGATTCAGAGCCGCTTGGGAATCGGAGATACTTGTATGGAGCTTGTCCGTACCGCCTTCTACATCTACAATGCTATCGTCTACCGCGGCTACCAGACTTTTGATCTGATCCGCAAGATTTTTCACCTCTACAGCCACAATCGCAAAGCCTTTGCCGTGCTCGCCCGCACGCGCCGCTTCGATCGAAGCGTTCAACGCCAGGATATTTGTCTGGTCTGCGATCGAAGTAATCTGGTTCGTACAAGATTTGATCTGCTTGATCGAATCCAAAAACACTTGAAACGTTTTTTCCATCGCGCCAAAAAACATTTCCACCTGTACCGTCTGTTCCTTTAACGACTCTACCTCATTTTGAACCGTCACAACAGAATTGCTGATATCGTCCTTGACAGACGCAAACTGTTCGGACACCTGTCCGATATTGGAAAAGGTCTGTTCAAAGTCTTCCAGCTTTTGGTGGAAATTTTCTGATTCATCCAATACCGCGTGAAAAGAGTCGTTCACTCTGCTAAGCTGCTGCAGGGACGCAACCTCCTTTTCCACGATTTCCTTTTGCCGCTCCTTGACGCTGCCTGCTACGTGCAGCACCGGATACAGCTTCTCCCCGTCCGAAGCCTGACGGCGTTCCATCCCAAAGCCCGACGGCTTTTTTTTCTCTTTACCAGATCTAAACAGCATATGGCTTTTCCTCCCTTTACTCAAATACCACGCAGGTCATGGACTGGTTGACAAACTGATTGTTGTAATGCTCTCCATATCCCACAACACCCGCATGGTTACCAAGGGCAGCCATTTCCTGCAAGTATTCCTGCATATAGTGATTTTCACTGAACAATAAATAGCGGAACAGACAATTAATAGAAAATACCGCTGAGATCTTCGAAAAATCCTTATGTATCATCTGCACGGTCCGCTTTACCGTCGCCCGGTAATCCCCCAGCTCCAGCATGATCAGCACGTCCGAATCATTCACCTGCCGAAAGCAGCTAAGAGCGTTGCCGTTCACTTCCTTAATAGAAATAATGCAGGTGTCCGTTCCATTGATCTTACCCAGCGGATTTTTAAAAGTCTGCGACTGGATATCCTTTTCTGATACGTGCAGGATTTCCTGATAAACCTGCTTGGCTGGCTTACCGTCCAGCTGACCGATCATGTAGTTCGCTTTGTCTGTCTTAGAAGCTACAAACCGGTAATTTCCCATCTGGCGATAAATGTTCTCCTTATAAGCCTTTACACGCCCGTTTAAATTTTTCACAAGCACATAGACTGCCGCGTCCTGATATATTTTACCGTTGACAGATACCTTGCCGTCCTCCGACGTACCGCCGACAAGCGGTATCCCCTTGCGTCCCAGCACACTAAAAAACGTATTCAGCACGCAGGCGTCGTTTCCAGAGCAAAAATCAATGCACACCGTATCATTTTGCGACGCTCTGACCGCTTCGACGTCCTTCTCCAAACGCCGGATATATTTGACTGGCATGACCGATGCCTGCTCTAACACATTTACCGCAACATTTACACCATCGTAAAAAGCGACAATGCCGACACCCTTTTCTACGATTCTCGTACTATAACTCATTCCCGCGCATCCAATACTCGGCACCTTCGGATAGATTCCCTGCAGCGCTTTTACGTGTGCCTCAAACTGTCCGCTGTTTGATAACAGCATGATAAACTGCGGATTGCTCAATCCACGTACGGCTTCCTTCACATCGCCGCTCTGACTCATTCCAAAAAATTGTTTCACTATCGTTTCCCCACTCATTAGTTTCTATAATTTTAATATACTAACGTTATTATACTTTATAACTATAGGTGAGGTCAATGCTTATTTTAACGCAATTACTTCGATCTCGACCAGCGCATCCTTTGGAAGCGCAGCCACCTGCACAGCCGATCTTGCCGGATAGCTGCCCTCTGTAAAATATTCGCTGTAAACTTCGTTCATATTTGTAAAATCAGAAATATTTTTTAGGAAAACAGTCGTCTTTACCACGCTTTCCATCGTGCATCCCGCAGATGTTAAAACAGCCTTTACGTTTTCCAAAACCTGCCTTGTCTGTCCCTTCACATCCTGCGCCACAATTTCTCCCTTTTGCGGATCGATCGGTATCTGTCCGGAAAGAAACAGCAGCTTTCCGGTATCGACTCCCTGTGCATACGGTCCGATCGCCTGCGGCGCATCGTTTGTGTTCAAAATCTTTTTCATACGAATACAATCTCCTTTTCTTTTTTATTTGCTGTTGGTCCAATCACTATTTTACTACAGACAAGGCAAAATGTCATGAAAAAAATTTCTATTCTTCTGTGCGGACAGACAGGTCTCCGCACTCACACCGGATTTCCAGCAGGTTCTCCTTATTTTTATCCAAGCCCGCAAACGTATTCCCCATATCTGCCCCGTTAAAATAAACGTTTCCAAGCTCCGTGCTCAGCAAGTAAGCATTCTGCTGCCCCTGCTCCATCTGCAGCTCCACATCGCCGTAAGCTGAAGCGATCTTACCGCCATTGATCCTAGCCTGCCTCAAGGTGCAGTCTCCGCTTTCGATATCCATCCGTACACTTCCAAGCTCCATCTGCTGGCCTTCCACTGTTCCGGCCACGCATTCCAGATCCAGACTATGCACCTGCGCATTGCGGAACCAGACATCGCCGCTTCCTGCTACAGCCTTGAAAGCCCCTGCAACCTCCAGGTCATAAAAAGACACATTTCCATAAGACTGCTGCACGCTGCAGCTGTCTGCTGATACCTGCTCCATCCGGACCTCTCCGGACTCAGAAACCGTTTCGATTTCCTGTGCCTGTACATCCGTCAGACTGATATCTCCGTATTCTGCCAAAATGCGCAGATTGTCCGTTTGCAGCCCTTTACATACCATATCTCCATATTCCGCTTCCAGCCGCACATCCGATAATTCTGCTTCCCGCGGCAGACGGATCGTCACATATTCGTCCTCATCTGAACCATCCTTCGCGCTTCCGACAAAAAACCAATTAAAATTCAAAATGTGGTTTTCTGTGTCACGGTTTCTATGCCGGACTGTCAGCTTTCCGTCCGCCACGCTGACCTGCGGCTCATGCTCCGAAAAGCGGTAAGACAAAGAAAATGAATCTGCATCCGAACGCTCGATCCGGATATCCGCTTCCTCCACGATTACCTCAATCCGGTCAAACGCCTCCAAACGTTCCTGCTCAGGCACATAAACAGCCTCGTCGTCTCCGTCAAGCAGCGGCGCATACACCCGGATACCTTTGCTGTCAATACGAATGCCATGTACGATCCCGCCCATCGCGATGCCGGCTCCCGCCAGTACGATACCAACTCCTGCCAAGACAGCACATAAAATGTAAAATTTTCTTCTCTTACCCATGCCTTTTATTCTCCCTTCGAATCATGCGTGCCAGAATACGCAGCGTCCAGCTCATAGAACGCCTGCATAACAAATAGGTGCCATACGTAAGCGCTGCTCCGGCTCCTGTAGACAGCAGCCCGATCCCGATGCAGCATAAAAATACCGGAAAGCTCTTAAACAGCACGCTAAATCCTGCTATTATCGTAAACGGCCCCGCAATCACCGCACAGCCTGCCGTCACCAGCAGCGCCAGCAAAAGCGCCCATACGACAATAACCGCAGACAGTACAACCATCATGCCCGCAAACAGCAGCGGCAGAGCGACCGGCGCCGCGAACAGTGCCAGCAGAGCCACCCACAGCCCGTTCATACCACTTCTTACATCCTTTACCGGCTCCTTTGAATAGTCTACTACCATATCCTGAATGATCTGATCGGCTGCCTCCTGCGGCGTACCAAGATCCTCGATCGCCCTTGCTTCATTTTCCTCTCCAGCCTCCGCAAAGTACTCCTCATAATATTCCACGGCACGCGCAAAATCAGCTTTTGGAAGCCGCTTGAGCCGTTCCTTTAACTGTTTCATATATTCCTGTTTATTCATCGTTTCCCCCTTCTGACAAACTGCTGCGCAAAATTTCCTGCACCGCCTGGATATGCGCATCCCATTCCCGCTCCAGATTTTCCTTCTGCAGTCTGCCTGATTCTGTGATCTTATAATATTTCCGGTTCCTGCCCTGGTACTGCTGGTCGTAAACCGCTACATACTGCTGCTCCGCCAGCTTGCGCAGCACCGGATACAAAGCAGAGTCCTTTAAATTGGACACCGACTTAAGCTTCTGGCTGATCTGATAGCCATAGCTGTCCTCTTGACAGATCAGCGCAAGTACAAGCAGCTCCATCAGGACCGGATTCATCGGATATGTCATAATGCTCTCCTTTCTTATTTTTGTTTTTGGATATATCCTTTATGTTTATATATTATATGCTATATAATATACTTTGTCAATATATATAAATATCAAATTATATATATTTTCAGACTATATACAACGATAGGAACTTCAGACAGTATGACAGCTAAAAAACACAAACGCAGCTTCCACTCAGCTATATAACAAGCAGTTGATCCAGACAGTACTTACGACTGAGCACAAAAAAGCAGACACAAAAAACAGACGCAGAAAAACAGAAAAGCAGCACCTATCAGACAAATCTGACAGCTGCCGCTTTTCTGCTCCTGCTAATTGATATTTTTATTCCTTTTTATTTTATTTCGCTTAATTCTTGTCCTTCAACAGCCAGCAAACCCCGTATCCAGGCATCTGCACGCTGTTACCCTCCTGCTTTTGTCCGGTGATCAGATCTGTACCGCCCGCGTTCCACTCATCTAAGTATATCGTCTTGTCAAACTCACTGAAATTAAACAGAGCTGTCAGCCTGCAGCCTTCATTTTCCCGGACAATCCCAAGTACCGAATCATCCATCGTATTCACCGTGCTTACCTGCGCATCGGTATGGAATACCGCAGAATCCTTGCGGATATGCTCCAGCTTTCCAATGCCGTCAAACAGCTTTTGCTGCACGCTTCCGCTTTCTTTGCGGGCCGGCTCTAAATCCCAGCGGAATTTTCCGCGGTGTAAGTATCTGGAATCGCTCCAGCGATCCGGATCCTGATGATAGGAATAGTCGTTTTCCTGTCCGATCTCGTCGCCGCTGTAAATAACCGGAATACCGGACTGGGTCAGCATATACGCGTGCAGCATCAGATCCAGACGCACCGCCCGCTCCAGAGCAGCCTCATCCCGTTCGTACGCCGCTTTTTCAATCCCGCACAAGGAAGCGGTTGTACCGCACAATCTCGCATCCCCAGACGTTGGGTCGGAATTATAAAGCTCTCCTCTGCCGAACGCCTCCGGGATCGCCCCAGTTAGAAAATCATTCAAATATTTTTTATGGCTGACCTCTCCGATACCAAACTGCATAAGCCACTGGTAATCCAGTCCCCAGCCAATGTCATCATGGCATCTTAAGTAATTCAAAAATACATACTCCTTCGGCAGGCTGCTCACGATATCCATCTGCAGCCGCAGCAGGCGGGTATCCCTCGTCGCAACCGTATGCCAGGTCGTCGCCATCGTCGTAACATTATACAGCATATGGCATTCCGGCTTTTCCACAGTACCGAAATAAGGCACCACCTTTTCCGGCTCCATAACAACCTCGCCAAGCAGCAGCACACCTGGACAGACAATCTCACAGATCATACGCATCATGCGCACGATCGTATGCACCTGCGGCAGGTTCCGGCACTTCGTACCAAGCTCTTTCCATATATAAGGCACCGCGTCAATCCGCATAACGTCGATCCCTTTGTTGGCAAGGAACAGGAAGTTGTACACCATCTCGTTAAATACTCTTGGATTGCCATAATTTAAATCCCACTGATACGGATAAAATGTCGTCATGACAAAATGTCCGGCATCCTCCAGCCATGTAAAATTGCCAGGTGCAGTCGTTGGGAAGACCTGCGGCACCGTCTTTTCATATTCCGACGGAATCGCGTAATCTTTGTAAAAGAAGTAACGGCTCATGTACTCCCCTTCTCCATGCCGCGCCCGGACTGCCCACTCATGATCCTCAGAAGTATGATTCATAACGAAATCCATGCAGACATTCATACCCTTATCATGACAGGCCCTCGTCAAGCTTTCCAGGTCATCCATCGTGCCCAGCTGCGGCTGCACCTTACGGAAATCCGATACCGCGTACCCACCGTCCGAACGGCCCTTTGGCGTATCCAAAAACGGCATCAGATGAATATAATTCACCTGGCTTTCCTCCAGATAATCCAGCTTTTCCTCTACGCCCTTTAAATTCCCAGCATAATTGTCAATATACATCATCATTCCTAAAATATCGTTTTTCTTATACCAGTCCGGCTGCTTTTCACGCGCAAGGTCCCGCTCCTTTAACTGCTGCCCGCGCTGCGCATCGTATTCGTACAGCTGTGAACAAAGCTCCGCAAACATATCGTCATTCTGATAAAGCTCCATGTACAGCCAACGCAGCTCATCATGATGCTTCTCCATCCTTTTTTGAAATAAATTTTTCATTCCCGCTATTCTGTTCCTTTCTATATTTATTGAACGCTTCCGCTACTGTCTTTGCGCGATCAGCTCCCGGATCTCATCTTCTGTCGGCATAACGCGCAGCGCGCCTCTTCTTGTCGTAATGATCGAAGCCCCCGCGTTGGCAAAGGTCAACAGCTCCTTTAAATTCTCTTCGGTCAGGCTTTCCATTCCATGCTCCAGTATGTAATGGAGCGCACACGCTTCAAACGTATCTCCGGCACCGGTCGTTTCAATCGTGCCCTCCTGTAAAAACGGGCTGACCTCAACCGAAAGATCTTTATAATACGCCCTGCTGCCATCCTTTCCAAGCGTGACAAAAATAAGCGGAATGCCATAAGTCTCCCGCAGTATCGCGGCGCCCTTCGCGTAATCTGTCGTTCCTGTCATAAACTCCACTTCATTATCAGATATTTTTAAAATATCACATTTTGAAAGCCCATAAGCAATCTCGCGCTTTGCATCCTCCAAGGATTCCCACAAAGGCTCCCGCAGATTCGGGTCAAACGAAACCAGACATCCATTTTGCTTTGCGACCTCAATCGCGTGCCTCGTCGCTTCCCGCACGCCTTCATGCGTAGAAGAAAGGGTGCCGAAATGGAAAATCCGGCTGCTTTTAATTAAATCGTCCTTTACCTCTTCCTTTTTCAGCATCATATCCGCGCCTGGGTTTCGATAAAAGCTAAAATCACGGTCGCCGCCCGGCTTTGTATGCACGAAAGCCAGCGTCGTATGTACGCGCTCGTCAAACACCAGGTTTGAAATATCCGTACCGCTTTTTTCTACTTCCCCAGCCAGCATCCGGCCAAACATATCGTCTCCTACCTTGCCAATAAAAGCAGTCTTTTTTCCGAGCCGGTTTAACATCGCCAGCACATTGCACGGCGCTCCGCCCGGATTTGCCTCCAAGATCGGATTCCCCTGTTCACTTGTCCCGTTTTCTGTAAAATCGATCAGCAGCTCGCCAAGCGCTGTCACATCATATGATTTCATAGCTTTTCCTCCTTTTGAACCGTTTCATTCCTCCTACTACTTTAACACAAAATGCAGCTTTTGGATACTATTTTTATGTAAAACTCTGGTAAAATAAATCCGGCCGCAGTCTCGTATAACTGCAGCCGGATCTTAACTCCCAAATATTTTATCTTCGTTCCATCCAGCTGACCAGCTAGAAAATTATTTTACCGCACCGTTTACTACACCGTTTAAGATCTGCTTCTGGCAGATAATGTAGAATACGAGGATCGGCAGCAACGCCAGCAGGTAAGATGCAAACGCAAGATTATAGTTTGTGCCGAACTGTGTCTGGAATGTCATCTGTGCCAGCGGAAGTGTGTTCATTCCGCTTCCTGACATAATTACGAGCGGTGTCATAACGTCGTTCCATACACCAAGTACGGTAATAACCGCTACGGTTGCGTGCATTGGCTTCATGATCGGGAAGATGATCTTCCAGTAGGTCGTCCAAGCCGTCGCGCCGTCCATACGTGCCGCTTCTTCCAGCGCGATCGGGATATTGGTCAGATATCCAGAATACAGCATCAGGTTCATCGGCATATAAAATACAACGTAGCAAAGGATAACACCCACGATATTTGCAATACCCATCTGTGCCGTCTGCTTTACAAGCGGCATCATCAGGATTGCGAACGGTACGAACATACCGCTTACAATGTAGAGGTATACAAAATTATACCATTTGCTTTTTGCCTTGCTTCTTCCGACTGCATATCCGATCATGGAATGTACCAGTACGGAAATAATAACCGTCACAGCTGAGATCATAAAGCTGTTAAACAGGGAATGCCAAAAGTCTGTCACGCGCATTGCTTCTGTAAAGTTTGCAAGACTCCATTTCTTTGGCAGCGACAGAATACCTGAAATGCTGTTTGTCATTTCGGACGGCTGCTTAAACGCGATCACGATCGTCATATACAGTGGGAAGATGATTGTGATCAGACCAAGAATCAAAAGTACCGTAGCCGGCATATTAAATCTTTCTTTTACTTTTTGATCGCCCATTATAGCTGTTCCTCCTTTTTACCTGTAATTGTAAGCTGCGTTACAGAGAAGATTACGATGATGACAAAGAACAATACAGCGTTCGCACTCTGGAAGCCGAACTGTCCGCCTGACATACCATTGTTGTAGATCAGGTAGGAAATGGACTCCGTACTCTGTGCAGGACCACCCTTTGTTAATGCCATGATCTGATCGAATACCATCAAAAAGTTTTTCACGCACAATACCATGTTAATGCTGAAAAATGGAATGATCAACGGGAAGGTCAGATGCTTGAACTGTGACCATCCGGTAGCGCCGTCAATGGAGCCTGCCTCATATACATCCTCCGGCACGGTCTGAAGTCCGGAAATATAAATGATTGTGTTCATTGCAATCGCCTGCCATGCACAAACGATCACGATGGCAACCCATGCCCATTTTTCGCTCGCCAGAATACTCGTTCCTTGACCGCCCATCATATTGATGAGTGCCGGAACAATATATGTAAAGAAATAATTGAAAATGTAGCCTACTACGAGTGCACCAAGGATGTTCGGTACGAAATACAGACCACGCAGCGTGCTCTTAAACTTGATCTTGCTGTTTAATCCAATCGCCAAGACCAGGCTGATCACATTTACTACAACCGTTGTTACAATCGCCATCTTAATCGTAAAGATATAAGAATTGCCGACACGTCCGTCTGAAAACAAATCTATGTAATTGCGCAGTCCTACAAAATTGTAAGTACCATACCCTCTGAAATTCGTAAAACTGTAGATCACACCTTTGATCAATGGCAGCGTGTTAAATAGAAAGAATAAGATCAGGATCGGTACTGTCATCAACATATAGGTACGCTGCTTGTCATTCATATTTTTCATTACTTTACTCTCCTTTCCCGTACTCAATGGCTTGCTTCATAGTCCTGTACCATACGGATGATATCACGGTTATACCGTACCCAGTCCGAATCAAATTTGGCCAGGAACTTATCTACGTCTTTATTGATCAGGAATGTCTGGATCTGCGCGTCAACCGCCATTTCCGATGGATAGTAGTGATCCTGATAGTCCGTCATATTCCCGGATGAAATATATTCTGCCATACCGTCCAGATTGGAAGCCAGCGTAAAGTCTCCGCTCTTGCACGGTACTGCCTTCTGGTCGTCTAAATACATCTGAATGTTTTCATCCTCTAACAAGAAATCAATGACCTCATAAGCCGCTTCTTTGTTCGGGCTGTCTTTCATAACGCAAAACTGCAGGTCCACACCGGAATTTAATGTATTTCCGTTTGCATCGCTGCTTCCTGGCATAACAAACGAATCGATATCCATATCCGGATTTACAGACTGGATCTGCGGAACCGCATAGCTTCCGATCGTATACATCGCGGATTCTCCATTTGCAAAAGCTGTACAAGCATCGTTGTAACCATATGCAAACGGTCCTTCCTCGCCGTAGTCCAAAAGCTGCAGCATTTTTTCCGCAACTTCCCTGTACTGGTCGGTGAACTTCGTGCTGCCGCTGTTAACCTGCTTGCAGACATCTGCCGGAGCCAGATCTACAGCCAACGCGTTCCAAGGCGCCAGACAGGTCCATGTGTCCTTAAACCCAAAGTAAAACGGCAAAATGCCCTCTGCCTGAATCGTATCACAGAGCGTGATCAGCTCTTCCCATGTTGTCGGTATCTGCCAGCCATGCTCCTCGAACATCTCGCGGTTGTATAAAATACCGGCTGCGTTTGCCACATAAGGAATGCCATAAGTCCCTTCGGTCGGAACGAACTCCAGACCTTCCAGAATGTCGACGTACCCCTGATTAATGTCTGACATCCCGGCGTAATCGGACACATCCGCCAAAATATCGGAATCGATAAAGTAAGAATAATTGATATCCCCACCTATGCCGATAATATCCGGATAATCCTCCCTGACAAACCTCGTTTTCAAAATCGTCATCGCATCATTCGGCGCTTCGACTTTCAGGTAGATATCATCATGCGTGCTGTTGAATTTCTCAGCAACCTGTTCAAAGATATCCACTGCCTCCGGCTTATAATGCACCAGCTCAATTACGGTTTTCCCGTCGTGGCTGCTGTCCCCGCATCCGGCAAGCAGCAGCGGAGCCGGCATGATACACGCCAGAAAAAGACTAACCATTTTCTTTCTCATTTCTTTTTCTCCTTTCTTTTTCCTCGCTCTATGCTTGTATGGACATTATAACATCCCTTAATGTGTCTGTAAATAACATGATTTTTCACTTTTTATGCCAAAATGTTACTTTTTTCGTGTATACATGAACTGATGTGGCATTTTGCTATATTTTGGGGAATTTCTTAAAATCTGCTGGCATTCTGGTCTGTTTTAAGCTATACTTAAGCATATCGATGCGCACAAACAAGAGGTCGGCGTCTGTACAGGAGGTATCATAAATATATGCAGGAATTACTGTTTTCTGTTTTCCCAAATGAAAATTTCGTAGATCTAAAGCTGTACCAGTTCGGCTGGGAGCGTTGTACGCCCGCTCATGCGTTTGGCCCGGCCGCGCGGACACATTATCTGTTTCATTATATTATATCCGGCACCGGACTGTTTATGGCCGACGATGACGACGGCCACACCGTTACCTACCAGATCAAAAGCGGGCAGGGCTTTATGATCTTTCCGGGCCAGGTCACAACATACGTCGCAGACAAAGACCTGCCTTGGGAATACGTCTGGCTGGAATTTGACGGGCTGCGCGCCAAGGAGACGCTCTCTATCGCCGGGCTGACAAAGGATACGCCGGTATATCATGCCGATTCCCGTGAAATGCGGGAGGTTATGATGAGTGAAATGCTCTACATCGCACAGCACGGCGATCTATCCCCGCTGCACTTGATCGGACACCTGTACCTGTTTATGGATGCGCTGACACGCTCAGTATCTTCGCTGCGCATTTCCAAAGGCGGGCGGCTGCGGGATTTTTATATCCATGAAGCGATCGCATTTATTGACCAGAATTTTCAGAACGACATTTCCGTAGAAGAGATCGCCGACAACTGCGGCTTAAACCGCAGCTATTTCAGCAAAATCTTTAAAGAAGCAGTCGGAAGGACGCCGCAGGCCTTTTTGCTGCACTACCGTATGACAAAAGCTGCGGAGCTGTTAAAGCTGACGCAGCTGTCTATCAGCGATATCAGCAAGGCTGTCGGCTATGATAACCCGCTGCATTTTTCGCGGGCCTATAAAAATGTGTACGGCGTATCGCCGAGAGATTGGAGAAATGAAAACAGGCAGATCGATCTGTGGAAATAGCACGCAAGGCGGCTGCTCTACATTAGTGGGGCAACCGCCTTCATCAAATATCCGGTCAGCTTTACCTTCCAGTCTTCCCTGCGCACCGTTTCCATCGTAACCTGTCTGCATTTTGCAAGCGTCCTTTGAAAATCCGCTTCGATATCCGCAATGCAGTCCGTTTCGTATAAGTAGCACGCACATTCAAAATGATGGTACAGGCTGCGGTAATCCAGATTGATCGTTCCGACGACCGCTTCCCTGCTGTCGCTGGCAAATACCTTTGCGTGCACGAACCCCGGCGTATATTCATAAATCTTCACCCCGGATTCCAATAGGGACGGATAATGCGTCTTTGCAAGCGCATACGGCACCGGCTTATCTGGAATGCCCGGCAGTATCAAAATCACCTCTACCCCACGCTCCGCGGCAAATTTCAGCGCGGTTTCCGTTTCCCCGTCCAAGATCAGATACGGCGTCATAATATGTACATAATGCAGCGCCCGGTTTAAAATATCCATATACACCCGCTCGCCCACCTTGTCATTATCCAGCGGGCAGTCGCCATAAGGAATGACAAAGCCTCTCGCAGATACGTCCGGCTTCTGCGGATAGGCCAGGAATTTTGCATATTCCTTTTCCCTGTCATCCATATTCCACATCTGCAAAAACATCAGCGTAAAGCTTTTGACCGCTTCTCCCTTGAGCATCACAGCCGTATCTTTCCAGTGTCCAAAGCGTTCCTTCTGATTAATATATTCATCCGCCAGATTGACCCCGCCGTTAAACGCCGTATGCCCGTCTATGACCAGGATCTTACGGTGGTCCCTGTAATTATAGTGCGTGGAAATAAATGGCGCCACCGGGGCGAATACCTTGCACTTAATCCCCAGCCTTTGCAGCCGCTTCGGATAGTCATGCGGCAGCAGGGAAAATTCACACGTCCCGTCGTACATCACGCGCACATCCACGCCCGCAGCCGCTTTTTGGGCAAGAATTTCCAAAACGCTTCCCCACATGATCCCTTCGTCTACGATAAAATATTCCATAAAAATAAAATGCTCCGCGGCCGCAAGCTGTACAAGCATCTCCTGAAACTTATCCTCGCCCTGCGGAAAATAAGTAACCGCCGTCTTTTCATACACCGGAAAGCAACCGCTGCGGTGCATATACCCGGCCAGCGACGCGGCTCCCGGAGCCTCTGCTGAAAACCGCTCCAGTACGTCCGCCTGCTGCGGGATCGCTTCGATCGTATCTGCGATAATATCATGCATCCATTTTTTCAACGCCCGGTGCCCGATATTGCTCTGCGTATATAAAAACAGCAAAATACCAAAAACCGGCAAAAGCATAATCACGATCAGCCAGGTGATCTTTGCTGTCGGATTCATCCTGTTGTTTAACAGACAAACGACCATTACAAAAATAAACAGCGTCCTCCCGCCCATCACATGAGGCAAAAAGTCCTCAAACCGCTGAAAAAGACTGAATAAAAACAACACCTGTATCAGCAGCAACAGTAAAAACAGTCCGAAGCGGCTAAAGATCGCGTGTGAAATATCCTCTTGGCCCTTTTTGATCAGGCGCAGCCCCTTTGTTTTATATTTATTCTGCATATTGCTTCCTCCTTTGCATCCGTTTGCCTGCTTCCTATAGTACTTCTTGTCTTTCCATTCGTCAAGCCTTTACTTTTTGCTGCCAAGTGTTATAATAGTAACCATTGTAACAGTTCAGTCAGGTCTTTGCACCCTGCTGCAAAGACCGTAAGAACATGATTCAGGAGTGCAAAAATCCCATCGCGAAGCGATTTTCAATGGATTTTTGCAGGTAACAGGTCAGCTTGTCTGAACTGTTACTAACCATTCAGGCAAGTCTGTGCATGGCCCCGCTGTGTACAGCCTGCGCCGGCACTTACCAACTACCGCAAAAGGAGCGTCCTATGAATCTACACGAATCCGCAGAAAATTATCTTGAAACTATCCTTATATTAAGTAAGTCTCTTCCTGTCGTGCGTTCGGTCGATATCGCCAACGAACTTGGCTTTAAGAAGCCAAGCGTCAGCGTCGCTATGAAAAACCTCAGAGAAAACGGCTATATAACAGTAACAAACGCGGGCTTTATTTATCTGACCGAAGACGGGCAGTCGATCGCAGAAAAAATCTATGAAAGGCATCAGTTTTTTTCCGCCTGGCTTATCCGGCTCGGCATTGACGAAAAAACAGCCACAGAGGACGCCTGCAAAATGGAGCACTATATGAGCGCCGAAAGCTTCGCGGCGATCAAGCAGTATGTCAACGAGCACGACTGACCGTACCTTTTCACATACACAGACTGCATTGCTTTGCATATTTTTTCCTTAAAGCGCATAGACTGGAACAAAGAAAATCATGCAGGGAATCTACTATGTGCAGTATCGCAGGCTTTTATGACTCCGCTGCCCTCTTTCAAGCAAGGCAGCCGGAATTTGAACATATCCTACGCCAGATGGGACAGTGCCAGACACACCGCGGACCGGACGCTTCCGGCGTTTTTCTGTCCGATGCGTGCGGCCTGTCCCATACCAGACTGTCTATTATCGATCTGAAAAACGGCAGCCAGCCGATGACAAGATCCATGGGCGACTCTTTGTACCATATCGTATACAACGGCGAGATCTATAATCAAAAAGCGCTCCGGCAAGCGCTCTTTGAACGCGACGTACTCCCGAAAACCTCTTCTGATACAGAACTTATCCTCCTTTCGTATTTAACGCTCGGTCCCTCGTTTATCAATCAGCTGGACGGTATTTTTGCTTTTGCGATCTATGACGAGCGGCATAAAATACTAACGCTATATCGTGACAGCTTCGGCGTCAAGCCGCTGTTTTACACCGTGCACAATGGCACTCTCGTCTTTTCCTCGGAGCTTAAAGGGCTTTTCTGCTTTCCAGGCGTGACCGCAAAGCTGGATAAAAACGGGCTGAATGAGATTTTCGGCCTTGGCCCCGCAAGAACTCCCGGCAGCGGTGTTTTTGCAGGCATCCATGAGCTAAAGCCCGGCTCCTTTATGACCTGCAGCAGCCTTGGCTATGTGTCCGATACATATTTTAAGCTGACCAGCCGTCCGCATGAGGACTCCTACGAGGATACGATTGAAAAGACCCGCTTCCTCGTCACCGATGCGATCAAACGCCAGATGGTTTCGGATGTGCCGGTCTGTACCTTCCTTTCCGGCGGTGTGGATTCGAGCCTTGTCTCCGCCGTCTGCGCCGGGGAATTAAAAGCGCAGGGGCAGATCCTTACCACCTACTCGTTTGATTTTACCGAAAACGACAAATACTTTAAGGCAAACAGCTTCCAGCCCTCGATGGACCGCCCGTATGTGGACCAGATGGTTTCGTTCCTGCACACAGACCACCACTATCTAGAATGCAGCACCCAGACCCAAGCCGATACGCTGTACGAATCTGTAGACGCCCACGACCTGCCCTGTATGGCGGATGTGGACTCTTCTCTGTTATATTTCTGCAGCGAAACCGCAAAACACCATAAGGTCGTACTGACCGGCGAATGTGCAGACGAAGTATTCGGCGGCTATCCATGGTTCCATAAAGAATCGTTTTTAAACTGCGGCACATTTCCATGGACTCCCGATCTTTCGCCTCGCAAAAAATTATTAAATCCGGAATTATTAAATAAGCTAGATATGGACGGCTATGTAAAAAACGCTTACGAGACAGCCATTAGTGAAATCGCTGTCCTGCCCGGAGAAAACAGTACCGAAGTAAACCGCCGGCGCATCGGATATTTGAATATCCGCTTTTTCATGCAGACGCTCTTAAACCGTATGGACCGCACCAGTATGCATTCCGGCTTAGAAGCGCGCGTACCATTTGCAGACCGCACGCTCGTAGACTATGTTTTTAATATCCCATGGGAAATGAAGGCAAAGGACGGCGTTGTAAAAAATGTACTGCGCCAAGCTGCACGTACGCTGCTGCCGGATGAGATCTTATTCCGCAAAAAAAGCCCATACCCAAAAACGTACCACCCGTATTACGAAAAACTGCTGGCAGACCGGCTGCGGGCTGTATTAGAGCAGCCCGGCTGTCCGCTCAAGCAGCTGGTGGACGAAACAGCGGTCCAAGTGTTTTTGGATAAAGCGAAGGACTACGGAGCGCCATGGTACGGCCAGCTGATGGCGGGGCCGCAGATGATCGCGTATTTGCTGCAGGTGGAATACTGGCTGCGCAAATACAAGGTGGAGCTTGTCATCTAGTACTTCGTCCACGAAATAACACATCATTAGGCGCAGCATATGATTTAGAAAGTGCATGGCAAAAACCGGAGTACCTTGCGGATTTTTGCCATGTGCCATCATCTTTCACACGCTCCGCTGCCGCTTACCGCGGGCCTAATATGACAGGCTGGAGCTGCTTTCCCTGCAGGGCGGCTTCCAGTGTTTCTTCTATCCGGTCCGTATGCGCAATCATGGAATTTGTTTTCTTTTTATAGTTATCCTGACCGAACGGCACAAAGTAAATATGCTTCATATTCATAAGCATTCCGATATTTTTAAAATTCATGCCAAGCGCGTCGTTCGTGGAAATGGAAAGGATGAGCGGCTTTTCGTTGCGAAGATGCGCCTTCGCCGCCATCAGCACCGGCGTATCTGTGATGCCGGCGCAGAGCTTTGCCATCGTATTTCCTGTACATGGTGCGATGATCAGCGCATCCAGATAGCCAGTCGGCCCAATCGGCTCGGCCTCCGGTATCGTGCGGATGCCCTTTTCTCCGGTGATCTTTTCGATGTCCCTTTGAAATTCCTCCGCTGTGCCGAACCGGGTATCCATCGACTGTACATTGTCGGAATAGATCGGTACGATCCTCCGATCCTTCTTTGCCAGCTGTGCGGTTACTTCCCGGATCTTCGCGAATGTACAAAAGGACCCTGTAAATGCAAGTCCCACGGTTAGCTTCTGCTCCTGCGTCATAGGACGTCACCTCTCTCAGATAAATTTAAATACGATTCAATTACTTCAAACAACAGCTCCGCCGCCGAGCGCGGCGCATATTTTGCTGGAAGCCCGCCACAGAGCTTCGCGTTCATGCCCTTTTGTGCGCAGAATGCGTAATCGATGCCTCCCGGAGCCGATGCAATATCGATCAGCACAGCATCGTGACGGATATGCTCCAGCCGCTCTGCTCCGAGCACAAGAGCTGGAACAGTATTGAAAATATAGGAAAACTGCCCCCAGAACTGCGCGGTCAGCCTGTTTTCCGTCATCTCGGAACGCGGCTCCATCGAGCAGTTCGCGATCGTTACTGCCCCTGGCTCATAAGCGATCGTCTCCTCCTGCGCCGCAACCGCGTCCCATCCGCAGGCCCTTGCGATCGCCAGCTTTTCTGCATTTTTTTCATAAACCGTTACCGCTCCTCCCAGCGCCCGCAAGCGCTGTGCAAGCATCTGGCCGCATCTGCCAAATCCCATCACAAGCATCCGCCTGCCGCAGAGCACTTCCTTGCCCGCCAGTATCGCCTCTGCTACGGCACCCTCCGCTGTTGCAACCGCATTCGTATAAGCAGCGCCTTCTTCCTTCATATAATCAATAAAAAAAATGCCCTGCCTGCGTTTGTACTCCACAATCTCCGGCGGGAAATTACAGCCGAATACATATTCGCCCGCCTGCAGTTTATCGGCGATCTGCTCCAGATATTCCGCGCTCCGCGCCACAGGCAGCATCACAGCGTCATAGCCGCCGTCCAGCCACGAATCGCAGTATGTCACGGTCTGCCCTTTGCTGCAGAGCATCTGGAACAAATACTTCTGGCGTTCTTCCTTGCCTAATATTAGAAAACGTCCCATATAACTGCACCTCCACTTTATTTTATGCAGCATATGCCAGACGGTTCCGCGTCTCTGATTTGATCCATAAAATTTGATCCATAAAAAAAGCGCAGTCCTGTCAAAAAAAACAGTCCTGCGCCTAGTATCATTTACCATGTAGCGATTTTCTTCGGTTCCTGTACCGTCTGAACCTTAATCATGTTGGTCGTGCCCGCCATACCAAGCGGAACGCCGGATGTAATAACAACCAGCTCACCCGGATTCAAAAATCCGTAGTCCCTTGCATTGCTTACCGAATGGTTAAACAATTCGATCACATCGCTTTCTTCCATGATCAGCAGCGGCCGCACACCCCAGGAAAGGTTCAGCTGTCTGCCGACCTTTTCATCCATTGTACATCCGATGATCTGGCATCCCGGACGATAGCGCGAAATCATGCGCGCAGAGGTCCCGGTCTTTGTAACCGTCAGGATCGCTGCAGCGTTCAGGTCATGCGCAGTCGTACAAGTTGCATGGCAGATCGCATCCGTCACATTCGTACTTGCCTTATGGTCATAGCCGAAGAAACGCTTACGATAATCGATATCCTGCTCGGTACGCAGCGCAATGCGCATCATCGTCTGCAGCGCCTCTACCGGATATTTTCCTGCTGCCGTCTCGCCGGAAAGCATGATCGCACTCGTACCGTCATAAATGGCATTCGCCACGTCCGTCGTCTCCGCTCTGGTCGGTCTTGGGTTCTTCATCATCGAATCGAGCATCTGCGTCGCTGTAATTACCTTCTTGCCTGCTTCGTATACTTTTTTAATGATCATCTTCTGGATCACAGGCACTTCTTCGCTTGCAATCTCGACACCCATATCCCCGCGCGCGATCATAATGCCTTGTGACGCGGCAATGATCTCGTCGATATTTTCCACACCTTCGCGATTTTCGATTTTCGATATGATCTCTATATTTTTTCCGCCGTTTTCGTCTAAGATCTTACGGATCTGAAGCACATCCTCCGCACGTCTTACAAACGAAGCTGCAACAAAGTCAAAGTCCTTTTCGATTCCAAACAAAATGTCCTGTTTATCCTTTTCACTGACATATGGCAGCGACAAATGCACGTCCGGCACATTGACACCCTTATTATTCGAAACGACTCCACCGTTAATTACGCGGCATATGATATCCTTATTCTCGATCGCGTCTACCTGCATTTCAATCAGGCCGTCATCCAGCAAAATACGCTTTCCGACAGAAACATCCTTATACAGCTCCTTGCACGTGATCGTTACCCGCTCGCCGTTTCCTTCCACATCGTTGTAGCACAGACGGAACAGCTGATCCGGCTTTAATTCCACCTTTCCGTTTACAAAAGACTTTACACGGATTTCCGGCCCCTTGGTATCCAAAAGAGCCGCGATCGGCTTTTGGTATTTTGTACGGGCTGCTCTCAAGGCTTTCAGGCGCTTTTCATGCTCCTCATAAGTCCCATGCGAGAAATTAAAGCGCGCCACACTCATCCCCTCCTGGATCAGGGCATCCAAAATACCCGGCTGGTCTGTCGCCGGTCCAAGCGTGCAGATAATCTTTGTCTTTGTCATAATTGTTCCTCCTCAATTTATAGATTAAATATTAAACAACCATTTTCATTCCTTTCATACCCGTGATGCAGCGGCCCATTTCCCTGTCCCAGATCCAACCCGGCTAAAATAGCTCCTGTCAGATACTTCTTTGCCTTTTCCAGTGCAGCAGGTATGGACAGCCCAGCTGCCAGATTACACGCAGCCGCGGCAGACAGCGTGCAGCCAGTCCCATGAGTATTTGGATTGTCTATGCGCTGCGCACGCAGCCAGTAAAAATGCCCGCTGTCATACAGCAGGTCATCCGCCGCACCGTCCCGGTGCCCGCCCTTAACTAACACAGCACATTCGTACGCTTCGCCAATAACCTTTGCAGCCCGCTGCATAGCATCTTCATCACAGATGGAAATACCCGCCAGCACCTCCGCTTCCGGAATATTCGGCGTAAGCAGCGCCGCCAGAGGAAACAGTTCCTTCCTTGCCCGCTGCAGCGCTTTTTCCTTCATCAGCCTTGTCCCACTTGTAGAAACAAGTATGGTATCGATAACAACAAGCTGTGCATCGTACCAACGCAGCTTGTCCGCAACGGCCTGCACCCCCGCCTCATCCGCTATCATACCAACCTTAACCGCACGGGGTACTATATCTGTAAATACGGCGTCAAGCTGTGCGCCGATCCATTCCGGTTCCACCGGCCTTACCCCAAAAACGCCTGTTGTATTCTGCGCCGTCAACGCGGTGATCACACTCATACCATACGCACCATGCGCCATAATCGTTTTTAAATCCGCCTGTATCCCTGCGCCGCCGCTGCAGTCACTCCCAGCGATTGTTAAGATAGGATCCATGTTCTCCCGCTTTCCTGAAATAAGGAACTGTAGATAAAAGACTACGACCAAATTGCTTTTATAAAAAATATACTCCTAAAGAAGGTGGTTGTCAATATACTCTAAAAACCTTTCTCCATCGCCTCCATTCATTTTCTTCCTTTCGGCTGAAATTCCAAAATCGCGCAGGGGTTCAAAAATCCAAATCCTCTGTGGGCACTCCCAAAGACTGAAGCCTTGCTTTTAAAACCTTTTCTTGATACTTTAATTCTTTTTCTTTGTCCTCTGCGTGTTTGATCCGTTGAATATTTACATATTCTCTGATCGTCTGATCTTTCAATTCTTTTTCTGTCATTTCCCTAGTTTCCTCCATTCTGTAAATCTCCTTTCCTACATCAAGTTTCCCATTTTAACTGTTATCATTATACTCTAATATTAAACTAAGCTCAATGGATTTTTGCTCTTTGAAAGAAAGAACTCCTGCCAGAAAAACAGCCCTGACACTTTTTTGCTTTTTCTAATATATAAAACCGGGCTAGCACCTCGGTCACAAAATAACTCATAGGCAGGCGCAGGATATTTTTTCAAACGTGCATGGCCAAAACCGGAGATGTACCCTAAGGGGCATACTATACCAGGGTACATTGAGGATTATTACCCTGTGCGATCAGAAAATTTGTCCTATGTGCACGGAAAAGAGGCTGTCGATTGACACCCTCTTTAACTTATCTGTATTATTCATTTATTAACGGCGGCTGCTGATAAAGTTTGCGTTCTATCTGTCTCCGCTCAATAGCGATCTGTTTTAAAACAGCTTCTTCTTTTGCGACTGCTTCTATTCGTTCCAAAATGGAAAGCTGATCAAAAAGATTACCATTATATTCTTTTTCATTTGTTGGCACATCATACACCCCCTTCCTCATGAAAAGAAAAGTGCTTCCTAATTTATGCTTAGTATAGCACAAAATATTTATTTATTCTATACTTTGTTTTCCATATCAAAAATTTCGCATTACATTTTTTTAACTGGATAGATATACGTATGTCTTTTTGCCATACTTGCCGAATTGCAGAATTAAAAACAGCAGAGTCCACCTCTGCCTGACATTATCATTTTATATATATAGTTTCTATTTGCGCCTATTTTCCTTTTTTTTTAACTTCATTTTCTAATTCTTTTTATGCAAATAATTGCAAGCTGCTGTTTTTGATCTTTTAATAATTCATTTCCTCCCCAAACAAAGAAGTGCGAAGCATATTGGCAATCCAATAGACTTTACACTCTTGGTTTAATAGGCTGTTCTGTAAGTCTTTAAAACTTGTTCCATCTGTGAATATTCTCTATGTTGCTGCATACAGCATCAAATTGTAATTTTTCATTGATCATCTGCTCCTGATACAGCTTGATCTTTTCTGGCTGTCCCTGCAGCTCTGGCGACACGAGGCAGAGTCGATACCCCATTTCCTTTATATGTAAAAAGCTTTTACCGTCCAGCGGCAGCCTGCTAAAGGTATCCACCCACACCCAGTCTGCTTTGCCTGCCATAGACTCAATCGTATCCATCCCCTCATATTCTGAATATCGAAGCGCAAGACGGTGTTCGCCCATATCTGACAGCAGCTTGATCATTGGGAAGGAAGAATCCAAAAAGAAATAGTTTTCTATGCAGTACTTTTCCATCAGCTCCAAAATCCGATGTTCGATCCGCTCGCTTTTTACATTTAATATCATCGTCCCATGATGATATTCTTTCAGATAATCTTCAAAATCCTCGCCATGCTCGAACGGATGATGCTGGATATAAATCCTGCCTGTCAGATCGTCCCTAAGATCAATTTCAGCTCCATACTCCACAGGCAGCTTCCGCAGCTGCGCCAGCGTATTGATCCTGTGTGCAATATATTCCATCAGCAGATTCCTCCCTTCTTTAATTTCCTGCTGAATACAAGCGTTCTTTTTATAAATCTCCCTTTTGCGGCCAGCCCGTGATTCCAATGCGACGCCCCGTGTATGCGCTGTGGAAACACAACCGGAAACCGCCTGATCTTCAAATTTTGCTTTTGCGCCATATAGAAAGCATATAGGTCTAAGGCAAAATCTTTTGGAGGATTTTGCCATGTGTCGAAAAATTTTCGGCTAAACACATTCGGCTGTGCATTTATATCCTGTAATTTTGCTCTCAGATAAGCCGTCTCAAAAATACTCATGCCAACCGTAAAAATTCGGTCTGACAAAGGTCGTCCGAACCTAGTTCCTTTTACAAACAGCATCTCGTCCTCATGGTATTTTTCAATGATATGTAATGCTTTTAGCAGATCAGCCGGATCTGTCTGCATATCCGCGTGCGTCCATCCTATAAACTTGCCCTGACATACCTTAAGTCCCTGTACAATACCATAACCATATCCCCGGTTCACCTTTACATAGATACTTTTGGCAAAAGAATATTTCGGCAAAAGCGCCGCCAGGACATCCTGTGTATTATCCCTGGAGCCATTATCCACAAGTATCACTTCGATGTCAGCTCTGTGGATAGCAGCTTGAAAGCGTTTCAATATGAGAGGGATATTTTCAGCCTCATCATAGCATGGTACTACGATTGATAATTTCATGGCCATCAGACTCCTTTCGATTTCACATCCTTAGTTATCATCATGTTTATTCTGTTCTTTCTCTTTTGCGAAATACCATAAATTTCTGTCCAAAGAAATTCATGACTGTACTGACTCCCGTCGCACAGATAAAACCGGCTATCTCATACCGCACAATTCTAACTACACCTTTGTTTACCGCTGCATTTACAAACGCAGATACCGCATATAAGACCGCATATTTCACAATCTCTGTCCCAGCATATCCTCTGCTTTCAAACGTCCAGAGCTTATTGATCACAAAGCCTATGGCAGCCCCGCACACATAAGATACTGATTTCGCCAGTGTCAGCGTCCACCCTGCAGACAAGAGCAGCTGGTAAACAACATAATCTGCGATCACCGCACTGCCGCCTCCCACAAGAAATCTCTGTATTTCTTGTATCCTTGTTTTGCTCTCTTTCATTTTATCCTTTTTTACCTTGCTCCCGCTGCGCCTCATTTCCTATCAACTCCATACATTCCCGGATGATCGTATCCTCTTTCTCCCTGCTATATAAAATCCCATGCATCCCTGCCAGCTTTGCGCCTTCTATATCTTTTTCAAAGCTGTCTCCTACCATTACAAGCTGCTCTGGATGCAGCTGCAATTTTTGGATCACAAGTTCAAACATGGCTGGATCCGGTTTTTCTTTTCCTGCCTCCTCGCTTGTTACAAGTACATCCACATATTCTGCAATTCCAAGCCGGATCATTTTCCGATGCTGAATCTGCGCCGTCAGATCTGTCAGCACAGCAATTTGTATTCCCTGGCTGACAAGCTCGCGAAACAACGGCAGTACATAATCGTATAATTCCATAGCTTTCAACATCGTATCCCAATAAATATGATATAGTTCCAGCGCACAAACTGCCGGCCTTTGTAACATCTGTTCCAAAAAAGTCTGCATATACAGCATACGATTATGAGAGGCTGCTGTATTCTGCAGCCGTTCCTTTACGATATTCTTAGACCTTTCATATATCGTATCAAACTCTTTCTTTGGAATGCAAAACTTATCCATGCAATACTGCCCTAATCTGCTTACTGCATATTGATTGCAGCTTTGATAATCATAAACCGTATCATCCAAATCAAATACCATTCCCTTGATCAAAAACTGTTCCTCCTATTCTTCACCTTGATTGTGATACACGTAAATACTGTATCCGTCACCAGTTTTTGCACTGTATGGTTCTCTGAAATCATGACAATGGATATCCGCCACATCTCCCATACGTTTAAAACAATCTGGTATAATATAGATGAAATACTCACAGCTATTCGGATCCTGAGAATACTTTGGATCCTTATATATCTCCATCCATGACCAGTAATCTGAATATTCCAATGGATTTACAAACGCAATATTATTTGCTGCAATATACGTCTGCTCAAGATTCATTTTTTGAAAGCTCAAGGTACCAAACGGCATAATCCTATAACGCTTTACGGCCTGATCAATCATAAACGTATGCTCGCCCAGTTGTCCTATGATTGCCTTCACATCCTGATAGATCTCATTTTGCTTTTGCTCCAATACCTGAACAGCTTCGTCTGTATTCTTATACCAGCAAAGCTGCGTCGGAATATTTACGCCAAAATTAAGAACTGCCTGCACAAAAACCGCCGCTGCTAAAACCGTATATGTCCCTTTACTGATCTTTGTCGCCTCACTCATTATAAAAATCATATAAGTGATCAAAAACACCCCAAACGGAAATCCATGCCAGGTGTAGCCAGGCGAAAAATAAACGATATATAAATAAAAGCATCCGCAAAGGATCAATGCTGTCAAAATGTATCTGCATCGTTTGGCCATAATGGGGAAAAAAAATAAAATTATAAATATCGTCAATATGCCGTACACTGAAATGTGAAAAGGCAGGTCGCCAACATGATCCCATATCACCCTGTTTTTTTGAAACAAGAATGCCGAAAACGAGCAGCCTGCCTGATACGCCTTAATGCCATCCATCGTTTCCTTGGGGCTGATCAGCAGATTATAATTCCCCATAAGATAGCCAATCAAAAGCATACCCGCAGACTTCCATAGCTTTTTGCTCTCCTGAATGGCTTCAAAAAATAGCTTTCTCGTCTCATCTTTCGTCAAAACCAGCAGCCCGAAACCTGCCAGCATAAATATATTATATGGCTTCCAGGAAAGCGTAAGCCCCATAAGCAGACAACACAAATACCAGTCTTTCTGCCACGGCTTTTCTTTTCTGCGCTTTATCATCGCTCTTGCAAATACACACAATCCGGCACTATAGGTGTATACAGAAAATGGAAAATCATAAAAAACCTTTCCATAAAAATAGTACCAGCAGCCACAAGAAATTGTCATAAGCACAATAATGACATAATTTCTGATTCCATCATAAAAGCTTATGATATAAAAATACAAAAAGTGAAAGACTGCCCCTGCCAGCATCGCCAGACACAGTACATGGATCACTCCAGGCATAAGCCGCGATAAACCCGAAATCCATATAAACAGTGAAGAAAACCCATCTTTCGCCTTATATCCATTGATCGCAAATTCTCCATATAATCGAAAATCCGGCACATAATACCTTACAAGATAAAATCTCAGCATCAGAATAAAATATAACAATGCTATCAAAAACGCTGCCCTAACCTTCCTGTCTTTCAATGTCCAACTCCCTCCATTATCACATGGTAAGTATCCAAAGAACCAGTAATTTCACCCAGGGGCTTTAAAATTACCGCCAGACATTTTGCTTTCCATGTCGGCACAAGCTTATCATTCTCTGTTTTGAGCGCTCCAGACACAACCGCATCATGGATACGCTTATCAAAAATTTCAGCAGAAAATTTATCCCGAATATCTTCCACATCCACCTCGCCTGTATCTGCAGCATAAAACGCGATATGGTAGGAAATGCTGCGGTCAATAAAAGTCGGTCCAAAAACCGCAAGCAATATAATCCCCATAAAATATACCATACCTATGACAGCTACCGTAAAATGATCAAACATCCCTCCTCCCTTTTTGATAAGAAATATACAGCAAAGAAAAGCTGCCAAAACCGCGATGACCACAGATGCAAAAAAAATAATTGGATCAGAGGACAGCCGCGTATAAATTCCTATCAAACACAAATAACATACAACTGCCAGTACCCCCCCCCAGGCAAATAATTTGATCTTTCTATGATCCGTTCTCGTTTTTTCTTTCATATGAACTACACCTCCTCAAATTTCTCCACGCATTTTACTACTGATACACAGGAACAGCATCAGTACAACCACAGCGTCCATATCGTTATCCACAACAAACGTTTCTTTTGTAATCTCTTCCAGCTGAGGTATGATCCTTCCTGCAATCGCCTCAGCCGCAAGCACATTCCTGCCCAATTCTTCTGCATCTATTTCTATCGTCTGTTTTCTTAAATCCTGCGAATAGTCATGGGATACCATCATTCCATACATCCCAAGTTCATCCACCAAGGCTTCTACATCCATCGCCGCACTAACCGTCATACGCAGGCTGATCTTATCTGTATGCGCCTGCCCTACGTCCTCCTGTAAGGTATTGTCATAATAGCAGATCAGTATGTCTGCATATTGTTTCTGCGGATATATGTATTTCACTGCATCCGGTACGCGTTCCTCTATCTGGCGCAGGATGCTTTCTTTGGAATACCCTCTGTGCTCCATATCTCTTTGTATTTTCCAATGCCGCCGAAGGTTTTCATCCACATCCATATAAATTTTCAGATCTAAATACTTTCTTGTCTGCGGCAGATACATAGCATGAAGTCCGCACAGCATGACATAGCTTTTTGGCCGGATCCTTTTAGCATCCGTAAATATTCCAGCATCATGATCATAATCCACACGCCTTACTGCATTCCCCAAACGCAGCTGCCGTAAATCCCGCGCCTGACGGTACAGGTAATTCGCCTTTGGATTTAAATGCGTAAACTCCTGCCACTGTGCATTACCGCGCTCCCATCTGTGATCTCCATCTCCTTCAATATAGAGCACATCTTCAGCGCCCAATGCCTGCTTTACAAGTGCGATAAAGGTACTTTTCCCCGTTCCGCTGTCTCCGGCAACGCCAATCGTAAACGGGATGTTCTTTCTTTTATAATAAGAATTGCTCGTAATCCCAAGCCGGTACATGGAACCTACTATATAAACCAAAGCGCCTGTGAGCATCGTAAATATGATATTTCTCCATACAGGGCTGCTGATCTTTAGACACGACAGATCGACCGCAAGCACATATAGATCCGTCATATCCCGGCTGTGGAAAAACACAAAATACAGTAAGTACAACAGATTCAAAAACATATAGATCGCAATATTTTTATACCGCTCCATGTCCACATCCATGAAAAAAAAAGTAATATACGGCAGCACCCAGACATACCAGCCTGGCATCGGAGGGCACAAGATCAAAAATACTGCAAATATCATGCCGCACATACTGAATAGCAGATTGCGGTTGATCATGTTCACACGAAA
Source organism: uncultured Eubacterium sp. (assembly GCA_910586225.1). Lineage (GTDB taxonomy): Bacteria > Bacillota > Clostridia > Lachnospirales > Lachnospiraceae > Eubacterium_J. The sequence goes on along the minus strand of CAJUIL010000011.1, from coordinate 29,738 downwards.
CGCAGACATATATAAAACAACCGCAGCAGCGATCACCGCATATACCTCTACCGAAGCAAAACGCAAGGCAGAATAGGTAACCGCTCGCTGCTCCTCATTAAATAAAACCATCCGGCAAAAACCATCGGATAAAAACGGCGCCATTCCCACAAGCATTCCAAACAGAGAACCTGCCGCAAAACCTACCGTTTTAGATAGCCCGTCTCTTTTATACAAATACAAAAGCATCAGCGGCAGCGCTGCCAGAATATGCAGCTTTGATAATAAAGCCAGGATCAAAAACAGCATTCCTTTGAGATTCCGATGCTTATCCTTGGAAGAAATAAAATACACAGAACCAAGCAAAAACACAGTCGGTATCAAATCCAGCTGCCCATGCATATAAACCGCATACAAAACAACCGGAGACGCAAACCAGACAACAGCCGCATACCGCCGCTTTAGCGGGAACAGCCTTACAAGAAAGTGTAAGCCTAAAAAGTCCATGAAAAGGCAAGGCAGCTTAAACAGCAGGCTGCTCATAAATACGGAATTTCCGCCGCACAGCTTTACAAGCGCCGCTCCTGCCGATTCCAGAAGCAGCATGACAGGCGGATATGGAAACGCGCGAATACCCTCATTCATAAAATGTTCATACGGATTGCCTCCATGCTCGATGAACCATACCGCAAACGGCATAAAAAACTCGTTCTGATAGTCTGAGGAAAACAATCCCATCAGCAGCAGCTTCACCGATGCCATAATTACGATAAAAATATGATACTTGTCGATCGAAGCATATGTTTTACCCCCCCCCCAATCCCGTATCATATCTTCTGTCTCCCCGGCAAAAATGCATCGCTGTTCACAAACTCCTTCCAATAACGGACAGTCTCCATATATTCCTCATAGTCCTTCGGCGTTCCCCACCCAAGATATCTGTCTACTTCAAAAACCCTTGCGTCCATCCCAAGCTCTATGGCATGGCAGATGACCTTATCCACATAAAACTCATGATGGACCCTGTCATTTTCCGCAATCATCTTCTCCGCTGCTTTCACAAAATCACTGCCATGCCGAAACCAAAACGCTGATGTAACCGCATGATCCTCCATCGGTGTATCGGAAAGCGCTTTTTTCACAGAAAGTCTCCGGATCCTGCCGTCCTCATCTGCGTCCACCCATCCATATGCATCCGGATGATCCAAAACCGTATCCTGATGCCGATATGTAAATACCACGACGTCACACGCTTTCGTAAGCTTAAGGAAGCGCTCTTCATCCATGTCCATTCCATTATCACAGCCCGCGATCAGCAGCGATTCTTCCTGGTCAATTTTTTCTTTTGCCAGCAAGCAGGTACATGCCTGTCCTTCTGTCAGCTGCTCTGTGGTAATAAAGCAAGCCTTCGGATAACATTGCAGGATCCTTTGTTCCACGCCGTCAGCCTTATGAAAGGTCCGGTCGATAAAAATAAGGTTGCTCCCATCCGCAAGAACACCTGGCAGATCCATCGCCGCACAAACAACCATTGGATATTCCTTTCCACTCCTTCTGTCTGTCGTAGGTATCGCCGGCTTATGCACTCTAAAGCCGCCGTCCCAAAAACGCTGCCCCTCACCAGCCATCGGTATCACAATCTTCATCACACAAACCCCCTCACGCATTCCGTCCAAAACAGATAATCCCGTAAATCCTCCGGCGTCCCCCATTGACAAAACTTGTCCACATTTACCGGTGCCCAGACTTTACGACCATCCCGCACCATAAAATTATATGGCAGGCTGGCATAATATTCTCCGTTTAAAGTCTGTCCACTATCTACCAGCCTCCTGCAATATTCTTTTAATAACCCTCCTGTCTTAAAATAATACACGCCTGGCGAATGCCTTGCTTTCGTCTTGTCCTTCTCAAACGAATACTTTTCTCTGATCTCGATCAGGTCGTCCTTTTCATCGGTCAGACAGGAAGCGTAATAATTTTTCCGGATCATCAGGTGCGGATGAAAGCCGCTGTAGCATGGAACGCATCCGTCACAATCTCTATCCACTACCTCTTTTGCAAACCTCTTATAATCCCACGCCATATAAAAATCACAATAATTTATAATACACCGCTCATCGTCCCCGATCCACTCTGCCGCACATAGCACATCATAGACAGGGCCTTTTTTTACCCAGTCATCAACCGCATAAATCTTTGCCGCAGGCGCAATGGCATACAGCCGTTTTTCCATATCCGCGATCGTATCCAGATGCTCTTTCCTGCACACAAACAAAATATCCTCTTCACCAGGATACATTCCTTCGACAATCCACTGTATCATCGGCCGTCCCTGTACACTGATGAACGGCTTTAGCTCCTTATATCCGGCCGCGGCAAACCTGGAACCATACCCGGTCATTGGTATAATGATCTTCATTTTATTCTCCTGTTATCTGATATTTTTACGATATTTTTCCGCATCCCATCCCAAAAGGAAATCCTGCTCCTGCCGAGATAGCATATGGCATTCATGCCCAGCGTTTGCCAGCATAACCTGTGCGCTAAAGCTTAACACGCTCTGCATTTCCAGCGCCTTTTTGACCGACGGCGCATGAAGATAGATTTCTTTTTGATATGCGATCACAGCCGGTTCTCCATACGCAGCCCGAAATCGATCCAGTTCTTTTCCGTCTAATCTGTTACCGGCATCAAACATCCGCTTTCCAAGAAAAACGACGCAATCCGGGCAAAAAGCACTGTCCCAAACCCTGCCGAGTACTTCCTGCGCCTGCTTTACATTCTGGTCAGTCACCCGCCATATGATCCCGTCCTTATACGCGTGGTACAGCTGCGTAACCGCATGGTATGCCGACATATCCATGTTCAGATGCTCTTCAATCCGCCTGACTGTATGCTCTGTTTTTTCCATTGCCTCATCTGCCGTTTCCGCACTGACTAACAAACCGTGGTTCTGCAAAAACACCACAGAGATACCTCTCCCGTGCTGCTGGTATTTTTTAAAATACACCTTCGCCAGCTCCACCCCTGGCGTCGCATAGGGAACCATAAGTGCCTCTGGAAACATTTCCTGCAGCATATCCATACCACCCGCGCGGCTGGTCAGGATATTAACAACAATCGGATGCGTATGCAGCGAATACCTGCCTGAGACGGCATGCAAAAACGTTTCAATAGATGGCCGCTCCCCCTCTAAAAATGCCTGTGCCAAAATTTCCTTAGCATCCGCTTCGGTCATACCTTCTAGCTCTGCTCCGTTTAAGAAAGCATTTCGGATAACCTGCGGATTGACAATGGCATAGCCTTGATCTGCACGCACATCCGCAAGCTGATATCCGGATGCCTTGATCGCCATACGCTCCCTACTTATCTTGTATGCAGAATTTCCGCCGCCTGCCTGCACAAGATCCTCCCGCATCCCAGCGTATTTGGACATTTCTATAAAATTATTCATCACTGTTATCTCCATAAATATTCAATTCCAGATAGTACTCCTGTTCGATCCCGTTGCATTTTGCATACTTTAATGGCTCATCTACATCTGTTTCCGTATAAACTGCCACGCAGCTGTTTTCGTCAAAATCATCTGAATAGATCCTGACAGCGTATTCCTCCCCCTTTTTCAAACGGCAGTCCTGAAATAAAACATCATTCAGCCTGTTATCCTCCAGCTTGCTTACGTCCATTTCCTGTCTGGAAATAACACGGCCGCGCTCGTCCACGATTTCAATATGCAATGTTCCTGTATTGGACCGGTTAAACGTACCCAGACGTAATTGAACAACCGACAGCTTTTCTTCCAGCGCCGTAAAAGGCTGTTCCCATACAGAATCTAACAAGGAAGCAAAATCTGAATGTGTATTTACCGCATACATTTTGTTCTTTAACAAGCTCTCCTGTTGGCTGGAAACCAAATAAATACCATTTTCAATCCATACCTCCTCACCTCTTTCATTTAAAATCTGTATTCCATCCACATCGTAGACCGGATCTGCAAATGTAAAAGAAGCGATTTTCTGATACTCTGTATTATCCTGTTCCACTTCCGTTATCATATGGCCGCCCCGATCCGTCAGCCTTACCCGGTATGCGCAGCTGTCTACGAAATTTAGCTTTTTAATAAAAATCTGACATATTCCGCTCTTTTGATCCATATTCGCAAAATCATGCAGAGAAACATTCCCATTCTCAACGGACGCCTCCGATATCCTATTCACCTTTAGATCCAAAATATCTGTTCCGATATAATACATACTGGCATTTTTACTGTAAAACCATGGATCCGGTCGTATTGGGATTGCAATGCTTTCTTTCTTTTCCAAATCCTTGAGCAAGCATACTTCACTATTCATTCCACTTACATATCCCCGGTTTACACTGTAAGCATCTGTTCCGAGCCCTTTGATCTGCAGCCTTGTATTTGACAGCATGATGCAAATCACAAAGACCGCTATGACTGCCTTCGACCTTTTCATAAAAATCAAAAAACAAATGACTGCCGCAAATGTTCCAAAAACCTCATATCGATATCCTGGACTAATCGGAGAAAAGCTCCAAAATTCATCGCTGCAAATATCGTATTCTGACACACCATAAACACTCAACCTAAAAAACAGCCTCTGCCCGCATAAAAAAACAAACATCATTCCCAGATTTTTAATATCCTGGTCCATCGGTACCTTTTTATATTCTGCTAAAAATATCTTCACTATGAAAAAAATTACTGCCGCCCAAAAAGCAATAATCAAAAGTATTGAAATTCCATTCCAAAAATAAATGTTATGTTCAAATAGGTAAAGAAAGATATTAGGAATATCCCTGATCAATTCACAAAAAAGCTTTATAAAATAACCTCTTTGCGACACACTCTGTGTTTGGTCGATCCATTCCGTCCCTCCGGCTGACGGTGACCAGAAGCTATAGATACATTGTACAGTCGAACTAAGCGCAACAAAAAACATATACCTCTTATCCCGCTTATTCAAATTCTTATGAAACAAGAGGAAGCTTACAAGCACAAACGGCATTACGACCACATACTGTCCCTTCGCCATACAGCATAAACAGGATAAAACCGTCATACAAACATACTCTGTCCTGGACCATGCATCCGTATCCGAGACGAAAAATAGAAGGATCAAATAAATTCCATAAGGATAAAAATTAATAAATGTCAACGTCGCTAACTCCAGCATCTGTATCATCAGCATCAAACTTATAATAAAACGCCCCTTTAAACAAATATAATTCCCAAAAGGCTTTTTGACAAAAAAAGATAAAATATATCCGCTGATGAAATAGGCGCTGACCTGCATAAGAAACAATGCATAATATGCAGGAATATGCAGAATTTTAATAAATAAGACAGCTATGAACCTTTGAAATACCGGCAAATACCCAGCCTCTGGCAAGGTAAAGTTTTTCCAGATACTTTCTGTGCCTGCATGATGCATAAAATTAGTAACCGCCTCAGCCCACGTCGGCTCCAGGTAAAATGAGCTGTCATAAATATATATAAAAATTAAAAAACTGCATATTAACCCAATCTGTATCACATTGCAGATGAACTTGGTTTCTGAACAAGCCACTAAAATATATCCCATTCCAAGTAATAAAACAATCAGCACGAAATACAAGACCAGCCGCAAAATATACTCTGCATTGACATAATGTACTGCATATTTTTGAACCATTGTTTTGCCTGTATCCACGCCATTCAGCAAACAGTCAGGAATATTATAACGATTTTCCACAAGACAGAAATCCGCGCTGCCCTCGGCTATCTCTATAGAAATTACCGCAGTTCCTTTTTCAAGCTTTGTATAATCAAATCCCTGCAATACATACCAGTTATCTTCTATCTGTATTTCCTGCAGTTTTTCAATATACTGCTGCTTTACCTCACCATCCTGACTGATCTCTAATTTGAATACCCCATTTTTAAACTGAGCAGAATCCATTTGGACAGTATCAAGCGAAAGTTGGATTGCATAAGAATCTTTCCTCCAGCTCGATTTTTTATCTATGAAAACCTGCTGTGAAATTTTATCTCCCTGTTCCAAATGCAATAATTCATCGGATGCGTCTGTTTCAAATATGTATTTCTCTCCACTCGAACAATATTTAGCTGTAGACAAAATAACTATCACCAATACCACAAATAATAATAAATTGTCTTTTTTCATCATCTATTTGACCTCGCTCTTCGTTACGTTCCCCCCCGCAGGCTGCCTTTGCGCCACCCATTTATTATCCGCAGCCACCGTGTACATTTCCACGACTTTGACGCCAACATCTGGCTGACCTGCTTTTCCACTTCTTCTACCGCCTGCTCTTTTTGATCCAGCCTTATCCTGGCATCCTCCAGCTCCTGCTTCATATGCGCAATCTCTTTACACACATCCCCATATTCCCGCTCTTTGCATCCTAGCTGAGCAGCTATATCTTCTAACTGCTGTTTTTGCAGCGTCATCCCTTGCTCTTGTTCCTTCATTTGATACTGCATATAAGCTTCCAGCTGAATATGCTCAATCAGCTCTTCTTCTACTTTTCGAAGCTCTTGCGTATGGATTCCAGGATTTTGCCAATACGGGCTTTTCCAGCATTTTAATTCTGATACATCATATCCCATCCCAAGCTTCCAGCAGGCATAATTAAAGCTCAGCTGATCTCTGCCTGCACCCTGCTGCAGCTCCTTCCACCATAATTCCATCAGCTTTATCACATCTTTGTGCATATGCCTTCGTACCAAAATATTTGCTGTAATCAATCCGTTCGATCCGTCATACCCTTCGGTCCGATACCGTTCCATCTGCCTGCGGATGACCTTTGGCCTTTCTTTTTTCAGCCGGATACATTCCTCAGCCTCCTCATATACGCTATTTCTGTATGGATGCCTAAGACACAGAATCTGCGCGCCCTTGGACTCGCTATGGATATACTCCCACAGATTACCTAAGATCCTGACATTTCCATCTACATAAATACTCCACTCGTATTCGCTAAGATACTGATGCACAAGGATTTTATATCTGCGGTTTAATATAGAAGCATTGTCCTCATCCTGTTCTACTGGGCGTATCTGCCATACATCGGATCTTAACTGCGGATCATCACTAAAACAGATATAGTCGCAGTCCTCCATCACATATTCCGGATCCTTCAAATAATCATAATTTCCCGTGATCACAGTATATACTGTTGCTTTTTTATGTTTTTCCATACCGCTGCTAAAACCTGCACCTTTCTCTCAACACGGATCTACCGGCAGCCTTAATTTTTGCCCTACTATGCGGTCATATTCCGGCGGATCCCATAAAACAAGGCCAGATGCAGGCGTAAACGTCATTTCCGCAAACCGGATGCTCCCATCTCCCGGCACGAACCAGTCCACTCTGACAAACAGAAAATCCTTACTTAAGATGCGGCTCATCTCCACGATCTTTTCCAACTGCCTTGGCTTTCTGACATGGCCTGCCTGTGTAAAATGTCCTGTTGTAAACGGCATCCGCTCCCAATGAACGTCAAACACCGCTTTCTTTGCCGTACCATATCGGTCTGTAATATAATGGATATATTCGGGGCTGCCATTAAAACAGTGCACCTCATATTCTTCCAGACGGTTTTCTTTGCCGCCTAAATACCCGACTGCCAGAATCTTTCTTGGAATCCCTTTGTACTGCAGCTCGAACCCCTGGTAAAACGCATAATCCGTATCCATCCACCGGAAAAACCGTTTTCTGGCTTCCTGCCTGTCAAAGGCTGTCTTGCTGTGTACCACTACATTCATGCCGCTGCCATGATTTGCCTTTAGGACAAACTGCTCTGGCAGCTTGTCAAAGTCAATCTCGTCAAAGGAGTCCCACACGCCCAGCAAAGGCACAAGATACCCCCCCCCAAGCATTTTTTCGATATACGTTCGCACGGCATATTTATCCGACAGCTGCGTGCACTGTTTTTCCAAGCCATATAATTTTATCCACTGCAGCTTTTCATTAAATGCAGCCGGATGTTCCAGATCCAGTTTTTTTCCTGTCTCTGCAAAATACCATGCACACAGCGCGTCCGGATAGGCTTCCTGCGGAAGCAGTCTGGCGTAACGCGCAAAGCCTTCCTTCCTGTTTAAAAACAGTTCATGATATACGTCGTCAATCCGAAAATCCAGCCACTCTTTTTCTTTCTGCAGCTTCGCGTACTGCTCTTCCAGCTGCGCAAGGCGGTTATAAATTCCCCGGATCCCCGGCATATGCTTCCATAGATACCTGATCCTTTGCATCATACAAGCTTAAAATCTCCTCTCTCATATGCTCCCAGTCCCTTTCCTTTGCTGTTGCAACGCCGTTTTTATACAGGGTATCTCTTAGCTGAGGCTCATGGACAATCCTCTGGATCGCCTGTACTGCTGTCTGCAGATCCTCGTGTGCATAGAACAAGCAGTTTTCCCCATCGCGCAGGTATTCCAGATTTCCGTCATTCGGCGCTGCAACGACATATCCGCCTGTCGCCATCATTTCCAGCGGCGGATAAGAAAAGCTTTCCAAAAGGCTTGATTTCAGCAGAATATCACAGGAACGGTAAATATCCGGCACCTCTTCATAAGGTACCTTATGTAAAAATCGGTCTGGCATATAACCATCCTTCGGCTTTCCCTGATAGGACATAAACCATATTTCATAGGCTTCGTTTTGCGCCTCACGCAGGAGGCGGACGATCTGGAAGCTTTCGTCTACGTTTTTATAGTAGTCATCGCTGTTGCCTTCCACGAGGATCCGTATTTTTCTGTCCGCCCAGTTACGCCGCACCGGGTAAAAACATTCCGCGTCAATTCCATTGGGCGCATAAGACGCCTCCTTTCCATAGCTTTCCCGCAGCCATTTCTGACACCATCTGGATATCGTAATATAATGTACCTGCATCCTGGTACAGTACGTCCGGTTCGCTTCTATTTTGAATCCTTCTCCGGCTTTATAAAAATCTGTCTCAAAATTCTGTACGTTATAATATTTCTGTCCAATACGCGCATATTCTTCAAAAAAATGGAGCGTGCTCCATAACGTCGCGACTGCCTTATCCAAATATTGCGCAATGCTGACGTCTCGGTAGGAAACGACACAGATCTCCGCGCCGTCCTTTTCCACATATTGTTCTGTCTCATCCCCCTGGTTGATAAGGGTAACGTCGTAGCCTGCTTTTTTTAACATCGCACAATGCTTGAGGGCTACGAGCGCCCCTCCGCTGATCTGCAGCACCGGAAGTATGAACGCGATATTCGGACGCATCACAGAGCGTATAAATGCCGCCAGAGCCGGCGCTGTATACACGCTTGTACAATGCTTTCTGCAATATGCATAAGCCTGGCTGCCTATTTTTCCGCGCCACGCTCCGTCTGAAACAAGCCTGTCCAGACCGCGCGCCCAATCCTCCAAATCGCTGCATAACACGCCGTTTACGCCATCCTGTATCATCTGCGCAAACGCCCCTACCTTGCTCGCGATTGTAGGTACCTTTACAAGCGCTGCCTCTACCCATTTATTCTCCGACTTTGCTTCATTAAAAACCGTCGGCAGTAATGGGGCCAGATTGATATCCACCTCTGCAAGCTTTTCCGGCAGCTTTCGATAGTCCGTAAATTTTTCGCACATAACTCTGCCTGAAAACCGCGCAAGCTCCTTTGGACAGTCCACAATCCCCATAAGCAAAAGCTCCAGATCTTGGTGCGCTTCCATCGTTTTGATCAGAACCGGAAGAATATACTCCAGATCTTCGTTGTGCGTAATATTTCCGCTGAAATATCCGATGCGCACCGTACCTTCCTTTTTCCGATTTTTGAAAGCTTTTTCCGATAAGCACAGCATTTCTTCCGATGCGACGTTTCGGTTGATGTATACGTACGGGACATACTTTTTCAATTCTTCCGCCAGCCGTTTTGTCGTCGTTATGGCGCCGTCGCACATCTGCAAGGTTTTTTTATTTCCTTCGACCCCCTGCTCATACAAGGAGCGTTCCTTTTCGGACATTGTTTGCAGATGCGCGATCGTTTTCGTATAGGACAGGTCGATCATCAGATCGTCGATGTCATACAGTACCGTTTTATTCTGCTCCTTTGCTTTTTGGATAAACGCCCCGACCAGCTCCGTATACGGACAGCGGAAAAAGATAAACACTCGGTACAGCCGTACCATATCCAGCGAAAGGTCGGTATAAAACACTTCATTGCTGGATACATCCGCCGCCCACAGCTGCTCCCTCTGGTGCGTGATGCGGTATCTTGGCGGATGCGGCAGGTAGCATCCATTGATAAACAGCACATCTGCAAGCGTATTTCCTGGCTGGCCATACTTTCCCGCCCGCCTGCCTCTTGTGCGGCTGCCTATATACCGGACGGCTTTTCGAACTGTCATAGAAACACCGTCGCTTTTGCATGTCTCTGCCGATTTTCTGATCAATGTACTTAATTCACTCATAACCGCTCACTGTTACCCCTGTAAAATTCTGTGATCTCTTCATCTGTATGAACCACCTTTACTTTTTGTCCGTAGTCTTTTCTCAGCCAGCCTTCGCACTGTCCGGACGCTGCCGCAAACTCCATCGCCACACGCGGCTGGTACATCTGCTCCGCCTCCAGCCTTGCTGTATTTCCAATCTCATAATCATCCGGTTCATAATCTGTCACAAAATAAATACGCCTTTTGACATTTGTATAATTCTGCATCCATTTCGCGCATTCCCAGTCAAAGCTTACTACCACATCAAAATACTGATAGCTGTATACAAGCTCCCTGGAAATAACCGGCAGCAGCCGATCCTCATACAAAAGATCTTTCTGCTCTTTTCCTGTTGTAAGGACGAGTACGTCGTATCCCTGCCTGCTCATAAGAGCCGCGTGGTGCAGCGCTGTCTGCCCATATGCCTGCAGCCTGTCTTTTGAAATAGCAAACGCGAGATTGGGCTGCATCGTTTTTCGGATCAAGCGGCCGATATATTTTCCTGTATGCACGCTGCTGTGACGTCTTTTCGCATATGCATAGGCTGCCTGCCCTATTTGAAGCCGCAGCGCCTCATTTTTCAAAAACCCATACAATTCCTTGTCTGCGTCTGTATGCTTTTGACAGCTGAACACCACGGTCTGACCGGCCGTATCGAAAATCCCGGCCTGTGTCTGCGCATGGGCATCCATGAAAAAGCAGGGCACCTTGACAAGCGCCGCGCAAAGCCAGCTCTGTAAAAGCAGATCCTGTCCGTTTTTTTCCATATTTAGGAGCAGTACAATATCTGCCTGCGCATAGCCCCTCAGCAGCTCTTCCCGGCTCTCCTTTCGAATGAAAATCATCTGGTCTTCAAACGGACGTATATGCGCTGGCAGCTCTTCCCCCGTGTCTAAAATAACCAGCCTCAGGTCTTTATGCTCCTTGAGCAAGGGCTGCAAAATAGCGGCTGCCGCCTGCCCCCGCCCATCCCTCCATGTTTTTGCAAAAAAACCAATCCTGCCGCCGTCTGCCTTACGTTTTCTCTGATTCGAGACGGCTCTGTTATAGTTTACAAGCTCTTCATCCGATAACGTATCTGTATCGCAGCCGGGCAGAACGTCTCTGTCATAAACGGCCCATGACGCATACTCCGCCATCCGTTCATCCACAGCCAGCGGATTGTAAAACACCTCGCATCCAGCCTGCGCATACCGCTCCGCCAGCTTTTTATTTGTGACGATCACCCCGTCGCATAAGCTTTTTACTTTCGCAAACAACGTCTCCTGCGGATCTGGCTTTTGCATCTGCTCGCTGCATCCGCTGAAATCAAACCAGATTTTTTTATGCAGCTTTTTCACCTGACAGAGCAATCGGTACAGCTTTGGCGTATCTGTGCATCGGACGCAGATAAAAACCCGGTACAGCTTTGCCATATCCTCCTGAATATCCTGTTCGCTGACCTCGTTTGTCGGTACTGCGCCCGCAAGCAGCTGTTCCCGCTGGTATGTGACCCTCCATGCATACGCGTTCCCGTCGTCTCCATAAATAAACAGCACATCAGACAAATTCCTATGCGCATCGGACCTTTTGTGCCTTTGGTCGGGACCTTCCTCCTGCGGCTGCAAATATTTTTCATATTTGTCACATACATATTTTGTCTCGCCTTCCATCCTTACCCGCCCGTTTTCCAGCCATACGACACGGCTGCACATTTCCCGGATCTGCGCCAGGCTGTGTGAGACAAACAGCACGGTCGTTCCGCCGCCCATCAGCTCCAGCATTTTCCGCTTGCTCTTTTTTTGGAACGCCTCATCTCCGACAGCCAATATTTCATCCACGATCAATATCTCCGGCTGAACGACCGTAGCGATCGAAAATGCCAGCCGCATCATCATCCCTGAGGAATAATTGCGGATCGGCGTTTCAATAAAATCGCCCAGTTCCGAGAATTGTACGATCTCCTCATATTTTTCTTTTAAGAACTGCTCACTGTAGCCAAGCACCGAGCCGTTTAAAAAAATGTTTTCCCGGCCGGTCAGCTCATAGTCAAAGCCTGAGCCAAGCTCCAGCATCGGGACGATCCTGCCTGACAGCTCCACCCGGCCCGAAGCCGGTTCCAGAATCCCGGAGATGATCTTAAGCAGCGTGCTTTTGCCAGCTCCGTTTCTTCCGATAATGCCCATGACCTCGCCTTTTTCAACCGCAAAGCTTACATCCTGAAACACCCAGAAGTCTTTATACGTCAGCCTGTGCGTCGCTGCCGCAATGGCAAATTCTTTTAAGCTTTGCACCCTGTCGCTGTTCATTCTGAACTTCATAGAAATATGCTCTACCTTTATCATGATTCCATCCGCCTATAAATAAAGTACAAATTTTTTCTGACAACGATCAAAAAACCATGCTCCCGCAATGCAAAACAATACAGAAAAGGCCATACAATACAAATACTCGCTCATCTGCGGCGACACATGTTCCAATAAAACTGTCCGAAAAAACGAAATAAAATGAAACATTGGATTCCAGTCCAGCACAAACCGGAAACGCTCTGGTATGATCTCCTGTGGATAAAACATCGGCGTCGCATACATCCAAAGCAGGCTGATGATCCCCCATAAAAACTGCATATCCCTGAAAAACACCATCAGCGCTGACAAAAACAGCGACATTCCGACGCAAAATACCAGCAGGCATAGGAGCACATAGGGTATCAAAACATACGCGCCTGTCATCTGTTCCCCGGTGATAAGCACAACCGCCAAAAGCGGCAGCATGGAAATGAGCAGGTTAACCGCTGTGGACAACACCTTCGTCACAGGATAAATATATTTTGGCACGTATACTTTTGTGATTAGGGAGGCATTTCCTACGATCGAAACAAGCCCTCCGCCTACCGCTTCCGTAAAAAAATTAAATAACACGGACGCACTCAAAAGATATACCGGATAGTTTCGGATATTACTGCGGAATATCGTGGAAAACACCACATACTGGACTGCCATCGTACACAGTGGGTTTAAAAAGCTCCAAAACGCCCCCAGTATCGAACGCTTGTATTTTGTTTTAAAATCCCTCACTACAAGCTGCTTGATCAAAAAACGATACGTATCCACCGTACTGCATACAGCATACAGCATACACGCCTGTCCCTGCCGCTCCTTTTTGTACTGGCGCATAAAAAAAACTGCAAGCAGCGCCCCAGCCGCACATACCGCATACCAGTAACAGCCGTAAAAAAAGCTTTTCCGGTCCCCTAAGACATTCAGATACAGCCCGTCATCCAAACTGTCTGAACAGTCTGCCGCCGGGTCTGTAAAATAGCCGCGGTATAAAGTAACCGCATTTCCCTGGCTGCAGCCTTCGCTCCATACCCGCAGGCAAAGCGCATGGCTGTCCGGTTCCATCTTACGGCCGACCGCAAGCTCTAGGAGCGAATTATCCTCCATTTCTTTCAGTTCCACAGATGTCTGCCATAAAACGTCTTTCTGATTGTTGAACAGAGCGATATGCAGCTTCCCATGATTCTCCCGCATATAAGTGCCTGCCATGAGCTGAATGGAGTGAATATCATCTCCTTGATAATAAAAATTGCGTTCAAATATTTTTCCATCCACAATCTCACCGACCGTATCCTCTTGTCTGTCTGCCGTCAGATCATAGGTCCTATAATCAAACTGATGCCCTGCCGCCTGATAAAACGCAGCGCAAAGCAGCAGATAAACGAATATCCCCTTGATGAGCAGCGGCCGATTTACATACGTTTTGTTCATTCCTATCCTTTCACCATATGATATATTTTTTGGAAAATACAAAAAGGCAGAAAACGGTTCAGCATCCGCAGCATCCAGGTCCGCACCTTGATACTTCCTGTCCGCATTTTACACATACTGTCAAATCCCGGCCTGCTGCAGTATGCCAGGTAAAGCTCCCGATAAGGATGGTCGCTGTTTTTGTACCATGGCCGAATATACAGCTCGTTTAAGTAATGGACAATAACGGGATGCTTCCTTGCATACAAAAGCTCATCCTCTGTGTAATAATCACTGACCCTGTACAGTTGTGCCAGCTGCTTTGCATCCCACAGCAGCATACCGGACATCAGGTTATATTCCGGGGGCAATACTTTTACAAGCCCTTTAGCCGCATAATTAATCGTACCCTCGCTCAGCATCGGCGGATGCCCAAGACTGGAGCGAATATATTCGCTGCACCGGTCTTTCATATGGTCGCTGCGCCATTTTTTCAAATTCAGCAGCAGCACGCCGTCACACAAATACGGTATCCCTGGAAGGATCCCCATGCCGGCCTTCTTTTTGTCTGTATAAGGCATTTTTACGCCGGCAATATATGCATCCTCCATACATACAGACAGCAATCCAGCCAGCGGAGCCGCCACAATCGTATCACTGTCCAGATACAAAATCCGGTCTGAAGGGCATACCTCCTCAAGAAACAGCTTGGCATACACAGTACGCGGATGCCTGCCCTGCACATCTATAGCCAAATGTCCGATCAGCTGCCCGATCGGGATAATCTCCAGCTTCTGCCGATACGTTTGTTCCACGAGCGTTCGGATACCGTTTAAGCTCTCTAAAGCTATGCCATCCGTGATCAAATACAATACAATCTGTTCCGATCGGTTATTCTCACAAAGAGAGGCCATTGATACCGCTGTCTGTACTGCATACGCCTGATCGCACGCATACGCGGCATGGATCGTCATGGCTTACATCCCTCATAAATATACTGCAGCTTTTGCATATAAGTATCCAGATCCCCGATACAGGCCCTACGCAAGATTTTTTTTCGATAAGCTTCATACAGCTTTTGATCGGTTAAGAGCTTTGCCGCTTTTTTAACGAACGCGTTTTCACTGCTGCACCATGCATAAGGAATGTCCAAAAGCTGCTCCTTGAGTCCTCCGACCGGACTTACAAGAACAGGCGTTCCAACAGCCAGCGCTTCCGCCGCCGCAAGGCCGTACCCTTCCCAAGCTGACGGCATGAGCAGCAGCCTGGCCTGGCGCATATACGGATAAGGATTCGATACAAATCCTTTCATACAAACGATTTCCGTCAGCCCAAGCTTTCGAATTAGCGCCCTGCATGGCGCAAGCAGCTCTCCCTCGCCAAGCATCAGCGCACGTACCGGGATACCTTTTTTGCAAAGCCCGTATACGATCCGAATAAACTGTTCCGGCGCCTTCTGCCTGGTCAGCCGCCCGACAAACAGCAGGTCCGGGGCATCGGCAACGGCTTCCTGTGCCAGCTGCCTTACATATCTGACATTTACTGGATTGCCGACAACGATGGCCCTGCTTTTACGATCCTTTAAAAAGACCGCTTCTTCCCGGATCGCCTTAGATACGAGCAAAACCGCATCCATCCTATGTCTCATTGCCCGATAGCATACACTTCGTATGTTCCATCTGCGGATCCAAAGAGGATTATTATGAAGGTGGGAAATCAGCAAATATCTGCGTTTGACCAAAGCACATAATACTGACGCTGTAAAATCATGCGCGTGTACGATGTCCGGCTGATACGCCCGTATGACTCTGTTCAGTTCTTTCAGATTCAGCTTTTTCATTGGAAAATATGCAATCCCGTCTTTTTGAAGCCGCTCTTGGATCTCGCCTTTTTCAGACGCATAAGCAGCCTGATACGGCTCCCTGCAGTTTTTGCATATGGTAAGAGCTATATGCTCGGCCCCTGCGAAATGGCCGGATTTTAATATATGCAAAACCTTGACCTGCTTTGTATTTTTTTGCTTATGTTTCATCTGTCCATATATCTTTCTCATTTGCGCCTGCACGACTTGCGTATCATACGCGCGGATTTTCCGCCTGTTATAGCTGCCGCAGCTTTGCCGCAGCGTTTCATTTTCCAGTAGCTTTGTAAGCGCTTCTGGCAGCTGCCCTTTCTTCCGGACAGAAAACCGAACGCCTCCCTGCGCATCGATCAATTCTCTGTTTCCCCTGATATCCGAAACGACACATGGCAGCCCTACCGCCATCGCTTCCATTAAAGCTGCCGGCATTCCCTCCTGGACGGAAGGAAATACAAAAATATCCGCATTCCAGTATAAAGCAGACACGTCCCTTTGAAATCCAACCACCCGGACACGCTTTGCAACGCCAAGCTGAACCGCCTGCCGTAAAAGCTCTTTTTTTAACGCTCCCTGCCCGCAGATCATATAATAAACGTTTTCTTTTCGCAGCTTAGCCAGAGCAGACAATACCATCCTGTGATTTTTCCTTCTGCTCAGCTCGCCCACAGACAAAAGAACCTGCGCATCCTCCGGAATATGATACCTATGCCGCACATCGTGTTTCGGAGGTTTTTGAAGCTGGCTGATATCAATCCCCACTCCAAGAATGCGGCAGACCTTTTTCGCCTTTAAATAACGCTTTGCAAACCGATAATCTTCCTGATTTACCGTGATCAGCACCTCTGTCCAACGCGCAAGCGCCGCCTCAACCGGATAATACAACAGCCAGTTTTTCAACGGAGCGCCCCGGTAAAAGTGAAATCCATGCGCTGTGTATATAACCGGTATCCGCTCCCTATGCGCTGCTAACCTTGCTAAAGCGGCTCCAATCGGTGAATGACAGTGTATCAGGTCATACCTCTGACTCCGCAGGAGGCGTACAAGCTGTCCGTATGCAATGCAGCACGCTCTGACTGCCCGTATATTCCTCGGACAATCCCACTGGTGGCCCGCAACGCCCAGTTCCCTCAGTGTACGGCGCATTCTGTCAATCTGCCTTCTGTCACAAGTATTGCCTTTTTCAAAGTTGCAGGCCACATCCACATCATAGCCTAACTCCAACAAAAGCCGGATATTTGGCATATTAAACTGATCGATCATAGAAGCCACGGACGACAGCATCAGCGCTTTTTTCCTGACCGTTTCCCCGTTACGCTTCATTCATGATCTCCGCCACCGATTTCATAATCCTGACATACATCGCATAATGATCCGTTTCCTTTTTCCCCGTTTTTATCCCCTGCCCAGCAGGCTCCCACAAATCCAACACCGTATCTGACGGATGCGCCACACCCCAAAGCAGCTCGTCCGCCCCTGTGTCCAGAGCCTCACAAATGCTCGCAAATGTCTCCATGCTCATAATTCTGGTCCCGCGCTCGATATGTCCGAGAAACGACATACTGATGCCACATTTTTTCGCAAGCTCATCCTGCGACCAGCCTTTTACCTTTCGCACCTGGCGGATGCGCATACCCACCTTGGCATAATCCAGCTCCCTCATAGCTCCCTCCTGTCCGCTTCCATATCGCCTGTATAACATTTTATATAGAATTGTTATGCTCTGGCATATGGCTGACCACCCGCAAACCCGCATGGAATCAACAAAAAGCAGAAGCTTTATTTATTTTTGATCAGGAGAAAAGCATAACATTTTGCTTGGATATTAAATAAGAATGATTTTTGATTTTACTAGATTTTTAGAAATTTTTAGATATATTTACTAAATTCCAGCCAGTTTCCGCTTGGAATCTTTAGGTAAAAGCTACAATATTTTCTTTGATATTGCAATTAATAGAATTTTAGTATAGAATACTTACAGATAACAATTCTATATAAAATGTTATTTATAAGTATCTTTTTCAAGCGGTATCTCCACCGCATACCATATTCCAAAGCTTTACACGCCGCCCCGCATACGTTATAATGATCACTTGAAAGGAAGTGCGTACTATGCCACCAGCATTACAACTACAACCGGAAGCGATCACCCTGGAACAATACGAAGGCCTTCCAGCAGAAAAAAGGGGCGGAGGTCTTTGATGGTATTGTCTATGATATGGCCAGCCCTTCACAGATCCATCAATCCATTTCCATGCAGCTTTGCACGATCATCAACAGCTATATCCTGCAAAAAAAGGATCCTGCAGCATATTCAGCGCCCCGTTCGATGTCAAGCTGCCTGATGATCCTCTGACCATCGTTCAGCCTGATATCATGGTCATTTGCAATCCAAACAAGCTGGACGGCAAAGGTGTAATGGCGCGCCGGATTTCATTATTGAAATCGTTTCACCGGGCAGCCCGGCAGATGATTATATTCGAAAACTTTTCTACTACCAAAATTACGGTGTGCGTGAATATTGGATCGTGGATCCACGGAGAAAAACAGTTACCGTAAACTTTTTTTAAAGCAATATCATCAGTGTAGCGTACCCTTTTGATTCTATGATCAAGGTCAGCATCTTTGAAGATTTTTTTATTGATTTCTCAGAGCTTGCCAAAATGCTGCAGCTGCGACCACGATAAAAACTAACCTTCCACCCATTCCCGCATCACCCGCGCCTGCTCTATGTAAATACGGTTGTCCTGAAAAATATCCTGATAGATCAGATCCCCCTGCGCATTCATCTCAATGATCCGCGGCCGCAGGCTCCCCTTTTCCAGCAAAAGGTCGATCCCGGCGATTCGAAGCCCCGGAAAGCAGGATGCCGCCTGCCTGCATAACAGGCGGACCTCCTGCAGTACCCGCTCTGGAAGCCCCAGCTGCTTCGCACTGAGCGGATGATTGTTCAAATGCAGGTTTGTGATCGGCCCCTTGGAAAGCCTCCCCAGCACAAACTGCAGTCTCCCGTCTAAAACAACTGCCCGCAGATCATAAGAACAGCCTTCGTGCTCCGCTTTCGCGTACCAGCGTTCTATCACACAGTCAAGCGCCAGGATGTGCTCAATATAATCCATCACTTCGTCCCTGCCGCAAAACCGACGCAGGCATTTTGTATTGACAAGTCCAAGCTGCGGATGCAGCAGCGCACAAGTATACAGTACCAAACGACCTGTAGACGGCTGAAAGCGCAGCGCAGATACCCCGGCTGCACCGCTTCCGCTGACAGGCTTTAGAAATACTTGGTATATATGCTCTGCACGCATGGTTTCCAAAAGCTGTGCAGCCGTACGTATATCCTGCTTATCACCTGACAGAAGCTCTGTTACCGCAAGCATTTCCTGTTCCAGCCGTTTTTTACACACCCGTTTATCCAGCAGCTCTAAAATAGCGGACGGATGATTGAAAAATTCCAGTGGATGATCTTTCGCTGCTGCAGATAATCTGCGCAGCTTTTCTTGATAATCGTGCGTCAGCTGCCCCAACTGCCCAAGAAAACAGCTATCCCACAAAGGAGGATCGATCTTCATCATCCATTGTGTCTGGTCTGGCTGCCTTTCCCATTGCTCCGGGCTGCTCCAATCTACAAAAAGGACAGGCAGTCCCGCCTGCGCCGCTGCCTGCTGAAAAAAATCCGTCCTCTTTGTCCCTGCGCTTCCTAAAAGTACTGCCTGTCTCAATGTTTTCTCCTTACTCTGTCAGCATTGCATTCATATAAATGCAGCCGTCATAATCATCCGGCTCATTCTGCTCGCCGACATCTACAGTAAGCGGAAGCTCCGCAAGGCTTTGTGCCATTTCATCCGACAGATAATGATAATGAAGATCCAGTTTTTTTACATTTGGCCACTTTGGCATTGCTTCCAGCAGCAGCTTTCCGCCCTCGTCGGTCAGCGTGCCGTTGGACAGGTCGAGCGTTTCAAGCTGTCCCATAAATTTGCTTTCCAGAACAACCGCCGTAAGCTCATCTTGTATCTCGCTGTCCGTGATACCCAGATAGGTAAGCTTTGGAAAATCTGCTTTCTCTAACAGTTCTTTGATCGTATCCGCATTCCCGTCGAATCCATAATCCTCAATCCCGATATACAAAAGCAGCTTTTTCAGGTTCGGCAGCTTCGCATTTTGGATAGAAGCAATCACATCGTTCCCTAATCCGCCGCAGATCACGGTCAGTTCCTCCAGCCCTTCATGCACGATCTCACCAAGCTCCAGCTCCGTACTTCCCTTCACTGTAAGTGCGCGCAGATTCGGCAGCGCGGCCCAAAGCTTGCTGTAGTTCCCCTGCATGATCCAAGATACCTCGCAATCCTCGTAACTCATATCTCCAATAAACAGGCTTTGGATATGGGAAAACTGATCCGCTTTTTCCACGATCTCATCCAAGATAGGCTGGCAGTTGGCATCATAAGCATTACCCCAGTCGCCGATACAAATTTCCTCCAGTGAAGGAAATTCCGGATCCGCCAAAATACCGGCAACCATATCTTTCACATTTTTCCCCTCGTTTTCATATTCATGATAGCTGAATGCATATTTTTTTGATTTCAATTTGATTTCCTCCTTTAGTCATGTCGTTTGCTGCCTATATTATAGCACAACTGTTCGGAAATAGGAATACTGTTACCAAAATTTGTATCTATTCGAGTAACAGTTCAAGCAGGTCTTTGCATCCTGCTGCAAAGACCGTAACAACATGATTCAGGCGTGTAAAAATCCCATCGCGAAGCAATTTTCAATGGATTTTTGCAGGTAACAGGTCAGCTTGTCTGAACTGTTAACTATTCGATGACTTCGCAGTTACATGAAAAATTGCAGTTATATTTTTACCTTGCCTTCTTGGATGGAATCTTATATAATGAATGCAATCATTTCGCAACAAAAAAACGAAAAAATATCTATTATAAGAAAGGGATCATACAGTGGAAGAACATATCGAAACAATGGAAGATTACAAAGCAGAACTTGAAGCCTCTTTCCGCCGTATCAGCGAAGGCGACATCCTGACCGCAACCGTCATTTCCGTATCTGAACAGGAGGCTGTTTTAGATCTAAAATATTACGCGCCAGGCATTATCCGCGCAGAAGATTTGAGCGACGATCCTGACTATTCGATCATGGAAAATCTGCATCCGGGTGACGAGATCCAAGCGACAGTGATCCGTCTGGACGATGGCGAGGGTAATATTTTATTATCCAAAAAGGAAGCAAATCAAATGCTCGGCTGGGAGAAATTAAAGACGGCTATGGACAATGAAACCGTTTTAACTGTCCATATCAAAGAAACCGTAAATGCAGGCGTCATCGCATACGCCGAGGGTCTGCGCGGCTTTATCCCTGCCTCCCAGCTAAGTCTGGATTATGTAGAGGATCCCTCAGAATTTGTCGGTAAAGACCTGGAAGTTCGTGTTATCACGGCAGACCCGCACAAGGAAAAGCTGGTACTGTCTGCCAAATCTGTCTTAAAAGAGCGCGCGGAGGAAGAGCGAAGCCACCGCATTTCCATGCTCGTACCGGGAACCGTAGTGGAAGGCGTCGTGGAAAGCCTGACCAATTATGGTGCATTTGTAAATATTGGAAATGGGCTGACCGGTCTGGTCCATGTATCCCAGATCTGCGGACGCCGGATACGCAAGCCTTCCGAGGTGTTAAAAACCGGACAGACCGTACGCGCAAAAATACTGAATACGAATGATAACCGGATCTCCCTTAGTATCCGCGCGCTGGAAGAAGCTGCAGATACCGATGCTTCCGACTCACCGCAGGCAAAAGAATACAGCTCTGGTGAATCGGCGTCTACATCACTTGGCGCACTGATCGCAAAGCTGAACCTGCAGTAAACTTCCTCTGTAAAAAAATCCTGCTCTTTTCAATTTATTGGATGAAAAAAACGAACACGGAAACTCTCAGCAAGTTTCCGTGTTCGTATCATATCCCTCCAAATAATAAAATACAAAAACGTCACACTGGACATCCTAAATATTCACATCAAACTTAAGATAATACGCATCTTCTAGCTTTTCTTTCTGCATCATCGCCTTTGCCTCCAGCTCAGATGCTGCATCCACATACTTGATTGTAATCTCCGGTCCCAGTGCCCCTGACACAGCAACTTTCTCCGTACCTCCATCCAGCTTTTCACCCTGCTTTGCTTTTTCCGCTTTCTTTTCTTCTTCTTTCTCTTCTTTTTCTACCTTCTTTTCTTCTGCTTTTTCTGTTTTTTCTGTTTTTTCTGTTTTTTCTT
The DNA here is from genome assembly GCA_910586225.1 of uncultured Eubacterium sp. Lineage (GTDB taxonomy): Bacteria > Bacillota > Clostridia > Lachnospirales > Lachnospiraceae > Eubacterium_J. The sequence goes on along the minus strand of CAJUIL010000011.1, from coordinate 7,403 downwards.
TCTTTTCCTTCTGTTTTTCCAAACGCTCATCCATGCTCTTCTTCATTTTTTCTGCATTGGTCATTCCTGTTTCAGTTACAGAGTATACGGTACTCTGTATGCTGCCGTCCTTATGAACCATCCATGTCTGCTGGTAATAAGTCACTGTCCCGCCCAAAGCCTTGTTCTGTGCGGAAAGCTGTTCATACCCCTGCTTTTCAAGCTCTGGTATCTTTTTCAGGAAATCTTCCAATTCCTTCGCTTTTGCCGGATCATCTGAACATTTCTTTAGATATGCACTGGATATTGCTACGCTGCCATTGGACATACAGTCATAATTCTTCTGTAAATAGGAGTAATAATCGGATGTCGCTGCTGTCTTTGCAGGCGCATCTTCTTTCGTTTCTGCTTTCTTTCCTGCATCATTTTTCAGCGATGCGTATGTACCCTCGTACACGTTGCTGTAGTTGCTTCCAATTCCTGAAATTGCCATACTATCGTCCTCCTTAAAATGTTCTGTTCCTAAGCCTTTCAAAGTCACACCTGCTGCTTTTTACGTGCGGCATTGCTTCCCATACAGCCTCATTTCTTCCCGCTTTGCGGGCTTTTATGAAATCTGCCGATGACACTGACATCTTTTCACTTGTCACGCAGGCGTGTGCGATATCCCCATTTTCATCTAATGCGATCAGATAGCCTTTCCGGGGATTCGGATTCTGAATATCCTGCTCTGCAATAAAGTCCTCAACCTTTGCCGTAACACGCTTTGCCAGTTCCGGGTCGTTCTTCATCTTTTCTTCCAATTTCGGCGAAACAACAATCGCTTTCTTACCAATGGTAGAATGAATCTTCGCCTGCACCTTGGAATCAAGCATAGCAGGCTCCGGGATATCTCGCCTGCCACAGATCCTTAAAATCCATTCCTGCTGCCTCTGACTGCCCTGCCGCCTTTGCCGCCGCAATCTTTGCAAAGCTCACACCTGCATTTCTATCAGACACCGCATTCTTCTGGCATGGCTCCGCCGAATGGTGCCCGCCTAATTTACCTGTCACCCCAAAATCCATCCTTATTTCTCCTCCTTTTCATTTTTCATCATCACTGAAAGGATAAATACCCTGCCCTTTACCTTAAAGTCCATTGTTCCCTGATATTTCTCTGCCGTACTCTTGATGTTGGCCAGACCTATTCCGTGATTTTCCCTGTCTGCTTTATCCGTCACTGGAAATTCCTCTTGCCGTCTTTGCACCAGCTGACCGTCAAAGCTGTTCTCCACATTCAATATAAGCAGGTTTCCTTTCTGCAGAGAACTGATACGGATATAGACAATCGCTTCCGGCTCTTTCACTTTCAGCTTCCGGCAGGCTTCGATCGCATTATCTATTTCGTTTCCTAAGATTACACCTACGTCATAGCTGTGTATCGCAATTTTCTGCGGGAGCAGCATCTTATCCGTATCCATCCTTAAGTCAGGCATATCCCGCACCGCCTCATGGTATTTCATGTTTAGCAAAGTATCCACCACCGTATTTCCCGTCCTGAACCGCACCCGCAGCTTTTCAAGCCCTTTGTTCAGCTCTGACAGGTACTCCTGCAGCTCCCCGTTCCCTTCCCCTGTGGAAAGCCTCTGGATGACAGCAAGCGTGTTCTTCATGTCATGCTTCATACCCCGGATGCCGGAATAAATGCGCTCCATCTCTTCCATATGTTCCTGCAGGCTGCTGATCTGATTTTCTAGGACGATCCTGCCGCTCTTTTCCTTGTTCCAATAGATCATGTCCTGAAACAGCTTCACCCCATATAAAATCGAAAGCAGCGACAGGAGCAGGATTGCAGGTATTATTACAACTAGGACCGGGTATCTATCATACAGCATTTTAGGAACACCGTCCTCCACTGTAATCATAATGATACGCAAAAGCATACAGATCATCATGCCCACCGCCGATGGGGTAAGGATAAAAAGCAGTTCCGTCTGGTTCATGGCATAATTCTTTTCTTGAAAGCTGTGTACCATTTTTCTCAATGAAAAATGCAGCAGGAGGGCAATCATCAAATGCTGGAGAACTAACACAAAGACGGTTCCGACCCAGACTGCAAGAGCAAGACTCTTTTCAGATGTGATGATCCTTTTTCTAACACACCAGTTCCACACATCCGGCAATTTGTTTCCCGGTTTACCAACCAAAATGACTGCCATATAAGCACTGATATTCATCACTAACTGGAACGAAACCACGAGAAAAACCGTGACTGGGCGCAATGCCTGATAAAAGCACACAGCAAGGGCTGACAGGATGCAGAGCGACAATGCCAGCGTCCCGGCTGCCACCCTGTAATCTTCATATCCCGGCGGGAAACACCATACCACAGCTGTCCTAAGAGCCACATATAACCCCGCCACATACAGCCCGACCCATCTGCTTTTCATCCTCGTTTCCAAAAAGCTCCCTAAGAAATACTGCAGGCAGTACCTCTGAAACACCAGCAGCGCCGCATATAACACATCCTCTGCTTTAAACACGGGACACACCTCCGCTCTGCAGGTGCCACATATAAGCTTTCACAAACTCGCCATACTTCTTTTTCGCCAAATACACCCTGTCGCCACTCGTAAGGGTTATAGTCCATGTTCACGATGTACGCCCGGTGACAGCGGTAAAACTCCTCCCCAAGCTGCCCTTCCAGCTCATCCATCGCCGCATAGATTTCTAGGTTCTGCCTTACCGTGTGTATCTCTGCTTTTTTTGCCCTGCTCTCGATATACAGGATTTCTGACTGGTCAAGGGTAAGGTTCCGCTCCAGCACCTCCGCAAATTTCCCTTCATGCCCTCCATCTGTATGTCAAGGAAAACGATGTCAAACCGCTTTCCGGATGCAAGCAGCTCCTCACCTGCAGCATAGGCTTCGATTCGACTCTCCGGCTGCTGTTCTTTTATCAGGGAGCAGATATGCTCCCTGATCGCTTTTTCATCATCTACAACTGCTATTTCCAAAATCCATCACCTCAAATCCGTATCGGCATTCACTTTTTATATCGGCTGAAATTTTCCGTTTTTGGGGCGGAGGGAACGAAATGACCACTTTTCGGGAACGAAAGGTCAGAATCAATCTTTCCATTCAAAATCTGCACAATCTCATCTGACTCATCTGCTAAATATTTACTATGCGTCACCACAATTACACATTTACCAAGCTCATGCGCAGTCCGCTTTAATAACTCAATGATGCCTGCTGCGGTCTGTTCATCCAGATTCCCCGTCGGCTCATCCGCCAGCAAAACTTTTGCATTGCTTGCCAGCGCTCTTGCAATCGCTACCCGCTGCTGCTGCCCGCCAGACAGCTTCATCACATTTCTTTTCCATGCCTCCTGCGGAATATTCACTTTTGAAAGCAGTTCCTCTGGTTGATCGGTTCCTCCTAATCTTACATTTTCCTCCGCGGTTAGATAATCAATCAGATTGTATTCCTGAAAAACTAAGGATACTTGATTCTTTCTGTGATGATCCAAGCCTTTCGTAAGGATATCTTCCCCTTCATATAAAACAGTACCTCCGGTTGGTCTGTCAAGCCCTGCCAGCAAAGATAAAAGTGTTGTTTTTCCGGCTCCGCTGGCTCCAATGATCGTATAAAACGTTTTTTCTTCAAACCGGACAGAAATATTGTCTAAAACTTTCCGATCCTTTTGGGATTGATATGCATATTCCACATTTCTTGCTTCTAATATCATTCAACCGTCCTCCTTAACTTGTCTCTAACTATCTGCGCCTATCAACTGTTTATAGATCCTGCAAAATATCCTTGGGATTTTTTTTCCATAGGGCAATACCTGATACGCATACAGATATGGTGATCAGAAGCGCCGTTCCCGCAGTATCCTGTATGAACATCCCAGCGGTAATTTCCGCCTGCACACCCACCACGCTCTGCTCCGATTTTTCATAAGAAAATGCTACTTTTCCCTCATCCAATACATCCTGTTCTTCCGCACTCTGTATCTGCTGTTCTACCAGATAATCCGCCATCAGGCCTGACACTCCCGGCGCCGCTAAAAAGGAAAGCAGCACGCCCACTGATGCGATCATCAGCGCTTCTGTCATGATCTGCGCTAAAATCTGGATCTTTGTAGTTCCCATGGACAACATCATTCCGATTTCCCTATTCCGGCTTTTCATCCAAAACTGAAAAATAAGAAACAAAATAACCAGACTTGCTCCTGAAATTACCCAGACTAAAACTTTGCTGTACTTCTCCATTTCATTAAAATTTGCGGACAGGGTATTCATCGTTCCATTATTGTCAATCAGATCATATCGTTCCCATGCGATATCTGCCTCCATAACACGTTTCTTTACCGTTTCATAATCCTTCACATCTGCAACCTTAAAATATGCCTTTACATATAAGGGATCGCCAGCTTTTCCATCCGCCTTTTCAGGAAAATCCAAATCCGTAAAAATAATATTTTCAGATCGGTAAGTATCCCCATACATATAAGGGGTTATTGGCTGATTCACCTGATAGATCCCAACCACTTCAGCTTCATGAATCACAGTATCTTCTTTATCACGACAATTACCAAATCTGATTCGGCTTCCAATTTTTAATTGATTTTTATCTGCAAGCTCTGATGAAATGACACAGACATCCTTTTCACCTTCTTTCATCATTCTGCCGTCCGTAATAAAAGCATTGCCGGAAAGAAAATCAGCGTCCATAGACAGATCTTTGTTTCCAATCAGCGACACGCCTCCAAGATCACTATACTGGTCCACATCCTCATCCTCAATACGGATAAAATCAACAGGTCTTACAGCAGTTGTAACGGTTGTGATATTGTAGTCAGCAATCCCTTCTGTGCCTGCTATGATTTCAATATCCTCTACGAAGAGCGTTTCAAAAGAATGATCCGTCCATGTTCTCCAGCTTTCTTCTCCGTTGACTGTAATTTTTTTCTGATGGTATCCGCCTAAGCTACCTTCCTTATGACCAAGCTGCCTTGCTAACGCATCGATCCTTTGGTGACGGTTTGCTTCATTTTCTTCCAGCAAAAGCCCTGCCCCGACTGCCTGCCTTGTATGATCCTGCATTAGGATTGTTGCTTTCCCGCTGCTCATTCCAGACAAAAGCAGCAGGCTGATGATAAATACCGTTGTAAACAGCAAGACACTTTTTACAGGCTTTCGAATAACAGAACGCCATGCCAAACTAAAACCATTCATTTACTATCCCTCCATATTTGATAAAATGTCTTTTGGATCTGTCCTTAAAATGGGCAGCAAGGAAATGCAGACAGCAAGAACGGCTATACAGCCTCCTGCCAAAGACATTGCCCCAATATCCCTTGCCTGTAAGGAAACAGATACGAACGCCGCTGTATTTTTTTCCATAAGCAGTTTTTTTATAATTCCTGCCATTCCACTTCCCATTACACAGGCACCGCATACAGACAAGCAAAAGACGGCTGCTGTTTCCATAAAAACCTGCATAAAAATATCCGTTTTTCTTTTTCCCATACTGATAAAAACAGCCATTTCTCTTTTTCTCGACCGCATCCACATACCAAGTAAAAGGGAAGTAATGATTCCCCCTGCAGCCAACGTAAATATCAGCATCAGCTTGAGCACACGCTCGATCCTGTTCAGCGGCACCTCCAACTGACGATATAACCGATCAGCAGCTGCAGCTTCCACTCTGTTGCCTAAAAAACCTTCTAATTCCTGTACCAGAACATCTATTTGATCTGGATTTTTGGTATATACCGCTATCTTATGGTAACCTACACGATCAAACAGCTCCGTATAGGATCCATTGTCAATAAAAATCTGGTTTTCGATACGGTTGACTGCTGGCAAGGTATCCATCTGGTTTCTCTCACTTCCTGCGGAGAAAACACCTATGATCTTTACGCTGATCACATTCCCGGTTTCAGTTCCGACTTTCAGCTCATCCCCGATTGCAAGACCATTCGCATCCGCCAGCATACCATTGACCACAGCCCCTTTTTCAGAGCCCTCCGTAATCATAGTTCCCTTCATTAAGCGGTATCTTAGATCACCAAAGGCACTGTCACGCTCCAGATCATCGTAGGACAGCAACGTTACTTTCCAGTTATTTTCTTCCGCAGAGTCACTATTTGTAACAGGATTAAAATTCGCAGGATAAACGGCGCTGCTGGCCAAACGATTGACGTATATCACTCCGTCCAGATTACGAATTGCTTGAGTCTCATTTTCTGTCATGCTCTGACTGCTCTCCTTCACTTCCAGTACTACCTTGCTTCCCATCTTTTCCTGCATAGCAATCCGGGAATCTTCTGCGGCATACAAGATCATATAAGTACTCAAGATCATGCTGTTTATAAACAGCAATACCAAAAGCAAACAAAATGTCTTAGACTTCTTTCGATATAAATACCGGAATGCAAGCTGATAAAATTTCAAGATCCATCCCTCCTGTTCAGGCTGTCCTATGACAGATGATCACTTTCTCTGCCGATACATGATGTGCGTCCTCAAAGCTTCCATAGATAATGACACTTGCCTGTTTCTTGATGTCAGGTATAGACGCCTGCTCCAATTCTGCAATCCCGGTTGAAATATCAATCACTGCAATCTGCACCACACAGTCCTCCTGATATGTCACCTCTACATTTGTATCCTCGCTTTCATACCCAGGTGCAGAAGCTACGCCCGTTTTTCCATCATCCTCCGTTTTGCAGGCACTTACTGTACAGCTGCCATCGGAAAATTCCACAACGCTCCCTGTCATAGCCGCTGCTAAATACAGACTTTCTGCATCCACTTTCTCATCTGTGCTATTAGCGGTTGTATGATCCGGCTTCTCCTGTGATGCGTCTGCTCCGTTCGTTCCGTTATCATCTGGTTGGGAATTGTCTTTGTTTTTATGGATGCCATTGCTGCCTGCATCATCTGCTTTAGGAGCAATATTATGATTTTCATCTGCTCCAGCGCCGCATCCTGTAAGTGCTGCTATGCACAATCCCATTACAAAGCCTTTCCACATTTTTTGATTTTTCATAATAAAATCTTCCTTTCTGTTTTTTTTCATTGTAACGGAAAGTCCTAAAAAAATCTTGTAACCGACATCGATGAAAACATCATTTTTTATAGGATTTTTATAGAATTATCTGCTATACTAAATAGAAATAGTTACAGCAAATGGAAAATGTCTTTCCAGACATATATGGAGTGACACCACAGAAAGAGGATTTGATATCATGAAAATACTATTGCTTGAAGATGATATAGAGCTTTGCAGTTCCATACAGGATGAGCTGCAAAAAGCCGGATACATCGTTGACTGCTGCTATGATGGGGAAACCGCCATGATCCATGCACTAAATATAGACTACTGCTATGACCTGGCAGTCATTGACCGTATGCTCCCCATCATTGACGGAATG
>CAJUIL010000010.1 GCA_910586225.1 uncultured Eubacterium sp. | reverse complement strand
GGCCCCATGGTCAAGCGGTTAAGACATCGCCCTTTCACGGCGGTAACACGAGTTCGATTCTCGTTGGGGTCATTTCGTTTTATTAATTTTATATGGCGACATAGCCAAGTGGTAAGGCATGGGTCTGCAACACCCTGATTCATCGGTTCAAATCCGATTGTCGCCTCTTTAAGCTCTAAGGTTTAGAATACCTTAGAGCTTTTGTATTAAGAAAATAAAAAGCAAAAAGAGAAGTGTAACGCATGAATATACAAATTATTACAGCTCCGCTTATTGGCGGCCTGATTGGGTTAATTACAAATAGTCTGGCCATTAAAATGTTATTTCGTCCGCACAAAGAAATAAGAATCGGAAAATTTCGAATACCATTTACACCTGGTTTAATTCCAAAAGAAAAACCAAGGATTGCTTCTGCGATTTCCAAGGTGATTTCACGCTATATTTTAGACGAAGAGACGATTTTAGCTTCGTTAGCGTCCGATACTATAAAAAATGCGTTTGAACACAAATATGAAGAAAAATTAAATACATGGAAGGCTGTGGAGATTTCCTTTCGTGAACTTTTACAAACAACTGGCTATGAAGCATCAGCGTATGATATGGAACAAAGAATGTGCGCGTATATTAGCAATTATCTGATTGAGCAATGCAAAGAGGAGGAGTTAGTACGTAAGCTAGTGGAGCAGATCTTTGAAAGCTTTCAGGATAGTATGAATCCCTTGGTATATAAGGTGGGAAAAAAGGCTCTGCATGCAGCACAAAGAACGATGATCCAGCGTATGGAAGAAATGGTTGATTCACAGGGAAAAGAATTTGTCAGCGGTTATCTTCATGGAATATGCGAAGAATATTTGGATAAGCCGGTTGGTGAGACGGTTGTATTATTGGAAGAAAAGATACCAAATCTTAAGGACATTTTATGGGAAAAATATGCAGATATGGTACAAAATAAATTTGGCAAATTTATAGCCACTTTAAATGTACAGCAGATTATCGAGCACAAGCTTTTAGATTATGATCTTATGGAGTTGGAAAATATGATTCTTGAAATATCGAAGAAGGAATTGAATGCACTTGTATGGCTGGGAGGTTTACTTGGTGTCGTTATGGGGTTTGTAAATTTGTTATTTTAAGTCGAAAAAATTTGCTTGACGCATTACAAAATGGATGGTATACTTTTTTTGTTAAATTTTTAAAGTAAGGCGCAGTAGCCAAGTGGTAAGGCATGGGTCTGCAACACCCTGATTCACCGGTTCAAATCCGGTCTGCGCCTTTCAAAAGATGTTTTAATAGCCTGGAGCAAATGATGAAGTGCTCCAGGCTATTTTTTTGTCTTAAATTACTTGACCTGACGTAGTAATTGGAATATAATTACTTTAACAGACGTAGTAATTGATATAGGTCCTTTACAAGCATATCGGAGGTGGTCAGTTGATTAGCAATGATGTTATCCGCGGATATACGGATATTATCATTTTGAATTTATTACTGCAGGATGATTCTTATGGATATGAGGTTTCAAAGCAAATCCGCAGCATTTCAGAAGAAAAATATGTGATGAAAGAAACAACACTATATTCAGCTTTTACGAGGCTGGAAAAGGCAGGTTATATCGAATCTTATGCGGGTAGTAAGTCAAACGGTAAAAAACGAGTATACTATCATATTACGGATGAAGGACGTATACATTATGCCAGAAAATGTAGAGAGTGGTTCGAAGTCAAACAGCTTGTGGACAAATTTGCAGCCACTTTAGAAAACAGCGAGGATAGGAAATAAAGGAGTGAAATTATGGAAACAATATGGAGCTATTTGGACAATATGTTTTTTCATCTGCCCAAAACAACTGAAGTATTGAGGGCGAAGGAAGACTTGGCGGAAATGATGGAGGATAAGTACAACGAGCTGATCGCAGAAGGCAGAATGCAAAATGAAGCTATCGGCATTGTGATTTCTGAGTTTGGAAATATCCAGGAATTGCTTGATGAATTGGAGATTTCTGATGAATCTGATGAAAAGCAGTCTGCAAAATCTGCATTCGAAGGAAATGGGCAGGGAAATGAGAATATTGCTAATAAGCATTCTGCTATGGCTGGACAAGAAGCGAATGGGCAAACAACAAAAGAAAGCTTTGATAAAGAAAGCTTTGATAAAACGAGTTTTGATGAAAAAAGCTTTGATGAAACCGAGTTCGTCAAGTCTGGCTTTCAAACAGAGAATCAGGCAGATATGCGGCGTGTATCAGAGTTAGAAGGAGATGAATATCTGTTTGCTGCAAAGCAATCTGCAGGTAATCTAGCGTGCGGGGTGTTTCTATGTATTTGCTCTCCTGTGCTTTTGATCATTTTATCTGGAGGACAGGAATTTTTCCGGGTAATTTCTGAAGGAGCTGTGATAGGAGTTGGTCTTACGGTATTATTGTGTATGGTTGCATGCGCGGTTGGGTTATTTATTATTTCTGCAATGAAGATGGAGCCTTACGAATATCTGAAAAAAGAATGTTTTACGTTAGATCCCGTATATGAACAGACGTTACGTAATATTTGGGAATCACGTAAAAAAATACTTACGCTGAAAATTACAGCGGGCGTTATTCTTTGTATACTATCTGTAGTGCCTCTGATTATTACTGCAATGTTACATGATTTTTTGACGATCATATCAGTCGGTATTTTGCTGGTCATAGTCGGTATTGCGGTTTTCTTGTTTATTACAGCCGGAATGGAAGACACGTCTTATATGGTCATTTTGCAGGAGAAGGAATTTTCACGAAAAAGAAAGAACGGAAAGAAAATAGAAGATATTATAGCAGCAGTCTACTGGCCGTTTATGGTAATTGCATATCTTTTTTGGAGCTTTAAGAGCGGCGCATGGAACATTACATGGATCATTTGGCCGTTTTCAGGCATTATTTTTGATGTTATCTGTAAAATCATTGATTTTGCGGGGCAGGAAAGTAAGCTATAACATATCAAAATTTGTCTGCGCAGTAAATGTATGATAATACAAAATTACTGCGCAGAAGTTTTATAAATTACTTAAATAGGATTTTCATAAATTTCTTTTTTCCGCGTTTTATAATAAATTCATCCACTGATAACGACTCAGACGTATAGATGGACTTAATGTCCGTAACTTTTTCATTATTTACGGTAACGCCTCCTTGTTCGATGGCGCGGCGGCCTTCGGAGCGGCTTGCTACAAGACCTGACTTAACGAGTAATGAAATCAGGTCAATAGAATCGCCGTTCATATCTGCAGAAGAAATTTCTGCTGTTGGCATATGAGCGGTATCTCCAGCGCCTGAAAACAATGCACGGGCGCCGTTTTGTGCTTTTTCGGCTTCTTCTTGTCCATGAACAAGCTTTGTTAGTTCAAAAGCAAGGATTTCTTTTGCGGTATTTAGCTGGCTGCCTTGCCATGTGTCCATTTCGTCAATCTGCTCTAATGGCAAGAACGTAAGCATACGCAGACATTTGAGTACATCTTCGTCAGAAACGTTTCTCCAGTATTGGTAAAAATCAAATGGGGTTGTTTTCTCCGGATCCAGCCATACAGCGCCGGACTGCGTTTTTCCCATTTTTTTGCCTTCGGAATTTAATAACAGGTTAATGGTCATAGCATAAGCATCTTTGCCAAGCTTACGCCGGATTAATTCCGTACCGCCGAGCATATTACTCCACTGGTCGTCGCCTCCGAACTGCATATTACAGCCGTATTTTTGAAACAGCGTGTAAAAATCATAGCTTTGCATGATCATGTAGTTAAACTCTAAAAAGCTCAGTCCTTTTTCCATTCGCTGTTTATAGCATTCTGCAGTCAGCATTCGATTTACGCTGAAATGCGCGCCAACCTCTCGCAATATTTCAATATAGTTCAGATTCATTAGCCAGTCGGCATTATTTACCATCATTGCCTTATCATTAGAAAAATCGATAAAGCGGCTCATTTGCTTTTTAAAGCAGTCGCAGTTGTGCTGGATGATTTCCGGCGTCATCATTTGGCGCATATCTGTGCGCCCTGAAGGGTCACCGATCATGGCTGTACCGCCGCCGATCAAAGCGATTGGCTTGTTTCCGGCCATCTGCAGGCGTTTCATTAGGCATAAAGCCATAAAATGACCGACATGGAGACTGTCCGCCGTTGGATCAAAGCCGATGTAAAAGACAGCTTTTCCATTATTGATCAGTTCTTTAATTTCTTCTTCATCTGTTACCTGAGCGATTAGTCCGCGGGCAACTAATTCATCATATAGCTTCATAATGTTCATCCTTTCTGAATCATAAATAAAAAACCCGCCCTTATTGACAAGATCATCAATAAGGACGAGAGATTTTCCCGTGTTACCACCTTCATTCGCAGCGTATTCGCATAAGCCGCCTTTCTAAGTATCTGAAAGCAGCCGCTTTGTCAGGCAAAACGACAGCATCTTTTGATACTCTAACATGATAACGGACGTTAACCGTTGCAGCCTACTGGTTTCTGTTCGGTGCAAAGCTCCGGAACGTATTCATCATAAGCTTTCCATGCACCTCTCATCAACCGGTTGCTTTCTGTTTGTTCTGCTTATCATTACTTGCTTCCTTCACAGCATTTTTCGTATGGATGTTTCTATATTATTCCGCATTATAAGAAGTTTTAAGAGAAATGTCAAGTTTTTTTGTATATTTCATAAAAAAGTTTGGATGTTGACAAATAATATTATATAATATATAATATTAGCTAACAAATAATAAGGATGGGAGGGTATCACGAATCGCAAATTCATATTGCAAAATACAGATGCACATATTATAATGGCATATAAGTAAGCCGACAACACATAACATTTCATAAATGAAGTGTGGAAAGGATGGATAACATGGAACTGTTCGATAAGTTAGGAGATACGATCGTATCGGTATCAAAGGATGCAACGCAAAAGGCGAAAGATATTTCGGAGCTGGCAAGGCTGCGGATGGAAATACGCGCAAAGCAGGAATATTTGAATAAACTGTTTTTAGAAATCGGAAAAATTTATTACGATGCACATAAAGATGATGAGGAAAAGGAATTTAAGGAACAAATGCTGCTTGTCAAAGACGCGCAGGATGTTCTGGAGGAGTTAAGACAGCAGCTTGGCCAGATTAAAGGTACGGTAAAATGTGTACAGTGCGGCCAGGAGATGCCGATCGAGGCGGATTATTGTTCGAAATGCGGAACAAAGCTTGTGAAGCCAAAGAAGGAAGAAGAAATGGCGAAAGATGATGTGGAAATTGTTGATGCAGAAGTATTTGAGACAGAACAGTCATCAGAAGTAGAAGCAGAAGCATCAGACAATGCAGCAGTTTCGCAAGAAGCAGCAGAGGAAATAAAAGAGGACAATACAGCAGCTTCACAAGAAGCAGAAACGGATACGACAGTTTAGCAGGAATTAAAAAATTACAGTCGAAGGAAGGGTTACAGGGAATCAGATATGAATAGTAAGGGCAAATATTATATGACAACGGCGATCGCCTATGCATCAGGCAAGCCGCATATCGGCAATACTTACGAGATCGTGCTGGCGGATGCTATTGCGCGTTTTAAGCGGCAGGAGGGTTACGAGGTATATTTCCAGACCGGGACAGACGAGCATGGGCAGAAAATTGAACAGAAGGCTCAGGAAGCAGGCGTTACACCAAAGGAATATGTAGACCAGGTAGCAGATGGAATTAAAAAAATCTGGGATCTGATGAATTGTTCTTATGATAAGTTTATCCGTACGACGGATGCTGATCATGAGAAGCAGGTACAGAAGATTTTTAAAAAGCTGTTTGACCAGGGGGATATTTACAAAAGCTCTTATGAAGGGATGTATTGTACGCCATGTGAATCGTTCTGGACAGAGTCGCAGCTTGTTGACGGTAAATGCCCAGACTGCGGTCGTGAGGTAAAGCCAGCAAAGGAGGAAGCATATTTCTTTAAGATGAGTAAATATGCGGACCGTTTGATTGCGCATATCAAGGAGCATCCGGAATTTATCCAGCCGGTATCCAGAAAAAATGAAATGATGAACAATTTTCTGCTGCCGGGCTTACAGGATCTTTGTGTATCCAGAACATCCTTTGACTGGGGAATACCTGTGGACTTTGATGATCGCCATGTCGTATATGTATGGTTAGATGCTCTTACAAATTATATTACAGGTATCGGCTATGAATGCGGCGGAGCATCCGGTGAGTTGTTTCAGAAATACTGGCCGGCGGATCTGCATCTGATTGGAAAGGATATTATCCGGTTCCATACGATCTATTGGCCGATTTTCCTGATGGCTCTGGACCTTCCGCTGCCAAAGCAGATATTTGGACACCCGTGGCTGATTCAGAGTGACGGCAAGATGAGCAAATCAAAAGGCAATGTATTGTACGCGGATGAGCTTGTAGATTTCTTTGGTGTAGATGCGGTGCGTTTCTTTGTGCTTCATGAAATGCCGTTTGACAATGACGGACTAATTTCCTGGGAACTGCTCGTGGAGCGGTTAAATTCGGAGCTGGCAAATACGCTAGGTAATCTGGTCAATCGTACGATTTCTATGAGTAATAAATACTTTGATGGAATTGTGGCATCGACGGGTGTTACTGGGGAAGTAGATGCAGATCTGAAAGATGTCGCGACCAAGACGGCAGGAAGGGTTATTGAAAAAATGACGGATCTGCGTGTGGCAGACGCGATCACGGAGATTTTTAACTTGTTTAAACGCTGCAACAAATATATTGACGAAACAACACCATGGATACTTGCGAAAGAAGAGGAAAAAAAGCCAAGATTATCAGAGGTTTTATATAATCTGGTAGAAAGTATCACAATCGGCGCTTCTTTACTGCAAAGCTTTATGCCGGAAACGTCAGATAAGATATTTGATCAGCTGCATACCTCGCAGGTACCGTTTGAAAAGCTGGAGGCATTTGGAAATTACGTCAGCGGTACGAAAGTTACGGAAACACCAGAGATTTTGTTTGCCCGACTGGATATCAAAGAGGTAATGGAGCGTGTGAATGCGCTGCATCCAGAAGCAAACGAAGAGCAGCAGGAGATAGAAAGCGGTCCTGTGATCGATATAGAACCAAAAGCAGAGATTTTGTTTGACGATTTTGAGAAAATGCAGTTTCAGGTTGGAGAGATCATGGAATGTAAGGCAGTTGAAAAATCCAAAAAACTGCTCTGTTCGCAGGTAAAAATCGGAAGTCAGGTAAAACAGATCGTATCTGGCATACGTAAGCATTATACGCCGGAGGAAATGGTTGGTAAAAAGGTAATGGTTCTTGTGAACCTAAAGCCTGTGAAATTGGCTGGCGTATTATCCGAAGGGATGCTGTTATGCGCGGAAGATGAAAATGGCGTGCTTTCTTTGATGATACCAGAAAAAACAATGCCTGCAGGTGCAGAAATCTGTTAAAATAAAAGTATCTGAGGATAAAACAAAATCCCGGAATATGAAAATAGTGTACGGTATTGTGCAGGTTTTCATATTGCCGGGGTTTATCTGGTTCTGATAATCGAAATGGAGAATGATATGATTTTTGAAACACACGCACATTATGAAGATGAAAGATTTGATGAAGATCGAGATGAGCTTCTGTCATCGATGCACGAGCATGGAATCGGAACGATTGTCAATGTTGGAGCAAGTCTGGATTCTGTAAAAAAAAGCATCAGCCTGGCTAGTCAATATGATTTTATTTATGCAGCAGCAGGCGTACATCCGAGCGATATTTCTTGTTTGGATGAAGCGGCGTATTCCTGGCTGCAGGAGCAGGTAAAGCATCCGAAAGTAGTTGCGGTGGGTGAGATTGGGTTGGATTATTATTGGGATAAAGAAGAATCGATCCAGAAAAAGCAGCGTAGCTGGTTTCGAAAGCAGCTGGAGCTTGCTGAGAAAACAGGGCTTCCGGTTATTATTCATTCTAGGGATGCGGCTGAGGATACACTTGCCATTATGAAGGAAGCTTATGCAAAGCATATTACAGGCGTGATCCATTGCTTTTCTTATTCTGCGCAGCTGGCAGAGGAGTATGTACGGATGGGCTTTTATATTGGTGTAGGTGGTGTTGTTACTTTTAAAAATGCAAAGAAGCTGAAAGAAGTCGTCTCACGTATTCCATTAGAGCGGATCTTGTTGGAGACAGACTGTCCGTATATGGCGCCGGAGCCTTATCGGGGAAAACGGAACAGTTCTTTGTATTTGCCGTATGTTGTACAAAAAATAGCAGAGATTAAGGGCGTGTCAGAGCAAGAAGTAGCGGACATCACTCAGCAGAATGCAAAAAGTATGTATCGCCTCTAAGAAAGGAATCCATGGGAGAATTAATACAGCCTCAAAAGACGATAGAAATCCTTCAGAAATATAAGTTTCATTTTCAAAAAAGATATGGGCAGAATTTTTTGATCGATGAGCGTGTGATGCAGAAAATTATCGCTGCCGCATCGATACAAAGCGATGAGTTTGTATTAGAGATCGGTCCGGGCATTGGAACGATGACACAGTTTTTATGTGAAAACGCAGGTTATGTGGCAGCAGTTGAGATTGATCAAAATCTGATCCCGGTGTTGCAGGATACGCTTGGCAGCTATCGAAATGTAGAAATTATCAACAACGATATTTTAAAAATGGATATTCGAAGTCTGGTTGAAGAAAAAAATGGTGGGCAGCCGATCAAAGTAGTTGCAAATTTGCCGTATTATATTACAACGCCGATCCTGATGGGATTATTTGAAAGCCACGTTCCTTTAAAAAGTGTAACGGTGATGGTGCAAAAGGAGGTGGCGGAACGTATGAAGGCTGTACCTGGAACAAAGGATTACGGTGCGCTGTCTCTTGCCGTACAGTATTACGCGGCGCCGGAAATTGCAGCTCATGTCCCGCCGAATTGCTTTATGCCAAGACCAAAGGTTGCAAGTACAGTCATTTGCTTAAAATGTCATGAAAAGCCCCCTGTCCAGGTCAAGGACGAACGGCTGCTGTTTGCTGTAATCCGGGCTTCCTTTAACCAGCGCAGAAAGACGCTCGCAAATGGGCTTCATAACGATGTGCAGCTGCAGCTGTCCAAAGGGCAGATACAGTATTGTATCACAGGACTCGGCTTACCAGTTTCCATACGCGGAGAAGCATTAACATTGGAACAATTTGCAAAGCTTTCTGATATGGTATATGCTATGATACATTGATAGAATAAAAAAATCTTGCTGCGGAGCGATTGAAAGTTATGTTCTATCAAGCGGCAGCATATAATGATAGCATGATGGAACGAATAAAAACTTTATTGTCTTTAATGATCATTATTATATGCCTGCCTTATCTGGTAACTTTTGTTGTCCAGGGGGATTTTCTGAATAATTCCGAACAGGATGAAATATCAGAAAATAATTCTGATGAAGATACAGAACAGCTGCTTTTACTGCTTGTTAATGAAATGCCTGTGAATTATGAAAAGGAGGCGCTTAAGGCACAGGCGGTAATTGCCAGGACAAACCTTGCGTATGCGCGGGAAAAAGACCAGGCAGAGCCAAAACGTATGACGCGTGAGGAAATGCTGGAATTTTTTGGCGGAAAGAATTATCAAAAATATTACGAGCTTTTGAAAAGCTGCGTGGAAGAGACTGCCGGGGAGGTTGTTACTTATGAAAATAAGACGGTTCAGCTTCCGTATCATGTAGTTAGCGCTGGCATGACAAGAGAAAGCCCAAATGCTGGAAAAAAAGATACGATGCCGTACATAAAGGCTGTTACCAGTATGTATGATTTAAGCTGCGAACGATTTTTAAAAATAGAATTTTATACAAAAAAACAATTTCGCAACAAGCTGCGTTCAGCTTATCCAGAGCTTTCCTTTCCAGAGGATGAAGTTGAAAAAATGGCAGCAGTAGAAAAACGTGATAGCTCGTCCTACGTACTTACCGTAAAATTACCAGGACAGAATATCAGCGGGGAAGATTTTAAGAAGGTATTTTCTTTAAATTCCACCTGTTTTTCCATTAAAGAAGTGGACGGCCAGGTTCGCATTGTTACAAAAGGATATGGACAAGGATATGGTATGAGCCAGTATGGAGCAAATGAAATGGCAAAGGAAGGAAGCAGTTATCAGGAGATTTTGGAATATTATTATCCAGGGATCAAGATAAATCCAGTTTCATAATATAGAATAAAGCAGCATAAAAATAGAAATAATAACGAGATTGAAACAGGAAATTCGTATGAAGCTGCTTTTATTTTTATCAAATACTATCATTCCTCTGCTCATTTTTTACATAGTAGGTACGGGCTTACTGCAAAAGCAAAATATTTATGAAGAGTTTATAAGGGGAGCAGAAGATGGCTTTCGAACGGTGATCAAGCTTATGCCGACGCTAATTGGATTGATGGTGGCGGTAGGGATTTTACGTTCATCCGGTTTGCTGGATGCAGTCTCGTCGGTGTTTGAGCGAATACTTGGAAGCAAGTTTATTCCTGGAGAAATTATTCCGGTATTTGTTGTCCGGCTGTTTTCAAATTCTGCAGCGACCGGACTGGTTTTAGATATTTTTAAAAAATATGGGACGGATTCGATGCTTGGTTCGATCGCTTCGATCATGATGAGCTCTACGGAAACGGTATTTTATACGATGTCGGTCTATTTTATGGCTGTAAAGGTAAAAAAGACGCGCTGGACGCTCGCAGGCGCGATGCTGGCAACGGCAGCAGGAGCTTTGGCAAGTATTTTGTTGGCATATCGTCTGGCGTAAGATGACAATGTAGTTTACTAGCTGAATAGCAGAACGGCTATTATAAAGAAAGAGGGAAAATAAATGGCAGAGGAAGCAATTTTAAAGCTGCAAAAGATGATTACGGAATCAGATAATATTGTATTTTTTGGTGGCGCGGGCGTATCTACAGAAAGCGGGATACCGGATTTTCGAAGTGTGGATGGATTGTATAACCAGACTTATGATTATCCTCCTGAGACTATTTTAAGCCATACCTTTTATATCCAACAAAAAGAAGAATTTTACCGCTTTTATCACGATAAAATGTTATGTTTGGACGTAAATCCAAACGCGGCGCATTTAAAGCTGGCGGAGATGGAGCAGGCAGGAAAGCTGAAAGCGGTGATCACGCAAAATATTGACGGGCTGCATCAGATGGCGGGTAGTAAAGAGGTTTTGGAGCTGCATGGCAGCGTACACCGGAATTATTGTAGAAAATGTGCAAAGGAATTTGATGCGGCGTATATAAAAAATTGTACAGGAGTGCCGCTCTGTGATGAATGCGGCGGCGATATAAAACCAGATGTTGTGCTTTACGAGGAAGGGCTGGATACGCAGACGATGCAAAAGGCGGTTATGTACCTATCCAAAGCAGATGTGCTGATCATCGGAGGCACATCGTTGGCTGTTTATCCGGCAGCGGGCCTGATTGATTATTATAGGGGAAATAAGCTTGTATTGATCAATAGGTCTGCGACTCCGATGGACAAGCGTGCGGATCTTCTGATCCAAGGAAGCATTGGAGAAGTATTCAGCCAGATCCATATCTAACAAGCTTGTAAAGGAAAGGAAAAGCTATGGAAATAGAGCCAGGCGATATTTTAAGCTTAAAGAAAAAGCATCCATGCGGCAGCTTTGAATGGGAGGTGCTGCGAATAGGTGCTGATTTCCGTCTGAAATGCGTTGGATGCGGACATCAGATCATGATCCCGCGCAAGCAGGCAGAAAAAAATGTAAAAAATATCAAAAAACAGCTTGCAAATACCGATTAATCATGTTATCATTTGTATTCGTGATATGATAAATTCCTTGCTTTTTCCAAAAGGAAAAGGCCAGAGACCAAAAGGAGGTACAATTCGCATGAACAAGTATGAATTAGCACTCGTTGTGAATGCTAAAATCGAAGATGATGCGAGAGCAGCAGTAGTTGAGAAGGCAAAAGAGTATGTGACTCGTGCCGGCGGTACAATTACCGAAGTGGAAGAATGGGGCAAAAAGAAATTAGCTTACGAAATCCAGAAGATGAGCGACGGCTTTTTCTATTTTATCCAGTTTGAAGCATCTGCGGCTGCACCGGCTCAGATCGAACAGAAGGTCCGTATTATGGATAACGTTCTTCGGTTCTTATGCGTTCGTAAAGACGAGGCATAGTCGATAAAGGAGAATCGTAGTATGAATAAAGTAATACTTATGGGACGATTGACAAGAGATCCTGAGATTCGTTATTCTCAGGGAGAACAGTCAACAGCAGTTGCCAGATATACATTAGCAGTCGATAGACGTTTCACAAGAAATAACGGAGGAGATCAGCAGACAGCTGATTTTATCGGGTGTGTGGCGTTTGGGCGTTCTGCGGAATTTGCGGAAAAGTATTTCCGCAAAGGACTCAAAATTGTAGTGACAGGACGTATCCAGACGGGAAGCTATACAAACCGCGATGGGCAAAAGGTATATACGACAGATGTTGTTGTTGAAGATCAGGAATTTGCAGAAAGCAAAAATGCAAGCTCTGAAAATAGTTATGGCGGTGGATTCGCACCGGCAGACAGGCCGTCGCCAAGCGCAGCGGGAGATGGCTTTATGAATATTCCAGACGGAATAGACGAAGAGTTACCATTTAATTAACAGGCCAGCCGGACAGCTGGATTTGAGCAGGAGGTAATAGTCATGGCTTTCAATAGAAATGAGAGAGGCGACAATCCTCGCAGAAGAACGATGCACAGAAGAAAAAAAGTATGTGTATTCTGCGGGAAAGATAACGAAATTGATTATAAAGACGTTAATAAGTTAAAAAGATATATTTCTGAAAGAGGAAAAATCTTACCAAGAAGAATTACAGGAAACTGCGCAAAGCATCAGAGAGCTCTTACAGCAGCGATTAAGAGAGCGCGCCATGTGGCATTGATGCCGTACGTGCAGGATTAAGAAAACAGGCAACCACATGGACAACCGTGTGGTTGTTTTTGCATTTGAATAAGAGGAAAATGACGATGGACCCATTACAGTTGGTATCAATTTTAAAAGGGCATAAGAATTATATCCAGACGCATAATTACCCGGATCCGGATGCGGTAGCCAGTGCGTATGGGCTGCAGAGTTTTTTAAGATGTCATGGAGTCGATGCGCAGATCTGCTATGATGGTACTGTGGAAAAGCTGAGTACAAAGAAAATGTTTGAGGTTTTTCAGATCGAAGTGCTGGCAGCGGAAAGCATTCAGGATATGACAGAGGAGGATTATATTGTCGCAGTAGATTCTCAGAAATATAATGCGAATCTGACGGATCTGGTCGGCGATGAGGTAGCGTGTATTGACCATCATCCGACATATTTTGAATGTGTGTACCAATATCGCGATATCCGTAAGACAGGCGCCTGTTCAACACTCATCGCGGAATATTTTTATAAGACAAATACGCCGATGGACGCATCTGTCGCCGCGGCGCTTGCATATGGAATTAAAATGGATACTGCTGATTTTATCCGCGGAGTGACAGATCTGGATTTGGATATGTTTACGTATGTTTATAAACGCGCAGATGTGGATAAACTAAAGACGATGTATCACGATGTACTGGAGCTTAACGATCTGCAGGCTTATGGAGCGGCGATCGATAATATTTATATCAACGACGGCGTAGGCTTTGCTTGGATTCCGCTGGATTGCCCGGATGCTCTGATCGCAATCATCTCGGATTTTATATTGTCACTGAATGTTGTGGATATATCGGTGGTATATGCAGTTCGTAAGGATGGGATAAAATTTTCGGTACGCAGCGAGCGTAAGGATGTAGATGCCGGAAAAATGGTAGCTACCGTATTAAAAAATTGCGGCAGCGGCGGCGGACATCAGGAAATGGCCGGGGGATTTATTCCGAAAGAAAATATAGATCTGGTGGACGGCATACACGCACGCATTGAAGAAGCGTTTATGAAGCAGATCCAGCTTATGAGAAGGGGAAATAAATGAAAAAAACAACACGAAATATTTTATTATTGGTAATGGTACTTTTGGTTGCCGGAATTTATTATTATGTGGCATTGCCCGCGATCAATATTCATTCTGTAGGATTTTGGATGGCGTTAGGGCTGCTGATCGCATTTGTAACGATTTTATACGCGATCACACAGCTGCGCAAGCAGTCCAGTCAAAATGTTGTACCGATCAAATCAGCAGAAAAGGCGTTAAAGGAAATGAAAGGTGTGAGGATTGGATTTGCCTTGTTTGTACTGACACTTCTTATTTTTGCAGCCGGAAACCTGTTATCATCGCCGATCATTAACGCTGATAAATACCAGAAGCTTATGGATGTAAAGGAAAGCGATTTTACCGAGGATATCCAGCAGACAAATTATAATACGATACCTTTATTGGATAAGGATTCTGCTGAGCTTTTAGGCAACCGGAAAATGGGCAGCATGGTAGATATGGTATCGCAGTTTGAAGTAGGCTCTGATTATACGCAGATAAACTATAACGATACCCCTGTGCGTGTAACGCCGCTCGTATACGCAAATGAGATCAAATGGCTGACGAATCAAAAGGCTGGGATCCCTGCTTATATCCGGATCGATATGGCGACACAGAATACGGAATGCGTCAAGCTTGAGCAGACAATAAAATATTCCAAGGCGGAATATTTCAACCGTAATATATACCGTCATCTGCGCTTTCGATATCCAACCTATATTTTTGACGATCAGATTTTCTTTGAAATCGACGACGAGGGAACGCCTTATTGGGTATGCCCGGTGAAAAAATTTAATATTGGTTTGTTTGGCGGGCAGACGGTCGGTAATGTCGTATTATGTAACGCAGTTACCGGGGAATGTACGGACTATCCGGTAGATAAAGTACCAAACTGGATCGATAAAGTATACTCTGCAGAGCTGCTGACAAAACTGTATAATTATTATGGAATATATAAGCATGGATTTTTCAACAGTATTTTGGGACAAAAGGACTGTCTGAAAGCAACAAACGGCTATAATTATATTGCATTGGACGATGATGTGTGGGTATATACTGGCGTAACGTCTGTCAGCGGCGACCAGTCCAACGTCGGTTTCGTGCTGATGAACCAGCGTACGATGGAAACGAAATATTATAAAATCGAAGGTGCAATCGAAGATTCCGCAATGTCCTCAGCCGAAGGACAGGTACAAAATCTTGGATACCAGGCTACCTTTCCGCTGCTATTAAACATCTCTGACCAGCCGACGTATTTTATGGCGCTAAAAGACGGGGCCGGGCTTGTAAAGAAGTACGCGATGGTCAATGTACAGAAATACCAGTGGGTGGCTATTGGGGATACTGTGAAGGAATGTGAGAAAGCGTATGTTACGCTGCTTTCTACAAATGGGATAGCGGATGTAAAAAGTGATCATAGTGTTTATGAAACTATGACTGGAAAGATTACAGCGATTGCTCCGGTTGTGGTGGAAGGGAATACTCATTATTATGTGGCATTGGAAAATAAAGAAAAGATTTTTGATGTGGATCTTTCTGATACGAAATTGATTGGGATTATAAGGTATCGGGAAGGAGATATGATTGAGATGGTGTATTCGCCAGAGGAGGATGAGGTACAAAGTGTGTTGGAGATAAAATAGGATTAAGAAGAGATATTTTAAGGAGGTGGTTTGGGCTTTCTGGATGGCTGTGTGGGGTGCGGTTGTTTGGGGAGTCCTTTTTTTGAACCCGAATATAAAACAAAATCTCTCACTTTTGCAAATTACACTATGAAACCTCTTTCCATAAACCATGGAACATGATATAATAGTTTCTATCTTTGTGGAAAGGTAAAGTCTGCATAAAAATGAAAAAGAATATAAAATTTAAAGGACGTCTGCGCTACTATATGTATGGACCGATGCTGCTTACGATCCCTTTGGCGCTTATGAACGTTCCTATGTATTTTTACCAGATGGAGGCCGGGTTTATGGCGTCGGCGTTCACGGTTGTTTATTTTATCGTAGTTACTGTGACTTTTCAGAAAAGCAAGCCTTATTTAGTAAATGAACTGGTGAATTTTGCGACGCAGTATGGTACTGTGCAGAAAAAGCTGCTGAATGAATTTGACGTTGCGTATGCGCTGATTGATTATAATGGAAAGCTTCTTTGGGTCAATGAGAAATTTACAGAATTGACTGGGAAGGGGAAAGAATACCGTAGGTCCATTACTTCTATATTTTCGCATATTACAAGAGAGATCATTCAGAAAAACAGGACTGAATCTCAGCTTCACATCAGCTGGGATGGGCGGGATTTTAGGGCGCAGCTGAAAAGGATCGAGTTTGCGAGTATTACGCCGGAAAATCAGATGATTTCGATTGCTGGGAGCGAGGAGTATATGACGGCGCTGTATCTTTATGATGAGACGCAGCTGAACAGATATATCCGCGAAAATGACGACCAGAAGCTTGTTGCGGCTTTAATCTATATTGATAACTACGAAGAAGCGTTGAATAGTATCGAAGATGTGAAGCAGTCGCTTCTTGTGGCTCTTATTGACCGCAAGGTAAACAAGTATTTTTCGGGTATGGACGGATTAGTCCGTAAAATGGAGAAGGATAAGTATTTTGTCGTATTCCGATATATGTATCTTTCGAAAATGGAAGAGGATAAATTCAGCCTTTTGGATGAAGTAAAGACGGTAAAAGTAGGAAATGAAATGTCTGTTACGCTTAGTATCGGAATAGGAAGTACGGCAGATACTTACAATCAAAATTATGAATATGCGCGTATGGCGATCGGAATGGCGCTGGGTCGGGGCGGTGACCAGGTTGTTGTAAAGGAAGGGGAGCGCATTACTTATTTTGGCGGCAATTCTAAGCAGGTTGATAAAATGACCCGTGTCAAAGCGCGTGTCAAGGCTCATGCACTGCGTGAAATTATTGAAAGCCGCAGCCATGTGATCGTTATGGGGCATCATATAGCTGATGTGGATTCTTTTGGAGCGGCAATCGGAGTATACTGCGCTGCGAGAGTACTGGATAAAAAAGTGCAGATTGTGTTAAATGAGGTTACAACGTCTCTTCGTCCTTTAAAGGAGTGCTTTAATGAAGAAAACGGATACGAGCCGGATATGTTTATTGACAGCGAAGAAGCGATTGAGCTGACAAATAACAGTACGCTTGTTATGGTTGTGGACACGAACCGGCCTACTTATACGGATTGTCCTGAAATATTGAAAAAGACAAAATCGATTGTCGTTTTTGACCATCACAGACAGGGGAGTGAGGTCGTTGAGAATCCGATCTTATCGTATATTGAGCCGTATGCATCTTCAACCTGTGAAATGATCGCAGAGGTTCTGCAGTATTTTACAGAAAATATCAAGCTGACCTCGTGTGAAGCGGATGCGATCTATGCTGGTATTCTAATAGATACGAATAACTTTATGCAAAAAACGGGGGTGCGCACGTTTGAAGCGGCAGCTTATTTAAGACGATGCGGTGCTGAAGTGACAAGGGTCCGCAAAATGCTGCGGAATGATATGGCGGATTATAAAGCGCGGGCTGAGGTCATGCGTAATGCGCAGGTTTATCACGGGGCATTTGCGATTTCTGTCTGTCCGGCGGATAAGGTGGAAAGTCCAACGGTAGTCAGCGCGCAGTCGGCAAACGAGCTTCTGAATATTATTGGCATTAAAGCTTCCTTTGTGATGACAGAATATCAGAATAAGATTTTTATCAGTTCCCGTTCGATTGACGAAATTAATGTTCAATCGATCATGGAACGGCTGGGCGGCGGTGGTCACGCGAATATTGCCGGAGCACAGCTGCCGGATTGTACGATAGAGCAGGCAAAACAGAAAATCCGGAAGATTCTGGATGATATGATAGAAAAAGGAGAAATAGAAAAATGAAGGTAATATTATTGGAGGATGTAAAGTCTGTAGGAAAAAAGAATGAAATTGTAGAAGTCAGCGACGCATATGCGCGCAATATGCTGATCAGGAAAAAACTTGGTGTAGAAGCGACCAACCAGGCGTTAAACGACTTAAAGCTGCGGAATAAACGAGCGGAAAAGGATGCAGCAGAAAATCTTGCGGCAGCAAAGCAGCTGGCAGAGGATTTAAAAAATAAACAGGTAGAAGTGAAAATGAAAACAGGAACAGGCGGACGTACCTTTGGTTCTATATCGACAAAGGAAATCTCCGAGGCAGCGAAGGCGCAGCTGGATCTGGAGCTGGATAAAAAGAAAATGCAGCTGACGGACCCGATCAAAGCACTGGGATTTTATGACGTTCCTGTGAAGCTGCATCCGCAGGTAACGGGTTCATTAAGAGTTCATGTAGTAGAAGGCTGATCGATATGGAAGAAGCACTGATCAAAAGAACGATGCCAAACAGTATCGAAGCGGAACAATCGGTAATCGGCGCAATGATGATGGATCGTGCGGCGATCATTGCCGCTTCGGAAACGTTAATGCCGGAAGACTTTTATCATAACCAGTATGCGGTTTTATTTGATTCGATTACGGAGCTTTTTAATCAGAACAAGCCAGTTGATTTTATTACGCTTCAAAATAAGCTGAAGGAAAAAGATCTTCCGCCTGAGGTCAGCAGTCTTGAATATATTAACGACCTTGTGGCAGCAGTACCAACGTCTGCAAATATCCGCTATTATGCAAATATTGTAAAAGAAAAAGCAATGCTGCGCAGGCTGATCAAAGTGACGGAACATATCCAGAATGAATGCTATGCCGGAAATGAGGAGCTGGAAACAATCTTTGCCAATACGGAAAAGGATATCTTTCAGCTGCTTCAAAGTCAGGACAGCGGAGAATTTGTGCCGATCAAGCAGATTGTTATTAATGCGCTTGACCGTATTGAAAAAGCGTCCAGGATCCAAGGGAATGTCACAGGGATCGCAACTGGATTTATTGACCTTGATTATCGGATGTCAGGTTTACAGCCTTCTGATTTGATCCTCGTCGCAGCCCGGCCTTCGATGGGGAAAACGGCTTTCGTATTGAATATTGCCCAGTATACAGCATTCCACAGCGATCTGGCGACTGCGATATTCAGCTTGGAAATGTCCAAGGAGCAGCTTGTCAATCGTTTGTTTTCTTTAGAATCCAGAGTTGACGCGCAGATGCTTCGTAATGGAAATCTTTCTGATACAGACTGGGAAAAATTGATCGAGGGAGCGGGAACGATCGGGCGTTCTGGTCTGATCATAGATGATACGCCGGGGATTTCCATTGGGGAGCTTCGTTCTAAATGCAGAAAGTACAAGCTGGAGCATGATATACGGCTGATCATTATCGATTATCTGCAGTTGATGTCCGGGAACGGCAGGACAGATTCCAGACAACAGGAAATCTCAGAAATCTCACGTGCGTTAAAAGCGCTGGCAAGAGAGCTGCACGTTCCAGTCATTGCACTGTCACAGCTAAGTCGTGCTGTAGAGCAGCGTCCAGACCATCGGCCGATGCTGTCTGATCTGCGTGAATCCGGTGCGATAGAGCAGGATGCGGATGTGGTCATGTTTCTTTACAGGGATGATTATTATAATAAAGATTCAGATAAAAAAAATATTGCGGAGGTTATTATTGCAAAACAGAGAAACGGCCCGATCGGTACGGTAAATCTGGTATGGCTGCCGCAATACACAAAATTTGCAAATATGCAGAAGGACTGATCTGTCCCGCACGATTCATGTGCGGGACAAAATACTATTATATGCCCATCTTTCTATACTTCCTATAAAAAGTTATCCCTATCATCTTTGAAAATTTTTGATGATTCTAAATATTTAGACAAAAAGTTTCCAAATAAGATATTCCATTTGGTACTTTTCTGTATGATTCTTGTATTTTCTGTCTTTTTTCCACGATGAAATCAATTTGTACAAGCACATACAGTAAGCTATACTTGATACAGAAGTCATATGTAACGTGACGGTTCAGCGTAATACTCATTCTGAACAGTTGCGGAATTACTTCGACGCCGCCATGCTATAGAAAAAGGAGGTTTTCTAAGTGGAAAAGGTACGTTATATGATTTCGGATGCAGCAAATATTGTGCAGGTGGAATCACATGTTCTGCGGTACTGGGAAGATGAGCTGGAGCTGACAATTCCAAGGAATGAACTGGGACACCGCTACTATACACAGGAAAACATACAGGAATTTTTAAGAATAAAGGAACTAAAAGAACGCGGATATCAGCTGAAAGCGATTCGGCTGATTTTACAGGATGAAAAAGAACGTAAAGAGGAAAGCAGGATGGAGCCGGCGATACGAATCGAAAAAGTGAACGGCGTGGAAATTGGTGAGGAGGTTTTAAGCAGATCAATGGCTAAGAACGAGGTTATTCATGTAACACAAAAAACAAATCAGCTGACAGACGATATGCAGCGGGAAAAGCGCATGGAACAGTTTCAATCCATGATGACCGAAATCGTACGAAAAGCAATCAGCGACAACAACCAGGAGTTGGGAGAGGAAGTGGGGATCCAGGTAGGCGAGCACGTCATTAAGGAAATGAATTATCTGATGCGTACGCAGGAGGAACAGGAAGAGGAACGTTTCCGCAAGCTGGATGAAGCAATACGCGGAATCGGAAAGCACGGCAGGAGACGGGTAAAGAAAGAACGATTAAGTCGTAAGGAACGCAGGATGTTGAAAAACAAAAATGAACTGGCCCCGGATCTGACTATTTAAAAATTGTTGGAGGAAGGAATTGATTGTTCTGTAGCAGGGTACATAAATAAAACCGCCGGAAAACCGGCGGTTTTAAAATATGTCTTTTTTAAAAATGTGGGTTGATTAACCCTCTTCGATTGCACCTGTAGGACAGGCACCTGCACATGTACCACAGTTAACGCAAGCGTCTGCATCGATATCGTATTTTCCATCGCCTGCTGAGATTGCTCCTACTGGACATTCTCCTTCACAAGTTCCACAGCTGACACAAGCATCGGTAATTTTGTATGCCATGATCTCAATCCTCCTTAAAATATTGATAGATACGAACCCGTTGTCCGTTGAAACTATTCTAATACAAAAATGGAATTAATACAAGTAGGAATTTATAACAGTTTTTGTTTTCGATGTATTATTTTTGATACATCCAAGGTATCCAATATTTGACAATAAATAAGCTCTATAGTATAGTAAATAGTAGCAGCTTGTCAAAAGTGCGGCCAGGCTGTTGTTTTACAGTTAGCCCATAAAGCAGTTATAGTTATGAAAAATATGGGTAAATTAAATAGGAATACGATATTTGCGATTAAAAGAGAAAAGGAGAACCAGAATATGGCACAGCAGGTAACAAAAACGACGATGATTGGAGAATTACTCCAGATTAACGAAAACATTGCACCGCTTTTATTAAATATCGGTATGCATTGTCTTGGATGTCCGTCCTCTCAGATGGAAACGATCGAAGAAGCAGCGATGGTGCATGGTATCGTTCCAGACGAGCTTGTGGCGCAGATCAATGATTTTCTGGCAAATAATGAAGCTTCCA
This sequence comes from uncultured Eubacterium sp., assembly GCA_910586225.1. GTDB lineage: Bacteria > Bacillota > Clostridia > Lachnospirales > Lachnospiraceae > Eubacterium_J. The sequence continues at coordinate 90,519 of CAJUIL010000010.1, read as the reverse complement.
ATTAAGCTGTCATACAAAAAAGAAACGGATACGATCAATCAGACAGTATCCGTTTCTTTTTCATTTTTAGATCATAGCAAACTGCTGTAACGCACGGCTGCGGATAATGCAGTCAAAATGTTCATTAAAATACGCCTCGATCGAATTGGAAAAATTAAGCTGCGTGGAATATTCGGAAAGTATGTTGCATACCTTGTTAAATTCTTCCGGCGTATGTGTGCTCTTATGGACAACCAGGTAAAAGGAATGAGACTGGGAGTCACGAAACAGGGAATTATCCCCTTCATAATAGCCGTCCAGAACGCTTGATATTTTAGACATCGTATCCAAACTGTGGATCAGGAATAATTTTGTCAGATCTACAGGAATTTCTATCGCAGATGCGTTAGGAACCGTTTCCTTTGATTCATGCCTGACAGCCTGATCTAACGGAATAAAGTCATCGGATTTGCTTGCTTTTTTCTTTTGACCATCGGTATTGGATTTTGCTTCCTGCTGAATTTTTTTAAACCAGTCTAGAATATCATTTGCGCTGGTCGTTTCGTAAGGCTCTCCCTGATCCAATTCGTATCCGGAAAAAGAGTCGTCGTAGTCGCTGTCTGAAAATTTGGAAAAACGGGTATCCAACTCTTCCGGATATTCAACCTTGGTAATCAGCAAAATGATCGTATCCGAAGATACGGGAATTGCTTCTATCATCAAAGGGATGTCGTCTGCTTCAAAGCCAAACTCATAAGAAGCTTGCTGCATCATATCGCGGAATAAGTTTTTGGCATTTTCGGTGCCGTACGCAAGTTCACTGATTTTTAGATGGCGGTCGGCTAAATCTTCTTTAGTCAGTGTGCATCGAATCTGAGTGTCACTTACTTTTTCGATTTTCATTACATCACTCCCTTATTTAATGTCTTATGGTATATATTATTGAAAAAAAAGAGCATTTTTCAATAATCATATATTATTAGTATGAAATTGCAAATGTCAACTTGAAGTAACCAAAGTATATAAAAAATCAATATGATAGTCAAGCGCAGAACGCATTTATTTTTAAAATTTTTATAAAATTCCGTTTTTTTCAAAAAAAAGCTTGCCAAACGAGGGTTGGTTGTGTTATAACAGTTGTAAGAGATGCTTACACCCTTAGTCAGAAAGGAGTATAAGTATTCAAATATCAAGTTTGTTCGATAAGTACCGCATTGTTTCCAGTTTAGGAGAAGGAAACAGCAGCGAAGTATTTCTGGTCGAACATAGGAAGCTGAAGGCATATCGTGCAGTCAAATGCATAAAAAAGACAGCTCTGGTCAGACAGCCGCAGCTCCTTCTGGAAGCAGATATTCTAAAAAATCTGAAACATCCCGGTATCCCCACGATTTATGATGTAGAAGAAGATGATAACAATTATTATATCATTGAGGAATATATCCAGGGACAATCCTTAGAAGCGTTTGTGCTTCGTCAAGATTGCATTTCCATCGATACGGTAATTCAAATTGTATTACAGCTTTGTGATGTGATCAAGTACCTGCATGATCAAAAGCCAGAACCGGTCATATATCAGGATTTAAAGCCGGAACACATTATATTATGCGGAGAACGAATGGTTTTAATCGATTTTGGCATCTCAGCTTATATTACCACCAGTGGAAATACATTCCAAAATTTTGGAACCCATGGGTTTGCACCGCCTGAAAAATATCAGGGCATTGCCTGTGATCTTCGGGCAGATATATACGGCGTCGGTAAAATTCTGGAATTTATGGCGTCTAAAGCATTACCAGAAGAGTTCCAAATTCTGAAGCCGTTTGTGGATAAAGCAACAGCTTATTCCATGGAGGCACGTTATTCGTCAGTCGAAGCTTTAGAGCTAGACCTGCGTCAGGCGCTGCCATGCGGCAATCAAAAAAATCACTCAACAACAATCAGGCATCTCTTAACAGAAATAGCAGTAGCGGGAACACAGCGGAGAATCGGAACAACACATCTGGCTGTTTCACTGACTTGCTTTTTAAATCAAAATCATAGGCCCTGTATTTATCAAGAATATTATCCGTCAGACTGCATGAGACTTTTGATAAAAGAAGGATGCGGTTATATAAGAAACGACGGTTTGATTTCTTATGAAAAATTTTTGGGCATACCATATTATGGAGCAGGAATTGAAAGGCAGGAACAGCTGAATGGCTTGTATGTACAAGATTATGGTATTCATATACAAGAAATCGCAGAAGAAGAAAAACCATTTGTTCTTGTTATGGGAAGCAGGCCGTGGGAATTTGAACAGACCAAGCGGCTGCTAGAAAAAATCAGCCGGCGGAGCAATCTTGTACTTATTTGTAACTATGGAAATAGTATAAGAGCAAAGCAGTTGGCGAGAATATACCATCACCGTGTATACTGTTTTCCGCTGGACGCAGATCCGTTTCGTATGACAGGGGAGAAACGAAAGCTGTTCCAAAAGCTGCTGCGTCAGGAAGGATGGTGAAGTAAAATGAAAGGGTTTTCAGTGAAAAAGCTGAAAGAAAAGCTCAGCATTGGGATAATCGGAGTGCAAATGGGCTGCGGAGCAACACATCTGGCGATTGCTCTTGCAAATTATTTACAGTCAGGCTTGGGAAGGCGGACTGCATTGCTTGAGCTATCAGGGAAGAACGATCTAAAAGAAATGATGCTGCGTGTTGGAGACAAAAAGCAAAAGCTTTTGGGAGTTCGGTATTATACGGGGATTTGCGTGGGGAAAATTCCGGAAATAATGAATAGCCGATTTGAAGCGTTTGTGTTAGATCTGGGCGCGGATTATACTTTGGCCAGAGAAGAGCTTTTAAGATGCGACCGGAAAATAGTCGTTGGAAGCACTTGTCCATGGAGAAGCTCTGCTTACGGGCACTTTCTAAAAAATGTAATTGCAACAGAAAACTTTGAAGCATGGGAATTTCTGAGTGTATTTGCAAATATGCAGGATAAGAAAAACGTACAAAAAAGATTTGGAGTGCATCTGTTAAGCGTCCCGTTCATTGAAAATCCGTTTTATCTAAAAAAGGAAGATATTGTTTTTTTACAAAATATTATTTAAGAGAGGGGGATTGTGGATTTTAGAGTACCGGATAAGAAGAATGCTGTTACATGGAATACTTGGCGCGTGTATGGCAGGTATACCACTCGCTTTGCTGCTATTGTATCAAAGCAGCAGCAACCAAGTGTTCAGGCAGCGGCTTGCTTATTTTGAAAAGTGTGAAGAGCAGGGATTGTATTTGTACGTGTGGACATTAAAGGAAGAAATATCTGCGGGAGATAGAATAGCAGAAGCAAATCTGGAAAAGAAAAAAGTATGGGTTTCCGAAAAAGATTATCCATATTTGGAACTAAATGTTCATAAGATTACAGGAAGCAGAGCGAAAAAAGAATTAGAGAAAGGCACAGTTTTGCAGACAGTCCTGCTGGAACCAGTTAAGAATAAAAAAGCCGCTAAAAAATAACTATTTTGGTAAAAACACGAAAAATTAATCACGAAAATGTCTGAAAAGGAAGATTTGGAAGATAGAATATGAGGGATTTATCTTATCACACGATGTAACCAACGAGGATTGTATACTCTGCATATTACTGTCTGACAAAAAAGGTGGAAGGGATGAACAGGAGTGAATTATTTATAGAATTAAAAGGCATTCAGGGACGGGGGATCACTATCTATTTTGAAGGTGAAAAAAGTACGCCAGAAACTGTTACAGATTTGCTATGCGTGCGTGAGGACAGTTCTTATATGAGAGATTATGTGTACGATAAGGGGGTGTTAAAGGAGCTGCATTTTGACAAAGTGCAGAATAAATAAATTTTTATTTAAGAAACAATTATAAAGCAAATATAATATATGGAAAAGGAAACCTCAATGCCTGTTGCTGTATATGATATCTGCATATCGTCATATTGCGATACTTATGACAAATATAAATGAATGAAAGGAGAAGAAAGCAGGCGGAAAAATGGTATGGGGATACCGGGTTTCCGCCTGCTTTGATAGAAAATAGTTTACACACTACAATGAATCCGCTATAATGGTTGCAGAATAGGCATCTGGAAAGGCGGGGAAATATGAGAGAGAATATGAATGATACAGTTTTAAAGATAACGATCGACGCGTTTGTTGGTGTACAGAGGGCCATGCTGCTTGCAAGGAAAGAAAATGCGAAAGAAACCTACGAAGAGCTGCGTTTTCAATATATATCCAATAAAGCGGCGCTTTCATCATTTGGTGTGAACCTAAGTGAAATAGATTTAATAAAAGAATAGTTGTTTCTTGTAAAATAGCCCATGACAAGCTATAATTAAGAAAAGCCATAAAATTCGGATATCAATACACGCAGGAGGAAAAACGATGAAGAAAAAGTTAATACCAGTGATAGCCGTTTTAATTTTAATTTTTCTTGTACTTGTGGGCATTATTATTGGTAAAAAAGTCAAAGAGCTTATGCCAAGTAATGAACAGCAGGATTTGAATGAATATTTTGCGGTTGCGGCGGAGGATGAGGCTGCCATTATATTGAATTATGATCTGGCAGAAGAAAAAGCGTTGTTTAAGGATGGTATAATCTATCTGAATTTTAATTATGTACATGATAAGTTAAACGATCGTTTTTATTGGGATGCGAATGAGAACATCTTATTATATACTACATCTGCCAATGTCGTAAAAGCATCAGCGGATAGTAAGGATTATTATATTGGTAGAAAAAAAGATACAAAGACTTATAAGATCGTACTTGTGAATGTTGACCAGACGTATATTGCGCTGGATTATGTCGCACAGTATACCAATTTGACATATGAGCATTTTGAAGAACCAAACCGCGTGCTTTTGAAAACAAAATGGGGAACTGTAAAAAAATCTCCTGTTAAACGAAAAACACAGCTGCGTGTGGATAAGAGTGTTAAGAGTAATATTTTGAAGGACTTGACAAAGGATGATGTTCTTACAAAGCTGGAAGCTGCTGATGAATGGACAAAGGTAGCGACAGAGGATGGTTTGGTGGGTTTTGTACAAAATAAACGTCTGGGTACAGAGATTGAGGAAAAACAGAGCCATGATTTTGAAGAGGATGCATTTTTGCACCAGCTTCGTGATTATCCGATCAATATGGGATGGCATCAGGTGACAGTACCAGAAGCAAACCAGTCGATTGCAAATGTGCTGCAAAATTCCAAAGGACTGAATGTCATTTCTCCAACGTGGTTTTATTTGAATGATAATGATGGAAATATCGCGAATCTGGCGAGCGCTGATTATGTAAAATACTGTCATAATCAGGGCGTAGAGGTCTGGGGCCTGGTCAGCAATCTGGAAAATAAAGATGTTAGTACGACAGAGGTGCTGACACATACTTCCAAAAGGGAAAACCTAGAGAACCAGATCATTGCGGCAGCGATCCAATATGGGCTGGATGGGATTAATGTGGACTTTGAAGCTTTGGAATCAGCAGTAGGTGAAGGGTTTATCCAGTTTATCCGGGAATTGTCCTTAAAATGTGATGGAAATGGAATTGTATTATCAGTAGATAATTATGTATCGTCGGAATATACGAAATTTTATGACAGACAAGAGCAGTCTGTATTTGCAGATTATCTGGTCGTAATGGCATATGATGAGCATTACGCTGGATCAAAGGAAAGCGGTTCGGTCGCTTCGATTGGTTTTGTAACGAAAGGAGCGGATGATATTCTGGCAGAAGGAGTACCTGCGGAACAAGTTATTTTGGGAATCCCATTTTATACTAGAGTATGGTCAGAAAAGCTAAAGGGAGGAAACGGTGATGACGTGGAGTCCGCGTCTGAGGACTATGTACCGTTTGAATTGTCAAGCGAAGCTGTAGGAATGCAGTCTGCGCAGCGTTTAATGGAAGTAAACGGAGCAGAAAAAACTTGGCTGGAGGATATCGGTCAGTTTTATACAGAATATGTGAATGGTGATACGACATACAAGATCTGGTTTGAGGATGTCAGATCTGTCGAGGAAAAGCTAAAGGTGATGACTTCACATGGTTTTGCAGGAGCATCGTTCTGGAAGCTTGGGCTAGAGGATCCTGTTGTTTGGGATACAATTTTAAAATATATTAATCGTTCCTAAGTAAAAACAGGGATGGAATCCGGGTTTTTATCATATATATAGTAATAAAAACTCTGGAGGCAAAGAATTTGAAACAAAGATTGGAATTACTTATGTCAGTTATAATCCTTGTCTGCGCCTGCATTCTGGCTAAGACGAGCGCTGTTTATGTGACTGGACGTCAGGTGAAGGAGCAGGAGGAATGTATTGTGCTTGACGTTGGGCACGGAGGCTTTGATTCTGGAAAGATAGGCGTAAACGGGGAACTGGAAAAGGATATCAATCTGCAGGTTGCATTAAAGCTGAAAGAGGCTCTGGAAGAAAAAGGGATAACGGTAGTAATGACACGTGAGGAGGACAAAGGTCTGTATGAGGAAGGTGCCAGTAATAAAAAGGCGCAGGACCTTCAAAGAAGGTGTGACTTAATCAATAAGGAAAAGCCGATGATGACAGTCAGTATTCACCAAAACAGTTATACAAGCCCGGAAATAAAAGGCGCTCAGGTATTTTATTATACTTCCTCTACAGAGAGTCAGAAGTTGGCGGAAACAATACAAAAAACATTAATTGAGCAGATAGATCCGCAAAATCATAGGGAAGCAAAGGCAAATGACAGCTATTATCTGCTGAAAAAAACGGATTCTATTATAGTTATAGTTGAATGTGGATTTTTAAGCAATCCACAGGAGGCGGCAAAGCTTTCGGATGAGGAATATCAAAAGGATCTGGCTGATGCTGTTACGCTTGGTATTTTCCGTTATCTTGGCAGGGACGTGGAATAGAACTTATCAGAAATAGGCAGTATGAACAAAATGAAAAAGTAAGGTATTAAATATGCAAAGAACAGTTGTTAAAAAGGTGAGGGAAAAAGAACCGGATATGGAGGTCATCCGTCAGGCAGGCCAGATTATCCGGTCAGGAGGGCTCGTAGCGTTTCCTACCGAAACGGTATATGGTCTTGGTGCTGATGCGCTGCAGCCGGAAGCTTCCAAAAAAATATATGAAGCTAAAGGAAGGCCGTCGGATAATCCTTTAATTGTCCATATCTGCTGTTTTGAGGATTTGAAACATATTGTTACAACAATTCCGAAGGCGGTCAGGCTGCTGGCTGATGCTTTCTGGCCTGGCCCGCTGACTATGATCTTGCCGAAAAGTAATAAGATTCCTTATGAGACTTCAGGAGGACTGGATACAGTGGCAGTAAGAATGCCTTCGAATAAAATTGCATTGGCACTTATCCAGGAAGGAGGAGGCTATATTGCGGCGCCAAGTGCAAATACGTCAGGAAAGCCGAGTCCAACGGTTGCAGATCATGTATATGTGGATCTCAAAAATAAAATACCGTTGATCCTAGACGGAGGGGCAGTAGGGATTGGAATAGAGTCAACAATACTGGATCTGACAGAAGAGGTTCCGGTTGTATTGCGTCCAGGATTTATTACATTGGAAATGCTTTCAGAGGTAATTGGGGAAGTGCGGATAGACCCTGGAATTATGTCAGTTGATACGAATATCAAACCAAAAGCTCCTGGGATGAAATATAGGCATTATGCGCCATGTGCAGAGCTGGTTTTGGTAGAAGGAGTGCAGGAGAAGGTAGTTGCCAGAATAAATGAATTGGCAAGAAAACAAATAAAAGAAGGAAAAAAAGTAGGGATCATTGGTACACAAGAGACAGCCGGATGTTATGAGTATGGATTTGTGGTCAGCATTGGGAACAGGCAAGAAGAAGAAATGATTGCTCATAATCTTTATAAGACATTAAGAAAGTTTGATGAATCTGAAACAGATATTATTTATTCGGAAAGCTTTGCAACTCCGCGGATGGGACAGGCAATAATGAACCGTCTGCTGAAAGCAGCAGGGCACCAGGTTATCAGGGTCAGCTAGTTGGGGTGAGTATATGGATACGTTTAAGAAAATCATTTTTGCAGACAGTGCTGGAACCAGCAGGGCGCCAATGGCGGCGGAAATACTGAAAGATTGTACAATGAAAATACCGATTGATATTCAGGCGCGCGGAATTGTTGTGCTGTTTCCAGAACCACTGAATCAAAAGGTGGAGGCGGTATTGATCAGCAATGGCATAACATTGGAAAATTATATGTCCAGTCAGCTTGAAGAAGAAGACTTTGCAAAGGATACGCTGATCATCGTAATGGGAAACAGTGATAAGCAAAAGATTTTAGATATGTTTGAAAACGCGATTTTGGAAAATGTACAAGTATTGACAGAGTTGGTTGGTGATGAGCTGGAGATTATGGATCCATATGGCGGTACGCTGCAGGCATATGGGATCTGTTATGAGACATTAAGCAAATCCATACGTAAGCTGGCGGCAATATTAAACAGCAGTCAGCAGGTGAACGTAAAAGACTGAGCTGAATAATCATGGTACATTTTGGGGATAACTCAGAATGTACCTGTTTTTATTTTCTTTTATAAAAATGTTAATTATTAACAAAATTTTATAGACAATTTGAATATTAGTGCTTATAATGTAATTAGTGTTTTTATGCGTTCTAAAAGGAAAGAGGAAGGCTATGAAAAACAAACGTGGCGTATTTCAAGCGTTTACCATGGTAATACAATTTGGAATCAATATGATCGTACCGATCGTGATGTGTACGTTATTTGGCGTATGGATTGGGGAAAAATTTCAGATTCCGGTCGTTACTGTTCCATTATTTTTAATGGGAGCGCTGGCAGGCTTCCGCAATATATTTATTATGGCAAAAAGGATCTATCGGGACGATCAAAAGAAACAATAGACGAATAACTATGATAAGGAAGGAATCTGGCTGAATGTTCAGACGTTTAAATGAAGCACTTCCTGAATTGCTGCTTGGTATATTGCTTTATGGGATAGTCATTCAGGTGGCGGGCGTTTGGTTTGCAGAGGACAAGCTGCGTTATAGTAGCGGCTTATGGATTGGCATTCTGACGGCAATGGGGATGGCGTATCATATCGCTCGCATGATTGCGGAAACGATTGATTGTGTGGATGCTCACAAGGCGAGAATACAGATTACCGCAAAGGGAATACTGCGTTATGCGGCAGTTGTCATTGTGTTTACCGTAACGATGTATTTTGATCTTGGTAACCTTATCACGCTATTTTTAGGCGTGATGGGTTTAAAGATATCGGCTTATTTACAGCCGTCATTGCACAAAGTGCTTATAAGAGTAACAGGAAAAGGTAGTGGGTCTACGGACGAAGCTAACACAATGGAAAGGGAGGTGAAAATGTGACAAATGCAATTACCATGTCATCTAGTGCAGATAATATTGATTTTATGATCCATGGGCTATTTTCTTATAACCTGTTTGGCCATGAGGTCTGGATCACAACATCGCACGTATGTATACTCATTGTCATGCTGTTTTTGATAGGATTTGCGCTGATTGCAAATATGAAAATGCGCCGTGCAACGGAGATACCGGATACATTTCAAAATGTGCTGGAGTTGATTGTCAGTTCGCTGGATGGTGTTGTAGAAGGGACTATGGGAAAGAATGCTCCGAAGTTCGTTAACTATATCAGTACGATCTTTATTTTCATTCTTATGAGCAATATATCCGGTCTGTTTGGTTTAAGACCGCCGACAGCTGATTATGGTACTACGCTTGCGCTTGGTCTGATTACATTTACGCTGATACATTTTTGTCAGTTCAAGTATCAAAGCCCAAAGAAAATATGGACAGATATGTGCTCTCCGCTGCCGCCATGGCTTCCAATCTGGTTTCCGATCAACCTGATCAGTGAAATTGCAGTTCCAATTTCACTGTCGCTGCGTTTATTTGCGAACGTATTGTCAGGAACAGTTATGATGGCATTGATTTATGGGTTGCTGTCAAAGATTGCTATTATTTGGCCGGCAGCGCTTCATGTATATTTTGATCTGTTCTCAGGAGCAATACAGACATATGTATTCTGTATGCTGACGATGACTTATATCAGCCAGCAGTTGGAAACGGATTAAATTATGAGGTCTTATTTTAAGGAAAGAATAATTTTAGGAGGAAAATCATTATGAATATCACAGGACAGGATTTAATTTTAGCATGTTCAGCTATTGGTGCAGGTTTGGCAGTTATTGCAGGTATCGGACCTGGTATCGGGCAGGGTATTGCAGCCGGTCATGGTGCGGCAGCAGTAGGAAGAAACCCTGGCGCAAAATCTGATATTATGTCTACGATGTTATTAGGTCAGGCTGTTGCCGAAACGACAGGTTTGTACGGTTTGTTAATAGCAATGTTACTGCTTTTCGTAAAGCCATTAACTTAAGAAATAAAAAGGCGCGGTGCGTCTGAATGATGGAATTAAGACGGAAAGGAGGCTGAACTGAGCGAACATGGAAAGATTATTTAATCTTGATTTTCAGTTGATTCATGATGCGGTGCTGCTGGCGATCGCTATTTTCGCGCTATTTTTGGCGCTGTCTTATCTGCTGCTGAATCCAGTCAGAAAAATGCTCTATGACAGACAAAGAAAGATTCAGAGTGATATTGACAATGCAAAGGGCGACAAAGAAAAGGCTGCTGCAATGAAGGCGGAATATGAAGAAAAGCTGAGAAATGCTGACAAAGAAGCAGAGGCTATTTTAAGTGAAGCACGCCAGAAGGCATTGAAAAATGAAGCACATATTATCGACGAAGCGAAGCAGGAGGCTGCCCGCATTATCCAGCGCGCGAATGAAGAAGCAAGGCTGGAAAAGAGCCGTGCTATGGATGAGATGAAGCAGGAAATGATAACAGTTGCATCCATGATGGCTGCAAAGGTTGTGGCAGCATCGATTGATACAACCGTTCAGAATGGGCTTGTGGAAGAGACATTGAAAGAAATGGGTGATTCGACATGGCAAAGCTAGTTTCAAAAACGTATGGAGATGCATTGTTTGAGCTGGCGCTGGAATCCGGGCAGACAGATACGCTGTTTGACGAAGCAAAGCGGATGCTTGGGATTGTCCGGACGAACGAGGATCTTGCCAAGATGATGAATCATCCAAAAATTGTAATTGAGGAAAAGCAAAAAATAATAGAGACTGTATTTCAAGGCCGTGCGTCAAGGGAAATGGTTGGTCTGATGCTGATGATCATCGCAAAAGGCCATTATCAGGATTTTGGCGAGGTGTTGGAATATTTTATTTCGCGGGTAAAAGAGCATAAAAAAATAGGGACTGCCTATATTACTTCCGCGATGGAGTTGTCTTTGATGCAGAAGGATGCAATACGCAGAAAGCTGCTGGAGACAACGGATTATGTACAGTTTGAGTTTAATTATAAGATAGATCCTTCCCTGATCGGGGGGATTGTGATTCGGATTGGGGACAGAGTTGTGGATGGAAGCGTGAAAAATAAGCTGGCCAGGCTGACCTCCGAATTATCGAAGCTGAAGTTACAGATGCCGTAGTAATATGGCAAAAACAGTTGAAAGTAGGTGACTATTGTCCATGAATTTAAAACCAGAGGAGATCAGCTCGGTCATCAAAGAACAGATTAAACGATATGCCGCTGAGCTTGAAGTCGCTGATGTGGGTACAGTTATCCAGGTGGCGGATGGAATTGCGCGTATTCATGGTCTGGAAAATGCGATGCAGGGCGAGCTGCTGGAATTTCCGGGTGAAGTATATGGAATGGTATTGAACCTCGAAGAAGATAATGTTGGCGCCGTACTGCTCGGTGACCAGAAGAATATCAATGAAGGCGATACCGTGAAAACGACCGGAAGAGTAGTAGAGGTTCCGGTTGGCGATGCTATGATTGGCCGTGTTGTAAATGCGTTAGGACAGCCGATCGATGGAAAGGGACCGATTAAAACAGACAAATATCGTCAGATTGAAAGAGTTGCATCTGGTGTTATTTCCAGAAAATCTGTAGACACACCGCTGCAGACCGGTATTAAGGCAATCGACTCCATGATCCCGATTGGAAGAGGACAGCGAGAGCTGATTATCGGAGACAGACAGACGGGTAAAACTGCGATCGCGATCGATACGATCATTAACCAGAAGGGACAGGGCGTAAAGTGTATTTATGTAGCGATTGGCCAAAAAGCTTCTACCGTTGCTACGATCGTAAAAACATTGGAAGAATTTGGCGCTATGGCGTATACGACAATCGTTGCGTCAACGGCAAGTGAGCTTGCGCCTCTTCAGTATATTGCACCGTATTCTGGATGTGCGATCGGAGAGGAATGGATGGAAAACGGAGAAGATGTGCTTGTTGTTTATGATGATTTAAGTAAGCACGCTACAGCATATCGTACACTTTCTCTGTTGTTGAGAAGACCGCCAGGCCGTGAGGCATATCCGGGAGACGTTTTCTATCTGCATTCAAGATTATTGGAGCGTGCGGCAAGGCTTTCGGATAAATTGGGCGGAGGCTCTCTGACAGCTCTGCCGATCATTGAAACGCAGGCAGGGGACGTATCTGCCTATATTCCTACAAATGTTATATCGATTACAGACGGCCAGATTTATCTGGAGACGGAAATGTTTAACGCAGGCTTTCGGCCAGCCATTAATGCCGGCTTGTCGGTATCCCGTGTAGGAGGTTCTGCACAGATTAAGGCGATCAAGAAAATTTCTGCTCCAATTCGTACCGAGTTGGCGCAGTATCGTGAGCTGGCAGCTTTTTCACAGTTTGGTTCCGAGCTGGATGCCGATACAAAGGAGAAGCTGGAGCAGGGTGAAAGGATCAAGGAAATTTTAAAACAGCCGCAGTATCAGCCGATGCCTGTAGAAAAGCAGGTCATTATCATTTACGCTGCTACAAAGAAATATCTGCTTGATATTCCTACAGAAGAGATTCTGCGTTTTGAAAGTGAGCTGTTTGAATATATCGATACAAAATATCCAGATATTCCAGAATCGATCCGTACGACAAAGGTGCTGGAAGAGGATATGGAAAAGCAGCTGGTGAAAGCAATCGAAGAATGTAAGAAATCATTTCGGTAGAATCTAATATAAGAATAAGGCGGTGACAGATTATGGCCTCGATGAGAGACATAAAAAGACGAAAAAGCAGCATACAGAGTACGCAGCAAATCACAAAAGCCATGAAATTAGTTTCTACCGTAAAGCTGCAGAAAGCAAAGGTTCATGCAGAGCAGACTGACCCGTATTTTCAGCATATGTACCGTACCGTTACGTCAATCCTTGCCAGGTCAGGAAACATGGACCATCCATATCTGGCGGATAATGGATCGGATAAGATTGGGTTTGTAGTGATCACTTCCAACCGGGGTCTTGCCGGCGGTTATAATTCTAATATTACTAAGCTTGTACAAAACAGTGGTCTTGCAAAGGACAAGGTTCTGTTGTATACGATTGGTACAAAGGGAAAGGATTCGCTGGAGCGCAAAGGGTATGAGATCGCGCAGGATGCTTCGGATGTGATTGAAAATCCTACGTATAAGGATGCGATGGAAATCTGCGACAAGGTGTTACAGGACTATGCAGAAGGGAAAATCGGACAGATTTATCTTGCATATACGCATTTTAAAAATACCGTTGTTCATGTGCCAAGCTTAATGAAGCTGCTTCCGGTAGAATTTTCCGAAGCGGAGCTGTCAGCAGCTGATAAAAATCTGATTATGAACTATGAGCCGAACGAAAAGGAGGCTCTTGACAGGATCATTCCAAAGTACGTGACCAGTATTTTTTATGGGGCGCTTGTAGAAGCGGTTGCCAGTGAAAACGGTGCGAGGATGCAGGCGATGGATTCTGCGACAAGCAATGCAGAAGAAATGATTAGTGATTTGTCTTTGAAATACAACCGTGCCCGTCAGGGTTCCATCACGCAGGAACTGACCGAAATTATTGCAGGTGCGGAAGCAATCAGTTAGAAAAGGAGTGATAGAAAAAAATGGCAAAAGCGAATATTGGGAAAATCACTCAGATCGTTGGTGCTGTCCTGGATATCAAGTTTACGGGAAAGCTGCCGGAAATTAATGAATCTATTGAGATTACACGAAAAGATGGCAGCAGACTTGTGGTTGAGGTAGCACAGCATCTTGGTGATGATACCGTCAGATGTATTGCCATGGGACCAACAGACGGGCTGGTGCGCGGCATGGATGCGGCTGCAACAGGTGCCGCGATCAGTGTTCCGGTTGGTGAAAATACATTAGGCCGGATGTTCAATGTCCTGGGCGAGCCTATTGACGAGCTGGACCCGCCAACAGGCGTGGAATACAGTCCGATCCACAGAAAAGCACCTGCTTTTGAAGAGCAGTCTACTTCTGCGGAAATTTTGGAAACAGGTATTAAAGTCGTAGATCTGCTCTGCCCATATCAAAAGGGCGGCAAAATCGGACTCTTTGGCGGTGCCGGAGTAGGAAAAACCGTATTGATCCAGGAATTGATCCACAACATTGCGACGGAGCACGGCGGATATTCTGTGTTTACAGGAGTAGGTGAAAGAACCCGTGAAGGAAATGATCTGTATTATGAAATGAAGGAATCCGGCGTTATTGATAAAACAACGATGGTATTTGGACAGATGAATGAGCCGCCGGGAGCGAGAATGAGAGTGGCGCTGTCCGGGCTGACGATGGCGGAATACTTCCGTGATAAAGGCGGAAAGGACGTGCTTTTGTTTATCGACAATATTTTCCGTTTTACACAGGCTGGTTCCGAGGTATCAGCATTGCTTGGCCGTATGCCTTCAGCCGTTGGTTATCAGCCGACTCTGCAGACAGAAATGGGTGCTCTGCAGGAACGAATCACATCAACGAAAAATGGGTCTATTACATCCGTACAGGCAGTATATGTACCTGCGGATGACTTGACAGACCCGGCTCCAGCGACGACATTTGCCCATTTGGATGCAACGACCGTATTGGACCGTTCTATCGTAGAGCTTGGTATTTACCCGGCGGTAGATCCTTTGGGATCTACTTCCAGAATTTTAGACCCGCGTATTGTAGGACAGGAGCATTTTGACACGGCACGCGAAGTCCAGGCTATTTTACAGAAATATAAAGAGCTGCAGGATATTATTGCAATTCTTGGTATGGACGAGTTATCAGAGGATGATAAGATGATTGTCAATCGTGCGAGAAAGATCCAGAGATTTCTTTCACAGCCATTCTCTGTAGCGACACAGTTTACCGGGTTGGATGGAAAATACGTTCCGATTGCTGAAACAATCCGCGGATTCCGCGAGATTTTGGAAGGAAAACACGATGACATACCAGAAGGCCACTTCTTAAATGCAGGAACTATTGATGAAGTACGTGCCCGTATGAAGTAAGGGGTGACGTGATGGCAGATGCAAATAAATTGTTCCAAGTAGAGATCATTACACCTGAGCGTGTATTTTATACCGGGGAAGCTTCCATGATTGAGTTTACAACGACGGAAGGTGATATCGGCGTTTATAAAAACCATATTCCGCTGACTACAGTGCTTGCACCGGGAATTGTTACAATAACGGAAAGTGCTGGTTCGAAAAAAGCTGCCGTACATTCCGGATTTGCAGAAATTCTAGGTGATAAGGTTACACTTCTTGCAGAAGTAGCGGAGTGGCCAGGTGAAATTGATAAAAATCGTGCGGAAGAAGCAAAAATGCGTGCAGAAAGGCGATTGAAAATGAAAGAAGCCGGACTGGACGTGAAGCGTGCGGAAATTGCTTTAAAGAAAGCGCTTGTCCGTATTGATGTGGCACAATAGGCCGGAAGGCAATTAATAGAAATGAAAAAATAGAAATAAAAATAGCTGGGGAAATCCCGGCTATTTTTGGGTATCTCGGCAAATTTTTCTAAAGTTTTCACATTATTTTGCCGAAATAGATAATGGAGAGGTTTATTTACACGGCAAAGCTTTTTCTAAATTAGGGTAAGAGGATGAAAATAGCAGCTCAGATTGTCTGAACTGTTTTCGTTTTTCTACGCATCAGAGAAAATGTTGTAAGCCGGGCAGGTTTATAGAAGGTGAGGGAATGGAGTATGGCTATTATCACCCACAATTTAACGGCAATGAACACAAACCGTCAGCTGGGAATAAAAACTGAGGATAAAAAGAAATCAGTTGAGAAGCTGTCTTCAGGATATAGGATCAACCGTTCCGCAGATGATGCTGCAGGCTTGCAGATTTCTGAGAAAATGAGATATCAGATCAGGGGGATGAATAAAGGATCCAGAAATATCCAAGACGGTGTTTCTATGATACAGACAACGGACGGAGCGTTGGAAGAAGTTCAAAGTATTCTTCAGAGGATGAATGAGCTTTCAACACAGGCAGCAAATGATACCAATACAGAAAAGGACAGAGAAGCTTTACACAAAGAATTGCTTCAGTTGAAGTCAGAAATTAACAGGATTTCAAGAGATACTACATTTAATACTTATACGGTATTAAGAGCAAAACAATTAGTGGAAATAGATGCAGAAGATTATTCGAGTGTTATTATGGACGATGCCTTTTATGGGATTGCAAATCGTACCGGAAATGACTATGTATCTGGTAAAAGCCTTGATTTTAAAAATGTAAATGAGAATAATAAAGAGCAGCTCATTGGAAAGCAATTTTATGTTACATGCTCGCAAAACTGTGGCCAGACATTTTCTTTTGTTTTTACAGATCAGACAACTTCTTCTGCTAGTAATCCAAATGGACCAAGGGATGATCTGACAATTCAGATTGGTGTAAAAGATACACAACTGAAAAATGGAGAGGATATTGTAAAAAAAATTTATGATTTGGTTTTAAGTAAACAGGGATCGTTAAATCCTGGTGGGAGTAGTGATGTGCATATTGGACACGCGAATGGAGTTAGCTTAAACGGCTCTTCCCTTATTTTTTATTCAGTCAGCGATCATCCTCCTTATAATCCAAAGATGGGAACAATATATGCAACAGATATGATCAATATGGAACAGGATTATCATATTCAGGTTAATGACAGACCATATCAGGAAATTATGCTGAAACTGAGAACTATCAATTCAGCAACACTCGGATTAGGCGCAATGGATGTAAATTCTTTCGAAGCTGCAGGAAATACGATGGAGGAGGTACGAGGTGCAATCGAAAACCTTTCTGATTATCGTTCGTATTTAGGTGCAATGCAAAATCGCTTGGAAAAAGCAATGCTAGTCGTTGACAATACTGCAGAAAATACGCAATACTCTGAAAGTAAATTGAGAGATACAAATATGCCAGAAGAGATGGTGCAGTATTCAAAAAATAAGATTTTAGAGCAATTTGGCGAAGTGATGCTTGCACAGACAAATCAAATGACCGATAGCGTTGCTTATTTGTTAGCTTGAGCTATTCTAT
Source organism: uncultured Eubacterium sp. (assembly GCA_910586225.1). Lineage (GTDB taxonomy): Bacteria > Bacillota > Clostridia > Lachnospirales > Lachnospiraceae > Eubacterium_J. The sequence goes on along the minus strand of CAJUIL010000010.1, from coordinate 73,143 downwards.
TATAATAGACAAATATTTGAAGTAAGCACAGGAGAATCTGTTATGAAAGTAATAGACTCTCCTGTTTTTTAAATTCTAAAATATAATTATAGAAATAGCATAATATCTTTAAGGGATAGCATAAATATTTATTATTTGACTGAGTGAACTATAATATCTTTATAATTAGTCACTTTTATTTGAACTTCAAAATTTGGGTTAACTTAAAAAATAGAAAACAAAAATGCTTATATTTACTTGTTTATAGAATTTGAATTGCAAAAAAATGTATAATAAAAAAGAAAAACAAATTAATAAGTTAGGAAAAAATAATAGATATATAGAAATAGCAACTTAATTTCAAAAAATAATAATATTATAAATCATCAAATTTTAATATTTTATGGAATTTTGAATATAAATAAAGTCATTATATAATTTATTTGTATTTTTTATATTAAATAATAAAAATAATTTATCAGATATAATCATTAATTATCTAATATTTTACATATATAATTTAATAATTAAAAATTATTATAATTTGAACATATTGTAGGGAGGAATAATATATGTTCGATTCTAACATATTTTATATACATTTTCGAAATAAAGAGATATAAAATATATTTATTCATGTAGTATTAAAAATTATAATAGGACTCTTAAAAAGATAATTATAAAAATGATAAGTAATGGAGCCAAGAAAAATTAAATTTTTATAGTCTGTTCAAGCTTATTCCAATTTAATAATTAGCTGATATTAAGCATAAATTTTCCGCTTATTAGCAACAAATTTTGAAAACTACAATAAAATATCAAAAAAGTAGTAAGCACCATATATAATGATATCAACAAATAACTATCTAAAAAAGATATGATAAAAACCAGCTTTTTAAGATTTTTATCCATTCATCTTTTACGATCATTTCTGTCTGAGATGCTTACCTCAAAAGTCTACTCCACATCCCTGATACTATTAAAAATAATTTGACAATTCTTCATAAACGCTATATAATAAAAATCGGACAGCCGGGGCGCTAGCGGTGCCCTGTACCAGCAATCCGCTATAGCTGGGGTCATATCCTGCCTCGGGTCTTTCGATTGTAAAGCAGCCCCTGGTAAGTGGCGTTGACGTTTGGGTCTTGCGCAACAGGAACTTGTGAACCGTGTCAGGTCAGGAATGGAGCAGCACTAAGCAAGAGCTCTTGTGTGCCGCAAGGGTGCCTGGGCCGAGTTAACTGCCAGGGTAACGTTTATGGTCAGGATTCAAAGCAGGATGTCCTTAAAAGGAAAAAAGTAAAATTCCGTTACTATAAATATACAGTAACAAAAAGCGCGCAGGACTGGCAGAAGCAGAATACCTGCGTTTTTTGTTGTGAAGAAGCTATATTTTTTGCACGAGGCAAGCAGCTGCCAAAGAAAAGATAGATATGGGGGAAATTATGGTAAAAGCAGTTATTTTTGATATGGATGGCTTAATGATTGATACGGAGAAGCTGTTGGTGAAATATTGGCTGGAAGCGGCGCGTTATTACGGCTATCAGGTAGAAAGAGAGCAGATACTCGGAATACGAAGTCTTGCCGCGAAATATGCAGTCCCAAAGCTTCAGGCTGAAATTGGAGAAGATTTTGATTATTATAAGGTAAGAACGCTGCGTATTCAACTGATGAATGAGCATATTGAAGCTCATGGGCTGGAGGAAAAGCGGGGACTTGGGCAGTTGTTGGACTATTTAAACGAACATCATTATCTGCTTGCAGTTGCTACAGCTACGGACCCAGAGCGTACAAAGCGTTATCTTGGTTCTTTGGACAGGCTGAAATATTTTGACCAGATTGTCTGCGCTTCGATGGTGAAAAATGGAAAGCCTGCGCCGGATATTTATTTGGAAGCAGCTGCGCGGCTTCATGTGGATCCGTCTGCGTGTATGGCGTTGGAGGATTCTCCCAATGGAATTATGGCTGCATACCAGGCAGGGATGTATCCGGTTATGGTGCCTGATCTGAGCCAGCCAGATGAAGATACAAAAAAGCTGTTGTATGGTTGCGTAGAGGATTTATCCAAGGTGATCGCTTTATTAAAAGAAATGTAGCAGCTGTTTCTGGTGTGCTGACTTGCTGGTATTTATATTATAAAAATGAGAAGGTAAAGGTAATAGATTTCATGGAAACAAGAGAGATTTTAAAAAAAGTACAAAATGGTATGCTGTCAGTGGAAGAGGCGGAGCAATATTTCCGCAGACAGCCGTTTGAAGAGATGGGTTATGCGAAACTGGATTTTCATAGAAAAATCCGTTCTGGTTTTGCTGAGGTGATTTTTTGCAGCGGTAAGGCGGATGAACATCTGCTGCAGATTTTCGGACGGTTGTATGAGCAGGACGGAGAGGTATTTGGGACAAGAGCAGATCAGGCGCAGTATGAGCTGATCCGGCAAAAATATCCACAGGCAGCTTATGACCCTGTGTCACGAATCATAAAAATAGAAAAACCAGATAAGATACGTACAGGCAGAGCAGTCGTGTGTACCGCAGGTACTGCTGATATTCCAGTGGCCGAGGAGGCAGCGCAGACGGCAGAGTATTTTGGCACTAGGGTTGAGCGTATTTACGATGTGGGGGTAAGCGGACTTCATAGGCTGTTGGCAAAAATAGAAGTGATCCAGACAGCAAATTGCGTTGTGACCGTAGCAGGTATGGAGGGCGCTTTGGCCAGTGTGATTGGAGGTCTTGTGGATAAGCCGGTTATTGCGGTGCCTACTTCCGTTGGGTATGGCGCTTCCTTACATGGGTTATCTGCGTTGCTGACGATGATCAACTCCTGTGCGAATGGAATTGCAGTTGTAAATATTGATAATGGATATGGAGCCGGATATTTGGCAGCTCAAATAAACCGTCTGGCGGAGGGGACGACCGGACAATAAAAAAGAGTTCTGTTTACACAGAACTCTTTTTTTAAATTGGAGGTAGGATGTATTAATAGAAAGTACTGTACTGACGTACAGTACATCAAACGGAGAGCATGGGATTCGAACCCACGGTGCTTCTCAGCACACGGCTTTTCGAGAGCCGCACCTTAAACCGCTCGGACAACTCTCCATAAAACAATACTAAAATGAATACTGTATTAAGATTATACCATAAATTTCCATAAATACAAGAAAAATTCCTAAATAGATTACGATATTTTTTTGCAATATAATTGACAAGTGTCAAAATTCATTGGATAATAGTTTATGTACAAATTATTAAGGAGGGTTTATTTACCATGAATGAATCAAAAGAGTTTAAGCCGTATATTCCGGCTGACAAGGTACTCCCCGAAATTACGCCGGTTTCGGTCGTGCTTGGTATTTTGCTGGCCGTTTTATTCGGTGGTGCAAATGCGTATTTAGGACTTCGAGTTGGAATGACGGTATCAGCTTCTATACCGGCTGCGGTTATTTCGATGGGTGTCATCCGTAAAATTCTGCGGCGTGACTCTATATTGGAGAATAATATCGTGCAGACGATCGGTTCTGCCGGAGAGTCTCTGGCTGCGGGAGCGATCTTTACGCTGCCGGCTTTGTTTATATGGGCGTCAGAAGGAGGAACAGAAACGCCATCGCTGATCGAAATCGCATTAATTGCATTTGTTGGCGGTGTGATCGGTATTCTGTTTATGATCCCGCTGCGTACGGCGTTGATCGTACAGGAGCATGGTACGCTTCCATATCCGGAAGGAAAAGCCTGTGCAGAAGTATTGATGGCCGGAGAAGAGGGCGGAGAAAGCGCTTCCACTGTATTTTTAGGTCTGGGTGTTTCAGCAATTTACAAATTCATTGCAGATGGGCTTTGCATTTTCCCAAGTGAGGTTGATTTTGAGATTAAGAGTTATAAAGGCTCCGGAATTGGTATGGACGTGCTTCCTGCGCTGCTTGGCGTAGGCTATATCTGTGGTGCGAAGGTATCTTCTTATCTGCTTGCGGGCGGCACACTTGGCTGGTTTGTGATCATGCCTCTGATCGCGTTGTTTGGCGGAGAATCAGTTATTTTTCCGGGTTCAGATCCGATCAGTACCTTTGATTCCTGGGCGCTTTGGAAAACATATATCCGGTATATCGGCGCCGGAGCGGTTGCAGCAGGCGGTATTATGAGCCTGATCAAATCCCTGCCGCTGATCGTACGTACATTTCGTCAGGCCGTATCAGGATTTGGAGCAAAAGCTGGCGTATCGAATCGTACGACCCAGGATCTTCCAATGAGTTTTGTATTTATCGGTATTGGTGTTATGGCAGTTTTTATGTGGCTGTGTCCGGCGATTCCGGTGAATTTATTAGGTGCGATTATTATTATTATATTCGGTTTCTTTTTTGCAACCGTGTCCTCCCGTATGGTAGGGCTTGTCGGCAGTTCTAATAACCCGGTATCTGGTATGGCGATCGCTACGCTGCTCATTGCTACGATGATCTTAAAGGCAACCGGAATGATCGGAATGACAGGTATGGTAGCTGCTATCAGCATTGGTTCTGTTATTTGTATTATAGCAGCGATTGCGGGTGATACATCACAGGATTTAAAAACAGGCTTTTTAGTTGGTTCTACACCGAAAAATCAGCAGATCGGTGAATTGATCGGTGTTGTTGCATCTGCGATCACGATCGGCGGTGTTTTATATTTACTGAATGCAGCATGGTCCTATGGTTCCGAACAGCTTCCGGCGCCGCAGGCAGTTTTGATGAAAATGGTTGTAGAAGGCGTTATGGACGGCAATCTGCCTTGGGCGCTTGTATTTTCCGGTGTCTTTATTGCAATCGTCGTAGAGATACTCGGTATTCCGGTACTGCCATTTGCAGTCGGCCTGTACCTGCCGATCCATCTGAGTACGCCTATGATCATTGGTGGGCTTTTAAGACTGTACTTTGAAAAGAAAAAGAACGAAACAGAAAAAGAGCGCAAGCGCAAGGTGGAAAACGGCGTATTGTATTCTTCAGGATTGATTGCGGGCGAAGGTCTGGTTGGAATTTTGCTTGCGGTATTTGCTATTATAAATGTTGGTGACGAGTCTCTTGGAGATGTTATCAATCTTTCAGAGAGTATCAATCTTGGCAACTGGGGAGGATTGGCATTCTTCGCCGTTCTTACTGCAACGCTTTATTATATCATTGTAAGAAATAAAAATAAATAAAATCATAATATAAAAAATATGTAATTCTACATCTAGTAGGACTATCCGGAGCAGTAGTCCGGATAGTCCTCTAGGATACAGAGGCTTAATGATAAAAGTAAATGATAGAGACAGGATTTTGGAACGGTGAAAAGGATTTGATTATGAGAAAAAAGAAGCAGGAAAATTTTTTGGATTATGTTCCAAAACGGAATAAATTGTATGAATGGGATCTGAATCAGAAAAAATATGTAGAAGTAGCTGTTGTTAATCGGGGATTATTTAACCGGATAGCACAGATTATATTCCGCAGACCAAAGGTGAGCCGAATTGAGTTGGATGAGCTTGGCAGCTTTATCTGGCAGGAAATGGATGGTACAAGGACAGTTTATGAGCTTGGGATTGCGGTAAAATCTAAATTTGGAAAAAAGGCGGAGCCATTGTATGAACGTTTATGCGAATATGTTCGCATTCTTCACAATAACCGTTTTATTGTATATGAGAATAAAAAATAGATAAGTCAGATAAAAATAAGAGATAGGAACAGTTTTATAAAATATAGAAATAAGGAAGGAAAAAACATGGGCGTATTATCAGGTCTGGAACCAAAAGAAGTATTTTCGTATTTTGAAGAAATCAGCTCAATTCCCCGCGCATCATATGAAGAGGAAAAAATTAGCAATTATTGTGTGGAATTTGCGAAAAAGCACAAGCTGGAATGCATTCAGGATGAGCTGAAAAATATCATAATTATAAAAGAAGCGACACCGGGCTACGAACAGGAGGAACCGATTATCATTCAGGGACATCTTGATATGGTATGTGAAAAGAAACCGGACTGTGATATTGATTTTCAGAACGAGGGGATCCGGCTTCTTATAGAAGGGGATAATCTGACAGCAGACGGTACGACGCTCGGCGGCGATGATGGAATTGCAATCGCTTATGCGCTCGCAGTTCTTGCTTCGGAAACGATTGCGCATCCAAGGCTGGAGGTTATTTTTACTGTTTCAGAAGAGGTTGGTATGGAAGGCGCTTCTGGTATTGACGTTTCCATGTTAAAGGGACGCAGGCTGCTGAATCTGGATTCCGAAGAGGAAGGATTTTTGCTGGCAGGCTGCGCAGGGGGTGCTGGTATCAAATGCAGGCTGCCGGTACATCGTGTATCCGTGGACGGAGCAGCTCTGGAAATAACGGTAAACGGCTTAAACGGCGGTCATTCTGGTGTGGAGATCAATAAAGGGCGTGCAAACGCAAATATTCTGATGGGCAGGATTTTAATTGCTTTGTCAAGCTGTGTAAAATATAATTTGGCTTCTTTTGCAGGCGGCAGCAAGGATAATGCGATTCCAAGAGAAAGCAAGGCTGTGATCTGCCTTGCGCAGCAGGATATGGACCAAGCGAGGAAAGCGCTGACAAGAATACAAGACGAGCTTTCCAACGAATATGCTGTTACAGATAAAAATATTTGTATTACATCCAAAGCTACTGAGGCGAAGACTCAGATGTTGGATGACGCCAGTACCAGACAGGCGGTTTTATTTGTCAATGCAATGCCAAATGGAATCCAGACTATGAGCGCAGATGTGGAAGGACTAGTGGAAACTTCGTTGAATCTTGGCATTTTAGAGCTGAGTGAGAAGGAAATACTTTTAAGCTATGCTGTACGAAGCTCTGTTGGAAGTGCAAAGGAGGCATTGTTGGAAAAAATGACGTATTTGACACAGGCAATAGGCGGCACAGTAGAAATTTCAGGCGATTACCCAGCATGGGAATATAAGCGGGATTCTGCGTTTCGAGATAAAATCGCGGCTGTATATGAAAAGATGTATGGGAAGCCGCCTGTGATCGAGGCGATCCACGCTGGCTTGGAATGCGGACTGCTCGTAGGAAAGCTGCCAGGCTTGGATTGTATCTCAATCGGCCCGGATATGAAAGATGTACACACGACAGAAGAAAAATTAAGTATATCGTCAACAAAACGTGTTTGGGAGTTTCTTTTGGAAATTCTAAAAACAAAAGCGTAGATCCGTTTTGTAATTTGTGCTATATGAATAAAGTAAAATTTTGGAATCCTTTTTATTGACAGCAGAATAACGAATAATTTATAATAGAAAGGACAGATCATATAACAAATTACAATATCAGGAGAAAGTGAGGGTGCATCAAAATGCTCAGAGTGGGTATGCTTACAAGCGGCGGCGACTGTCAGGCTTTGAATGCTGCAATGAGAGGCGTTGCAAAAGGATTAAGCTCAAATGTTGAAGATTTGGAGATTTATGGATTTTTGGATGGGTATAAGGGACTGATCTACGGAAATTATCGTCTGCTTTCGTCATCAGATTTTTCCGGTATCCTGACAAAAGGCGGAACCATCTTGGGTTCTTCCCGTCAGCCATTTAAGCTGATGCGTACACCAGATGCTAACGGTTTGGATAAAGTAGAAGCTATGAAGCAGAATTATTACAAATTAAATCTGGACTGCATTGTAATTCTCGGCGGCAACGGCACACAAAAGACAGCGAATCTGCTTCGCGAGGAAGGGTTAAATGCTATCCACCTGCCAAAGACGATTGATAATGATATTTTTGGAACAGATGTTACATTTGGATTTCAGAGTGCGATCAATATTGCGACAGATGCGATTGACTGCATTCATACGACGGCAGCATCTCATAACCGTGTGTTTATTGTAGAGGTTATGGGACATAAGGTAGGCTGGCTGACACTCTATGCAGGACTGGCAGGCGGCGCTGATATTATCCTGCTTCCGGAAATTCCATATGATACAAAGAAGGTGGTAGCTGCGATCGAACATCGTACAAAAGCTGGAAAGGGCTTTACGATCCTAGCAGTTGCAGAAGGCGCGATATCCAAAGAAGATGCAAAATTAACGAAAAAGGAATATAAGAAGAAACTGGAAAAATCTCCATATCCTTCTGTTTCCTACGAAATTGCGGCTAAGATCAGCGAAAAGCTTGGCAGCGAGGTACGTGTAACCGTTCCTGGCCATACACAGCGCGGCGGCAGCCCGACACCGTATGACCGTGTACTCTGTACAAGACTTGGCGCAGAAGGCGCAAAGGCTATTTTGGAAAAAGATTTCGGACATATGATTGCAATGGTAAACAATGAAGTCAGACGTGTTCCGTTAGAGAATGTTGCGGGCAAGTTAAAGACCGTAGACCCGAATGCACAGATTGTCCGGGAAGCAAAGCTGACAGGGATCAGTTTTGGTGATTAATTAAATGATCTTTTAAAAATGAATGAATGATACAGAAAAAACCTGCTGCACGCAGCTTTGTTTAATATACGAAGGCTCGTGCAGCAGGTTTTCTAGAGCGTGTCTTAAAATTGCTTTTCGTATGACGCTGCTGCAGAAAGTGTTTTTAAGTCACTAAATACAAGGAGGACAGGTAACGATGTCATACACAGCGCTTTATCGGAAATACAGACCACAGAATTTTACAGATGTGAAAGGTCAGGATGCGATTGTTACGACTATTTGCAACCAGATCAAGGCAGAACGTATCGCTCATGCTTACCTGTTCTGCGGAACAAGAGGAACAGGTAAGACGACAATCGCAAAGATATTCGCAAAAGCAGTAAACTGTGAGCATCCGGTCAATGGAAGTCCTTGCGGTACTTGTGCGTCTTGTCAGTCGATCGCAGCCGGTACGTCTATGAACGTGATTGAAATTGACGCCGCATCCAATAATGGTGTAGACAATATCCGGGAAATTCGGGATGAGGTGACTTATGCTCCGACAGAGGGCAGGTATAAGGTATATATTATTGATGAAGTCCATATGCTGTCTATAGGGGCGTTTAATGCATTGTTAAAAACGCTGGAAGAGCCTCCGTCGTATGTTATATTTATTCTAGCGACGACAGAAGCGCATAAAATTCCTGTAACAATCTTATCCAGATGTCAAAGATATGATTTTCATCGTATTTCGATTGATATTATTGCAGAAAGATTACAGGAGTTACTAGAACAAGAGCAGGCAGAAGCGGAGCCAAAGGCAATCCGTTATATTGCGAAAGCTGCTGACGGCGCGATGCGCGATGCATTGAGCTTGTTAGATCAGTGTATGGCATTTTATATGGGGCAGAAGCTGACCTATGATCAGGTGTTGGAGGTGCTTGGCGCCGTGGATACGGAACGGTTTTCACGGATGCTTCGTTCTGTAGTGAATCATCAGGTCGCAGAAGCAATGCGGCAAATAGAGGAGCTGGTTGCTGAGGGCAGGGACCTTAGCCAGTTTGTCAATGATTTTACTTGGTATCTGCGTAATCTGCTTCTGCTTCAAAGCTCTGACGATATGGAGGATGTTCTGGATATTTCAAGCGAAAATCTGCAATTATTAAAAGAAGAATGTACAATGCTTGATAGTGCTGAGCTGATGCGTTATATCCGTATTTTTTCAGAATTATCCAGTCAGGTTCGTTATTCCACACAAAAGCGGATCTTAATAGAAATTGCGGTAATAAAGCTGTGCCGCCCACAAATGGAGGAGGATGTCAGCTCTATTTTAGCACGTCTGACACAGTTGGAAAAGAAATTAGAAGGCGGTGTAGTACAGCCTGCCGTAGTCATGCCAGAGACGACGGCAGATTTACCAAAGGCGCCGCTTCCAAAAGCAATTTCAGAAGATATCCGGCAGGTAGTAGAAAACTGGCGCAGCATTGTATCACAAATGCCGCATTCGATCCGCGTATTTATCCAAAAGGCGCATTTAAGTATTGGTGAAAACGACGTTCTGATGATCGTATTGGACGATTCCATTTTGTGTGATATGCTTTCCGAAGAGGAGCGGCTAAAGGAGATCACAGATACGATTTCAAAATGCATTGGAAAGCAGATTCAGATACAAATAAAATATAATCATACCGGACAGTCATTTGAGCAGTCATTTGTGGATCTGGAACAAATGATCCATACGGAGATTGAATACGAAGATTTTTAAATTTCAATCCATCTATTGTCAGAACGTCCGTTATGCGTTAAAATCAATAACAGTCAAAAATGAAATGTAAGGAGGAGTAATAAAATGGCAAGAAGAGGTGGATTTCCGGGCGGTGGAATGCCTGGCAATATGGCAAACCTGATGAAGCAGGCGCAGAAAATGCAAAAGCAGATGGAGGATGCCACAAAGGAGCTGGAAGAAAAAGAAATGACAGCGTCTGCGGGCGGCGGAGTGGTAGAAGTGACCGTGTCAGGCAAGCGTGAGGTCACGAAGATCAAGATTGATCCAGAAGCGGTTGATCCAGATGATGTGGAAATGCTGGAGGACTTGATTATGGCGGCTACGAACGAAGCAATGCGCCAGATTGACGAATATTCCCAGAATACGATGGGCAAGATCACCGGCGGTCTGGGCGGCGGCATGGGGTTATTTTAAAAATGGATTATTATAGCGCGCAGATCAGCAGATTGATCGAAGCATTGGCTGGTCTGCCTGGTATAGGGGCAAAATCAGCGCAGCGGATGGCGTTTCATATATTGAATATGCCGGAAGCAGAAGTAGAGAAGCTGTCCAATTCCATTATCGAGGCAAGGCGCAAGGTCTGTTATTGCAAACAGTGTTATACGCTGACCGATGATGAAATCTGTCCGATCTGTAAAAATCCAAACCGTGACCAGAAAACGATTATGGTCGTTGAAAATCCGAGAGACCTTGCGGCTTATGAAAAAACCGCAAAATTCGAAGGCGTATATCATGTTTTGCACGGCGCAATTTCTCCAATGCTTGGGATCGGACCTGCGGATATTAAGCTCAAGGAGCTGATGAAGCGTCTGCAGGGGGATGTCAATGAGGTGATCATTGCTACAAATTCCAGTCTGGAAGGGGAAACGACGGCAATGTACATCAGTAAGCTGATAAAACCGACTGGCATTAAGGTTACACGAATCGCCAGCGGCGTTCCGGTGGGCGGCGATCTGGAATATATCGATGAAGTAACCCTGCTGCGGGCGCTGGAGGGAAGAACAGAGCTGTAAGGAATTAAGACGCTGCCAACAATATCTGTCAAAATCAGCCAGTCTGTTATGCTACATTGGACGCATACCTGAAAAAATAGAAAGAGGTGTGCGAAGTGGCAGAACAAAAACAGAGAGCGTCAGGGACACTACCAAAGAATATCCGTCAGATTGGCACCAGTACAGGGAGTACAAAAGTTTATCTGGAGGATTATGTATATACTTATTTACATACGCAGGAGGCAGACGATTCTTGGACGAACCGGGCATTTATTTTGCTGGGCAGGGTAGAAAAGGGAAAGGATCAGACACGTTTCTTTATCAGCGGTTGTATCCGGGTGGAGGATGCGTTCTGCAGCGGCCAAATGCTGGAATTTAGCGACGAGACATGGGCTTTTATATACAAAGAGATGAAAACGTATTATGACAACCTGGAAATCGTCGGCTGGGGGCAGGATATTGGAAATGCTTCGACAGCGCTTGCTGCGGAGCTGGAGCACAGGCACAAGCAGTTTTTTAATATACAAAAAAATGTGCTGTTTTTGCTGAATCAGGCGGAGCAGGAGGAAGCTTTTTACGTATTTGAAAAAAATATACTGCAGCGGCGGGAGGGTTATTATGTCTATTATGAGAAAAACCCGCAGATGCAGGATTATATGATCGAAAAAAGCAAGAGCCGGGAGCTGGATATTTCACCAGAGGAAATCCAAGAGCCGCTTGTACGCAGCTATCGGGAAACGCTGTTGGAAAAAAAGGCACAGATGACCGAAAGAAAGTGGAACGGCGTTTTATATACGACGAGTTTGCTTTTGGTTCTTTCGGTGTGCGTGCTTGGTGTCAGTACAGTAAATAATGTGGAAAAAATGCAGGATTTGGAATCAGCGGTGAATCAAATATCCGGCAAGGGCGGACAAGCCGGCATACAATCGTCAGATGTCCCGGCTATGAGCGCGAATGTGCAGGATGAAGATGCGTCTGATCTAAAAGAAGCTTCCAAGGATGGAGAATCCAAAAACGACAAACAGGCAGCAGATCAGGAATCGGCGGACAATACAGGACAAGCCGGTAAAGCAGGAGAATCCGGCAGTAAAGGGCAAACAGACGAAGTAGGAGGATCCGGCGATACAGACCAAGCAGCAAACGACGAAGAAGCAGGAAACGGCAGCTCAAAAGAAGAAAAGAATGCTTCCAGCGAAAAAGCTGGTTCTTCCAGTAAAAAAGGACAAAAGACGGACACAGAAGGCGCGAATAACGATCCATCTGACAGCCAGGAAGCTTCTGCGTTAACGGAAGCCCAGACCAGCCTGCTTCAGGGGTATTATATTGTAAAAAAGGGCGACAGCCTTGTTGGGATCAGCAAAAAAATATACGGAACGGCGGCAAAGGCACGAAAAATATGCCAGTTAAACGGCATTGACGATATGGATATGATCTATGCCGGGCAGAAATTGGAATTACCATAAAGATTACGCTGAAAAGCCATTGTCAGATGCAGGAGAAAATTATGGCAAAAAGCAGAAATACAAGCTTACGGGCTCTTCCGTCAAAAAGCACGGAGGAATTGTCCGAGTTACAACAGAAAATCCGGATTCACAGAATCAAAATATTGATTCTGATCTTTGTCCTGACCGGAATAGCGATCGGATTGCTTTTTGCCGCGTTATTATATTTTGAGAGAAAGGTTTATACCAATTATGAGGTACTTGAGCAGATAGAGCGAAGGGAAACGGAGGCTGCCGAATACGAGGAGTTTCAGGGCAATGTGCTTCAGTATACGCAGGATGGCGCAGTCTATGCCAGTATTACCGGAGAAATATTTTGGAACCAGACTTATGAGATGGAAACGCCCCGAATTGCCGTTTGTGAGGATTATCTGGCTATTTATGAGCAGGGAGGAAACCGTATCTATATTATGAATACGGTTGGAAAACAGGGAATGATCCAGACGACGATGCCGGTGCAGCGTATCAGCATTGCCAGGCAGGGAACGATAGCGGTCTTAATGGAGGATTCCCAGACAAGCTATATCCATTTATATGACAAGGATGGCAAGCAGCTGGCGGGAGGCGGTTTACATATAGAAAACAGCGGCTATCCCCTGGATCTTGCGCTGTCCCGTGACGCACAAAAGCTGGCAGTCAGTATGCTGGATATCCATGACGCGGAAGTGAAATCAACGGTAGTATTTTATAATTACGGAACAGTAGGACAGAATGAGATCGATAATATTGTAGGTTCTTATTCTTACAAAGATATGATCATTCCAAGCATTCACTTTGTAACAAATGACCAGCTTGTAGCGTTTGGAGATACAAAAACAATTCTGTATGAAGGAACGCAAAAGCCAAAGGTCAAAAAGGAAATCAAATGCAAAAAAAATATCAGGAGCATATATTTTAACGAAGATTACTTTGGGCTTGTATTTGATAATCCAGATTCTGCAAAAGGATATCTGACCAGTATCTACAATATGAAGGGCAGACTTGTATTAGAACAAAAATTTGACCTTGATTATACAGACATCGGCTTTTTGCAGAACGGGCTTCTTTGCATACGAAATGAAAAAAGCGTTCAGCTTTATACGATGCGGGGCAGCAAGCGATTTGAGCATACTTTTGACCGCAGCATTCATGATATCATATCCGGCAATGGTCAGTTGGATTACTGGTTTATCTTAAGCGGGGAAACAGACAGAATAAAATTAAAGGATAACTATTAAGACGATGAATTGGTTATATTTTACAGTTATGGGATACATTATTGTCTCTGCCTTGCGGGGATATCACAAAGGATTTCTCAGAGTGCTTTATTCCGTCCTAGCAATCATAGCCACTGTTATATTTGTCGTTGTGGCAGCACCGGCATTTCGTAATGCGCTCTTAGAATCAACGACGATTGCACAGCAGATCGAAAAAGGGAGTGAAAAATATGTCAGAAAACAGATTAACAAAAAGCTGGAGGACGGCGCATTTTCACAAAGCGTAAAGCTGCCTTGGGTCGCGGTGCCCAAAAAGCTTCAGAAGGAGCTGGACAAGGCGGCAGGATCAGCCATTCCGGATATTTTAGAGTCCTATGGAATTTATAAAAAAATGGCAAAAGCTGCAGCAGAATTTTGTGTATCCGCGATTGCATTCTTTTTGGCATTTTTTATCATTTCGATCATTTTATACTTCGTTCGCAGGAAGGTCGACTGGTTTTCCAGAAAGCCAGGGGTGCATCTTGTAAATATGATTTTTGGATTTTTTGCAGGGATTGCAAAGGCGTTTCTTGTTATTTGGGTTGTGTTTATACTGATCCAGGCGACAGAAATGCTGCCGATAAGTGCATCGTTGATCGAAATGATCGAGGAAAATGATGTACTGCGGGGATTGTATGAGAAAAACAGGCTGTTAGAGCTGATACAGAAATTTTGATATTGTCAGGAAAAAGGCATCAGTTCCATATGTGCTCTGTTCAGTCATAAGCCTTCATGTAAGAAGGCCTTGGCTGAACAGAGCATTTTAGGTATTATGAAATAAAAGCATCATAATATTTTCAGCTTAAATCTTAACCTTTATCTTTTTTATATTACTCCAAGCTCCATAATACTTTTTGCCGCCCGATTTCTGAAACGCTCTTACTTTCACATAATATGTTTTACCTCTCTGCAATCCGGCAATCGTTTTTGCATCCGTAAATACGCCTGCATTGATGCGCTTTGTCTTGCTAGCCGCAAAATTTTTATTTGTGGAATAAGCAATTTGGTATCCGTCCCCATAAGCGTACCAGTTCCATTTGACTTTGATCTTCCTAACTTTTATATTTTTCAGGCTTTTCAGTTTGATTCTTTGTACCGAGATCGGTTCGTCGTTTTCCTCTTCTTCATAGCTTCCGGAGTTTCCGGTGTTTGTGTTATTAGAGCTGCCATTATTGGAGCCTCCGGTTGTAGGCGGTGTAACTGGCGGATTGGAGGTATCCTGATAAGTCCAGTGTGCATATAACGTGCTGTTAGAACGAAATACAGTATTGGCTGTGATCAGATTGCCGTCATATGGCTCGGTAAACCATCCGTCAAAGTGATAGCCGTCTCTGTATGAGCCTGGCAGATAAGGAAGCATTTGGTTTACGGTCATGAGCGTGCTCTGTCCGTTGACCGTACCGCCGTTTGGATAAAAGGTTACGGAATATTCCGCTGTTCTTGCTGTTGTAAAGGAGCCAACGCGTGATTCTACACGCATATTATCTGCGATAAAATAGACTTTGTAAAAATAAGTGGTGTTCGGCGTTAATCCAGACAGCGTCATCGTCAATGCGGAGCTTACGGAATACTGGTTCATCACGCGTGATTCTGACAGGTAATTGCTGGATGTGCCGAAGGAAATCCCCCAAGTACTTACGTACGTATTTTGTATCAATGCCATGATAGATACGGTCGTATCAGAAATATCAGAAATAAAAAAATCTCTGAAATAGGCATCGTAAGTATCCCATTGCGCGTAAACATCTGTGTTATAGGAAAATACCGTGCTCGTCGTGATCAAGGTACCGCCTACGGACTGCGTATACCAGCCTTTAAAAGTGTAGCCGGGTCTGGATGCAGAAGGAAGGCTGGACAGCCGTTGATCCGTCGTCGTTAGGCGGCTGCTGCCGTTGATCGTTCCATAATTGGCATTGAAAGTGATCACGTATTCTCTCGGCGTATTTCCACCGCCGTTTATTCCAGAAGACGAACGCAATGTCATTTCACGGGCTAACGTAATATCTGGTTTCTGCAGCATAGGAATGCGTTTTTGCTCTATGACGGATGCATTTGCATTTACGTTGTCAGGCGCTATATACAAGCAGAGCAGCAGTGTACAGATTAAGACACTGGTAAAATGTAATAATTTTTTCATGACATATTCCTCACTTTCGTTCAATCTATATAAGAAGATTATCACAAATAAGCTTCAGAATCAATGAGGAAATGGCAAATTCAGCAACTATGATTATTTTTCATAAAAATTAAAAAATTACTAACAAAATCCAAAAAACATCCGATAAACAAGTTATAGAACTTCACAATCAAGTGCATAATACAAAAAATATGCGCGCTGAGTGAAGGATTCTAAATTTATCATTCAGGGACGAGACGATGAAAGGAGATGCCTATTATGCGTATAGATTCTTATAACCAGATCGCAGCTTTATACAAATCGACAAAGCCTTCCAAGGCAAAAAGTACCGCAGAAATCACCTCTGCGCGTGATCAGGTTCAGATCTCACGGGCAGGGAGAGATTATCAGATCGCAAAACAGGCAGTCGCAGCAGCTTCGGATATCAGGGAGGATAGAGTGGCAGAGCTTAAATCAAGCATAAAGTCTGGAAACTATGACGTTGATACTGGAGATTTTGCGAGCAAATTGTTAGCAAGCTATTATGCGGCTAATTAAAAACGTAACAAAACTGTTACAGAAAAGCGAGGATAAGAAGTGGCAAGCTTAATGGATGACCTGATACAGGTCTTAGAGAACGAAAACAAGGAATACGAACATTTGGCAGAGTTATCTAAGGAGAAAAAACAGGTCATCATAGATGCCAATGTTCCGGCGCTGGAGAAGATCGTAGATCTGGAACAGGATGTGGCCAGTAAAATTCAAAACCTGGATAATCGCCGCCAAAAGGTCATGCACGATATGTCGGTGGTACTGAATAAGCCAGGTGAGGATTTTACGGTTGATACGGTCATTGAAATGCTGAGCAGCCAGCCGAAAGAGCAGGAACGACTACAAAACGTAAAAAAACAGTTGAAAACGACATTAGATGAAGTTCGGAAAATAAATGAACAAAACCAGACATTGCTGAATCAAGCTCTGGAATTGGTAGAGTTTGACCTGACTCTGTTTCGAAGCATGCGAACCGCACCCGAAACAGCGAACTACGATAAGAACGCTTATAATACGGGAGAGATATTAGGAGGCAGCGGTTTTGACGCAAAACAATAACGGACAGGAGTGTGAGCAATTATGGCGAATGGAATGGGTTCCATATATATCGGACATTCGGGGCTAAAGGCTTCTCAGGATTCGATTCATAATGTAGCAAACAACCTGGCTAACGTGAATACCGAGGGGTATGTACGTCAGCAGGTTGTTTTTCGTGATGCGAGCTACAGCAATTTAGCATATTCTAAAAATCATTACAAAAAATTGATTGGGCAGGGAACATCCATCGGAGAGATTGTCCATGCGAGAGATATTTTTTTGGATAAGGCGTTCCGTCAGGAAAACGGAAGAAAGTCTTATTATGAGGCAACCTTTGAAGCAATCGATGAGGTACAGAATTATTTTCAGGAGCTGGAAGGGACAGCTTTTCAGCAAATACTGGACGGCGAAGAAGGAAGCTTATGGCAGGCGTTTGAAGAATTTTCCAAGGACCCGTCGAATATGGCGGCGCAAAACCTTGTCATTCAAAAGGCCAGCTTATTTATTTCACGGTCACAGACAATATTCAAAGGGCTTAAAAATTACCAGAATAATATCAACATCCAGATTTCCGAGGATATCGATAAGATCAATGGATACATCAGACAGATTGCCGACTTGAACAAGCAGATCCAGGCGATAGAGGTTGGCGGGCGCGAAACGGCGATGAATGAGCGCGACGCAAGAGATTACGCACTTGATCAGCTGAGCAAATACGGCAAGATCCAGTATGAAGAGCGGGCTAATGGGTCTGTCACACTCAAGTTTGAAGGTGAGCTGGTGGCTGACAATATGTTTTATTATACGATTGGCAAGAAAACAGACCGCATGACCGGATTTGTTACGCCATATTGGCCGCATTTATCGAATGAAGGCATTGGGAAATATGCCGAGGTATATGACTTTTCTCAAAAAATCTGTACAGAGTACAATACAGATATCGGGGAATTAAAGGCGCTTGTACAGGCAAGAGGCGAAACGGTATCCAATTTTAATGATATATTAAATGCAGATCCGGATAAGTACGACGCATCTGTCGGACTGTCCATCATGCAGAATACCCAGGCAGAATTTGACCAGTTGGTACATGGTATTGTGACACAGATCAACGACATTTTGGCTCCGAATAAAAAAATGGATGAGCTGGTCGTACAAAACGAGGACGGCACATATTCCAGATACCGCAATGTCAAGGTGTTGGATGAAGAAAATTGCTGCGTGGGCGCGGACGGCAAGCTGCCGCCGCAGGAATTGTTTACGAGATCCGGCTGCGAACGTTACCGCAAGGTAACCGCATATGACAAGGAAACAGGCGAGTGGCGGGATTATTATATGTACAATGAAGAAGATGTGGATACTTCCATTCCATATCGCATGAGCAACGGCCAAACGATCCGTGTGTTTAATCCGGAAAATACAACGGTTGCACAATTAGTCCCTAAAACAGACGCAAACGGCAATGTCATGTTCAATCCGGACGGAAGCTTGGATGTGCAGTCCATTTCTACAGAAAAACCGTATACTCCATGGGACAAAAAGGGTAATGAAAAGTATTTAAAACAAAAGGTAGACGGTCAGTGGGTCGTGAACGAAGACTATTTTTATGATACATCCAAGCAGTATACTTCAATGGAAGTCAGCGTCAATTATGACCTGTTAAAAAATATTAAAAATCTGCCTCACTTCCATCAGGATGAAGGTATTGCACATGATATGGCGATCAAGCTGGCAAACCTTTGGGACAATACCACACTGTCTATTAATCCGCGTTATACAAACGTAACCTATACGTACAGTGAATATTATAAAGAAATGATCGGAGAGATCGGTATCATTGGCTCCGTATATGAATCAACAGCGGAAAAGCTGGAAGGAGCTGCGACAGCAGTCGAAAACCAGCGCAACGAGGTGATCGGAGTATCCTCAGACGAGGAGCTGACTAGAATGATCAAATATCAAAACGCATACAACGCATCCAGCCGTTATATCCAGACAGTCAGTGATATGATCGAGCTGCTTGTAACAGGGCTTTAAAAGACGTGAGGTGAGTATATGAGTTCTACATTTTTTGGATTAAATATCGGCTGGTCTGCGTTAAACGCATATTCAGCCTCTATCAATACAACGGCAAATAACGTATCCAACGCAAATACACCTGGCTACAGCAAGCAGGTTGTGAATCTGGTCGCAAAGGCTTCTTTGCGCAATCATACGTATGGTACGCTCGGAAGCGGCGTAGACGCAGATTCTATTACGCAGCTGCGCAATACTTATTATGATGTGAGATATTGGACGAACAACAGCAATGTTGGCCAGTATGAGAAAAAGGGATATTATATGGCGCAGATTGAAAATTTGTTCCGGGATGACCAGGCAGATCCGACCGGATTTTCGTCGATCTACAAGGAAATGTTTGCTCGGCTGGATGCATTAAAAGGCGACGGCGCCTCGTCGTTAGAGCTTCGCGACCATTTTATCAGCGAAGCACAAGGTCTGATGGATTATTTTAATAATATGTCCGGACACCTTAAGGAGCTGCAGTCGGACTGTAACCAAGAGGTTCGTGCGCTTGTAAGCCAGATTAATTCCTACGCAAAGAAAATTTCGATCATTAACGATAAGATCAACACGATAGAGATTCAGGGACGCCGCGCAAACGAGCTGCGCGATCAGCGGGCTCTTTTACTGGATGAGTTATCGAAGATCGTACCGATCGAAACAGAAGAAACCGAGGTGGCAAACAGCAACGATCCGGATAAGTACGTAGGCGGTACCCGTTTCCGTGTACGTGTGGAAGGGCAGCTGTTGATTGACGGCAATGATTTTAATGAATTAGAATGTTATGCCCGTACGGAAAAGGTGAATCAAAACGATATCGAAGGTTTGTATGATATCCGCTGGTCACATACCAAAAATGAATTTAACGCTTCATCAGATACGATGTCTGGTGAATTAAAAGCCGTACTGAACATCCGTGACGGCAATAATAAAGAAAATTTCCAAGGAACGCTTTCCAAGGTAGAAGCCGGAAAATCGCAGATATACGTAACAAATCCAAACATCACTTCGGTGGAAGCTATGAATATGCCGTCTAGAGGAACGATTACGATCGCAAACCGGACTTACACCTATTCCCGTTTTGAAATGACCAAGTCTGTAGATAAAGACGGCAACGAAAGCTTTGAGTATATGTTTGAACTGGAAGACCGGGATCTGACGTCATTAGCCGGAAAGGCAGGCAGAGAGGTAACGATCGGACGGCCGATCGACTCCCGCGGTATTCCGTATTATATGTCACAGATGAATGAGTTTTTGCGCGCTTTCTGCCGCAAATTCAACGATATACAGATATATGGCAGCGGTGACGGCACAACGCAGCAGGACGGTACAGCAGTTACGCAAAGATATACGGTAGATCCGGCTACAGGTAAAGTAATTCCGGAAAATATCAAATATCAAAACGGCGGCGTTGATGTCGACGGAAATCAGATGGGATCATTTTTTGTTGCTATTCGTCCAGACGGTTCCGAAAACGCCTTCTTAGATACAAAGAAATCAGACGGTGAAGAGGGTGTGGCAATTACTTATAAATCCGATGCCATCGGCGGAAACTATTACCAGCTGACAGCGGAAAATGCAGCCGTTAATGACAAGAGCCAGAAAGAGCCAAAGTACTTTGCGACTTCCACCCGCACGGATACCGATGAAAGCGAAACAGGACTTGTTGATAATATGTTGGATCTGGAATCGAAGGAAATCATTTACCGTGGTTCCGGCGGCAACCAGTTCTTGGAGTATATCGTTACAGATATTACGGTAGATGCACAGGAATCGGATATTCTGTACTCGAACTATTTTGATATCGGCAATACGATTGATACTTACCGGATGTCCATCTCAAGCGTAGACGAGGACGAAGAAGGTATGGACCTGATCAAATTCCAGAACGCATACAATCTGGCATCCAAGATCATATCGACGATGAATGAGATGTATGACCGTCTGATCACGCAGACCGGTGTATAAAGGAGGGAACAGTTTATGATGCGAGTAACAAATTCCATGATCGTAAAACGCACAAAATCAAACATTAACGCAAACAGAGCGAACGTGGATCATACAAATAACCAGATGTCTATCCAGAAGAAGATCACAAAACCTTCGGATAACCCGATCATCGCCATCCGTTCCCTGCGCCTGCGCAGTACCCTCAGTACGATCACCCAGTATTATGAATATAATATCCCAGATACAGAATCGTGGATGGAATGTACGCAGACAGCGATGATCAACATGAAGGACCTAATCTCGGATGCGTATAAGCAGGCTGTATACGGGGCAAACGACATTCTGGAACCGGAAAACCGTCAGGCGATCTTAAAGGAACTGCAGTCTTTGCAGCAGCAGATCTACAGCGAAGGAAACGCAGATTATGACCGGCGGACGATTTTTACTGGGTATAAGACAAACCAAGATGTTACGTTTATGAATAGTGCAGAAGCGAAGGCAGAGCATTATCAAATAACGGAGACATTTGACTATAAAGATATCCAAAAAAAGGATTACTATAAGGGAAAATTTGATGATACGTCCGATAAGACACTTTTAGATACAAATGCTCCGGTGGGAGTGTTTGATGATGTTACTTTAAATAGAGTGCGCTTATCTTATGATAAGATCACTGCAGACGAAAATTCACTCAGCATTTCCTATACGGATGCTGCGGGCGTAAAAAATACTGTCACGATGTCTGCAGACGGTACGTCTGTTACGACAAAGGGATGTTCATTTACGTTAGGAACAGATCCAAATAATGCTAATGCTCAGATCATTAACGTGACAGCGCCGAGCGGATATTCCGCTGTGCCGTCTACTATCCAAAATCTTGCAGATGGAACAACCTATCCTGTGACGTTATATAACAATGAGGACTGGGATCTGAGCAGCGGTACGCCAACACTTCGTCCAGGGGTAACACCGCCGGGACGTACCGAGACGGCTTCTGTAACATACAGTCAGCCAGCCGGCGGATCTTCTAGCTTATCTACAGATATTGGTGGGCAGCCGATCGTTTATAAAGTTAGAAATACTTCTGATCTAGAGCAAGGTGGCTATGACATTGGCGAAAATGAAATTGTATTTGACAATGCAAGCGGTGAATTGCTCTTTAAAGATACGATTGCTAAAAAATTCGATGAGTTAAAGGCTTCTTTTTCATTTACCTATGATAAAAACGGATTTGAAGAAGGCGAACTGCATCCGGAATATTTTTTCGACTGTACAAGATATATGTCAGAAAGAGACGATATTGTATACAAGAATTTTGACGAAAACGGAAACTGGATTACACAGGCGATTAAGTATAATATTTCCAGTGGACAGCAAATGCAGATCAATACAGAGGCGAGAGATGTATTTGACACGAATATCCGCCGCGATATTACCGAGCTGATCAATGTGGTACAGTTTGCAATTTCTGCAAATGATACAGTTGCCGAAATTGAAAATAAAATAAAAAGCGGAAATTATTCAGATGCAGAGATTGAGCAGATGAATCAATGGCTGGATGCTGCTAAAAAGCAGCGGGATTATGCGAATCAAAATATGCATGATACTTATAGCTCCTATATTTCAACATTTCAGGGATATTTGGATGATATTGATCTAGGGATCACGAATCTTGGCGGCAGACAGGCGCGTGTAGAAATGACGAAAAACAGAATGAGCGTGCAGCAGTCGACGTTTAAGGAATTAAAGTCGATCAATGAGGATATGGATCTGTCTGATCTGGTCATCAATTATACGGCAGCTTCCGTGGCATATCAGGCAGCGCTGCAGTCAGCGGCTAAAATTGGAAAAATGACGTTGCTTGACTTTATTTAAAAGGAGTATGGAATGAAGGCAAATACGAGATTATTCGGTGAGATTGATATAGAAGATAATAAGATCATCAAATTAAAGGAAGGGATCATTGGGTTCCCGCAGCTGAAGAATTTTACTCTGATCCATGATGAAGAAAAGGAAGGAAAAGGAAATATCAAGTGGCTGCAGTCCATGGATGATCCTTCCTTTGCCTTGCCGGTTATTGATCCATTGGATGTAAAGCCGGATTATCGGCTGGTCGTTAGTGAAGAAGGGCTAGAACCGCTGGGAAATATGACAGAAGAGAATACGTTTATTCTTGTTACTATTACAGTTCCGGAAGAAATTACAAAAATGTCAGTGAATCTGAAAGCACCATTTATTATTAATACAGCTAATCTTCAGGGTGTACAGAAGATTGTGGAAGATGATTATCCGGTAAAGTATATGATCTATGATATTTTGAATAAAAAGAAAGCGGGTGAGTAGATATGCTGGCTTTGACCAGAAAAAAAGGGGAAGCATTGATGCTGAACAATAACATTGAAGTTACAATTCTGGAAATCCGTGGCGATCAGGTAAAAATAGGCGTATCTGCTCCAAAGGAAGTACCAATTTACCGCAAAGAAGTGCATCTTCAGATACAGAAAGAAAATGAGGCTGCAGCGAGTGAAGCGAGTTTGAAGGCTTTAAAATTATTTTCAGAAGGCAAATAGCGTTTTGTCAAATTCCGGCTGAAGTATTTTCAGCCGGAATTATGCATCTTTCGCTGCAGTGTAACGAAAAGACTGCATTACAAGCTAATGTTTTAAAAAATTTTACCGATATATAGAACAAACGAAAAGCAGTAACATCAATGGGCATAGAAGTATTCACAAGGAGGTGGAGACAATGGCGATTGAAGCAATGAAAGCAGCTGCGACGGCGTATCAGGGAAGTGTGTCAGACGCAGCAAAACCGGTAAAGGCAAAGGAATCTGTAAAGACTGATAAAGCTGCACCAGAAGCAAACGGTAAATCTGCACCTTGCGTGATGGAAGATAAGATTGTGAAGCCTTTGCAGCCTGTTCATAGTGATCAGGAAGGCAGAAATGATCAGACAGGCAGCGGTAATGCCCACCAAAACAGGCAGCTCCAGGCAGCTGTAGAAAAACTAAAAAAGAATATGATGGCGCAGACAGAAGCGGTTTTTGGTTTCCATGAGGGAACAAATCGTGTGATGATCAAGATCGTAGACAAAGACTCCAAAAATGTTCTCAAGGAATATCCGCCTGAAGAAACATTGGATATGATACAAAAGGTTTGGGAAATGGCTGGAATTATGGTTGACGAAAAAGGTTAAGGAGGTAGGTCAGATATGACAATTCGAATTACTGGGCTGAATTCAGGTTTAGATACGGATTCTATTATCAAGGAACTTGTTTCAGCATACAGGTCAAAGGGTGATAAAGTTAAGAAGCAGCAGACGAAATTATCTTGGACACAGGATAAGTGGAAAAGTTTGAATGCTAAGGTGTTAAATTTATACAAATCTTTAGACAGCCTGCGTTTTACATCTGGTTATAATGTAAAGAAGACCACTGTGTCAGATACGACAAAAGCAACGGTGACAGCAGGCAAAGGTGCGGTAAATGGAACGCAGACACTTCGTGTTAATTCAGTTGCGAAAGGTGGATATTTGACTGGCGGACAGCTGAAAAACAATAAGAAGGGTAAATCTGCTACACTTGCAGATTTAGGTTATACAAGTGGTTCAGGAACGTATCGTATTTCTGGAAATGGAGTTACAAAAGACATTACAGTCGATGAAAATACAAAGATATCTGATTTTATTTCTCAATTAAATAATTCAGGTACAGGGGTACAGGCATCTTATGATGAAACGAATCAGAGATTGTTTATTTCTTCAAAGAATACAGGAGAAGCAGCTGATTTTACACTAACAGCATTGGATAATAAAGGTCAGGAAGCTTTAAAGGCTTTGGGAGTTAGTGTATCATCTAAAACCTCCAGTGATGAAGCAGCAGCATGGATTCAATATTATAATTCTGCCACTGGAGCGGTTGATACGAATAAGCTGAAGCAGGATGTTATTTTACTTGCTCAGACAAAACAGGACAAGGAAAATTATACGCAAGATATTTCTCTTAGACAGTCGCATAATACACAATTATCGAGCGCAATTACTTATGTAACTGCGGTGGAAAATGTTGATGCAGTAAATGCTGTTGTATCGGATGAAAAAGATGCTAAAGCTCTATCGCAGCTTGCAAGGATGACTGCGGCTAATAGAGATAAGAATTATGTACGTGAAGCAGATGGAACATTGAGAGCTGCGACAAGCAATGATAATCCAGCAGATATTATCAATGGAAAACAGCTTTATGATGATTTAAAAACAACATATAATATCACAGAAAAGCAAAATAAAGTTGATGAAAATGGAGATCCTGTATTAGATAAAAACGGTAATCCAGTACAAGAAGATACACAGCTGTTTAAACAGATCAAAGCTTATGCAGCAAATCAGGCAGCTGCGGACGCATATGAAAAAGATGCGACAAATCAGGTATATGTGGATGAAGTAAAAGATGTCAGGGCAGGTGCTAGTAGTATACAAAGTCTTGCTGATCTTCGTTCTAAATATCAGGATGATGTTAAAGTAAATAATGAGGAGATACAGAATAATAGAGATAGTATAGAAGCAGCGGATCAAATACTGCAGGAGCATAAAAATATTGATAGCAGTGATTTGACAACAGCAATGGCGAATGCCGGAAATCCAGATATCGATGCATACGTAGCCTCTTTGGCTGATAAGGTTCAGTATTTTCAAGATAATTATCAGCTGAACAGCAGTGGGGATTATGAATTAAAAGATGCAAGTGTGGGAGCAAGTAAGGTAAATGGGCAGGATGCTCAAATTGAGTTAAATGGGGCTTTATTTACTTCTGGTTCAAACACATTTAATGTAAATGGATTAACAATCCAGACACTTGCAGCTTCGACTGATGAAATTACAATTACAACTGCGACAGATACACAAGGGCTTTACGATAAGGTTAAAGACTTTATTTCTGAATATAACAGTATTATTAACGAAATGTCATCGTTATATAATGCTGATTCTGCAAAAGGTTATGAACCACTTACTTCAGAAGAAAAGGAAGCATTGTCTGAATCAGATGTAGCAGAATGGGAAAAGAAAATAAAGGATTCTTTGCTACGTCGTGACAGTAATTTATCAACATTAATGAATGTTATGACATCAGCAATGTCTAAATCATATGTAGTAAATGGTAAGAAATATAGTTTGGCATCATTGGGAATTTCAACCGGCAGTTATTTTAAAACAACTGCGGCAAATAGATACGAGCTTCATATTGATGGTGATGCGGATGATGATACTACTTCAGCAAATGCAGATAAGCTTATGTCTATGCTGAATTCTGACCCAGATACTGTACTAAGCATTATTCAAAGTGCGGCTAATGAATTGTACGATGGGTTAACAGATCAAATGAAAACTTCTAGCTTGCGGTCTTTCCAGTCTATCTATAACGATAAGGCAATGGCACAGAGCTACAGCGACTATACAAAGAAAATTAGCTCATGGGAGCAAAAAGTAACAGCAATGGAAGACGCATATTATAAGAAATTTGCGGCTATGGAAACAGCATTGGCAAAACTTCAAAGTCAGCAGTCCGCATTTGCCGGAATGCTTGGCTCATGATAAAAATGATATCTAAGATCACGGAGGACCAAGATGTTAGCAAATAATGGATACGCAGCATATGCAAATAATAAAATTTTGACGGCTACGAAGCCGGAACTTACATTAATGCTTTATGATGGTGCGATTAAGTTCTGTAATATGGCAATAGCTGCTGTAGAGGAGAATAATGTGCAAAAAGCGCATATCAATATAGTAAAGGTTGAACGTATTATAGAAGAATTTCAATCTACATTAAATTATAAATATCCGGTAGCCAAAGATTTTAATAATGTATATCAATATTTGCAGGAATGTCTTGTACAGGCAAATATCAAAAAAGATAAGAAAACGCTGGAAGAGGTTTTGAAACATTTAAGAACTATGCGTGATACTTGGAAGGAAGTCATGAGTAAGTCTGTTTAATAGTTTGTCAGGAATGAGGAGAATGATGCCGGAAGAAAATTATCTGAATATTTTAGAGCAAAGTCTGGATAAAAAATTGGGGATTTTGCAGCAGATTCGTATTAAAAATGAGCAGCAGCGTGTCCTTTTGCTGGATGAAGAACTAGGACCCGATGAGTTTGAGGAAAATATGGAAGCAAAGGGTGTTTTAGTAGAAAAGCTGGAGCTTCTGGATAATGGTTTTGAAGAAATATATGAGCGAATTCGTCATCAGCTTCAGTCAGATAAGGGACGGTATCGGGAGCAGATTCGGCGGCTTCAGGAGCGGATTCGTCAGGTTACTGCGGAAAGCAGCAGTATTCAGGCAGAAGAGCAGAGAAATTATAAACTGGCACAGAAGAAATTTTCTGATGTAAAAAAGCAGATACGTGAAGTTAAGGCAAGTTATAAGGCAGTAAATCAGTATTATCGCAGTATGACAAATACGAATTATGTAGATGCTCAATTTATGGACCATAAAAACTAAATAAAAAAGTTGAATTTCACTATAAAGTATTCAGTGTTACATCCGATATATAATACAAGTAAACAAGATAACCTTTGTTACTTGAAAGCAGAAGTCTGATTGGAGCGTACGGCCAGTTAGGCAGAAGCAGGCAACAAATAAAAACAGCACATACATCATGGAAGATGTATTAAATTCAAGGAGGAAAAATTTTATGGTAGTACAGCACAATCTTACAGCAATGAACGCAAACAGACAGTTAGGCATTACAACATCTGCTCAGTCTAAATCTTCTGAAAAGTTGTCTTCTGGTTATAGAATTAACCGTGCAGGCGATGATGCAGCAGGCTTAACAATTTCTGAAAAAATGAGAAGCCAGGTAAGAGGCCTTAACAAAGCATCTGCAAACGCACAGGATGGTGTATCTTTGATCCAGGTTGCAGAAGGTGCATTAGCTGAAACACATTCTATCTTACAGCGTATGAACGAGTTAGCTACTCAGGCAGCTAATGATACAAATACTTCTATTGATAGAGGTGCTATTCAGAAAGAAATTGATCAGCTGTCTTCAGAAATCAACAGAATTAGCTCAACAACACAGTTCAACACAATGAACCTGATTGATGGTAGCTTCTCTTCTAAGAAATTGCAGGTTGGTTCTTTAAGTGGTCAGAAGATTACAATTTCTATCAACTGCATGAGCGTTGGAGCTATCGGTGTTAGCGGCTTATCAGTAGGTTCATTTAGCGCTGCTGGTAACGCAATGAGTGCAATTCAGGGTGCTATTAATGTAGTATCTGAACAGCGTTCTTACTTGGGAGCATTGCAGAACAGATTAGAGCATACTATTTCTAACCTGGATAATATTTCTGAAAATACTCAGGCTGCTGAATCTCGTCTTCGTGATACAGATATGGCTGAGGAAATGGTTGAGTACAGCAAGAACAATATTCTTGCACAGGCAGGTCAGTCTATGCTTGCACAGGCAAATCAGTCTACTCAGGGTGTATTATCCTTATTAGGTTAATCGGTTAATGAATGATTTTAAAAAGCCAACAGTTTTCTGTTGGCTTTTTAAGTGTTAGATAATTTGGAGTGAAGAGATGGATAAAGAAATGACGCTGAAACTGATAGATGAGGCGGTAGAGTGTCTATATCAGAATAGGGAAAAGGAAGCAATGCAAAAAGTGTCAGCATTATTGATAATATATGAAAACATGGCGAAAAAAAGGGCTGAAAGTCAGGATGGAAGTGTGCTTGATGTAATTCGTTTTATGAAAAATCTAATAGAGAACTATAATTATGTAGATATGATTGGCATGGCAGATTGTTTGAAAGAGGATGCATATTCTTTGATAAAGAACTATGGATCAGAATGTTAATTTGAAGAGGGAAGGACAGAAAAATAATATTTATGCAAATATTAGAAGAAAACAGAAAAATATTAGAGCAACGATATAAAGGCTGCATAGAAAAACTGGAGAACTTATCGATATCCGAAAAAACGCAGCTATACTCTGCCAAAAACGGTGAGTATGTAATAGCAACCGAGCGCAATAGTAAGATCTGGTATTTAAACAGCAGACTGGATCCTGAAGGTGCAGCTGAAATTTTTGCTGAACGTTATCGTATGAGAATTTTTGGTACATATTTCGTTTTTGGCTTGTCTGATGGAAGGTATATTCAAAAATTATTAGATAAAAGTGATAAAACAAATCAATTTATTATCTATGAGCCAGATATTTCGTTTTTTCATTTAGCATGTTGTTCTTTTGATTTATCAAATTTAATTGCATCCGAAAGAGTCTTTTTATATGTTCCTGATTTGATAGGAAATATTAACACAATAATATCCAGAGCTATAAATTATCTAAATCGCACAATTATCGAGATGTGTATTTTGCCAGGGTATGATATATTGTATCAGGAGCAATATGCGGAATTTGAAGACGCTATTTTTTCAGGAGTAAGAGAAGCTGTTATGATAAAACATACGAAAGTCGGTATGGGAAGAAAAAATCCGCAGCATCTGCTATACCATATGAAAAATATTGTTTTTCATAGTGATTGTGAACAACTGAGAAGAAAATTGTGTGAATATGATTTAACAAATATTCCTGCAATTATTGTGTCTGCAGGTCCGTCTTTAGATAAAAATGTTCATGAATTGAAAAAAGCACAGGGGAGATCATTTATTATTGTAGTAGATGCAGCACTACGTACAGTAATAAAAGCTGGGATACGTCCTAATCTTGTATATTCATTGGATTA
Organism: uncultured Eubacterium sp.; assembly: GCA_910586225.1. Taxonomy (GTDB): domain Bacteria; phylum Bacillota; class Clostridia; order Lachnospirales; family Lachnospiraceae; genus Eubacterium_J. Next base: position 43,340 of record CAJUIL010000010.1, on the reverse strand, counting down.
TAAGGTGCCGGATTACTTTTTTGAAGGTATTGATATGGATGGATTGATCTGGATATGTGAAGGACTAACAAAACCGTGGATTTTAAAACAGACGAATAGTAAAATATTTTATGTTGGTTATTTTTGCAGATATTATAGTTCATTGTCTATTAAAACTATAGGATATGCACTGTCAGGTGTCCCAACAGGTGGATCTGTGTCTACAAGTGCATTTTCAGTTGCTAGTTATTTAGGATTTAAAAAAATAATTTTAGTAGGACAGGATCTTGCATTTACATCGGGAGTTTCTCATACAAAAGGAGCACTGGGGGCTTTTGGCAATAACAGTGACTATATTAAAAGTCGCAGTATTGTTCAAGTAGAAAGTATAGATGGGGAGTTACTTGATACTGATTTGCAGATGTGGCAATATAAGAGTTGGTTTGAGAGAACTATACGATTGAATATGAACGAAATAGATGTAATTAATGCCACAGAGGGTGGCGCTAACATTGTGGGTGCTGAGAATCGGAAATTATGTGATGTTGTGGAACAAGAATGTACCAATAGTCTAGATATATATGAAATTGAAAAAAGTATTCCGCAAGCGTTCAATGAGAAACAGAGGGAAGAAGTACTATTACAGCTTTATAATATGAAAGAATTGGTGGCGAATTTAAGAGATAAAATTCACGATGCAATCAAACAGCAGGAAAATATATTAAAATCTCTGGAGCATAATTCTTTAGTAGATATAAAAGAAAAGCTTATGAATATGCTAAATGTTAATGAGGAAATTGGAAAACATGTATTATTAGAGCTGGTTAAAATGTATATATCCAAAGAAGAATATGAATCAGGTGAAAAGGTATTTATACAAGAAGATATGGAAATAAATGAGATAGTGCAAAATAACCAGAAATTGTTTCAAGAATATTTGACGGGAATTGAAATGCTGGAAGAAGATATTGACGAGTATATCATTAAAGACGATTAATGTTTTTGTAGTTTAGTATTTAAAAGCCCTCCGCATCTTATTATGTGGGGGCTTTTAAAGTTTATATTACTAAAAGATAATATCCAGAATTGTTTGGGCTCGATGATAAAAACTATGAAAATCTTTCATTTTTCCAAGACAGTTACTTGTGATTTGCTGCCGGTGTTTTTCGTGAGACAGAAAATATGATATTTTATTAATAAAATCATCCTCATTTTCAAAGAAAGCAAAATCGTCTTCTGGTTCAAAAAAATCTATAAGCTCTTGTTGAAAGTTTGTGAAAAGAAATCCTCCACTTCCCATGATTTCCATACATCGCAATGGAATACCGGAAGAAATACTTTTTAGTGTAATGTTTAAGTTGATGCGGCTATTTTGAAAAATTAATGGAGTTGTATGATAAGGATCCGTTGTACCCATAAATTTTGCATTAGGTAGTTCCTTTGATACATGATTGGTATACAGTTTTAATTCATATTTTTCAGAGGCAGATTTTAGTAATGCGATTCGCTCTCTTGAAGTGATTTCACGACATAAAAAATAATTGGCATACACGTATGCATCCGTTTCTGTTCCATCAGGAAGAGGCGAATAAGGGCACGACTTTTGTAAATCTTTAATAATGTCTGGTGTTAGGAGTTCTTCTAGAAACTGATATCCATAAACCTTTTGCTGAGCTGTCATAATGGCATCCAGATAACCTTCAGTGAAGGGAGATAGTTTATTTAAGCGTTCAAAAAAGTGATGGTCTTCGTTGTATAATGCGCCTACAAATGAAATCTCTGATGAAACAGAAGCAAGCAACTTGTCCGGGCATTTTGCAGAACTAAGACGTTTAACGTTTGCGGCAAGCGGCAGATAATATACGGTCTGTATACCAGAATTTTTAAAAGTCAGGAAAGTTGTTTTGTCAAACAAAAAAACATAATTGCAACGGTTAAGCAGAGTATAGGAATATAAGGCAACATGAGGGCTGTCATATACATAAGCTACATACTTGAGATTATGGCGCATACAACAGTTGGAAATGATGGGATGATAGTTAAATGAAAAAACAAAATCATAGTTATGTTTGCTGACAGCAGTATCGAAGGCAGCATCGAAATCGTTATCCCATCGTTCTTTATAAGAATCGTGAAAAAATAAATCACAGGATATTTCGCATTCTTCAAATGCGTCAATCATATCCTGTTTGGCAAAAGCAGGGGAATCAAGAAATAATAGTCTCATAAGTCTCCTTTCATTTTAATCCATATGCAAGAGAAATCATTTGTAAAAGACGTTCCGGATAGTTATGGTAACGGATTATTTTCATAAGACCGTTATGTGCAATTTCCTGGCGATCCTTTTCGTGTGTCAGGTAATAATCTATTTTTGTAAGTAAATCTTCATCACTGGTATAACATTCCAAGTCCGAACCTGGCATAAAATAATCTGTTAATTCGGACTGATAGTTTGTAATCAAGAAGCCTCCACAAGCTAATACGTCGTAAACACGCAGCGGAAGGCCGGTGCGTATAGATTTGGATGTTATGTTTAAGTTTATTTTACTGTTATTAAAAACAAGAGGCATTTCAGTCAGGGTTTTAACACGTCCGTGGTTTTGTATTGGAAGGTCAGCTGTATTACTTCCAGTATAAAGTCGAAATGGATAGTGGTTTCCAAGAAGCTTCATAAGATGGATACGTTCATTGGAAGAGATTTTTGCACCTAAATAAAATTGGGCCATAATTGCCCGGTCATCACGTATAGATTTTTCAGGCGGGACATAAAAATTCCGGTGGCAGCTGCGAAATTTATTGACAATTTCATCACTAAGCACTTCTTCTAAAAAAGAGAAGCCGTAAACCTTTTGTTGTACATCCATAATTCCATCCAAATATCCGAGAAGGTAATCAGGTGCATTAGCCAGATTATCGTAAGGACATTTTTCGGTGTAAAGTGAACCTACAAAGGAAAGTTCACATGAAAAGCGTTTTTTATCAGATACAGATGCATTTTGAATAACCGCATTCCAACGGTTGGGGTTACTGGCAAGCGGAAGATGAAAAATACAATCTGGATTGCGATAGTGAAATGTCTGATATTGTGCAGCATCAAAAAGGAAAATACGGTTCCACTTGTTTTGTATAGAATCCGAGTATAATTCCAAAACAGGGCAGTCTACAGTCCAGCAGATGTATCGTATCTGAAAAATATTGCAGACTTCTGATATAAAAGGATAGAAATTTATGCTAAATATAAAGTCATAGGAATGTGACAGTAATTCCTTTTTTAGCAGTTTGATCCCATCTTTGGGAAGAAAATTTTTATTTTCAATTTCTACTGTAATTTCAGTTACTTCGTTTCCGAGCTCCTGAAAACCATAAATAATATCCGGTTCACAGATACTCCCGTAGCGATAGAATAATATTCTCATAAATCCCTCATTCTATTGGCATTTTTATTGTAATTATGATGTGGTTATTATATAATAAATGAAGTTAAAATAAAAGAATAAAAGAAAATAAATAAAAAAATCAAAGGGAAAATATATGAGAGTTTTAAAACATGATCCGTTAGGAATTCATTTTATGGAAATATTGCTGGATGAAACAATCTGTCAGGGAACGATTGCTATTCCGAAGGATTTGGCTTTGGGGGCAGGCGGCTATAATTCAAGATTAAAGGCAAAACAAAAGTATGAATTGATATTGAGAATTGCATTGAAATCTCCTGTTTCTTTTATTGAAATAGAAATGGAAGAAGATTTGAATCAATTTATCATTTTAAAGGATCATGGATCAGATGAGAATGAAAATGCAAAGTGGCAGGCTGATTGTTATGTTATAGGTAAATACAGTGGAGAGCTACGACAAGCTGGATTATTTGACCTGGTTGTCAGCAGTATGATCGATCAGGCAGAAGCAGAGGGAAGAGCACAGCAGACTTTGGAGTATTTAGAAGAAATGATCGGACATGGTGAGCAATATTTTCAGATAGATGATGCAGCAAGGCCGATTTTGATTTACAAAGGAGATCCAGTTTGCCATAATATACTTACTGTTATGGCAGAACAATTTGGTAACGCGTTGCAGCAAAGAGGCATACCTGTTGAGTATTTTGATTGCGAGAATGATAATTTAGGAGAGCTTGCTAAATATATGTATCAACATTTCAGGGCGATTGTTGGTGTACAGTCTTATATGTTTTCTATCAAAGAAAGAGATGAGGTTTCTTATCTGCACGAGAAGATATATGGGCCTAAATACAATTTTGTATTTGATCATCCAATATGGTTTCAACATCATTTGAAGCATCAGTTAAGCAATTTTTGTGTTTTGACTAATGACAAAAATTATGAAGCTTTTTATAAACGATATAACAAACTGAATGCAATTTTTTTTCCGCCTGCTGGTATGGTACCAGATGAAGAATATAGCAGTGAGAAGAAACGTATTTATGATATTACCTTTATTGGAAATTATGGGGATTATTGGAATGAAGTATTGTTGATACATCAGATGGAAAAAAGCAAGCGGTTTTTGGCCAATCGCTTTTTGCTTCAAATGAGAAAAAAACCTGAATTAACTGCTGAAGAAGCCTTTCGATGGGTTTTAGACAAGAAAAAGATGATAGTTACAGATCATGAATTTTTAGAGTTATTTTTAGAAATGCGAAGAATTATTTATTGTGTTATGAGTTATTATCGTCATAAAGTTGTATGTACGATTTTAGAAGCAGGTATTCAACTTCACGTATTTGGGAACAGCTGGGAGAAGTGCTTACTGAAAAAAAAATATTCCAATCTTGTTTGTCATGACAATATATCAGTAGAAAAAAGTCTGACAATATGGCAGCAGTCTAAATTGTCATTAAACGTTATGTCTTGGCATAAAGCAGGGTTTACAGAGCGGATGGCAAGTATTATGCTTGCAGGTGCGGTTTTGGTGACGGATGATACTACATTTTTGAGAGGGAATTATGATACCGAGGATATGTTGGTTTTTAATTTGGCGGGAATTAAGAAATTACCAGAAAAAATTTTATGTATCCTTCAAGATGAAAGTAAAAGAAATAAGATAGCAGAAAGGGGAAGGAGAAAAACAATGAATGAACATACTTGGGCAAAACGAGCGGAACAATTCGAAAAATTAATGAATAGAAACTAATTTTTCGATGTATGGTGTGAGGTAAGGAGGAACAAGAGAAATGAAAGAATTTTTGATCATGCTAAACGATGTGATTATTAAATTAGATGCAAGAGAAAAGATATCTGCTGATATATTAGAGATAATGAATGATAAATATCAAAGTCTAACAGAAAATGAAAAGGAAAGAAGCAGACAGATATTGATTGATCTATTTGGGGATAATTATTTTGCAAGAATATTTTTCTTTTCTTTTTTTCTTGAAATTTTTCGGGATAAAAGATGGTTATTTGTTATTCGGGAAACCTTAATGACGAAAAAATATCCACTTTGGGGGAGAATAAATGACTTAAAGCAGTATATGAGGTTTTCGTTTATGAATCCATCATTTTATGAAGAGGATAAAGAATATGGGAATCATATGGAATTATATCAAAATATTTTGAATGAACTATATGATAAAATGGAAATAGACATTGATTATATTCCATATGCTGAACGGTCAAAGAAAGTTGTTTTAATTGTTAGTCAATTATTATATAATACTTCACATGCTCCGACAAAAAAATTAAAATATATTTATAAATGTTATGAAAGAATGGGCTATCAAGTAAGATGCGTTGTTTGCTTCTATCAGGGGATAGAGGGTAACTGGGGTTCTAAGACGATGTATAATAATATTTCTAATCAAATGGGAGAGTTTCAAATTGATTTTGATGGGTATCAGTTAGAAGGATACAATCTTGTATTGAGAGAGTCAGATTATATTAGCACATTAGAAAAAGCCGTATATAGCATTTGGAATGAAAAACCAGAGTTTGTATTGGAGATAGGGGATCAGACCTTGTTAGCAGGGTTATGCAGTCGTTTTACGACATTGGTAACTATGGGGTGCACAAGTAATCTGGCTATTTCTAACGCACCGATTATAGCGACACCTGTATCTTTTCCAGAAGAAGAGTGGAACAGGAAAAAACAAATATTGAACAGAGACCAGCTCTTGGTTGAAGTGAAACATAATATAGATGAGCTTGATATGAAAAACGAATGTATTACATATAAAAAAGCAACGTTTGGAATTTCAGAATCCAGCTTTGTAATCATTATTGCAGGAACAAGGCTGGACGAAGAAATCAAAGATGCATTTATTGAAATTATGTATCAGATTTTAGAGATGGATGAGCATTTTGTGATCGCAGTAATTGGTGACTGCATCAAATTGCAACAGAGGATTGTAAAGGATAAAAAGGAAAATCGTATCATTTTTTTAGGAGTACAAAAAGCATTTAAGGAAACGATAGCCATAGGCGATATTTTTTTGAATCCTCCAAGGCTCGGAGGAGGCAGCGGCGGTTATTTTGCAATTATGGAGGAAGTACCAGTAATTACTTTAGATCATTGCGATGTTCAAGGAAATGTAGGGATGGATTTTGTTTGTAAGAGCATAGAAAATATGCCCGCGTTAGTATGGAAGTATTTTAAAGATGAAGAATTTATGAGTAAACAGAAAGAAAACTGCAGAAAAATAATACAAGAAAGAGTAAATGTAGATGGTATGAAAAGTTTTCAGATGTTGACTCATACCGTAAAGCAATATACATTGCAAAGAGAGGAAAACGAAAATGCTTCCATTTAATAAAGCGGCGTATTTGCCAAAAGCTGAAACTTATGTGTGTGAAACATTAAAAAGCAGTAAAACTGCTGGAGATGGCAAATATACGAAATTATGTACAGAATGGATGGAACAAAAGTTTGAAGCTAAAAAAATATTGTTAACAACCTCATGCACGGCTGCATTGGAAATGAGCGCAATTTTATTGGATATTAGGCCAGGTGATGAAGTTATTATGCCTTCCTATACGTTTGTTACGACAGCAAATGCTTTTGTTTTGCGAGGCGGGATCCCAGTGTTTGTAGATATTCGACCAGATACTATGAATATTGATGAAAATAAGATTGAAGCGGCTATTACAGAAAAGACGAAGGCGATTGTAGTTGTACACTATGCAGGAATATCATGTGAGATGGAAAAAATAATGCAAATATCCAAAACATATAATACACTTGTAGTCGAAGATGCTGCGCAGGCTGTAATGTCAGCGTATAAGGGACAAGCGCTTGGAACGATAGGTACATTTGGCTGCTATAGCTTTCATGAGACAAAAAATTATACAATGGGAGAAGGTGGAGCACTACTTGTCAATGATGAAAGTTATATAGAGCGGGCGGAAATATTGAGGGAAAAAGGAACGAATCGCACAAGGTTTTTTCGCGAAATGGTTGATAAATACAGTTGGGTGCGACACGAAGTCGCTTAATTTAACTGTTTGGCGGCAATGCCGACCAAACCATCCATTCCGTTGGATGAAGCCGTTGTCCCCGGCTCTGCCAGTAATGGCACTGTTCGGAAGCGGACATAAACGTAACCCTATTTGGAATCCAAACCGTGAGGGGAGGATGAAGCTGCGAGCTGCAATGCGGTTAGGGTGCAGGCTTTTACTGATAGCATGGTTAATTAACTGAATCGCCGTAAGCTTCGTTAAGGCTGAACAAGCCAAAGCAGCTGATAGGCTGGGAAGAAAGAAATTACAAACCGGCAACTCGCTTTTTTGTGTAAAAGTCTGACAGGTTCATCATCAGAAATTATATGGGGGAAAAGAGAAGATCCGGAAGAAAGCAATCAGTGGGTTATATCTGGAAAAAAAGCTCTGGAACAGCTTCATTTTTCTCCAAGGTATAGTCTTGAAGAAACGATACAGTGGATACTCGACAAAGAAAAGAGGGAGATTTGATGAAGCTGGTGTTATTCTCTGACATTCACGGAAATGCAGATGCGTTGAATGTTTTTTTATGCCAAATTCAGAATCTTACATATGATCATGTGATATTTTGCGGAGATATTTTTGGATATTATTACGACCAAAAAAAGATCATAAATATGCTGTCGGATATGAGCGGTCTGATCTGGTTGAAAGGAAACCATGATGTTTATTTTCTAAAATTGAGCGGTTTGAATTGTGAAAAAAGGACAGAGGCGGAGCAATATTATATAGAAAATTATGGGCATTCTTATGAAAAATTATCATTACGTTACGATAAGGAAGAGATAGAGCTGATTGCATCGCATCCATCAGAGTTTTTGTTAGAGGAAGAAAACAATAGGATTGGGATTTTCCATGGAACACCAGAAAACAGTCTGGAAGGGAGATTATACCCAGATCAGCCAATTCTTAAAGCTGATGCATATGATCCATATGATATTGTCATCCTTGGACATACGCATTGCAGGATGGTGAGAATGGGGTCATACGCTTGTAATAAATCCAGGTTTATTAGGGCAGCCAAGAGATGGTAAGGGTTACAGCTACGCTTTGCTGGATACAAATATAAAAGAAGTAAAATTTTGTACGGTAACAATTAATGAAAAAGAATTATATGAAAAGATAGACAGCTATGATCCGGGATTAAAAAAACTAAAGGAAGTATCGGAAAGAAGATGTAAAGATGAGGAAGATATTAGTTACTGCAATCAGCGGTAATATAGGGAATGGCATATTAAAAATCCTAAAGCCGCAGAATTGTCTGCTCTATGGATGCGATGTAAATGAATTTGCCGCAGGCATGGACCTGGTGCAGGAATATTGGCAAAGTAAATATGCCGTTCAGGAGGGATATCTGGAAGAGCTTTTAGAAAAATGTAGACATTATGGTATTACGCATTTGATTCCGGTTAATGAAAGAGAAATTGAGGTTATCGGAAAAGAGAGGAAAAAGTTTGAAGATATCCAAGTAAAAGTACTGATACAGTCGCAAGAGATTTTAAACCAGTGCCTGGATAAGTACAAAACAATGTAGCTTCTCGCAGATCATGGATTGGATGTACCAGATACTTATCTGATAAAAGACGAGATACCGTATGAAGAAAAATGCTACATCTGCAAACCGAGAAAATCAAATGGCTCAAAGGGAATATCTGACTATCAGTCGAAAAGAGATATTGTGGAGCAGGCGGGGGCAGATTTTATCTATCAGGAATATATTAATAGTGACGAAGAATATACAATAGGGGTTTTTAAAAATAATAATACAGTCAATGTTATTTCTTTTTTAAGAAAATTAAAGGATGGATATAGCTATCAGGTCGAACTATCAGAAAACGAGTCAATTGTTAAAATTGCGCATAGGGTGGCAGATTTACTGGAATTAAAAGGTTTTATTAATATTTAGCTGAGACATTTGAATAGCAGATACTTTATTTTTGAAATTAACCCAAGGATTTCAGGAACTGTAAGATTCAGGCATTTATTAGGATTTCAGGATGTTCTATGGTGGCTGGATTTGGTGGATCAAAAAGAGACAGAACCATATCAAAGCAACTATCATAAGGCGATAGGAATCCGAGAATTGAACGAAAAATATTTGATATTAGAATAGAGGAGATGGTAAAGTGATTATTTTTGGAACCAGCACTTTTTCAAAGCTTATGAAATGGTATGTTGAAAATGATACGCTTGAAAAAGTAGAAGCATTTACGGTTGAAAAAGAATATATGACAGAACAGGAAATTTTAGGAATACCTGTATTGCCATTTGAAGAATTGGAAAATACATTTGACAAAGGAAAGATCAGCATTTTAAATACTTGTGGTTATCATAATATGAATGATATCCGAAAAAAAGTATTTGAAATGTGTAAAGAAAAAGGATACAAGCTGCTAAGCTTTGTACATTCTACCGCAATATTGAATGGTTTGCAATGTGGAGAAGGAAATATTATTTTGGAAAAGGTTTTATTTCAGCCGTATGTTCAAATTGGCAGCTGTAATATATTTGCTCCAGATATTTTGGTTGGACATGATAGTATTATCGGTGATTTTAATTATTTTTCAAGCGGTGTAAAAATATGCGGAATATGTAATATTGGAAATCAAAATTTTGTTGGGACAAGCGCTGTATTAAAAGAACGCCTGATTATGCAGGATTATAATCTTGTTGGCGCAGGAACTTTTTTGAATATCGATCTGAAAGAGTTTATGGCAACGGCTCCTGCAATATCTAGGATTAAGCAATTATCAAAAGAAAACCTTGACAGATTGATCAATAGATGAAGCTGTTAGATACATAGGGGAAAAATATGATACCAGATTTAGAATATCCATTTGATGGAAATATAATTATGCGAAGGCGCAAATCCTTACGTAGAAAGCTGCTGTCGCAAAGCGGTTTGATTGAGAAAAAAATCGCTGTACTGGGTGGATCAACGACGCATGATATCAGGGAGATTTTGGAATTATTTTTGTTAAATTATGGCATCAGACCGATATTTTTCGAATCTGAATATGCACAGTACTGGCAGGATGCGATGTTTGGAAATAAAGAGCTTGAGCTGCTTGAGCCGGATATAATTTATATTCATACCACGAACAGGAATATTTTGACATATCCGGAGTTAACAGATAGTCTGGATGAAATAGATGGTCTTTTAGAGCAGCAGTATCTTCATTTTGAACGTATGTGGAAGTCATTAGAAGTAAAGTATCATTGTCCGATCATTCAGAATAATTTTGAATACCCATATTATAGGCTTTTAGGCAATCAGGATGCAGCTAATCCATATGGAAAAACAAATTTTGTTACAAGGCTTAATCAGAGGTTTTATGAATATGCGCAAAAGAAAGAACATTTTTATATTAACGATATTAATTATCAGTCTGCTGATTATGGTCTCAAGGAATGGTCAGATCCTTTTTTCTGGCATATGTACAAATATGCGCTGTGCCAAAGGGCGATCCCAATGCTTTGTTTTAATATAGCGAATATCATAAAATCTGTTTTTGGGAAAAATAAAAAGGCTTTGGCACTGGATTTGGATAATACTTTGTGGGGTGGGGTAGTGGGCGACGATGGTGCGGAGCATCTAGAGCTTGGACATGAGACAGCTTTAGGGCAAGCTTATATGGAATTTCAGTCTTACCTTAAGGAACTGTATCATAGGGGCTATTTGCTTACGATCCTGTCAAAAAATGAGGAACAAAATGCTTTATCTGGGCTGAGCCATCCTCAAATGGTAATAAAAAAAGAAAACTTTATAAAGATAATGTCAAACTGGGAACCTAAAAGTGAAAATCTTTTGCAGATCGCAAACGAGCTGGCTTTACTGCCGGAATCCTTTGTTTTTGTCGACGATAGCCCTTCAGAACGGGAGTTGGTAAAATGTCAGCTGCCCGAAGTAGCAGTTCCGGTTATGGATAAGCCAGAGCATTATATTTATTCCATAGATCGTGCGGGATATTTCGAGGCAACGCATTTTTCAAAGGATGATTTAAAAAGGAATGATATGTATAAGCAAAATGAAAGTCGCATTGAGGCGCAAAAGACTTTTACAGATTATAAAAAATATCTTCTTTCACTTGAAATGCAAGCTGAGATTAAGAAGTTTGAACCTTTTTATTTAGCGAGGATTGCGCAGCTCACGAATAAGAGCAACCAGTTTAATTTGACAACAAGACGGTTTTCAGAAGCTGAGATTAAAGATTATGCAGAGAGAAAAGAAAATGTTTGTCTGTTTGGTAAGCTCTCTGATAAATTTGGGGATAATGGTGTAGTTACGGTTGTCATGGGAAGACAGGAAAAAGAGCGGTTTCATATCGAATTGTGGTTAATGAGCTGCCGCGTATTAAAGCGGGGCATGGAGGCTGCAATGATGGATGTGCTTGTGGAGGAAGTGAAGAGACGTGAGATTAAAATAATAATAGGCTATTATTATAAAACTGCTAAAAATGCCATGGTGAGTGACTTTTATGGGAACTTTGGCTTTGAGAAGGCGTCGCAGGATAAAGATGGCAACAGCAAATGGATTTTGAAGGTCGATAGGTATAAAAAAACAAATGATACAATAGAAGTAATGGATCAAAAAAGAAAGGAAGAATAAAATGAAAAAAGACGAGATTTTCAAACAGTTACATATGGTGTTTCAAGATGTATTTGATAATGAACATATTATCATTACAGAATCAACTGCAGCTGAGCATATTGCGGAATGGGACAGCTTGATGCATATTACACTGATCAGCGCGGTAGAGGATGAGTTTCAAGTAAAGTTTAGTATGCAGGAGATTATGGATATGAAAAATGTGGGAGAAATGATGGCTTTGATTGAACAGAAGATGGGAAATTGAATGGCAAGCAGTTGAGATACAGAGAGGGAAAAGCTATGGTTAATGACTTTATTCAACTGATTTCAAATAGAAATCAATTCCAAAAAAAGCTGTTAAAGGATTGGAAAATTACCGAAGCAGAACGCCAGGATTTTGAAAATATATTAAACTTTTATACGGTGGAGCAGGGATATACGCTTGAATTTTTAGCTGATGCATATAGTTTCATTAATCAAATGGTGGTTGAAGAATCGTATTTTTTCGAAAGAAATAGGAGATATCGTTATTCGTCATTTGATGAAGTAAATAGTTTGGTTTATCAGAATGATGGGTATATGAAGAAATATATGGTGGGATTGTGTATATCTGATTATATCTGGATACAGCATTTGGAAATTTTACGCTGGTTTGAGCAAGCTTTAAGCAATCAGTCAGGTGTAAAGAAGAAACATTATCTGGAAATTGGTCCAGGGCATGGACAGTTTTTCATGAAAGCATTACAGTACGGAGGGTTTCGTGATTATCTGGCAGTAGATCTGAGTCCGACATCGGTAGATCAGTGTAAAAAATATATGGCATATTGCGGTATGGACGAAGAGAAGTACCGTATTCTCCAAAAAGATTTTTTTGAATTTCCACAAGAACGGAAATATGATTATATTGTCATGGGAGAGGTACTTGAGCATGTGGAGCAGCCTTTGAAAATGTTAAAGAAAATACGTTCGTTACTTAGTGATGAAGGAAGAGCTTTTATCACGACAGTTATTAATGCACCAGCTGTGGATCATATTTACTTATTTCATTCTCAGGAAGAAGTACTTGCTATGGCACAGGAGGCTGGATTTGATATCGAAGAGCATATTTGTATTACGGCGGGTGGAATACCAATGGAGAAGGCTGTGAAGCGCAGATACGCAATCAATATTGCGATGATCTTGAAAGGATGCAAAGTATGAAAATAAATCATATCGGATACCTGGTGTCAAATTTGCAAAAAGCTATTGATGAGTTTGAGAAGTTGGGTTATGAAAAGATTTCTGAAATCATACATGATACGATACGGCTTGTGGATATTTGTTTTATGAGTATGGATGGTTATAATGTAGAATTGGTATCTCCTTATGATAAAGCTTCGGTAGTTGCTGGTCTTGCAAAAAAATACAAAAATATGCCATATCATATCTGTTATGAGTCAGAAGAGTTTATGAGAAGTCTTAAATATCTTGAAGCAAATGGATATACCAGGATCGATGAACCTCTGGAAGCTCCCGCGTTTGGGGGAAGAAGGGTGTGCTTTTTGTTAAGTGCAAAGGCAGGAATGATTGAAATTTTGGAAGGATGCGGCTAGATATTTTTCTAAAGGATTTCTATATTTTGTCCGATATAAAAGAAGAGTGTCTGCAATTATGTAACGCATTATAAAATGAGGAAAAAAATAATAGAAAGGCTGGTATTATCATGGAGGATAATAAAAAAGAACAGGTTGAAGCACTGGAAGTACTTTTGGAGTTTAATGACCGCTTGGTTAGAAATATGAATATTATTGTAAAGGAATTATCTGGTGAACGGTTGGATGATACAGATAAGTTTTTAAGATCTATTATTGATGCAGTTAACTGGGAGATTCAAGTAGTAAATGGAACGATGGAAGTATTAAATGAAGGAAAGGAACGTGTAAATAAAGAAGCATTTAATGAAAAAATCGTTGACTTAAGCAAGGCTATTGAAAGAAACGATGATGCAAAAATGGCGGAAGAATTTAAGAAGGTCATTCCAGTATTTGAAGAATTAGGAAAATCTGCTAGGGAAGTAATAGGATAATACAAGAATATGATTGACCAGCTTTTGGGTAACAGAAGCTGGTTTATTTGCTAAATTAGGAAGCGGTGGGAAGTATGGAGCAGAAAAAAGCGGTGGCAGTTATAACGGCAAGAGGCGGTAGCAAACGGATCCCGCGTAAAAATATCAGACAGTTTTGTGGAAGGCCAATGATAGAGTATTCGATTGATGCTGCATTAAAAAGCGAAATTTTTGATGAAGTAATGGTTTCTACAGATGACGAGGAAATTGCTAGCATTGCAAAAAAAGCTGGCGCTCAAGTACCGTTTATGCGTTCTGCTCGCAATGCGGGTGATATGGCAGCAACACACGAAGTGATATTAGAAGTATTAAATGAATATAAAAAAGCGGGAATTGTATTTGAATATGTTTGCTGTATCTATCCAACGGCGCCATTCCTCACAGCGGAAAAGCTGCGGAAAAGTATGGATATATTGGAATGTGGAGAGGCTGACGAGGTACTTCCTGTTGTAGCTTATTCGTTTCCACCACAACGGAGCTTTGTTATTAAGGATGGAAAAGTGCAGTTTCAATGGCCTGAAAATCGATTGAAACGGTCACAGGATCTGGAAATATTTTATCATGACAGCGGACAGTTTTATTTTCTTCGGGTGGGTACATTCTTAAAGGAAAAAAGTATGTTGCTTGAGAATGCAGTGCCTTTGGTTTTGGATGAGATGGAAGTACAGGATATTGATAATGAAGACGACTGGAAGCTTGCAGAAATGAAGTTTCAGATTAAGAAATGAGAAAGAAAAGAGAATGTGTATGTATATTCCATATGGAAAACAGACGATTGATGAAAAGGATATCGAAGCAGTTACAGCAGTACTGCGTTCAGATTATTTAACGACAGGGCCGCTGATACAGGAATTTGAACAGAAGGTAGCAGCCAATACAGGGGCGGCATATGCAGTAGCGGTTGCAAATGGGACAGCGGCGCTTCACGCTGCATGTGTGGCAGCTGAGATTAAAAGTGGTGATGAAGTAATCACGACACCGATCACATTTGCAGCTTCAGCAAATTGTGTTTTGTATTGTGGAGGTACACCAGTATTTGCAGATATTGACCCTCACACTTATAATATATCGCCGA
Organism: uncultured Eubacterium sp.; assembly: GCA_910586225.1. Taxonomy (GTDB): domain Bacteria; phylum Bacillota; class Clostridia; order Lachnospirales; family Lachnospiraceae; genus Eubacterium_J. The sequence goes on along the minus strand of CAJUIL010000010.1, from coordinate 28,143 downwards.
AAGAGATTGAAAAAAAGATCACGAAAAAAACAAAAGCGATCATAGCGGTTCATTTTACGGGACAGCCTTGCGAAATGGACGAAATTCATGCAATTGCAAAGAAGCATCATCTGACAGTTATTGAAGATGCGGCTCATGCTCTTGGCGCAGCGTATCATGGAAAGCATATCGGGTCTTTGTCACATATGACAACCTTTAGTTTTCATCCGGTTAAGCAGATTACGACTGGAGAAGGTGGTATGATTTTGACCAATGATAAGAAACTATACGAAAAATTGAAATTGTTCCGTACACATGGGATCATAAGAGAGAAAGAGTCAATGGAAAGTTGGGATGGCCCATGGTATTACGAACAAACCGAATTAGGATTTAATTACCGTATTACGGATATTCAATGTGCTCTTGGCATATCTCAAATGGAAAAACTTCCTGCTTTCTTAGAAAAAAGAAAAAAAATAGCAAAAAAATACGATGAAGTATTTGACGCTCATCCTAATATTGAAATACCATATCAAAAGCCAGGATGTGAAAGTGCATATCATTTGTATGTAATACGTGTAAAATATGCAGATAGAAGAAAAGTTTTTGATATGCTGCGTTCTTCCCGAATCGGAGTAAATGTACATTATATCCCTATTTACAGGTTTCCATATTATAAAGAAAATGGTTATGCTGATGTGTGCTGTCCGAATGCGGAAAGTTATTATAAAGAGTGTATCAGCTTGCCGATTTATCCGACATTAAAAACACAGGAACAAGAATATGTAATAGAGCAAGTGCTGAAAGCAGTAAGTGGCAAATGAAAGTGAAAGGTGCATATTTATATGAAAATACTTTTTTTCCAGTGGCATTCTTTTATGAACCAGGGAATTGAAGGGGCATTAAAAAGGCTTACGATCGATTATGATATTTTTTTCTACCAGTTTGCGGACTGGGAAACAGATGATAGGTTTTTGGAATTATTTCAAAAGCAATTAAGAAGTGCAAATTACCGATTGGTTTTGTCTGTAAATTTTTCACCTTTGATTTCCAAGGTCTGTGAAGAGGCCAAGATATCTTATATTGCCTGGGTTTACGATTCGCCACTGCATATCAGAGATTTGTCGGCATTTAGTAATTCATATACAAAGGTATATTTATTTGACAGGGGTCAGGCGGAAGAATTTAAGAAAAAAGGATTTCATGCGGAGCATTTGCCGTTGGCGGTTGATCCTCAGGTATTCCGTCAGGCAACTTTTGAACAGGATACAGCGGAATATAATTGTGACATTGCCTTTTTAGGCAAAATGTACCAGACAGAATATCAATATTTTAAAGCGCCGTTAAATGAATACCTGCAAGGGTATCTGGAAGGTATTATTGGAGCTCAAATGAAAATTTATGGCGGCTATTTGATTCCTGAATTGGTAACCCAACAACTGTTAGACAAAATGAATGTGGATTATGCGAAATATGCATCAGACGGTTTTCAAATGGGACAGCAGGAATTGGAATATATGCTTGCTTGTGAAGTGACAGGCAGGGAACGCTATATTGCGCTTGCGCTTTTGTCTGAGCATTATAAAACTGATTTATATTCTGAGGAAAAAGATGAGCGGTTAACATATGTCAGATATTGTGGATATGCGGACTATTATAAACAGATGCCGCGTGTTTTCTCACAGAGCAGGATCAATCTGAATATTTCATTAAAAGCAATCCGTACAGGGATTCCTTTAAGGGTGTTGGATATTATGGGCTGTGGCGGTTTTGTTTTAACAAATTATCAAGAAGAGTTAGCCGAATATTTTGTGCCAGGTGAAGAGTGTGTGATATACGAGAGCTTGGAAGATATGTTTGAAAAGGTACGTTTTTATATCACTCATGACGAGGAACGAAAAAGAGTTGCAAATAACGGTTATGAAAAAGTAAAGAGAGATTTTACATTTGATAGCAGAATCAAAACAATGTTTGAAGACTATGCTGTAAAAGGTTAGTGCAGATAAAAACAGAGATTCTATGGAGGAACAAAGAAAATGTTAAATGGAAAAACAATTTTGATTACTGGAGGAACAGGTTCTTTCGGAAACGCCTTTACAGAATATGTGTTAACACATTATGAGCCTAAAAAAATAATTATTTATTCCAGAGATGAATTTAAGCAGTTTAATATGGCAAATAAATTCAGCAAATATAAAGATAAAATGCGGTTTTTCATCGGTGATGTCCGGGACAGAGAGCGCTTATATCGTTCTTTTTATGGGGTGGATTATGTTGTACACGCGGCAGCATTAAAGCAAGTGCCAGCTTGTGAATATAACCCTATGGAAGCTGTAAAAACAAACATTAACGGTGCAATGAATATTGTTGATGCTGCTTTGGACTGCGGGATCAAACGCGTAGTTGCACTTTCTACCGATAAGGCTGTTAATCCAATTAATTTGTATGGAGGTACAAAGCTCGTTTCTGATAAGCTGTTCATATCTGCGAATGCTTATGCGGGAACAAAGGATGTCTGCTTTTCCATTGTTCGCTATGGGAATGTAGCTGGCAGCCGCGGCTCTGTTATTCCATTTTTCCGAAATTTGGTCGCAAATGGAAAAACAGCATTACCGATTACAGATTACCGAATGACGCGGTTTTGGATCAGCTTGGATGAAGGTGTGCAGCTCGTAATTAAAGCATTATCAGAAGCAAAAGGCGGGGAGACATTTATTTCTAAAATTCCTTCCTTTAAAATTACAGATTTAGCACAAGCAATTTTGCCAGGGTGTGAAATGCCAGAAGTAGGTATCCGGGAAGGAGAAAAGCTTCACGAGGTAATGGTAACAAAAGAGGATTCGATCCTGACATATGAATATGACAAGCACTTTATTGTATATCCGCATTTTGAATGGTGGAATCCAAAGAAAATAGCGGAAGGCGGGAAAAAAATAGAGCAGGGCTTTGAATATAGCTCAGGGACAAATACAGAGTGGCTTTCTGTTGACGATTTAAAGGTATTGTTAGAAAAAATGTAATGCTGCTTTATGAATATTGCGGAATAGATGCAGGAACAGGAAGGATGTGACAAAATGCGATTGTATGATAAAATGAATGGCGGTATTTATGTGATTGCCGAAATGTCTGCGAATCATGCAGGAAAAATTGAAAATGCTTATCGAATTATAGAAGAAGCAGCCAAAGCCGGTGCTGACTGCGTAAAGATACAGACGTATACTGCGGATACACTTACGATCAACTGTTCGGATGAACCTTATAAAATCAAAGGGGGATTGTGGGACGGGTATAGCTATTATCAGTTATATCAAGAAGCATTTACTCCGTGGGAATGGCAGCGGGAGTTAAAAGAAAAGTGTGAAAAGGAAGGCGTGGATTTTTTGTCTACCCCTTTTGATTGTACTGCTGTGGATTTTTTGGAAGAACTGGGAGTTGAATTTTATAAAATTGCATCCTTTGAGCTTGTGGATATTCCGCTTATAGAATATATAGCTGCAAAAGGAAAGCCGATGGTCTTATCCTGCGGAATGGGAAGTGTAGAAGAAATCGAGGAAGCGTTGGCTGCGTGCAGAAGGCAGAATAATGAGAACGTAGTTTTATTGAAATGCTGTAGCCAGTATCCAGCGCAATATGAGGATATGAATTTATCTGTTATCCCAGAGATGCAAAAGCGTTTTGGGAAACCAATCGGATTATCCGATCATTCTTTCGGGTCGCTTGCACCGGTGGTTGCTGTATCTATGGGTGCCAAAGTGATAGAAAAGCATGTGTGCCTAAACAGGCAAATAGAAAATCCGGATGCAGGATTTTCTATGGAGATGGACGAATTTGCCCAAATGGTCCAGGATGTACGTAATGCAGCAGTCGTTATGGGGCAGCCTGTATTTACGCTGACGGAGCATGAAAAAAATGGTTTATCTTGTCGGAGGTCGTTGGTTGCAGTTCAGCCTATTGCAGAGGGTGAGGTCTTTACAAAGGAAAATATACGAAGTATTCGTCCTGCAATAGGGTTGAAGCCAAAATATTACTCTGAATTAGTCGGAAAAAAGGCAAAGAAGCCATACCAGTTCGGGGAGCCACTTAGTGAGGCAGAGCTATCTAATTAGTAAACCGACATATTGCAGAAAGAGAATGGTATCGTATATGATTGGTATTCGGACAGATGCGAATGATAAAATAGCTATGGGGCATTTAGTAAGGTGCATGAGCATAGCCAGGCAGCTGAGAAAAAAACATTTGGAAGTTGTGTTTATATTGTCAGAGAATGATGCAGAGGAGTTTATCATAGAGAATGGATTTCGTTTGATTTGTCTAAATAATCATTACGATGAAAAGGAACAAGAGCTTGCGTCTTTACTAGAATTGGTTCGCAGAGAGAAAATTGATCGTCTGCTGATTGATTCTTATGAAGTAACGAATGAGTATATGCGAAGGCTCAAGGAAATATGTAAAACGGTATATATTGATGATTACAACCAGTTCCAATATCCAGTGGATATGATTGTTAATTATACTAATGGGGCAGATTTTGAATTATATAGAGCAAATGGTTACAAAAGAGAACAAATTCTTTTGGGAAGTAAATATGTTCCTCTTCGTCCAGAGTTTGCACAAAGCCGTATAATGATAAAACAAGATATTAAGTCAGTATTTTTATCAACCGGGGGAACAGACCATTATAATGTAATGGTCTGTTTACTAACAAAACTGCAAAAAAGCCAGTTAAAGGATGTTACAAAGTATGTGATAACAGGGAAGTTTTATAAATATAAGGAAGAACTGTCAACCTTGTGTAAGCAGGATAGTACGATCTGTAATTATCATGATATACAAGATGTTCATAGTATTATGTGCAAAAGCGATCTGGCAATCACAGCGGGTGGTACGACATTGTCAGAGCTTTGCGCATGTGGAATACCTACCATTTGTTTATCGATTGCGGACAATCAGCATTCTGGCATAAAAGCATACGCGAAAGCGGAAATGATATTTTATGCAGGGGATATACGTGATAAAAAGGACAAAACATTGGAAAATGTTGTCTGTATGGCCGAATATTTGAAAAGTAATGAAGCGGTTAGAAAAAAGATGGGCGAGAAGGCGAAAAAAGTAGTAGATGGAAAAGGCGCTTCCCGAATTGCAGATGCAATATTAAATCTTTAAAGTTAAAAATATATTGATAGAGAGAAAGAAATTATTAAGATTGGAAGATGTGACATATGGGATATTTGCGGGAAGCAGAAAAAGACGATGTAAAATTGCTGTATGAATGGGTGAATGAAAGTTCTGTTAGAAAAAATTCTTTTTCAACGGCCGAAATTACTTATGATGAGCATTTAAAGTGGTTCGAAGATGTTTTGTCTAAGGCTAATGTGAAACAGTTTATTTATATGGATGAGGATGGGCCAGCGGGACAAGTTAGAATTACCATAAATGGAGATCGGGCGGAAATTTCATATAGTGTCTGTGCGGAAAAAAGGTGTATGGGGATAGGCAAAGAGATGCTAGTGCTTCTGGCTCAGCAAATAAAAAGTGAATTTCCGCAGGTTTTAACATTAACTGCCAAGGTAAAGCCAGATAATATAGCTTCTCAAAAAGCATTTCAGGATTTGGGTTATGAACAAAAGTATCATGCATATGAAATTGAGGTTGATAAGGCTGTAAATTGTAAAATATCGCAAAAAAATAAGGGGGGGGGTATTGCTGTTAACCAATAACAGCAACGCCTTAGGCTTGTATTACTGGCTGCAAAGCAGATGTGAAGTATATCTTTACAGCGAACGTCTGGAGTTAAGCTGGATTCGTAAGCTGCATCCGGAAATTATTGTGAGTTATAATTATCGTTATATTGTGTCCAAAGATATTATAAAATATATGAATGGAAAAATAATCAATCTCCATATTTCATATTTACCATGGAATCGAGGATCCTCTCCTAATTTTTGGAGCTTTATAGACAACACGCCTAAAGGTGTGACAATCCATCAGATTGATGTGGGATTGGATACAGGAAAAATCTTATATCAAAAACAGTGCTACTTTAATGAAAAAACGGAATCTTTTTCTTCAACTTATCAGAAGTTAAATGAAGAAATTGTAGAATTGTTTGAAGAAAAGTGGGATGAGATAAGATCTGGAAAGTATGAATGTTATGAGCAGATAGGAGTGGGAAGCTGTCATTCTAAAAAAGAATTTGAATTGTTAAGAAGCAGGATTGATTTTGATTGGGATGAGAAGATAGCAGAATTTCTAACTCGTTATCAGAATGTTAAACATACTGGAACTCAATGCGCCAAATAGAAATATAGGCGCATTGAGTTGCATTTTGTATCAAGTCGTATTCTTATGTTTCAAAAGGTAACCATACATAGTCTGTTCACCGATCAAATTTTCTTCCCGGTAATCTGCCTTCCAATTCAGTTTATAAAAAGTAAATTCTTTATGTATTTGTTCTGCTCGTTCTTTAGTATATTTTCGGTTCATCATATTATGGAGCAGGAATGCGTTTTCACTAGAAAAGCCGCATTCTGTTAGCTCAGTTTTTACATCTGAAAAATTGTCCATTGCCACAGCAATTATGTAATCAATGAAATCAGGATCCAAAACAGAGTCTTCCGTTTCCCAGTAGTACCATAAGCTTTCCATGAGAAATTGAAATAGTTTTTTTCCTTTTACAGTATACCATAAATCTCGTGTCCACTTGCCTTGTGTAAGATCAGAACACGCAGCAGTCTCTGTAAGCTTTAAGGTAAAAGCAGTCTGCTCGAAGATATAAGGAGGAATAGGAACTGCAGCATAATACGACGCATTGATCCACATACCACCATAACGGAAAAGCAGTTCTGCACGTAATATGTCTGAAAGCTGGGAGTATGTGATTTTTCCTTCATTAAATTTGCGAATGATTGTTTCTGTAAAGGTGACATAGTCCATACAATTTTCTAATGTAATAAGGCGCAGCACAACGTTTTGATCAGGAAGATTTCTTTTCACGCTCTCAAAACAGATACGGATAAGATCAGGCATTTTTTTCTCGCCCTGCCACCAGCAGATCCATATTGGTATTTTTCCATCAAAATCATCATTGCAATGAAAATTTTCTGCAAGTGATCCCTTGATAGTAGCTGATGTGTATAAGTTCAAAATAGGCATCAGTTTTAAGCGTGTTTGCTGAAAGATCAAGTGAACTCTTTTTTCTACGTTAATCAAATCTGCCAGGTCGATCAGCTTTACATATTCTTCTGTAATAGCCTCAGGCTGCATAAAAAGCCAAACGCGGAATAACCGTTCGGATAAAAACCCCATGACGCGTTTTTGATATTCATCATAGTTGTTAAGATCGATTTTTTTCTCTGCTTCAAAAAGAATATCAAATAGCCAGGAACAATATCTGTCGTAGATATCTTTTTTTGTGATCCACATATTACCGACGGAGAGTAAAATACAGTCCTTATAATAATCGAAGGCAGGAAGATATTCCGGATATTTTACGGCTATGATCTCACGGCAGATTTCAAGATCTTTTGTGCTGTGATGCATCTTATGATACTGTTCATATACGGTTTGGTTCTGTGCGCAGCTGCTGTTCGGAATGATGATTGGTTTTTGGTTTATCGTCTGTTCAATATAGGATTTGTCCAAAAGCTTATCATTTTTTATAAAAAAGCGACGGTAATGACAAATACCAATAATATCGCATTTTACATTTTTCCAGAGCCAGTACAATCCGGTTAACTCACAATAGTTGTCATTTTTTTGGGATATATTTTCACCTGAATTGTCGCCTAGATATCCAAGATCAGCTTTACCTTCTTTTCCGACATGAAGAGGAATATAGATCTTATTTGATATTTCTGGTATTTTTTTATGGGTCATGATATAAATCTGTGTATTCATCTTTATTCTCCAAAATCAAATAAATAATAGTTATCATCGTTAACAGCCAGATGGATGATATTGAGACTTTTATCTGACCATTCTTTTATACTATGATCAGATAAAAGGTATCTGCTGTATTTTGGTGCTTCTATTAATAGGCTTACTAATAAAGGATCTGTTATAGTCTCATGAAATCCTAATACGAAGGTACAGTCATATTTCGATTTTGGAATTTGCTGCATAAATTCCCGAATATCTTTCGTTTTATTATAAATGTTTTTTTCAACTTTGAAGCGGAGTTCCGGAGCAAGATAGACACCATCAAGTCAAAGGTCTTCCGAAAATTCACAGTTAAATGCTTTTCGGCAGACGCAGCCGGCTCTTTTTAAAAGAAGGTCGATATCGAGCGCTTTCTCTGGTTCCAGCTGCTCTATAATTTCAAAAAAAACGAAAAGGTCATTTTCTTTAATTTTTCTGTTCATGGTGCGAATACTCCTGTTTCCTGTTGAGATCATATTTGTGCAATACTAAAAATTTTTGGAAGAAGCTCTGTATAAGTGAAGTTTTGCTGAACCTTATGATTTCCATTTTCAGCAATGCGCTGCCGTTCCTTGTCGTGTGTAAGGTAAAAATTGGTTTTATCCATTAGATCCTCTTTATCTTCAAACCATACAAGATCTTCACCGTTTATGAAATACTCAGAAAGCTCTTGTTGATAATTTGTTAGAAGAAAGCCATGGGAACCAAGCACATCGATTACGCGCAAGGGGATACCTGATAAAATGGAGCGTAGTGTAATATTCAAATTAACCTTACTTGTGTAAAAGATTTCCGGCATTTGATTAATATAATCAGCATATCCTCTATAATTGACAGGCAGATGTATGGGAGTATTTGGAGCATATAAATCCACAGAATAGTTTTGGCCGAGCATTTCTAAAATACTTCTTCGTTCTAAGGAAGTGATTTTTTTTCGTATGATATTGCGAAATAATTCGTCACGATAATCCGTAAACTTCTCTCCCATATCAATCTGAACATACTCTGCTAGTTCTCTGCATTTTTCCTGAGTAAATATTAAATCGCATAGATCCTGGCCGTAAATTAACTGTTGAGAGTCCATGATAGCCTGAATATAACCAGTTAATTTGGGAGGAAGGTAGTTTATTTGATCAAAAAAGTTGTACGTATCATCGTATAGTTTTCCAAGAAATGTGATTTCATGATCGTAATGAGGCAATATGCTTTGGATCTTGTGCTCTATACGAAGTGAATCATATGCAAGAGGCATATAATATACAGTTGAGATGCCTTTATTGCGATATTTTTCATAAAGAACATAGTCAAATAAAAATACGGCGTTGCAGTTATTTTTTAGAGTAACAGAATCCAGGGTCAAATGGGGAGAATCAAAAACCCAGGATAAATACCGTATTTGGCAGTCATTAGCGGCTTGCGAAATGACTGGGAAATAATTAAAAGAGAAAATAAAGTCATATGCAGCGTCAGTGCATCGTTTTTTAATTTTTGATATTAATAATTCATCAGAATGATAGTCTTTAACGGCTCCTGCGATGACATCAACTTTACATCCGAGAGCGCGCATAGATGTAACGCAGTCTTCAAACGTAAATTCATCCCATGTATAATATAAAATATAGTAGTTCGAAACCATGGTTACTCCTATCTTGTGTTGTTATTAACTGCTGCGCCAGGTGGTAATGCTGTGTTTTCAAAACCGTATTCTTTTAAAAATGTTAGACGTTCGTTGTAATAATTGGTTAATGAGAGCATTCCGTTATCGTGAATGCACCATGGTTTTTCCATTTTTGGAATAACTAATTGATATCCTTTTTTACGGAATTCAAAGCTTTGGGAAACATCATAAAAATCCCATTTTTTAAAAACATCTTCACGCCATTTTACATCATATTGTGTTGCGATCAAGAGACCGTCAATAGCTTCCACTTCTTGGTATGGTTTTGCAGGATCTGAAACTGGGTCAAAGCGAGCGTCTATTACATGGTCGATATTACAACTATAGATCCTGCCGATACGTTCACCATACCACATGATACCATGATCCGGGAATTTTGGAGAGCCTACCATACCGATCATGCCAATATTTGGATCTTGAAATAGATGTACCAAATGTTTGATAAAGTCAGGTTCTATAATAAAAACATCCTGATGGAGATATACTTTATATTTGGCATCCGTTTGGGCCATGGCTTCATTGTAGCCTGCAGCCATACCAGAGGCTTCAAGAACAGTCAAAATATCAACGGTGAACCCATCTGGAATAGTTAGGTTGTTTATATAGTAGATAGCTTCCTGTGTATAAAGCTCATAATTCACACATAAAATAAAACATATTTTATTAGCATCCATATTCGTTGCGTATCCTTTCTGTTAACTCTCCGGGATTAGTTATCTGTGATAAATAAGCGGAAGCTTTCTTTTTATTTTTTCCAATATTAGCGCAGAAATCAGCTGCTAAGCATAAATAATTTTCATTTTCAGGGTATAGCTGTGTTAAGCCGTCCAGCATATAAAATGCATATCGAAACATTTTTTGTTCCAGAAATAAGTTTATCAATTTTAATAATAATTGGTCTTGTTCTTCGGCAGCAATGAATACCAGCTGCTGAAGCATAAAAGGTGTTGCCTGATTATGTTGGATAAATTCTAAAAGCGATATAGGAGCTTGGTGGTCATGAGTAAAAAGCATTCTCCAAAGCAGAAATTTTAATTTCAGCAGTAGATCAATAATCTCGCTGTGAGAATTTCCAAGATCGAAAATAGTAACTGTTTCACCTTCCTGCGTTTCTTTTTCAAAAATCTTTAGTATCATATAGAGATATGCAAAGACGGTTTTGCTTGGATATATTGATAAAAAGTAATCATTATGCAATAAATTTAATAGTTTTTGGCGGGACATAGGTGTAGCATCTGAAATCCATTCATCTATTTGCTTTAGTAGAGATTCAGACATTTGTTCATTTGTCATATTATTAAAAATCATACTTAGGTACCTTTTAAATGAAGTTGAGCGAAACGATTGTAAATAAATATTTCAAAACATAAGAATAAAATATCATGGAGGTAGTAAGAAGTCAACAGATGATATTCAAAAACATTGAATTTATCTATGGAAATGCTAATGAATGATTGTGCTTGCGCATATAGGTAAATCCAAGTATAATGAATCAGGATAGGAACTTTAATTGGAAAACATGAAACGGCGGAGAAAGGAAATAAATAGTATGAACAATCCAAAACCTGAGTTTAATTTAAAATGGTATCATGGTGAGGATCTATATTCTGAAGGCGATATTGAGGATCTTATTATAGAACTGTTAAAAAAGAATGAGCCGGAAAACTATACAGATGCAATTTATGATAATTTTTGCTGGTCGGTATATTATCATTTGACACATTTGAGAAAAAATATTTTAAACTGGTATCCTTTTCATCCCGATGCTGAAGTGCTTGAGATTGGAGCGGGCCTTGGGGCAGTTACTGGAGTTTTGTGTGATAAATGCAAAAGTGTCGTATCTGTGGAACTTTCACGACGCCGTGCAGAGGGGATTTTGTGGCGATGCAGAGAGAAAGAAAATCTTGAGATCATTGTCGGAAATCTAAATGATATACAGTTTGAAAAAAAATTTGACTATATAACATTAATAGGAGTATTAGAATATCAGGGTAATTATACAGATACAGAAAATCCGTATCTTGATTTTTTAAAGAGGATCAAACAATATTTGAAACCGAATGGAAAATTATTTCTGGCAATAGAAAATCAATTTGGTTTGAAGTATTGGTGCGGCGCAAAAGAGGATCATACATTAGTACCGTTTAATGGGATTCATCAGTATACCATAAAGGATAATAAAACAAAAACATTTTCCAGAGCAGGGTTAGAAGGATTGCTTAAGAAAAGTGGATTTAAAAATACTTATTTTTATTATCCAATGCCAGACTATAAATTGCCAACAGTTATTTATTCGCAACGTCATTTGCCGACAAATGCGAATATGCAGAATATGCAATGCTATTATGCGCCTGATAGAACGACTTTGATTGCCCAGGAAGAAAATTTGTATCAGGATATTATAGAAAATAATGTTTTTGAGTTTTTTGCTAATTCTTTTCTTGTGGAATGTACAGATTTAGAAGAATATGGAGCTGTAGAATTTTGCAGTATGAGCAGTGAACGTATGATGGAATACCAGATAGGCACAAGGTTTCTTGGAAAAAATCAAGTCGAAAAGTTTGCATTGAAAAAAAATTCTGGGTGTAAGCATATTCAGCAAGTGATTTTAAATCAAGAAGAATTAAAGAAAAGAGGACTTTCTGTGTGGGAATACTGGCAGAAAGGTGAAATCATTGTGGCTGATTATACAGATGCAAAGCTATGGGAAGAGCAATGGATCAAATGTATGAAAACACGTGATATATCCAAGATTTTTGAAATGGCAGATTTGCTGTATGATCAGATACTAGAATCTTCAGATAAAGTATCATGGGAAGAAAATATTATGTATTCCATGAATCTTGCGGATCAATCTGGTGGAGATCAGTATGGACCGATCTTGAAAAAGGGGTATTTGGATATGATCGCGAGAAATGCTTTTTTGATTAATGAGCAGTTGTATTGGTTTGACCAGGAATGGACGTTAGAGAATGTCCCAGCAAAATTTGTGTTATACCGAGCTTTTGTTGAATTTTATAGCGCATATTCTGAAATGGATCAGTATATTCCTTTGGCAGAATTAGCTGAGAGATATGGGCTGCTTTGTATATGGGGAGAGCTGAAGCAACTGAATGAACTGTTTGGAAAATCTGTAATGGATGAGAAGCATTTAATGGAAAGTAGTTTTTTTAGAAACAGTGATAGAGATATCTGTTTGAAGAATATACAAAAGATAATGTAAACAAAAGCGAGATAATTCTTATTTTTGATGATAGAAGATCCGAATTATAAGATTATGATAGAATTGTTAGGTAATTCGGTGCAAGAAGAGGTCATTTTATTAAAATGGATATCAAAGGTTCAAAATAGATGTTTGTGAGGGAGCCAAAAGGATAACTAAGAAATATAGCCAAAACCAGAAATTTATGTTTACGATATAGAAGAGGAATCTTTTTTGCTATTACATCAATGTATGATATGGAATAAAAATTTGGATAATGAAACAGTATGTTGAGATATTATGGGAAGAAATTATATAGTGAAAGGATAAACTTATGCAGAAAGATGGAAATGATGTTCAAACGCAGGAGTATGTTGCGATTTTAAAAGATACTTTAAGTTGTATTCAGATCATGAATAATAGAAATCAAGATAGTGAGAAGTTCAGCGAAAGAGCAGGATTAGTGACAAAACGCTTTTGTAAAATAAAAGATGAAAAGCTTATTGAAGATTTTGTACATTTTTTACGCGAGGTGATTGGAGATACGTCGCAGGAATGGATGGAGCTACTTACGGTTTTACATTATATAACAGGGGATCAATGGTTTTATGGATGTAAGATAGAGACTTTTCTTCGCCGTGAGTTAGAGCGAAAAGGAAATTTTTATTTGATCCTGCAGTTGAAAAAACAGCTGGAAATTGCGGATTTTTTTTCAAATATCCATCGCAATTTTATGGAAAAGTGGGATATTAATCAATATTTCCAAAAAGAAATGCCACAATTATTAGATATGAATTACAATAAAATACCAGTTAAAGAAAGACGAAAGGATTTTATTGTTATAGTGACGACGCAGCTTCTAGGAGTTTCGCACTCCCCTACAAAAATGGTGTTGGAATTTTGTAGGATATTTGAAAAGTATTTAAAAGTAAAAGTATTGTTGGTATGTGCATTAGAAAGTGTACATATAGAGAAGATAGAAAAATTGGGAATAAAAGTAATTAATGGTGTAAACTGTCTTGACAGACAGGGATCTTTTATGATGCAGTACAAAGAATCTGAAATAGAATGCTATCAGATATTTTTAGATGAAGAAAATATGGAAGAACAAAGAGAGCTCATCCAGAGTATATATGAAAAGAAACCGTTATTTGTTTGGCAGTTTGCGGGTATTCCTGCTTTTGCCAGTACAATGCGTCAATTTACCAGCTATTATTATATGCAAATGACGCAGGGATATCCTGCTGTTTCGGCAGATCTTGTTATCAATTATTTCCAGGATACGCTGAAACATTATCCAGATGAATATAGGATACTGCAGGAAAAAGGAATACCTGTTGCAGATATGTTTTTTACCTTTTCAAGGTGCTCGTCAAAGGGATTATTGAGCAGAGATCAATTTCAAATTCCAGAGGATGGCTTCTGCCTGGGAGTAGCTGGAAACCGTTTGGCAAGTGAGTGTACGGAGGAGTTTCTCCAGATTCTTACTCAGGTGCTGAAAAAGGAAAAACAAATGATGCTGGTATTTATCGGCACAGTGGATCAAAAGTTTATAGAACGCATTCATAGGATAATTCATGCAGAAGACAGATGTTTCTTTTTAGGACAACAAAGTAATCCAGAAGAGGCTTTAGCGTTAATTGATCTATATGTAGATATGCCTCATCAAGGCGGGGGATATATGGGAACTTCAGCGATATCAGAAGGAAAACCTGTTCTTTGTCTGAAAGGAGGGGATGTTTCAGCAAAGGTGGGAATAGAGTTTTGTTATGATTCTTTGGAAGAATATGAAAATGAAATTCTACGATATAAAAATGATACTGTATATTATAAAATGAAAAGCGAAGCAGCAAGAAAAAGAGCTGATAGTATTATGGTAAATGATGAAGAACTCGCGGAGTTAGTGAGCAGAACGGTAAAGCTAGGTTTGAAGGAAACGTAATCTACTGACTAAGCATAAATTTATTTGATGGAGAGTTGTTCGTGAAAAAAATATATTTACACATCGGAACTTTTAAGACAGGGAGTACTGCCATACAATTTCATATGCATCAAAATAAAGATCTTTTGTTAGAAAACGGATTTTATTACGGTGATTATTTCGAACATTATTATCTGCACTCGAATCTTTGTTATGGACTTTTAGAAGAAGCATTAAAAGCACATGGAATGTATGAGCGATATAAGAATCATCCAAGATTTTTGAATGTTGCGCAAAAGCCGGATGAAGTGATAGAAAGAATCAAACAACACGCAGCAGAAGTTCCTAGCGTTATTATTTCTTGTGAAGCTTTTTTTGCAGATGCTTTTCGTACATTGGTGGGATTGTATACAGAAGTGTCTTATCAAGAGAAAAAAGACATTAATGCTTATATGAGGCGACGGTTAAAAGAACTGTTGTATTCCATTTCTGACCAAGTAGTGATTGTATGTTATTTACGAAGGCAGGATTTGTTTGTGGAAGCACAGTATAATCAATACTGTAAGAATATCTGGTATGGAGATCGAGGGAAAAAAATTGCCTGAATTTGAACAGTTTATAAGTGTGAACCAGTTTCATTAAATTATTTTGCTGAACTAGAAGATTGCCGTGAGGTTTTTGATACAGCCGAATTTATGATCAAGCCATACGAAAAGAAAGCGTTTCGTGTGAATCTGATTACTGATTTCTATACAGATGTTTTGGGAATTGATCTGCAAGAAGTAGCTAAATTTGTTGATATTGACAAAAATCAAGCGAATGAGCGGTTGAGCAGGGATGTATTAGAGTATAAAAAGCAGTTGGGGATTTATGATGAAAAAGTCAATCAGCTATTAGTGAAATATTGTGGAACATTGGACAGGGTTTTAGATTATGCTTATTTCAGTATGGCAGAGCGCGAAAAATTTATGGAACAATACAGAGAACAAAATGAAAAGGTGGCAATAAATTATCTGCAGCGCAGCAGCGACCGCCTGTTTGATGACATGGATTACAATCTTGCGCCTTATCAAGGGCTGGGAATGGAGACAGTATATGAGATTACAAGATGGCTGATTCATAATTTGGAATAGGCTACGAAAGGATAGAAATGGCAGACAATAAAATTATGGTTACAAAGAGCTCAATGCCGGAATTTGACGAATATGTGGAGATGATAAGGCCACTATGGGATACGCATTGGCTGACCAATTTTGGAGATTATTATAAAAGGTTAGAAAAAGAATTAAAGCAGTATTTAGGGGTGCCGCAGATTTCATTGATGGTAAACGGGCATATGGCATTGGAATTGGCGATACAGGCAATGGGCTTTCCGGAAGGCGGAGAGATTATCACGACTCCATTTACCTTCATTTCTACAACACATGCGATCATACGAAATAAACTGGTACCTGTATTTTGTGATATTAAATTGTCAGATTATACGATAGATGAAAATAAGATAGAGGATTTAATTACAGAAAAAACAGTTGCGATTTTGCCGGTTCACGTATATGGGAATATTTGCAATATACACAAGATCCAAGAAATAGCGGATAAATACAACATTAAAGTTATTTATGATGCAGCTCATGCATTTGCGCAAACACTTGATGGCATTGGTGTAGGAAATTTTGGAGATATATCTATTTTCAGCTTTCATGCAACTAAGATTTATAATACAATAGAAGGAGGGGCGGTAGTTTTTAAAGAAGAAAGTTTTTATAGAAAACTGCATGACCTGAAAAATTTTGGTATTCGCTCTGAAACAGTAGTAGCTGAGATTGGCGCGAATGCGAAGCTAAATGAGTTTAGCGCTGCGATGGGATTATGCAATTTAAAAGCTGTTGAGAAGAATATTTACGAAAGGGAAAAGCGGGTTCGGTATTACATACAAAAATTGGAAGAGATCGAAGAAATCAAACTGTGCAAGTTTGACTTAGAAAATACGACATATTCATTTGGGTATTTTCCAATTTTATTTCGTCAGGAGTTATGCGCTGATGGTATCAGGGATAAAGTGTATGATAAATTAAGGGAGAATAACATTTATTCACGAAAATATTTTTATCCTATTACTGCAGATGAAGCGTGCTTTAAAAATAAATATAAGAAAGTAGCGTTAGAAAACGCCCGATATGCTGGAAACAATGTGTTGGTATTGCCACTATATCCGGAATTGGAATATGAGACGATTAATGAGATTGTTGAGATAATAACAAAATGTATCGATAGTGAAACGTGCACATATATGGCATAGTTAGTGAGGATGAATATAAAATTTCTGCAAAAACCGAAAGTATGGATAATATGCTTTCGGCTTTGCAGAATGTTTTTTGGCATTTGACAGGGGATTTTACATGATTTCAGATGATAAGCTTATAAGCTTCCCCATATTTTATCCATATGCTCATTTAAGATATCAGTTGCCAAATCCGCGCCAAAGACATTTAAGTGGCTCCAGTCAGCGAAGTGTTCATCTGTAAAACGAGTATCTGTGCTTAAATCCAATAGATCAAAGTGAAATTTGTGTTGTAATTCTGTTAAAACAGAGTACGTGGTTTGCTTCATATCTTTGGGTGTAAAGTCATTAAATATTTTCGGAAATGGCGGGATGTAGATCAATGTTCTTATATTATGAGAAATTAAAAATTTCAAATATCTTTCTAATATATTGGTGTTTTCTTTAAAAGTGATCGGATATGGTTTATTAAAAACTTTTTTTACTTTTTCGCTGTCTTTCGCATATGTTTCTTTGGTCGTCATATATTTTGTAGTTCTCTGCCATTGTATTAAACTTGGATGACAGGATAATTCAAAGTCTACGTCTATATAATTTTTTACCATGATCTCTTCGCAGATATTTGAATCTTCTTCGCTTTTTAACAAAAGCTCTGCAGCAGGAAATAAATGGTGAATGCATTTCAACCGATTATAAAACGAGAGGATTCTAAGTTGGTTTTTTCTCGATAAAGACATATCATACCAAAGCCTGTAAAAATCCATGCCAAGAATGCAGTACTTGACAGAACCATTTTTCTTGACGCTTATTTCATCATAGAACCATTTAAAATTATGGTAATCTAAGTATAGATCGATAGATGGAGCAGCCAGACACGCGATATTTCTTTGCAGTTTATCATAATTAATGCCTCTTTGCACATAGCTTAAACCAGTAACGGCACCTTGAGCTCCATTCTCTATTTTTTGACGAAGCTTTATATCTAAGTATCTTGTTTCCGCGCTGAACTGGTATCCACAGTCTCTTAGAATATCATATCTAACAATCTTTCCAGTACTTTCATCTTCTATTTTTTTCAATACCTCCTCATCGATTTCGCTGCAAATATAAATATAATCAGCATCCTCTGTAATGTGATTGTCAGTGGATTCTCCGCATAGATGTACTTTGGTATAATCAAAAAGAGTTCTTACTATGCGGCAGACTTTGGGGGTTCCTATCAGCCATATCTGGTATTTTAAATACTCGTGATATAATCGCTGATATTTATGGATGTATTCTTGTAATTCACTTTCTGAAAATTTTTGGTTTTGAGAATAATTGCTGATTATTTTTCCAATGACCGGAATCAGGTCTTCAATGAAGCTTTTATAACTATGCTTCTTTTCGAAATGGTTCAGTGACTGCATTGTTTTCAAAAATATTTGATATTTTTGGGCATCTTCGATGTTATCATAAAGCATTTTATCAATTTGTTCCATTTAATTATCTCCTTTAGATTTTTCTATCATGGCTCATGCTAATTATACATGAATTACGTTGATGCTGCAATGTATGTGTTTCGTTAATAATGAAATCTTTGGGTTGTTCGGTGAAATAAAAATGCCGATATATATAGATGATTGTATGTGTTAATAATAGTATATGATGGAGAAAAGAAAATGGAAAAAAGAAATCAAAAGTTTCAAAAAAACTTGAAACTGGAAGAGTTTTTAAACGAGATAAATGGAGATCTGATTATTGCAGAACAGCAGCTTTTAAATAAAGTGACTAGGAAATATCCAGTGATACTTGTCATGGGAGCTTTGCGGTCCGGAACAACATTAACGACACAGTGGATAGCGAATACAGGGGAGTTTGCCTATCCATCTAATCTGATGTCTCGTTTTTATAAAGCACCGATTATAGGTGCAAAAATGCAGCGGCTTCTTTTGGATCCGGAATTTAATTTTCGGAATGAACTTACAGATATTTTTTCTCGAAATATTGGTTATTTGTCTGAAAACGGAAAAACCCAGGGAGCCTTGGCTCCAAATGAGTTTTGGTTTTTTTGGAGGAGGTTTTTTCCTTATAAGGATTTAGAAATAGATTATATGCCGGATGAGGAGTTGGCGAGGGTATTCGATAAGGAGATTTTTGTTCAAGAGCTCATGGGAATTGCAGATGTGTTTCATAAGCCGATTGCAATGAAAGGGATGATAGCGAATTATAATATAGGATTTTTGGACAGTATCTTAGATTCTGTTATTTTTATTCATACAAAGAGGGAGATATGCAGTAATATGGCATCTGCATTGGAAGCTAGAAAAAGGCAGCTAGGGAGTGAGCAGGAATGGTATTCTTTCCGTATACCAGAAATGAAACATCTGATTCAGATGGAGGATACGGCTATGCAGGTGGCTGGACAGATTTATTATACGAATAGTGCGATTGAAAAGGCGTTAGAAAAAGTTTCGGAAGAAAGAAAAATAGAAATACAATATGAAGATTTTTGCGAGAACCCTGAAAAATATTATCATTTACTGCAAATAAAACTCAAAAAACAGGGATGTCATATTTCAGAAAATTATTGCGGGAATAGCAAATTTGAAGTAACAAGAAAAGAATATCAACCAGAAATTAAAAAAAGCTATTTAAGATTTTTAGAGGAGATTTCATGAATATATTAGTAACTTCTGCGGGAAGAAGAGGTTATATTATTGAATATTTTAAAGAAATATTAAAAGAGAAGGGAAAGGTATATGCAGGAAACAGCGATACGTTTTCTCCGGCATTTTATTATGCAGATGAATATGTCGTAACGCCATTGATATACGATAAAGAATATATTCCTTTCTTGCTAGATTTTTGCAAACAAAAAGATATAAAAATAATTCTATCATTGTTTGACATAGATCTGCTTGTACTTGCTCGAAATAAAGAAAAATTTGAACATAGCGGAATCTGGGTAGTCGTATCTTCAGAAGCAGTTATCAATATTTGTAATGATAAATGGAATACCTATCAATTTTGCAGAAAAAATGGGTTTTTATCTCCGCGAACATTTTTAGATATGAAGCAGGTAGAAATGGCAGTTAGTAGCAGAAGTATCGCTTATCCTGTTATGATCAAACCACGATGGGGGATGGGTTCTTTAGCAGTTTATGAGGCATATGATGAACAAGAAATGAGGATACTCGTTGAGAAATGCAAAAGAGATATCCAAAGCTCTTATTTGAAATATGAAGCAGCGTTGGATCTAAAACAATGTGTTGTGATCCAGGAAAAGCTGACGGGGCAGGAATATGGAATGGATATCATTAATGATCTAAGTGGTGTGTATTGCTGCAACGTCGTACGGAAAAAATATGCAATGCGAGGTGGGGAAACGGACTGCGCCGCTGTGGTAAAGGATCAGAAAATGAATTTGATTGCAAAGCAGGTCAGTAAAGCTTTGGGGCATATTGGAAACCTGGATGTAGATTTATTTGTCGTAGAGGATAAAATTTATTTGTTGGAAATGAATGCAAGGTTAGGAGGGGGGTATCCGTTTAGTCATTTAGCAGGGATCAATTACCCGAAAGCGCTCATCCAGTGGGTGGAAGGCAAGAGCGCAGACAGTGCGCTAAGCATTAAACAGTATAACCAGATTGTTCAAAAGGATATACAATTTGTTAATTTGAGCATGATCGCAAGTGGAGGAATGGATGGAGATGGCAGTAAGCAATAGGAAAACACCGTATTATCTGATCCATAAAACGCAGTTTGAAAAGAACTGTATGGAGGTAGAGAAGAATTTCCATGAAGCATGGGGAGGAAAATTTTTGTGTGGTTATTCTATTAAGACAAACCACCAGAGAGAGATGGTCAGACTAGCAAAGGAACGAGGATGGTTAGCAGAGGTAGTGTCTGATGACGAATATAATTATGCAAAGTCCTTGGGATTTGGCGATCATGAAATGATCTGCAATGGGCCGGTGAAGGGAAAAATGATGGAAAAAGTCCTGCAAGAGAAACAATATTTGAATTTAGATCATTTGCAGGAAGTAGATAGACTTTGTATGCTGTGCCAAAAGTCAGTATGTAATTTAGATGATTTGAAGATAGGGCTGCGTATTAATTTTGATCTGGAAAGATTATGTCCAGGTGAAACAACGGCTGGGAAACGTGTCAGCAGATTTGGGATCAATTATGAAAATGGAGATTTGAAAAAAGCAATTCTTATGCTGCAAAGGCATAAAATCCCCATTGCAGGACTTCATATGCATACGAGTACAAAATCCAGAAGCATTGCTGTATTTCGGGCACTATCCCAAATGGCGTGCAAGGTGGCGGAAGAATATGGTTTGGATCTGGATTTTGTAGATATTGGGGGTGGATTTTTTGGAGGCCAGAGGCTGCCCGGAAAACCGACTATGAGTGAATATGCTCATGTGATCACGCATGAATTAAAAAAGACATTTGACGCTGGGAAGGTAACGTTAATTGCAGAACCGGGAGCATCTGTGATAGCTACAGCGATAGATTATGTGACTGGAGTAGATAATATCCGGGATGTAAGGGGTGAGAGGATTGTTACATTAGATGGGACAATGCTTCATATCAATCCGTTTATGGCTGAACGAAAACCAGTTTATACGGTAGAAAATGCAGGTGGGGAACAGGTTGAGGTACAGCATATATGTGGATGCACCTGTATGGAAAACGATCGATTTGATACTTTGTATAGTGAAAAAGAGCTGCGCTTGGACAGTAAGATTGTATTTCATCATGCAGGAGCGTATACGATGAGTTTTAACAGCCATTTTATTATCGAGCCGCCGGAAGTATATATATTATAACAGTACGGATACGTACTTGCTATTACCATAGATTATGTTTGCTGGAGAATAAAGTTAGATTGCCATTATTGGAGAAAAGAAAATTATAATATCTGTATAAAAAGTGATTCAGTGATTGCATCGCTTTCAAAACTATTCTTGGGGGATTTGCGAGGAAAAAACAGTATATGAAAAAAGTTATTACATATGGAACCTTTGATCTGTTTCATGAGGGGCATTATAAGCTTCTGGAACGGGCAAAGGAGCTTGGGGATTATTTAATTGTAGGAGTTACTACGGAGTATTTTGATTTAAATCGGGGAAAGGTAAATGTTATTGATTCTGTATTGGAGCGGGTTGAAAATGTACGTAAAACCGGCTTTGCAGATGAAATTGTTATTGAGGATCATGATGGACAGAAAATTGAAGATATAAAAAAATACGGAATTGATATTTTTACCGTTGGTTCTGATTGGATAGGAGAATTTGATTATTTAAACGCATTTTGTAAGGTGGTTTATTTGGAGCGAACGCCAAATGTATCTTCTACTATGCTTCGGAAGAGCAGATGCCAGATTGTGCGAATGGGTATTGTTGGAACTGGAAGAATTGCGCCACGCTTTATTACAGAATCAAAATATGTAAGCGGTATAGAAATTTTGTGTGCATATAATCCTGAAACAGAAAACGGCAGATTATTTGAAGAAACGATGGGAATAAAAGTGTTGTCTGCATCTTACCGGGATTTTTTGGGTCAGATTGATGCTGTGTATATAGCGTCTCCAAATGAGACGCATTATCAGTATGCAAAAGATGCACTTTTGTGTGGAAAGCATGTGCTTTGCGAAAAACCATTGGCTTTTACGGAGCGGGAGACATTAGAATTATATAAGTTAGCGGCCGAAAAAAATATTATTTTACTGGAAGGGACAAAGACAGCGTACTGTCCAGGATTCCAACAGTTGATTAATGTTGCAGCAAGCGGAAAAATCGGAGAGGTGCGTGATGTGGAAGCGTGTTTTACCCGGTTGGCAAGAGTAGAATCCAGAGAGCGGACGGATGCGGAATATGGAGGGAGTTTTTTGGAATTTGGCGCCTATACGCTTCTGCCGATTATTAAGCTACTGGGAAATGAATATAAGGAAATACATTTTGACAGTATTCTCGGAGATGGCGGCATTGATTTGTATACGAAGATTCAGATGAAATATAAAAACGGTATGGCGACTGGAAAAACGGGAGTAGGCGTCAAATCAGAAGGCCAGCTGGTAATAGCGGGCACAAAAGGATATATACTGGCGGAATCTCCTTGGTGGCTGACAAGAAGATTTGAAGTGCACTATGAGGATCCAAATAAAGTGGATGTATATGAACCCCAATTTATGGGAGATGGGCTGCGTTATGAGATCAGCGAGTTTATCTCCAGAATAAATGGGTATAATAGAAATGAATATAAGCTGACCATGAACGAGTCTGTTGTTATGGCCCGGATTACGGAAAAGTTCATGCAGAAACGCAGAGAGAATAGAGGTGCATCACATATATGAAGCAGCAGATTCGGCTGGGATTGGTAGGAACAGGCCGTATTGCGCAGCGTTTTACGGCAGATGCGCCGCTGGTTAAACAGATAAAAATATGCAGTGTCTATAATCCGCATTGCAGCAGTGCGGAACGCTTTGCCAAAAGGCACGGCATTCCATTTTGGACGGACAGCTGGAATTTGTTTATTTCAGATATTGACGCAGTATATATTGCATCTCCGCATGAGACGCATGCTGCATATGCCAAGATGCTGTTGGAGAAGGGGATTCATGTACTGTGTGAAAAACCTATGGCATTCTGCAGGCAGGATGTGGACAAGCTGTTTGCCCTAGCTAAGAGCAGGAATTGTATATTGATGGAGGCGATAAAGACCGCATACAGTCCGGGTTATCAAGCGCTTGTCAAGATGGCGCAAAGCGGCAGAATCGGACGGATTTGTGATGTGGAGGCATGTTTCACAAAATTAGAAAATCCAGATCATAGGGAATTGACAGATTTAGACTATGGGGGCAGCCTGACAGAACTTGGCAGTTATGTGTTTTTACCGATTGTAATGCTATTAGGGAACAGGTATAAAAAAATTTCATTTTTTTCAATAAAAGCCCCGAATGGACTGGATATTTATACAAAGTGTATGCTAGAATATGAGGATGCCATGGCTCTGGGAAAAGTAGGCTTGGGGGTAAAATCAGAAGGCCAGCTGGTAATAGCAGGTACAAAAGGATATATATTGGCGGAGTCGCCTTGGTGGCTGACAAAAAAATTTGAAGTACGTTATGAGAATCCGGCTCATAGAGAAGTATATACGTATCCTTTTGAGGAGTCCGGCTTACAATATGAGCTGGCGGCGTTTGCGCAGGCGGTAAGCGGTAATCAAGATGATTTACCAGAGCATGGCGTTTTAAAAGCGCCGGATATCAGGCTGGCCGGGGAATATAGTGCAGCTATAGCAGAAATCATAGCGGAATATAGAAGAAGTAATGCATGAGCGATATAGTATCATAAAAATCGGCAGTACGGAGGAATGAAATGATTGAACTGACAAAAGATATTCTCAGGCAGGTGCAGATGATACAGTTAGAGATGCTGGAAGAGGTCGACCGTATTTGCAAAAAATGCAGTATCCATTATAATATTATAGCGGGAACGCTGTTGGGGGCGGTTCGCCACAAAGGTTATATTCCATGGGATGACGATGCGGATATCGCGCTTTTGCGTCCGGAATATGAGAAATTCAGACAAGTATGTAAGACAGAGCTGGATACCGGCCGTTTTTATTTCCAGGATCACAGGAATACAAAAGGGTATCGGTGGGGATATGGCAAGCTCCGCCGCAGGCAGACGCTTTTTTTAAGGGAAAATCAGGAGCATATGCCGTATAAACAAGGGGTGTTTATAGATATTTTTCCATTAGACAGTGTGCCGGATCCTTATTTCATGAGAGCAGTTCATAACTTTGAATGCTTCTGTGTACGCAAGATTCTGTGGTCAGAGGTTGGCAGGATCGCAGATCACAGTATGTTTATGCGTAAAGTATATCATATATTATCGAAGATCCCAGACAGGATGGTATGGGAATATTACCGCAGGCTGCTGGAGAGGAGTAATCGCAGGGGTGGAAAAATGGTACGAATCCTGACATTTCCGACTCCTAATCATGAATATGGCTACTACAGGTGCTGGTACGAGAATAGTGCGCCTGTGGAATTTGAGGGGAAGATCTTTGAGGGAATTAAGGAATATGATTCTTATCTTACATTCAAATTTGGAAAATATATGGAACTGCCGCCGGAAAGCGGCAGAAAGGTGCATCCTGTTTCAGAACTCAGGCTGCTGAGGTAAGCTCAGCTTGTTGAAATAAGGTTAGTTTGCTGAAGTAAGTTTAGCTTGTTGAAATAAGGTTAGTTTGCTGAAGTAAGCTTAGTTTATTAAAATGTGAATCTATGAATGGGTGAAAAGTAAGATGTTGCAATTTGAAAACTCTTTTTTTGAAGATGAGGTCAGAGAAGGCTTTTTTGTACCTGCAATGATAAAGAAAGCATGGGCGGCAGAGCTGACAGTGATGCATGAAGTAGACCGTATCTGCCGAAAGCATGACATTCCATACTTTACGGATTGGGGAACGATGCTTGGCGCGGTGCGCCACGGAGGATTTATTCCATGGGATGATGATTTTGACATTATGATGCGGCGGAAAGATTATGAACATTTTCTGCAATTGGCACAAAAGGAATTGCCAGAGGGATTTGCTGTATTGAATATGGATCGTACAGAGAATTTTTGGTATTTTTTAGCAAGAGTGACAGCAAGGCCGCAAATCTGTTTTGAAGAAGAACATTTAAAACAGTTTCATGGGTTTCCTTATATTGCGGGAATTGACATATTCATATTGGATACTATGTCTTCGGATGCGGAACAGGAAAAACAGCGCGAGACAGTGATTGAATATATTCTTGCGCTGGCAGATTCTCTGGGGGAAAAAAAGCTAGAACCAAAGCAAAAAGAAATAGCCCTGCGCAGAATTGAAAAAATCTGTCAAGTTAAAATAAAGCGTTCCCTGCCGGATGTGGAATGCAGGAGACTGCTGTATCAGCTGGTTCAGAGGCTTATGACGGCTTTTGAAGATGATAGGGAAGGAAATTATGTGCAGCTGATACCGCATGCTGTATACCGCGGCAATACTGGATTCCCGCAGAATTATTATAAGGATGGAGTACGGATTCCGTTTGAAAATATTGAGGTCATGCTTCCGGTCAGATATGAGACGATACTGCAAAAAAAATATGGAAATTATATGCAGCTGATACGCAGTCGGGCAGGCCATGATTATCCGTTTTTTCGGTCGCAGAAAGAACAGCTTGAAAAGATTTTGGGGTATCAATTACCAAGATATCAGTATCGGAATATTCAGCCAAGGAAAAATACAGAAGCGCTGTCCTATAAATATAAAATCAAGGAGCACCTTTACGAATTTGAACGGCTTCATGAGGAAATACGTACGAAGCTTCCTATGGCAGAGGCATTGATCAAAGCGCAGGAAAACGCAATTGAAATGGGGAATTTGATCGAGCGGATCAAAGGTGAAGATCATCCTATCATACGTAGATTAGAACACTATTGTGAAGCAGTGTTTGAATTATACAATGCAAAAGAAAAGAAACAGGATGCTGCTTTATCAGAACAGATTGCCGATCTGGAGCAGATAAGAAAACAAATAGAAGAAGACACGAAAACATTCATTCTGCAGCGAAAGGAAGTTGTTTTCCTGCCTTTTGGGGGAAAATACTGGGCTGCGCTGCATAGCGTATGGGAAGCGGCGGCAGCGGAGCCGGACTGTGATGTTTACGTCGTTCCGCTGCCATATTATTATAAAGAATATGACGGCAGTTTTCTCGAAATGGCATACGATCTATCCGAATATCCGGAATATGTTCCTGTTATAGATTATCAGGAATTTGACCTGGCTTTGCACCATCCGGATATGATATTCATCCAGAATCCATATGATGAGTGGAACTCCGTAACAAGTATCCCAAAGGAGTTTTATTCTTCTGTCATTAGAAATTATACAGAAAGCCTGATTTATATCCCTTATTTTCAGGTTGAGGAATTTAAGAAAGAAAATGAGCGGGAATATTGGAATATGAACTATTACTGCACAGTTCCCGGAGTTGTGAATGCAGATAAAGTAATTGTTCAATCTGAAAATATGAAACAGCTATATGTGGATAAGCTGTCTGAATTTGCAGGTGAGGATACGAGGGAGATTTGGAAACAGAAAATAATGGGAATTGGCTCGCCAATCTTAGACAGCAGTTTTGAAAGAAGAATGATAGATGCTGGGAAAAAATATCCGAGGGAGTGGAACCAGCTGATTCGAAAACAGGATGGAGAAAGAAAGCAGCTGATTTTGTTTCATGTGAGTATGAGCGGTTTAATTCAGTATCAAGAGAAAATGCTTCAGAAAATAAGACAGGTGTTTGACGTGGCTTTGGAAAATGAGGATGAAGTAGTGTTTGTTTGGAAGGAAGATCCGATGATAGATCTGAATCAAAAAGCCATTGGGAAGAAGTTATATGAAGGATACCGGATGCTCCAGGAAAAAATAGTATCAGAGCATCGAGTGGTCTATGCAGAACGTGTAGATGATCAGACGCTGGCTGCTGTATGTGATGGGTATTATGGGATGCCTTCTGCAACAGGAAATCGATTTCAGGTTTTACATAAACCGGTAATGATTGTAACAGTTCAGGCAAGTTGACCTGTTACCTGCAAAAATCCATGGAAAATCGCTTCGCGTAATATCAGCAGCATGAGAAAAACAAGCCAGAAATTTAATTCTGAAACTGTAATACAAAACATCTGGGAATTGTGTGGTGAAACCGCATCTGTCGATGAAATCCCTTACTGGGAAACGATTAATAAGTATCTTGAAAAGCTGGAGCCGGAAGAACTGCAGGATATTGTCTGCCAGCTTGTATACAGGCTGGTTCGCAGTCGTGCATTTGCAGATGCACGGATCAGGGGGAAATACTGGCAGATAATTGTGGACGGGACGCAGATTTACAGCAGCCGCAGAAAACTGGATGAAAAAAGTCTTTACAGGGTTCACAATAAGGGGACGGACAAGGAATATACGGAATATTACTATTCTATACTGGAAGCAAAGATTGTCCTCCATCCAGACGTCATTGTAAGCATTATGACAGAACTTGTGGAAAATACGGATGGGAAAGAAGCGGAAAAACAGGACTGTGAAAGAAAGGCTTGTTACAGGCTGATGGAACGGTTTAAGAAAGAATTCCCAAGGCTTCCCGCCTGTTT
>CAJUIL010000009.1 GCA_910586225.1 uncultured Eubacterium sp. | reverse complement strand
ACAAGCACATGACCGGGGAAAAAGAATGGGTTGTGTCTGTGGACTATGGAACTGTCAACCCGTTTGCTGCTGGATTGTGGGCGTTTGATGGAAAACGGGCGCAAAAGGAATCTGAATACTACTATGACAGCAAAGAAACGGGAATCCGGCGAGATGATGAAATGCATTATCAGGAAATATGCAAGCTGATAGGGGATAGGAAATTAACCTTTATCATCGTTGACCCGTCAGCAGCTTCGTTTATTGAAACAATCAAGAAGCATAGTAAGTACATTGCCAAGGGTGCAGAAAATGACGTATTGGACGGAATACGGGTGCAGACCACATTCCTAAACAGAGGGATAATCAGCTATCACGAGGATTGTGAAGCGACCATAAATGAGTACGGGCTGTATTCGTGGGATATGGAAAGCCCGGAGGATGCTGTTATAAAGGAGTTCGACCACTGCATGGATAGTGACAGATATTTTTGCTATACATTCCTGCGGCGGCGGTTGCGGTGGAAATATTAAAATGGATATGTGGTAGAAAGGGAAAGATATGATTGATATAAATAGTCTGATAAATCGTGAAATATCAAAAGAAATAATGATTGAAAGATACAATCTATCAAAAGAAATTATTGACATTATTGGCTGCCCGAAAAGTCCATCTGAATATATTGACAGGGTTCAAATGGCAAATGAAAGACTTTTTCAAATACAAGAAGAATACCATAAATTTTTGATGGGTGAATAATATCAGGAAGCATCTGCCAATGTGGTAAGGAGAGGATAGGAAAATGAAGATACCAAAATACATTGAAAAACTTATCAATACGAGGGCAAATTTAGCGTCACAGTTTAACGACGCTGATCATAGACTGTCAAAATGGCTTGATAAAAATGGGATTGAAGCAGATAGCTGTGATTTTCATGGTGGAGTTGAAGCGTTGGTTAATCCTTGGGATTCTGCGAAAAGAGTAAAAAGGGCCATAAAAAATAAATGATTTTGGGAGGGTTAACAGAATGAGTATTATCGAACAGATAGAGTATTTGAAAAAGTTGTCAAACATAGTGATTTACGATTCGGAATTAGGAATGCATGAATCTGAATTTCAGGATGCAATTGGAGAAGCCGCCGACACCATAGAAGCCTTATCTGCCAAACTGCAAGCGAAAGAGTATTGTGACGGATGCCCAGGAGCAGATATTATAGAAATTCCTTGCACAGAAGAATGTAAAAGACGACATTTTAAAGCGGAAAATATGCAACGGTCAGCGGAGGATTGCGGTGGTGGGTGGATTCCGTGCAAGGATAGACTGCCAGAAGAAAAGGGTTGGTATTTAGTTTATGCGAAAAATCAGCGTCCGTTTGTGGCTTATTTCAAAGGAAAGACATTTCCTCTGAATAATCATTATCATGAGATTATCGCATGGCAACCTCTACCAGAGCCATACCATGAGCCTTAGCCAATCCATCACCCACGGAAAAGAACACCGCAAGCCATACCGTGGAGCGAAAGCTATAGCGAAGTCGTGTCGAAATCATGGCGGATGTGAGTGGTGCAAGGGGAATCGAACACACAAGAACAATAAAAGGGAACTGCGGCAGGTGCAGGAGTTGGAAGAATATAACGGTTAGGAGATGGGGAAATGAAAATAGAGAGAAAACGATGGGTAATCATGCGAAATAACCGAACTGAGATTTTCTGCGGCTTGGCAAGGCACTATCAATTTAAAAAGGTAAGCGAGATTGGAAATACTGCAATTAAAACGTATTTGAGTGAAAACAAAGCTTTATCAAGTTTTGATAGCAGTTGGTGGAAACCTGATTTTGAGGTTGAAGCCGTGGAGATTACAGAAGTTTATGAAACGTGTGATTCTGCAACATAAAGGTGATTAAATGGGACTGATAACATGGATAAAGGAGAAATTCAAAATGCTGTTTAAAACGGACGCTGAAAAGGCTTTCGGTGTTGAAACATACCTGTCGCCGGAAATGGACGCTGCTATTAAGCTGTGGGGGCAGTTGGAAAGCGGGAAGCCGCCGTGGTTAAAGGAAAGTGACGGGCGCACAATCGAATTTTGGAATACCATAGCGGAGGAATGGGCGAAGCTGATAACGCAAAATATTGATGTTAAGGTCCAGGGAATCCGCAGCGGAGATATGCCTGAGAAGATGCAGAAAATCATTGACAGTTACTTCTTGCAGAACGCAAAGGACAATATACATACTATGGTATTTTGGGGAGGCGTGATGGTCAAGTGGGGAGGAGTAGGAGGGCGTGGATTAGAATTTTTGTCTCCTAACGATATGTTCCTCGTTACGGAGTTTGACAGCAATAAGGATATATTGGCAGCAATCTTTTTTTCCTATCATTCAGAGGGGAAAAAGTTTTACACAAAGATGGAGTGGCATCGTTTTGAAATCAAAACACGGCAGAATGAAGCAGGAGAAAGCGAAACCGTCAGAATCTATCATGTTTCCACCAAAGCATTTATCTCCGACAATCAAGATGATGTTGGTCGTGAGATACCATTATCACAGACCAAATGGGCAGACATTGAGCCGGAGTTTTGGGCAGAGAACCTTGAAAAGCCGTTGTTCAGGTACATAAAATGCCCGGTTTACAATTTTATTGATTCTGACAGCCCCCTGGGAGTACCTTGCTTTGCGAACTGTATGGAGGAATTTCGGGCACTGGATATTGCAATGTCAACACTTGGGAAAGAAACAAAAAATTCTTCCCCAATGATGATGATAGACCAGTCCGCGATTATATATGCAAATCAAAATGGGATTGAGCTGCCGGAATTTATTGACAAAACTGGCTTGGATTTAAACGGTGGAAATTCACCAGTGGAGCAGTGGCAGCCAACATTGCAGATAACAAGCCGGAAAGAGGGAATCAATTTCTATCTGTCGGTAATTGGGTTCAAATGTGGATTTGACCCCGGATATTTCGTCTTTGATGGGCAATCCATACAGGCAACCACGGCAACACAGGTACGTGTCACCCAGAAAAGAACAGCTGATACAGCATTATCATACCGTGATGTGCTGGACAAGCCTAATTCCAACGGAGACGGGCGTGTGGGCGCTATCCATGACATAGCGTATATCATCAATGCTATGCTCGTAATTAACGGTGATGTGCCGATTTCGGATAATGGAAACTATGAACTGTTCTGCTCTTTTGCCGATCTACTGAAAAACGAGGAAGAAGATGCAGCTATGGATTTGCAGCTTGCCAATCAGGGATATATGGCAAAGTGGAAATGGCTTGTGCTGCATAGGGGATATACAGAGGAAGAGGCAAAGCAGATGGTGCAGGAGGCTGTTGAAGAAAGCCGGGCGAATGAGACGCAGGAAGGATTGTTTAGGGAGGAATAGGGAATGACATTACAAGAAATGGTAGACAAAATTATAGAAGCATGGACACCGATTGCAGAGCAGATAGAGAAGTTGACAGAAGCCTTGCGGAAAGCATTTGAAAAGATTAAAGAACATGAGCGGTTTTTGCGCCGACCGCCGAAATGGTACAGAAAAGCAAATAGTCCGGCTATGATTGTGAGCAGAATCAAATTGTATCATTGCCGGAATAACTGTTAGAAAGCGTGATTTTATGAGAATCAGACAGCACATAGGGAATGTTGATATTGATATAAGCGATGCAAGGTTGCGGCGCAATCTAAGGGAATGTCAGAAACTTTTGAATATGCAGGTAGTCGCCGACTGCGACCCTCTGATACCATTCCAGCAGGGAGCGCTCCGAAACAGCGTGAACTATCCACAGGGGATATATGGTGGAGAGATTGAGTATAACACGCCTTATGCACATTATCAGTATGAAGGTAAGGTATATGGCCCGAATATCCCAATAAGGGACGCGGGTGGAAATATAACAGGCTGGTACTCGCCGCCAAGCAAGCATCCGACAGGACAACCTCTTACATACCACACCGCAGGAACAGGCGACCATTGGTTTGAAAAGGCAAAGCAACAACACAAGCAGGAATGGATAGATTTAGTCAAGAGGACAGTGGGAAGGGAGTAGGGAGTGGATTTAATGCCTATAATTTCACAGCTTGAGAGAGAAGCTGATGAAGCAGATGACAAAATAATGGAATCAGATTCACCACAATATTATGACGGATATGGAGATGGAGTGCAGTATGCAATAGATTTGCTAAGAAAAGTCGCTGTTGCAGAATGCGAGCAAAGAATAGCGGAATTGGAATTTGCAAAAGCACAAAACTTTCAAAGTTCCCTTATAAATTCAAGACTCAACATACCACTTGTTGAAAATTCATTAGGGGGTTGCAATGCTGTCACCAGACTACTTCACAAACAAAGAGGATAGATTGCTAGAGTTATACCGCCAACTTGAAAACTTTATCCTCAAAGACATAACCCGACGCCTACTCTCCGCCGGGGAAATGACCGCAACTGCTGACCGGCTTATTTGGAAACTAAAGCAGATGGGAGAGAGCCAAGCGGCGATTGAGCAGAAATTGCGGAAATTAACAGGGCTGACACAGAAAGAACTCCGCTCCCTCCTGCAAGACGCTGTTCTGACCTCATGGGAGGATGACAGAGCGACTTTAGGGCAGTTAGGCATAGAATTATCCAATCCGCTTAAAAATGCCGCTGTAATCCGTGTTATGGATGCTGAATTTAAGAAAAGCCTTGGGGAACTGACAAACCTCACACGCACAACTATGAAGCAATCACAAATTGACCTTATCAATATGCTTGACGAAGCTGATTTGCGAGTGGCGGCAGGAGTGCAAAGCTATTCGGCGGCGGTGTGTGATATTTTGGATAGGCATGCCGGACGTGGAATCTATGTGGACTATCCGAGCGGAGCGCGCCGGACACTGGAAGCGGCGGTGCGGTGTTGCGTTGTCACTTCCATGAATCAGACGGCGGCGCAAGTGACGAATCAATACATAGTTGAGGGTGGAATTGAGTATGTCCTTGTATCGGCGCATTTAGGGGCGAGAGTGGCGCAGAAAGGACAGCCGGCACTTGCTTCTCATACAGACTGGCAAGGGAAAGTTTACCGGATAAGAGGATCCGAAAAGGGTTATCCTAATTTGCTGGATTCTACTGGATATGACATAGACCCACAAAGCGGATCCGGATCCGTTAAAAATCCGCTTGGATTGCATGGGTATAATTGCCGCCACTCACACAAGCCTTGGGATAAGCGCTTACGCAATCCCTATGTGGACGAAAACGGAAATCTGAAAATAGACAGTGAGGAAAACAGAAAACGCTACGAGCTTCAGCAGAAACAGCGTGCAATGGAGCGGAGCCTGCGGGCATGGAAACGCAAGCTGATTGTTAAGGAGCAGGAAATTGCAGGAGTGGCAGAAACGGACGTTAAGGAGATATTGCAGAGGGATTATGACCGAATGGCATACCAACTGACACAGAAAAACAAGGCATACAACGATTTCTGCAAACAGAACGATTTGCAGCCGCAGTATGACCGAATAAAGGTGGCTGATTTCGGCAGGGAGCAGACAAAGCGGAGTAATGCAGGGGCGAAAAGGTACATAAAAGAGCATGAATAGCGTGTATTTTTCTGAACGCGATATGAATATGGAGGTATCAAAATGCAATCATGCAAAATTGAAGGATTTGACGAAATTCAAGATATGCTTAAAGAATATAGGGATGGAGGGGCGTTAGAATTAAAAAAGTATAGAGAAATAGGTGCAATAGAGGAATGTAAAAGAGCCATGGAAGATTACCGCAGAAAGAGAGCAGACAAAGCAAGCGAATCAGGGCGCAAGGAGATATAAAAAGGAGAAGGAGGATAACGGGAAATGAAAGAAATCAGGGTTGAAATAAAAGATAAAATACTACTGACTGTGGAAGAAGCCGCTGCATATAGCGGTATCAGTGAAACAACGCTTAGAGGAAGATTACGAGAGGGTGAATATGATTTTATTTTAAAAAACGGGACAAAAACCATGATTAAAAGAAAAGGACTTGAAAAGTATCTGGAAAGTGTTGACGCTATATAAGTTGTCATATCCTATTATAAGTTATCAAAGAGATTGAAAAAGGGCGTTGCTTGTGGTATATTTGTCTTACTTGCAATGCTCTTTTTGTACAGAAAGGAGCGAATATGAAACGAAGAAAAGATAGTAAAGGTCGTGTGCTGAATGACGGGGAAACACAGGGAAAGGATGGGAGGTATAGGTATCAGTATACAAATATTTTAGGAGAGAGAAAGGCAGTATATAGCTGGAAACTGCTCCCATCTGACAAAACGCCAAGTGGAAAACGCAAGGATTTATCACTGCGTGAAAAAGAAAAACAGATAGCAGCGGATTTGAACAGCGGCATTGCGCCTTGTGGCGGAAATATGACCGTCCTGCAGCTTGTCGAAAAGTATATATCACAAAAGACGGGAGTCAGGCACAATACGCAGGCAAACTATAATTTTGTTATCAATATAATTAAAAAAGAGGAATTTGGGACGAAACGGATTGATAAGGTTAAGCTGTCGGACGCTAAAGCGTGGCTGATTAAATTGCAGAAGGACGGCAGAGGTTACAGTTCCATACATTCTATCCGTGGCGTTATTCGTCCAGCATTCCAAATGGCGGTTGATGATGATTTTCTTGTGAAAAATCCGTTTGAATTCCAGCTTGCTACAGTTGTCGTCAATGATAGCGTGACGAGAGAGGCAATCACAAAAAAGCAGGAGCTGCAGTTTTTGGAGTTTGTGAAGAATGACAAGCATTTCTGTAAATACTATGAAGGTATTTTTATTCTTTTTAATACCGGAATGAGGATTTCGGAGTTTGTCGGCTTAACCCTTTCTGATTTGGATATGAAAAATCGAAAAATAATAATAGACCACCAACTACAGAGGACAAGGGATATGCAGTATGTGATTGAGGACACAAAAACTTCGTGCGGCACAAGGGAAATTCCGATGGCAGATGAAGTGTACGAGTGTCTTAAAACCATCATTCAAAACAGGAAGAAACCAAAGGTCGAACCGATAATTGGTGGCAAAACCGGTTTTTTATACCTCGACAAAAATGGTATACCTATGGTTGCTCTGCACTGGGAGAAGTACTTTCAGCATATCCGAGAGAAATACAACAGTATACACAAAGCACAAATGCCAAAAGTGACTCCTCACGTATGCCGGCATACGTTTTGTAGCAACATGGCAAAGTCGGGTATGAATCCTAAAACATTGCAATACATCATGGGACATAGCGATATAGGAGTAACTCTGAATACATATACTCATGTACAGTATGAGGATGCTAAAAAGGAAATGGCTGAAATCTGTGAGTTAAAATCAAAACGGAAATCTGTTATATAGAGAATATACGCATAAATACAGCATTTTCCCTTGAGTTACAAATTTATAATTTAACTCAATTTATAACTCAAATTCACACAAAACTATGATAATTTATGATAAGATATGAGGAAAACGAAGAAAGCAGAAAGGAGCAGAAAATGCTTAGAATTTCCTAAAACAAAGCATTTTCAAGGGTTTTAGCAACATGATAAAAATACTATTTATATGCCACGGCAACATCTGCCGCAGCCCAATCGCTGAATACGTAATGAAAGACTTAGTCCAAAAATACCACCTAACGTCTGACTTTGAAATCGCATCAGCCGCCACCAGCACAGAGGAAATCGGCAATCCGGTTTACCCTCCCGCAAGGGCGGAGTTGAACCGGCATGGGATTTCCTGTGCGGGGCATCATGCCAGACAAGTCACAAGGGCTGATTACAGCTACTACGATTATTTGATTGTAATGGACCGTATGAATGTACGCAATTTAAGCAGGCTGATCGGGGATGATCCGCAGGGGAAGGTCAGTAAGCTGCGAAGCTTTGCTGGCCATAATGGAGACATTGAGGACCCGTGGTATACGGGTGCGTTTGACGAGGTGTATGAGCAGATCCTTGAGGGATGCCAGGGACTGCTTGCCCAGTTGTATCCTAATTGTGAATTTTAGATGAAAATGTCTTAATATCCAAAAAAATACAGGAATTTTTTCGGATTTAAATAAATAAACACGGTTTGAGAACAGGAGGAAAGGATACGGTATGGGTAGAAGAAGGATAGTGGCAGGATTGTTAGCGGCGGCAGCGGCTTTTTCGGCGGCCTTGGCGCCGTGCGCGGTTTTTGCGCAGGAGCAGGTACAAGAGGTGGAGGTGCCAGAGCTGGAAGAGGGTACTTATGTGAAGGGGGAGGCGCTTGTTTCGATGTCGACGACGCAGGCGGCTGCCCTGACAAAGGAAGGCGTCGCAAGCTTTGACCAGGAGATCCAGGTGGAGGAATGCTGGGAGTTTGGCAAGACGCAGGATGCGCCGTCTGATAAGATCAAGGATTATGTTGCGCTTGTCAGCTCAGATACATATTCTACGGAAGAGCTGATGGAGATCGTGGCTAAGAAGTATTATGTGGATGCGGTTGCGCCGAACAGCTATGCGCATTTATGTGATAAGCGGGACGGTACGCAGTCAGATTATCAGTGGTATCTGGATGGCGGCGGAGCGCTGCAGACAAAGAGCGAGGGTATCGGCTATTCGCAGATGGATGCGAAGCCGTCGATGCAGCCGGTTGTGGCGCTGATCGATACCGGGGTGGATTATACAAATGAGG
The DNA here is from genome assembly GCA_910586225.1 of uncultured Eubacterium sp. Lineage (GTDB taxonomy): Bacteria > Bacillota > Clostridia > Lachnospirales > Lachnospiraceae > Eubacterium_J. The sequence goes on along the minus strand of CAJUIL010000009.1, from coordinate 106,213 downwards.
ATCTGCGGGATTCGATGTGGGTTAATCCATATCAGTCGAAAGGGCTGGAAGGGACCTATGGGTATGATTTTGCAAATGAAGATGATGATCCAATGGATACGGACGGACATGGGACGCATTGTGCAGGTGTGATCGCCGCGCAGCCGGACGATGCGGATGGTATTACAGGGATCAGTAATGCAAAGATCATGGCGTTAAAGGTAGTCAAGGACGATTCTGATGTTTTTGATGTGGCTGGAGCGGTGCGGGCATTTGAATATATTGTGCGCGCGCAGCAGCTTGGGGTGCAGGTGGCTGCGGTAAACTGCTCCTGGGGCGGCAGCCGGGATTCGGGCGCTATTTTGAATACTCTGATCGACAAAATGGGGGCAAATGGTGCGCTGACGGTGTTTGCGGCGGGAAATGACGCCGTGGACTGGGATGCGGTGCCTTCTTCGATGCGTACGGTGCCATATGATCTGAAAAGCAAATACGTGGTAGTGGCCGGAGCAAGTGACGAGAATGATGAGCGGGTGTATTTTTCAGATTATGGGAATACGCAGGTGGATCTGTTTGCGCCAGGGTCGAATATTGTGTCTACGGTACATCAGGCGAAGTTTTTGCCGCAGCTTTGGACAAAGGAGAAGCGGGAGCAAATGACTTCCTATTATAATACGGTGGAAAGCATCGAAGATTTTAAGCAAGCGTCTGGGATTGCGGGATTGGAGACGGATTATACAGTAAAGCTGAGTCATGAGCAGGAAATGGGATTTTCGGATCAGTCGGATGGGTGTTTGGAATATACGGTGAATTACAACCGGAGGTTTGGGGCGCCGAAAGCGGCGGACGACAGCTTGTTTAAAAATGGTGTGGAGCAGGCGGGATTTATTTACTTGGATGTTACGGACTGGGGACTGGATACAGATAAGACGTATTATGTCAGCTGTATGATGGCGGACAATGATGGGGGCGGCGTGCCGGCCTGGGAATCTGTGGAAAAGGTGAGCACACCCGAAGAATCCCGATTTGTGACGGCAGGCGGCAGAACATATCTTGCATTAATTGGGATCACAACGAATAAAACAAGGCCCACGACGTATTATATTGATAATATCGCGGTATCTTATGCAGATCCGGACACTTCTCAATTTGAAAAACGCGATCTGATGTCGGGTTCCTCTATGGCTGCACCGATGGTAACCGGGGCTGCAGCGGTACTGCGCAGCGTTAATCCTGCGAGCGGAGCCGCAGAGCTGCGAAATCTGCTGATGCGCTGTACGCGCAATGTGGATGCGATCGAAAATGCTTGTGTGACGGGAGGCATTTTAGACCTGTCGAGGGTTATTGTGCAGGCATCCGGGTTGAAGCTGAATAAAACGACCGCAAATGTCCGTTATGGGAACACGCTGCAGCTTGCGGCAACGATCCTTCCGCAGAATGCTACAAATACAGGCGTGATCTGGAGTTCCAGCAATCCAGCTTACGCATCTGTATCAGCAAAAGGAGTTGTGAAGGTAAAAAAGGCCGGCGTAGGAAAAACAGTGAAGATCACAGCGACAACAAGCGATGGTACAATGCTGAAAAAAGTATGTAAGGTGAAAATCCTAAAGGCTAAGGCTTAACACGGGTAAGCCGCTAATGACTAAACAAAGAAAGAAGCAGGGCAGATGAACAGGATACCAGGAACAGGGGAGTTATATAGAGATTTAACAAATCATATTTATCAGATTGTTGCTGCTGCGACAGATGCGCAAACAGGTGAAAAGCTTATTATTTACCAAGCCTTGTACGGCGATTATGGCGTTTATGTAAGGCCGTTGGTTCAGTTTGCAGGAGAAGGAGAGGATGGTCAATGTCTGTTTGAAAAAATAGATAAGGCAGAGAACCAGTCTGACAGGGAGATGGGCGGAGCAGATTATCAGTCTGTTGGAAGGACGAGGGAATCTGAACATCAGTTTGGGCTAAAGCCAAAGCGCCAATTAGGCGAAAGCCTGAATGATCCAAAACGCCAATCAGGCGAAAGCCTGAATGATCCAAAATGCCAATCAGACGGGAACCTGGGTGACCCGCAGCGTCAATCAGATGAGGGGCTGGACAGATCAGAGCAACAGACAGGCGGCATGGATAAGTCTGAATGGCATACAGTAGATAATGACAATGGCAAGCAGCAGTCGAGCTATACCCGCCAGCAGCTTCGACCACGTACGCAGTCTCCGGCTGAGTCGAAACGGGCTCTGCGTCAGAATGTGATGGATACATCTGCCTATGGACAGGGGACTTATTACGATGAAAGGCGGCGTCGCCAGATGGAAGAGCGAGAGCAGCGCAGGGAAATGTTTCGAAAGACAGGGAGGCACGAAAGCGCTACAGAGGAACTTCGGGCAAATCCTTGCCTGATGAAGTTTTTGGAAGCGAATACGTATGAGGAAAAATTTCAGGTATTGAATGAGATTCAAAATGATATCACAGACCGTCTGATCGATGATATTGCGGTGGTGCTGGATGTGGTGATCCCGGAAGGCGAGCTGAATGACCGTTTTCACCAGCTGCGCAATATCATATTGACCAGACAGAAATATGAGATCAGCCGTTTTCGTTAGGAAGAGCAGGCTGGATGATGTATGAGCGAGCCTTTGCTCATTTCGCTGTTATGATAACGGCTGTCGTAAGTGACGTCCTCGCCGAACCATTCCGGCGGGATAAAGGCATCTGCGGCTTCGACAGAGGGAAATTCCACCTCCGCCAGAGTGACGCCTTCCAGACTGCCGTGGAAAATATCGAGCTCGATCGTAAGGGCAGCGTCCAGTGGTATGAAATATCTGCGCTTAGTGATCAAAATGCCGTCTGCCTTTTGACGTAAATGTTGGTAGGCCTGCGCGGAAAGCGGTATTTCGTATTCCTGGTGCGCCATCAGGCCCGCGGTTTTGCAGGTAAGAAAGTAAGTATCATCCATTTTGCGTATGCGTACGGTTGGATCTGTGCAAAGATATCCTTGCTCGATCTCATGGTAAGGATATTGCTCTAAATGCGCCGGAAGCTGCTTGGGGATGAATTTGCGTTCGATTTCCATATGTGCCGTTTTTGGCAGGTTTGTTTTTGACATACAGACACTCCTTCATGCTTTTCTTTTGAAGATAACGGATGTCGGCAAAAAAGTCAACGAGTGTTTGGGAAAATGTGTTGCAGGCTTCGCAACAGTGAAGGTATCTGAACGGTTGCCAAGCTTTAAGGAAAAATTGATAAAGAATAAAAATAATAGGAGGATCATAGCATGAGTAAAATTGCAGTATTTTTTGCAGATGGATGTGAGGAGATTGAAGGGCTTACGGTAGTGGATATGCTTCGGCGTGCGAAGATCGAGGTTGTGAGCGTATCGATCACCGGGAGCAGGGAGGTGCACGGTTCCCACGACATTACTTTTTTTGCGGACACGACCTATGAAGAGACGGATATGGATACTTTTGACGGCGCAGTCCTTCCGGGAGGCGCTGTCGGTACGGCGAATCTGGGGGAACATACAGGCGTTGTTTCTACGATCAGGAAATTTGCGCAGCAAGGAAAGCTGGTGGCTGCGATCTGTGCGGCGCCAAGCGTGCTTGGAGCAAACGGTATTTTACAAGGCAAGCGCGCGACGTGCCATCCAGGCTGGGAGGACAAGCTGGCCGGAGCGGTGATTGCCGGCGGGAATGCAGTTGTGGATGAAAATATTATTACAAGCCGCGGAATGGGAACGTCGATTGACTTTTCACTGGAGATCATTGCAAAGCTGACGGATGCAGATGTAGTGGCGGATGTGCGCAAAGGGATCGTATATTAGTATTACGGTGTGCAAAGGCGTAAACCAAGTACTACAGCGAACTTTTCAAATTTGTTTGTCTACTATGAACAAAATCAACTATATGATACCAGCGGGTCACCACACTAGGCTGTTTGACATGGAAATCCTGTCCCAAACAGTTCCTTGGGAAACGCAAATCAAATAAAGTTTGCTGTAGTACTGGCAATAACCGTCTAAATGAGGCGATAGTGTGTTTGAATGAAAAAAAGAAGAAACTGTCATAATAGTTCACTTAGGTCTGCACAGGGTATGCCCTAATGAGCATTTCCTGCACAGACCATAAGATCGTAATTCAAGAATAAAAAAATCCAAATAAACAAATAGAACAAATAGAATAGATACAATGTTTTATGGATCACTTCATAGTGATCTTTTTTGTGCTGCTGTCCTTTCCATAATAAACAACGCCTTTGTAGGTCCGGCAGCTTCGCAATTTAATATAGTAGGTTTTTCCTGTCTTTAGTTTTTTTGAACTTGTCTGGAACGTTTGCTTTTCCGTAGTTCCGAGCACCTTATAGCTTCCGTTTTTGGCAGTTGCATACAAGATCTGGCAGTTGTCAGCGTCTGAAGGCAGCTTGAGCTTTACGGTCAGCTTTTTTTTGCTGCTGGCAGATAGTGAACGTAAGGATGCTGCTTTCGGCGCGTGTGCATCCGAAAGGGCTTTCGTGATCAACTGTGCGATGACAGTATGCCCTTGTACAGAAGGGTGCGGGTCCAGGCTCATGCTGGAAGGCTGTGTGAGATCGATATGCACGTTGGTCAGCTCTTTGGCCTGGAACGGCGTATATAGATCGATCAAGGTATAATCCGGTGCATCTGCGGAAAAAGCCTGGTTGATCTCTTGGATGTAAATGTCTGCCAGCTCTCCGATCTTTGGAAGAGATGCAAAAGGATTGTAGACGTTTGTGACGTAAATTTCCGCATCCGGCGCTTTTTCATGCAGGATGGAAAGAATGGTCTGAAGCTGCTGCGGAAAGGCCGCGGCCTGCGCGTGGAGCTCAGTATGGTCAGACAGCTTGTCCAGCAGAAGCTGCGCCTGTTTGTAATATTCCGCCATTTTGGACGGATCGAGCTGCGGCATGGAAAAGCCGTCTTGCAGCTGTTTTTCTATGGCAGAAGGGTCAAGCTGCGTCTGGTCGATCTGGAAATGATCCAAGACGATCTGGATAAACGGCAGCAGCAGGTCATTCGAGCCGATGGAAAGCGTAATGATGTCGGCAGCGGCAAGGTCGTCGTCTGCCGTGCCGGATCTGAGCAGCTCGATACAATCGGTGCTGTCAGAGCCGGAAACGGCATAATTATGCGGCTGCGTATGCAGAAATCTGGCTGTAAGCGTCTGATAGCTGTCGGAAGGAGCGGCTTGCTGGTCATGAGAATAGCCGTCCAGGCCATATCCGGCAGCGATACTGTCTCCAAAAGCAGTATAGCCTGCTGTTTCTGCTGTTTGCGCGGCTGCGGACTGCGGGCTGGCGCTGATACTGATAGAAGCAAAGCACAGGCACAGCGCGGCGAAAAGGGCAAAGAGCGTATGTTTTTTGTTTGGTTTCATATGAATACCTCCTGAATTATAGTTTGCGGCAGTCTAGTCTGCCGCGCGGACCGGCATTCGGAATCATGCGGCCTGCTGTAATTATAACATACGATTCCAGAACTTACCATTCATAAATGCTGCCGATTGTTCCATACTAACATCAGATAGCGGAAAGAACTCTTCTGTTATTGATGAATAAAGACAAATATGGAGGTAGATGAATATGTCAAGCTCAAAAAATTCAAATTCAGGTATGGCAGTACCAGAAGCAAAGGAAGCAATGAGACAGTTTAAAGAGGAAGTAGCGTCCGAATTAGGTGTAAACTTAAAAGATGGCTACAATGGTGATCTGACATCCCGCGAGGCTGGTTCTATCGGCGGCGAGATGGTAAAGAAGATGATTATGAGACAGGAAGAGCAGATGAAGCAGTAATCTGCTGACACATTTGGAAAGACCGGACAGATAAGCCTTGTGCGATCTGCCGGACTGTATGAAAAAAGGTGCCCGATAAGCTTGGGGCATCTTTTTTTACGTCCGGGGTTGCTGGTATAAGGCGTTTTTTGTGGATTTTTGCCAAAAAATATTTTTCCGAAAAAATACTGGTAATTTAAAAAACACTGTGATATAATCTATAAATGACTGTAAATAGCTGGAATAACAGCTGGAGAAACCGCAGGGCGCGTGTTTCTTACAAGCTTTAAGGAGGAAATAAAAAGAATGAGTGTACAGGTGGAAAATTTAGAGAAAAATATGGCAAAGCTGACCATTACGGTTTCCGCTGATAAGTTTGAAAAGGCGATGCAGGAAGCTTATAAAAAGCAGAAAAGCAGAATCAACATTCCGGGCTTCCGCAAAGGCAAGGTACCGCGGGCAATGATCGAGAAGGTTTATGGCCCAGAGGTGTTTTATGATGACGCCGCGAATATTGTGATCAACGAGGAATATCCGCAGGCGATGGATGAAAGCGGCCTGGAGATCGTATCGCGTCCTGATATTGAAGTGACACAGATTGAAAAGGGCAGCGAGTTTATTTTTACCGCTGAGATAGCAGTAAGGCCGGACGTTATCCTGGGAGAATATAAGGGCGTAACCGTCACAAAGAAAGAGGTTTCCGTGACAGATGAGGAAGTTGACGCCGAGCTTGAAAAGACGAGAAATATGCACGCACGTACGGTAGATGTGACCGACCGTCCGGTGCAGGATAAAGATACAGTCATTATTGATTTTGAAGGCTTTGTAGATGGCAAGCCGTTTGAAGGCGGCAAGGGCGAAAACCATTCGCTGGAGATTGGCTCGCACTCCTTTATTGATAATTTTGAGGAGCAGCTGATCGGGAAAAACGCAGGTGATGAAACAGAAGTAAACGTAACCTTCCCAGAAGAGTACCATGCGAAAGAGCTGGCTGGTAAGCCTGCATTATTTAAGGTGACGATCCATTCGATCAAGGCAAAAGAAGTGCCAGAATTAAATGACGAATTTATTTCCGACATTTCCGAGTTTGAAACCTTGGATGAATATCGCGAGGATGCGAAGCAGAAATTGTTAAAGCACAAAGAGGACGCTGCAAAAGGCGCGAAAGAGGATGAGGCTATACAGAAGATCATTGACGCTTCTCAGATGGATATTCCGGAGCCAATGATCGATATGCAGTGTGAAAATATGATCCAGGAATTTGAAGGCCGGATTTCACAGCAAGGCTTGACGCTGGAGCAGTATATGAAGTTTTCCGGGGCAACGGTTGAACGTATGAAAGAGCAGATGCGTCCGGAGGCTGTCCAGCGCATCCAGAGCAGCCTTGTACTGGAAAAGATCGCAAAGACAGAAAATATTGTAGTTTCTGAGGAAGAGATCAATGAACAGATCGAAAAGATGGCGTCTATGTACGGCATGACAGGCGAAAAGATGAAAGAATTTTTGTCTGAAGAGGATCAGGAAGGCATTGAAAGAAATCTTTCGGTAGAAAAAGCAGTAGAGATCATTATGGAGCATACCGTTGAGCAGGAGCCGCAGGAAGAAAGCAGCGAGGAGCAGGCGTAAGCGTTTTCATTGCATACAGCGGCAAAAATGCGGCTGTGCTGCGGATGGATAGGAAAGCGGCAGACGCGAAAACGGTTTATAAAGGAGGAAATCAAATGAGTTTGGTACCTTATGTCATAGAACAGACAAGCCGGGGCGAACGCAGTTATGATATTTATTCCCGCCTGTTAAAAGACAGGATCGTGTTTCTTGGGGAAGAGGTCAACGACGTATCGGCAAGCCTTACGGTGGCGCAGCTGTTGTTTCTGGAGTCCGAGGACCCTGGGAAGGATATTCATCTGTATATCAATTCACCGGGCGGCAGCGTAACAGCCGGACTGGCGATTTACGATACGATGCAGTACATCAAATGCGATGTTTCTACAATCTGTATCGGACTGGCCGCAAGCATGGGTGCATTTTTGCTGGCTGGCGGCGCAAAAGGAAAGCGTATGGCGCTTCCGAACGCTGAGATCATGATCCACCAGCCGTCCGGCGGAGCCAGAGGACAGGCAACGGAGATCCAGATTGCGGCGGAAAATATATTAAAAACAAAGAAAAAGCTGAATGAGATGCTGGCGGCGAATACAGGCAAGCCGGTAGAGATTGTTGCGCAGGACACAGAACGGGATCATTTTATGGACGCGCAGGAAGCTCTGGATTATGGTCTCATAGACAGTATAGTGACGAATCGTGAGTAAGTACAGGTTAAAAAGGGGTGAAATGATGCCAGGCAAGATCAGCGACAGCAAGGTAAGGTGTTCCTTCTGCGGTAAGTCGCAGGAGCAGGTACGAAAGCTGATTGCCGGACCGAACGGGGCATATATCTGCGATGAGTGCGTGGATATTTGTTCTGAGATCATTGAAGAGGAGCTTGCGCGGGAAGAAGCGGAAATGGACATGGATATGGATGTCGAAGAAATCGGAACCCCGTTTGAGATCAATCTTCAAAAACCAGAGAAGCTCAAGGCTTTTTTGGATGAATATGTCATCGGTCAGGATGAAGCAAAAAAGGTATTATCCGTTGCAGTTTATAATCATTACAAACGGATTCTTGCGGATGCGCAGTTAGACGATGTAGAATTGCAAAAGAGCAATATCCTCATGCTCGGTCCTACCGGGTCTGGTAAGACGCTGCTCGCGCAAACCCTGGCGCGTATTTTGAATGTGCCGTTTGCCATTGCGGATGCGACGACATTGACCGAAGCAGGCTATGTCGGAGAGGACGTAGAAAATATTCTGCTGAAATTGATCCAAGCGGCAGAGTACGATGTGGAACGTGCACAATATGGTATCATTTACATTGATGAAATAGATAAGATCACGAAAAAGTCAGAAAACGTATCGATTACGAGGGATGTATCCGGCGAAGGCGTGCAGCAGGCGCTGTTAAAGATCCTGGAAGGGACAAATGCGTCCGTGCCTCCGCAGGGCGGCAGAAAGCATCCGCAGCAGGAACTGATCCAGATTGATACGACCAATATCCTGTTTTTATGCGGCGGCGCATTTGACGGGCTGGAAAAGATTATTGAGACGCGTATGGACAAAAAGTCCATCGGCTTTAACGCGGAAATCTCTGAGATTTCCAAACGCAGCGTTGGGGAAGCGTTAAAGCAGACGATGCCGCAGGATTTGGTAAAATTCGGGCTGATTCCGGAATTTGTCGGCCGTGTGCCGGTAATGGTTTCCCTGGAGTCTCTGGACAGGACAGCGTTAAAGCGTATCTTGACAGAGCCAAAAAATTCCTTGATCAAGCAGTACTGCAAGCTGTTTGAATTAGACGGTATCGAGCTGGAATTTCATGAGGAAGCGATTGACGCGATCGCAGATAAATCGCTGGAGCGTAAGACTGGAGCGAGAGGATTGCGCGCGATTATGGAAAGTACACTGATGGAGCTGATGTATCGGATCCCATCAGATGATATGATACGCAAGTGTACGATTACCAAGGACGCGGTAGATAAGACCGGGGAGCCGCTGATTGAATATAAAAGCGCGTAAGACTGCCTGGCGTGTCAGAAAAAGGAGAACCAGAAGGCTCTCCTTTTTTGTTACAGTCTGGTATCTTATGATAAAATAAAGGAGTTAGACAAATGTGCGAAATTATGAAGATAATGCCTGCGGTTTCCCTTCGCAGGATGGTGGTACTTCCGGGCATGATTATTCATTTTGATATCAGCAGGCCGCATTCTATCCATGCGGTGGAAGAGGCCATGAATAAGAATGAAGAAGTGTTTTTGATCACATTGAAAAATAACGAGGCAGACGAGCCGGTGCAGGAGGATTTTTACGAAGTCGGCGTAATTGCGAAGATCAAGCAGCTGATCAAAATGCCGAATAACATCGTGCGTGTTCTTGTGGAGGGGTTGGAGCGTGCTGGGCTGCAGGAAATTTTAGAACAGACAGACTATTATATGATGCAGGTGCTCCGCTATGATGAAGAAGCTGTCGGCGAGGTGATGCCGCAGGCGCTGGAAGCGATGCTGATGAGCATGAAGGATACGATCTACAAATACTGTCAGCTCAATCCGCGCACTGGACGGGATTTTTTAAAGCAGATTGAAGAAACGCGAAATGTCGAGATTATGATCGATTTGGCGGCAAACAATCTGCCGCTGCATTATGAGCATAAGCAGCGTATTTTATCTGCCGTCAATCTGATGGAGCGTTATGAAACATTTATGGAGATCCTGCTTAACGAGCTGGAGGTTATTGCGATACGCAACGATTTTCAGAAAAAATTAAAAAGCGCTGTAGATAAAAATCAGCGGGAATATATCCTGCGTGAGCAGCTGCAGCTGATACGCCAAGAGCTAGGCGAGTCCAATACAGATACAGATATCGAAAAATTTCGAACAAAAACTGATAAATTAAAGGCTGATCAGGAAATTAAAGATAAATTATACGAAGAGATCAACCGGTTCCAAAACCTTCCGGTCAGCTCTTCGGAAAGCGCAGTCATACGCGGCTATATCGAGACGCTGCTGGAGCTGCCGTGGAAAAAAGGCTCGAAGGATAATCGGGACATTAAAAACGCGGAACGCATCTTAAATGCGGATCATTATGGCATGGAAAAGGTGAAAGAGCGGGTGCTGGAGTTTTTGGCGGTACGCAACCTGACAAGCAAGGGCGATAGCCCGATCATCTGTCTGGTCGGCCCTCCTGGTACCGGAAAGACGAGCATCGCAAAATCCGTCGCGTCTGCACTTGACAAAAAATATGTTCGTATCTGTTTGGGCGGCGTGCGTGATGAGGCGGAAATACGCGGACACAGAAAGACTTATGTGGGCGCGATGCCAGGGCGCATTATTGCCGGACTGAAAAGCGCGGGGGTGAATAACCCGCTGATGCTGCTGGATGAGATCGACAAACTGGGAAGCGATTTTAAGGGAGATCCGGCGTCTGCGCTTTTAGAGGTGCTGGATAGTGAACAAAACAGCCGCTTTTGCGATCATTACGTGGAGGTTCCGGTTGACCTGTCAGAAGTGCTGTTTGTCGCGACGGCAAATGACGCCGGGAATATTCCAAGGCCGCTGCTGGATCGTATGGAGCTGATCGAGGTGTCCAGCTATACGGAAAATGAAAAGCTGCATATCGCAAAGGAGCATCTTGTTGCCAAGCAGATGAAGAAGAACGGTCTGAAAAAAGACCAGCTTTCCATCAGCGACAAGGCGCTGGCCCGTATGATCAGCGGCTATACAAAAGAAGCGGGCGTGCGGAATTTGGAGCGCAAGATCGGCGCGGTCTGCCGTAAGGCGGCCCGTATCATTTATGAAAAGGAGCAGGGGAGCGTGCGCGTTACTGGCGGCAATCTGGAGAAATATCTGGGGATTGTGCGCTATACGCCGGATTCGATCAATGAGAGGGACGATGTCGGTATTGTCCGAGGGCTTGCATGGACGAGCGTTGGCGGCGTGACGCTGGAGGTCGAGGTAAACTGTATGCCAGGTAAGGGCGAGATGAAGCTGACCGGAAAGCTGGGCGACGTGATGAAGGAATCCGCTATGGCGGCGCTGAGCTGCGTACGTGCGCTGAGCGAGGAATATCATATTAAAAATGATTATTTTACAAAGCATGATTTTCATATTCATATTCCGGAAGGCGCGACGCCGAAGGATGGGCCGTCCGCCGGGATCACGATGGCGGTAGCGCTGCTGTCGGCTGTAACGGGTATTCTGGTGCGCGCTGATATCGCGATGACCGGAGAGATTACGCTGCGCGGCCGCGTGCTTCCGATCGGAGGTCTGAAAGAAAAGCTTCTCGCAGCGAAAAACGCGGGCATTAAAACGGTCTGCGTGCCGAAAAGAAATGAGAAGGATCTGTCGGAAATTGCGGATGAGATTACAAAAGGGATGAAGATCCTGCTGGTGGAGCAAATACGGGAAGTACTGGACGCTGCATTTGTACGAGGTGAAAAGTAAGGAAGCCTGGGACTGCTGCGATTGTTAGAAATGTGAGCGGGAGTCTCAGGGAAAGGAGTAGATATAAAATTAAATGGTAATTAAAAATGTAGAGTTAGAAATGGTCTGCGGGGTTACGAGCAAGGTGCCGGAAAATCTGCTGCCGGAGATCGCGTTTGCCGGAAAATCAAACGTCGGAAAATCATCCCTGATCAACGCGCTGATGAACCGCAAATCGCTGGCACGTACATCTTCGCAGCCAGGGAAAACACAGACGATCAATTTTTATAAGATCAACAACGATATGTATCTGGTTGACCTTCCGGGATACGGCTTTGCGAAGGTGCCGGAATCGGAAAAGGCCAAATGGGGCAAAATGATCGAACGCTATCTGCACAGATCCAAACAGTTAAAAGCAGTTTTTCTGCTTGTGGATATCCGCCACAAGCCGTCAGCGAACGATCAGACAATGTACGAATGGATCGTGCACCAAGGTTATCGCCCAATCATTATCGCGACCAAGCTGGATAAATTAAAACGCAGCCAGGTGCAAAAGTGTGTGAAAGAGGTGCGGGAAGGGCTGGGACTAAAGGCCGATGATATGCTGATCCCGTTTTCCGCAGAGACGAAGCAGGGACGCGAGGAAATCTGGCAGATCATGGACGCACTGGTCGGATGGACAGAGCCGGACGGTTCTGATGACGGTCGAAAGGGGACAGCATGAAACGGACGTATCGGTTTGCCGCGGCTTTGTTGCTCGTAATGGCGCTTGCAAGTATTTTACTGACGAATCTTTATGTCCGCGCTGCGCGCGATACAGAAAATAACATACAAAAAGCCGCTGACAATACCGGAAAAGAAACCGGCGCTTCTGTGCAGGACGGCCTTGCAGAGCACAGCCGGGAGACATTTTCGGTCATAACCTCTTTTTATCCGATGTATATTGCGGCGAAAAATATTGTCGGTGACTGCGAAGGCGTGACGCTTGAAAACCTGAGCGAGCCGCAGACTGGATGTATGCACGACTACCAGCTGACGACAGAGGATATGCGCAGGCTTTCGGCTGCAGACGTTTTGATTGTAAACGGTGGTGGCATCGAGAGCTTTTTAGCAGATGTCGCCGCGCAGTATCCAAAGCTTGCGATTATTAATGCAAGCGAACATACTGCGCTGCTGGATGATAATGCGCACGCCTGGATGAGCATTTCAGAGCACCGCATACAAGTGCGTACGATCGCGGACAAGCTGGCAAAGCTGGATGCAGCTCATGCGGATAGCTACGAAAAGAACAGAGAACAGTATCTCTGTCAGCTGGACGAGCTGTATGAAAAGCAGCAGGAAGCAGCGCAGGAAACGGCTGGAGAAAAGATACTGATCTTTCACGAAGCGTTTGCCTATATGGCGCAGGATTATGGTATGACGGTGTGCGGAGGCATGGACTTAGACGAGGAGCGGCAGGTGAGCGCCGGAGAAGTGGCGGATGTACTGCGCCAGATCCGTACGCAGGAGGTACGCGTTATTTTAGCGGAGGAGCTGTATGGAAAAAGGATGTGTGAGACGCTGCAAAAGGAAACGGATATCGGAGTCATTTATCTGGATACGTGCGTGCGGGGAGATTACCGTGCAGACAGTTATTTAAGGGCGATGGAAGAGAATATTACGCGGATGCGCCAGGCGGTGTCCAAATAAGAAAAATGAAAGACAGCCGTTTCGTCAGAGTGGGTAATTTGCAAATACCCAGCTGACGGAACGGCTGTAATTCTATCTATTTTTTTCCAAGATCAGCAAGACGTCCTCGTTATCCACAGTGGATGGAGGCAAAGACTGTATGGTCTGCGCAATTCAGCGTAAACGGAATTTCTTCGCCAGTGCTTAGATCCAGCGCACATACCCGGTAATCGGCAAAAGAGCTTTTTAAGGAAAACGGGGCGTTCACCGGGAAATACAAAGGAATTTCCTGCAAAGATTGTTGTCTAGGAGCTTCACACGGATGGCGGGCCTGCCAAGAATGCTTATTTGATGCAGTTTCAAGGCGATATGCCCACGCTTAAGGAACGGGAGAGCGAAAACGCCGCTTTTCGCTTGAGGCTGGTTACGCGAAATAGAACGAGCAGCGTAAAATTTGTGAGAAAAGAATTGACATTTCAAGTGAATGCGTTATAATGAGTATGTCTTACAGAACGATTATGAATTGTTGGATTAGGGGAACGTAGCAATACAGTTTCTTGTTTTTTTATCGCTATTTACTACTATATTCCTACGGGAATACTAGGATATAAATTAAGGAGGAATTTCACCGATGGAAAAGCTGATATATCTTGATAATGCGGCGACGACAGCGCTCAGGCCGGAAGCCTTTGAAGCGATGAAGCCGTATTTCATGGAGAATTACAGTAATCCAAACAGCGTTTATACGTTTGCGCAGCAGAGCAAAAAAGCAGTTGACGAAGCAAGGGAGACGATCGCAGGTCTGCTTGGGGCGAAGGCGAATGAGATTTATTTTACCGCCGGGGGCAGCGAGAGTGACAACTGGGCGATCAAAGGCTGTGCAGAGGCGTTTGCGTCTAAGGGGAAGCATATCATTACGACGAAGATCGAGCACCACGCGGTACTGCATACGTGTGAATATCTGGAGAAAAAGGGCTGCGAGATCACGTATCTTGATGTGGACGAAAATGGGATGATCAGCGTAGAGCAGCTGGAACAAGCGATCCGTCCGGATACGATCTTGATCAGCATCATGTTTGCAAATAATGAGATTGGTACGGTTGAACCGATCCGAGAGATTGGGGCAGTTGCAAAAAAACACGGCGTGCTGTTCCATACGGATGCGGTGCAGGCGTTCGGCCATCTGCCGATCCAGGTGGACGAGCTGAACATTGATCTGTTAAGTGCCAGCGCGCATAAATTTTACGGGCCGAAGGGAGTAGGCTTTTTCTATATGAGAAACAGCGTCAAGCTCGGCGCTTATGTACACGGCGGGGCGCAGGAGCGCGCCAGGAGAGCAGGCACAAGCAACGTTCCTGGGATTGTCGGTATGGCAAAAGCGGCGGAGCTTGCGGTGGCACAGATGCAGGAAAGCGCAGAGAAAATCGCGGTTGTCAGGGATCATTTGATCAAACGGGTGCTGGAGGAGGTTCCATATTCCCGTCTGAACGGGCATCCAGAGCAGCGGCTGCCGAATAACGCAAATTTCTGTTTCCGGTTTATTGAGGGAGAATCGCTGCTGATCATGCTGGATCAAAGAGGGATCTGCGCGTCCAGCGGTTCTGCGTGTACGTCCGGTTCTCTGGATCCGTCTCATGTACTGCTGGCGATCGGCCTGCCGCATGAGATTGCGCATGGATCGCTGCGGCTGACGTTATCGGAGCAGACGACGCTGGAGGATGTGGATTATGTGGCGGACAGTATCAAGGCTGTTGTAGAGAGGCTGAGAAGTATGTCGCCATTGTACGAGGATTTTGTAAAAAGCCAGACAGAATAAAAGTAAGGAGGTAGAACGTCAGCGAGTCAGACGTTCGGTACATTGTATGTATAGTGAAAAAGTAATGGATCATTTTAACAATCCGAGAAATGTCGGCGAGATTGCGGACGCCAGCGGCGTAGGTACGGTTGGAAACGCAAAATGCGGCGATATTATGAGAATTTATCTTGATATCGACGAGGAGACAAAAGTCATTAAGGAATGCAAATTCAAAACGTTTGGCTGCGGTGCAGCGGTGGCGACGAGCAGCATGGCGACTGAGCTTGTAAAAGGAAAAACGATCTATGAAGCGCTCCAGGTAACGAATAAGGCGGTGATGGAAGCGCTGGACGGGCTTCCTCCGGTCAAGGTGCACTGTTCCTTGCTGGCTGAAGAAGCGATCCACGCGGCGCTTTGGGATTATGCGCAGAAAAACCAGATTGAAATCGAAGGGCTGCAGCCGCCAAAGGATGATATTTCCGAAGAACCAGTGGAAGCGGATGATTAGTGCTCCAGGCAGCGGTGGGGATGTTATAGGAACCGCTCCGCTGGAAAGGATAGCTTTGATATGAAAGAAAAAGTTGTAGTTGGTATGTCCGGCGGTGTGGATTCTTCTGTGGCAGCCTATTTATTAAAGGAGCAGGGCTATGATGTGATCGGCGTTACGATGCAGATCTGGCAGGAAGCGGATGCGCAGCAGCCGGATCTGGAAGGCGGCTGCTGTGGTCTGAGCGCCATAGAGGACGCCCGGCGTGTGGCTGCGCAGCTTGAGATCCCCTATTATGTGATGAATTTCCGCGGGGAGTTTCAGACGCACGTTATTGACTATTTTATCAGGGAATATCGTCTGGGCAGGACGCCGAATCCTTGTATTGCCTGCAACCGTTATATTAAATGGGAAGCCCTGCTGCAGCGCAGCATCGGGATCGGCGCGGATTACATTGCAACCGGGCATTACGCGCAGCTTGGCAGGACATCAGACGGCAGGTATGCGCTGCGTCCGTCTGTATCGACAGGCAAGGACCAGACATATGCGCTTTATAATCTGACGCAGGAGCAGCTGGCGCATACGCTGTTTCCGGTTGGGGATTATACCAAGGAGCAGGTTCGCGAAATTGCCGGGCAGGCGGGGCTTAAGGTTGCGGATAAGCCAGACAGTCAGGAGATCTGCTTTGTGCCGGATCATGATTACGCGGCGTTTATCAGCCGTAGTACCGGAAAAAGCGAGCCTGCCGGAAACTTTGTGACCACAGACGGCGAAGTGCTGGGGCAGCATCAGGGGATATCCCATTATACGGTCGGCCAGCGTAAAGGACTAGGGCTTGCGCTTGGCAGGCCCGTATTTGTCATACAGATACGTACGGATACAAATGAGGTTGTGATTGGCTCAAAAGAAGATCTGATGGTGACAGAGCTTACGGCGGAGCATATGAATTATATGGCTGCCAGCCATTTCGTGACTGGGCAAAGGGCGCTTGCCAAGATCCGCTATTCCCATGCGGGTGAGGACTGTAGGATAGCTGGGATTTCCGAGGACGGCAGCACTGTCCGGCTGTTGTTTGACCGTCCGGTACGTGCGGTAACGCCTGGACAGGCAGTTGTGCTGTATGCAGACGGATATGTACTGGGCGGTGGGACGATCGTGTGAGGCGTATCAGACAGATAGAAAGAAGCAAACAAGATATTTGAAGAAGATGTTTGAAAAAGATATTTGAACAATATTTTGCAGCAGGAGGAATTGTTATGGCAGAAAATCAGTGCAGCGGATGTCCAAGTGCATCCAGTTGTTCATCAGAGCAGCGCGCAAACTGCAGTTCAGGTCAGGGTCCGCAGAGTATGCAGGAGCCGGCAAACAAATATTCTAAAATTAAAAAAGTGATCGGTATTGTCAGTGGTAAGGGAGGTGTTGGCAAATCGTTTGTGACCGCTTCCCTGGCAGCTGCGCTGAAAAAAGCCGGGTATGCGACAGGCATTATGGACGCTGATATTACAGGGCCGTCTATTCCGAAAATGTTCGGTGTGACCGAGGAAGCTTATGGGAATGCAGAAGGGATGATACTTCCGGTAGAAACGAAAGATGGTATCCGCCTTATTTCCATCAGCCTTCTGATGGAAAACCCACAGGATCCGGTCATCTGGAGAGGCCCGGTCATCGGCGGGGCGGTTCGCCAGTTCTGGACGGACGTTGTCTGGGGAGAGCTGGATTACCTGCTGATCGATATGCCTCCGGGAACCGGGGACGTACCGCTGACGGTATTCCAGTCGCTTCCGGTTGACGGCATCGTCGTCGTTACTTCACCGCAGGAGCTTGTGCAGATGATCGTGAAAAAGGCATTTCGTATGGCAGAGATGATGGATATCCCGGTGCTTGGCGTTGTGGAGAATTTTAGCTATTTGAAATGCCCGGATTGTGGGAAACAGATCCGGTTGTTTGGTGAGAGCCATGTGGATGAAGCGGCGGCGGAGCTTCAGATTCCGGTGCTTGGGAAGCTGCCGTTGGATCCAGAGATGGCAGAGGCGGCGGATCGTGGGGCTTTTTATGAGAAGGAGTATGCGTATTTGGAACGGGCGGTTGAGGTTTTGTGTAGGCTTTAGTGGGTTTTTCTTGTACTCATAGGGCATGATACTCCGATTTCCAGAATGTAAGAAGCTCTAAGTATTCTGCGGTTAGGTTATGATAATGGACGGACGCAGCACCGACTAGGAGCTTCTAACATTCTTCCAAAGTCACAATAAGACCAGGCAGCGCTTTTCATCTGACTGCTTTTCTCTGGCTGTACAACTACGATGAAAATCTGTTACCTGTGATGATCTGGTTTTGTAAAAAAAGTATAAAATCTATTGACATCTGCTAAATTTACTTTATAATTATTAAAAAACTAAATAATAACCTGGTTGACATCATCTTCCGGGGAAGCTGCTTCCAGCCAGAAGCATATTTTTTTCATCCGATTTTAGCACTCATATCAGTCAAGTGCTAACAATAAACTTAGCATTCTTTTATCTAAGCAATCCATGATTTCAAATGCAATGCTCAAACGCGCTCCAGTCCGCAAGCTCAAATTTAACCAACCGATGAAAGAAAACCGATACTTGTACTTTGAAATATAAATATAGAAGGAGGAATTTTATGGAATATCGTGAACCATTGATAAAAAACGAGCTGGCAGAGTCCGATATCGGGAAGCTGTCGCATGAGCTTACTTATCACAAATATTTGTTAAATAACGACAAGATCCGCAGTTTTTTACATAAACTGAGCATTCCGGAATATCTGGCGATGCATATTATTAAAGAAAATGAGCTGACGGATGATATTTATGCAGGCAGGACGTATTTAAAGGATATTTCGGATCAGATGCAGCGTCCGATGCGTCATATTTCGCGTATGATCAAGGCGCTGCAGGAGCGCGGGTTTGTTGCTTGGTCGCATGACGGGGACGGCAGCGAGGGTACTTATGTGACGATTACGGATTCCGGCAGGAGGATGCTGGAGGAAGAGGAAGAGGCGTTAAAGCGGTATTACGGAAAAGTCATTACAAGCTACGGGAAGGAAAATCTGCTCCAGCTCTTGCAGCTGATGAAGCAGTTGGAGAACGTTATGAGTGAGGAATTTAAGGGAATGGAGGTTGAAGCGATTGAAGAGCAGGGAACAGATGAATGAGTATATCGCCAGACAGGAGGAAATCTGCCGCAGAAACGATATGATCTCGCCAAGGCTGTATGAGGAATATGGGGTAAACCTTGGGCTGCGTGATGAAAACGGGAATGGCGTGCTGACCGGACTTACGAAGATCTCCAAAATTGTGTCCTCCAGGATCGAAAACGGGCATAAAATCCCATGCGATGGGCAGTTGTGGTATCGCGGTTATCGTGTAGAAGAGCTGATCCAAAATTTGGAGGAGGGTGAGCTTGGCTTTGAAAAGGTTGCTTATTTGCTTTTGATGGGGGAAATGCCTTCGGATAGCGAGTATGCGCAGTTTTCACAGATGATCGCAGATAGCCGCGCCCTGCCTCCGAACTTTACGCGGGATGTGATCATGAAAAAGCCAGGTGCGGATATTATGAATACGATGACACGTAGTATCCTGACGCTGGCGTCGTATGACGACCAGGCTATGGATACGAGCGTGACGAACAGCCTGCGCCAGTGCATTCAGCTGATCAGCCAGTTTCCGGCGCTTGCGGTTTATGGATATAACGCCTATAATTATTATGTCAATCAGGCAAGCATGATCATCCACAATCCGGATCCGGAGCTGTCTACGGCGGAAAATATCCTGCGTCTGCTGCGACCGGACCGGCAGTATCTTCCGGTGGAAGCGAAGGTATTGGATACGGCTTTGATGCTGCATATGGAGCACGGCGGCGGTAACAACTCTACGTTTACGACGAGGGTAGTTTCTTCGACTGGCTCGGATACGTATTCTACGATTGCGGCCGCAATGTCGTCGTTAAAAGGGCCAAAGCATGGTGGTGCGAATATCAAGGTTATGGAAATGATGGCGGATATTCGGGCAAATGTGAAGGATTATACGGATAAAGAAGAGCTTTCTGCTTATCTGACAAAGATTTTGGATGGGGAAGCGTTTGACAGGAAAAAGCTGATCTATGGGATGGGCCATGCGGTTTATACAAAATCAGATCCAAGAGAGCGGGTATTTAAGCAGTATGTGGAACGATTGGCGCGTGCAAAGGGCAGGCAGCAGGATATGCTGCTATATCAGGGAGTAGAGGAAGCAGCTCCAGCTCTGATCGCGGCGAAGCGGAACCAGAACCAAGACAATATCAGTCCAAACGTGGACTTTTACAGCGGCTTTGTCTATGAAATGCTGGGAATACCAGTGGAGCTGTATACGGCGATGTTTGCGGTGGCAAGAATTGTCGGATGGAGCGCGCACCGTTTGGAGGAGCTGATCTGTACAGACAAGATCATCCGTCCGGCATATATGAGCGTAATGGATAAGAAGGAAATGGAATTTTAAAAGGCAGACAAGAAGGAGAAACGATCAATGAGCGAATACAAGATCAATACAAAATGCGTACAGGCAGGCTATACACCAGGAAACGGAGAGCCGCGCCAGATACCGATTGTCCAGTCAACGACATTTAAATACGATACGAGCGAGGATATGGGGAAGCTATTTGACCTTGAGGCGTCCGGTTATTTTTACACACGCCTGCAGAATCCTACGAATGACTTTGTAGCGGCGAAGATCGCGGCGCTGGAAGGCGGGACGGCTGCGATGCTGACATCTTCCGGGCAGGCAGCAAACTTCTTTGCACTGTTTAACATTTGTGATTGCGGCAGCCATATCGTATCGTCGTCTTCGATCTACGGCGGGACGTTTAACCTGATTTCGGTAACGATGGCAAAAATGGGCGTGGAGGTGACGTTTGTAGCTCCAGACTGCAGCGAGGAGGAATTAAACGCGGCATTTCGGGAAAATACGAGGGCGGTCTTTGGCGAAACGATCGCAAATCCGGCGCTGACGGTGCTGGATATTGAAAAATTTGCAAAAGTGGCTCATACGCACGGCGTTCCGCTGATCGTAGACAATACGTTTCCAACTCCGGTCAACTGCCGTCCGATCGAGTGGGGTGCGGATATTGTAACACATTCTACGACAAAATATATGGACGGTCACGGGGCAGCTGTCGGCGGCGCTATTGTAGATTCTGGGAAATTTGACTGGATGGCGCACGCGGACAAGTATCCGGGTCTATGTACGCCAGACGATTCCTATCATGGAATTACCTATGCGGAAAAATTCGGAAAAGAAGGTGCGTTTATTACAAAATGTACCGCACAGCTAATGCGTGACCTTGGCTGCATCCAGTCGCCGCAGCACGCGTTTTTATTAAATCTTGGACTGGAATCGCTCCATGTACGGATGCCGCGTCATGTGGAAAACGGACAGGCTGTTGCGGAATTTTTACAGCAGCACCCAAAGGTAGCGTCTGTTAGCTACTCCGGTCTGGAAGGAGATCCATATTATGAGCTGGCGCAGAAATACCTGCCAAACGGCGGCTGCGGAGTCGTATCGTTTGAGCTAAAGGGCGGACGCGCGGCTGCGGAAGTCTTTATGAAGCACTTGAAGCTTGCGGCGATTGAAACGCACGTTGCGGACGCAAGAACCTGCTGCTTAAATCCGGCGACATCCACGCATCGTCAGATGACGGATGAACAGCTGGCACAGGCAGGGATCCCAGCCGGACTTGTACGGATGTCCTGCGGGCTGGAGGATAAAGAAGATCTGATCAAAGATCTGGCGCAGGCACTTGAGGAAGTTGGTGTGTAATGCTGTATTGATATGCGATAAAGGAGTTTCTATATGAGCGATACATATCTATTAACAACGAAATCGGCTGCATTTTCAGGGGGCATAACATTATAGAATACAAAGATCCTGCAGACAGCTTGAATATAGACGTCTTTTTCAAAATAGAAGGCTATGCCTGTCTTTATAAATCCTACGGCAAAACAGTAGATGCCATTGCTGAAAATGATATAACCATGACATTTGTCCGTGAGAATAAGCCATCAGGTCTGTTTGCGTATTTTCAGGAACATGAACTAAAGCCAGAACCGCATATCTGGCTCAGGGCTCTGTCAGGGAAACTGGAAAAGCAGGATTTGCAAAATTTACTGGAACATATGCGTCAGCTTACTGGAAAAATGGATAGGGAATATGTAGAAGCCGTTCTTGAGGTAGCATTTAGAGCAAATATTATGCAAAAATATAGTCTTACGGATAAAGATGTAAATGAATATCTATAACTGTTATTTGTGTTTTTCTGTTCGAGTGCAGGCAGACTGTTCATTGTTCCGTATGCTTCAAGATCTTACGGAAAGTTTGGGATGTTCCGTTGATTTAGTTTCGCGTGATTCTCTGGAAAAAAGCTTTGAGGATGAGGTGTTAAATACACAGGTATTGATCTATGAAAAATAAAGACGTTATCATACTGAGGAAAATACTCACATATTTTGATGAAATATTGGAAATATGCAAATATTTTGGAAATAATTTTGATGAATTTGCAAATAATTTTATATTTTCAAATGTATGCTGTATGTGTATCCTTATGTATCTGTGACAATATCTGGAAATCATTAAAAGTATAATTCTCCTGTTTCTGGTTAACCTATTCATCAAAACGCATCGTGTATTTTTCATACGAAAAAGACACCTTTGCAGGAATCAGGAGGAATCATACATGAATCAGGAAAAAAGCTATCCATTGAACGGTGCGAACAACCAGCGCCTTGATAAAACTTCCCGCTCAGACAGCGAATCAACCGCGGCTTGGGCAGGTACTGGACACTTTGCGCCAAAATCAAACGTTTCCATTCCAGACAGCAGCGCTGTTGAAAACGCGAAGGAATGGGTAGACAACGGCAGCAGGCTGTAGGGAGGGTCATAATATGGGAAAGATCAAAATGACCGTTGACGGCAATACGGCTGCTGCCTATACTGCGTATGCGTTTACCGATGTGGCGGCGATCTATCCGATCACGCCGTCGTCTACGATGGCGGAGGTCGTGGATGAATGGGCGGCGAATGGAAGGAAAAATATTTTTGGGCAGACTGTAAAGGTGGCCCAGCTGCAGTCTGAGGCCGGGGCTGCGGGCGCGTTTCATGGTTCCCTTGCTGCGGGCGCGCTTACGACGACGTTTACGGCGTCCCAGGGGCTTTTGCTTATGATACCGAATATGTTTAAGACAGCCGGAGAGCTGCTGCCGGGCGTGTTTCATGTCAGTGCGCGTTCGATCGCGGCGCAGGCTTTGAATATTTTCGGCGATCACCAGGACGTGATGGCGGCAAGACAGACCGGATGTGTTATGCTTGCGTCCGGTTCGGTGCAGGAGGTTGTGGATCTGGCTGCTGTGGCGCATTTGGCTGCGATCAAAGGGCGCCTGCCGTTTATTCATTTTTTTGACGGTTTTCGTACGTCTCACGAGGTTCAAAAGATCGAGGCGCTGTCCTATGAGGATCTTGCAGGCATGGTTGACCGTAAGGCGCTGCAGGAATTTAGGGACCGTGCGCTGTCGCCGAACCATCCGGTGACAAGGGGAACGGCGCAGAATCCGGATATTTACTTTCAGACACGCGAGGCCTGCAATCCGTTTTATGAACAGATCGTTCCGATCGTTGAGGACTATATGAAACAGGTCGGCGAGCTGACGGGCAGGGAATATGGACTGTTTCGTTATTATGGCGCGCGGGATGCGGAATATGTCGTGATTGCGATGGGATCTGTCTGTGGTACGATAGAGGAAACGGTTGACTATTTTAATGCAAAGGGCGAAAAATATGGGCTGCTTAAGGTGCATCTGTTCCGTCCGTTTTCAGCGGAGCATTTGCTGGCCGCAATACCGGATACGGTAAAACGGATCGCTGTGCTTGACCGGACGAAGGAGCCGGGGGCGCCTGGCGAGCCGCTTTATCTGGATGTACGGAACAGCTATTATGGCAGGGAGCACGCGCCGCTTATTATCGGAGGCCGTTATGGGCTTGGTTCGAAGGATACGACCCCGGCGCAGATACGGGACGTATTTGACAATCTCAAAAGCCCGTCGCCGAAGGAACGCTTTACTGTCGGCATTGAGGACGACGTGACGCATACCTCTCTGCAGCAGGCGGGGCCGCTGAATACGGCGAAGGAAGGCACGGTGCGCTGCAAGTTCTGGGGGCTTGGCTCGGACGGTACGGTTGGCGCGAACAAGCAGGCTGTCAAGATCATCGGCGAGCATACCGACCAGTATGTACAGGCGTATTTTGCCTACGACTCTAAAAAATCCGGAGGGCTTACAACGTCGCATCTGCGGTTTGGCACACAGCCGATCAGATCTGCTTATCTGATCGACGAGGCGGATTATATCGCCTGCCATAACCAGTCGTTTGTCAACAGCTATGACTTGCTGGCTGGATTAAAGCAAGGCGGGACGTTTGTATTGAATTGTATGTGGGACAGCGCGCAGCTGGAGGAACAGCTGCCGAAAAAAATGCTGCGTACGCTGGCAGAAAAAGAGATCGATTTTTATTGTATCAACGCGGTTAAGATCGCGGAAGAAATCGGCCTTGGCAACCGGATCAATATGATCATGCAGGGCGCGTTTTTTAATCTGGCCAAGATACTGCCGAAGGAAGAGGCGAAGCAGTATTTAAAAGACGCGGTGCAAAAGGCATACGGTAAAAAGGGTGAAAAGGTTATCCAGATGAACCATGAAGCGATCGAGCATGGTTTTACGGATCTGGTGAAGATCCGTGTGCCGGAGCACTGGAAGCAGCTTGCAGACGAAGAAAAGAAGCAGGAAACAGACGGGATTAAGGAGCCGGAATTTGTTGCAAAGATCATGCGCCCGATGAACCGTCAGGAAGGGGATACACTCGCAGTCAGCGCGTTTCGCGGTATCGAGGATGGTACATTTCCAAATGGTACGTCTGCGTATGAAAAACGCGGGATTGCCGTTAATGTGCCGGAGTGGAATGTGCAGACCTGTATCCAATGCAACCAATGTTCTTATATCTGCCCGCATTCCTGTGTCCGTCCGTATTTGCTGACAGCAGAGGAAAAGGCGGCAGCGCCAGAGGCGTTCCAGACGCAAAAGGCAAAAGGCAGAGGGCTGGAAGAATACGAATTTCGTATCCAGATCAGTACGATGGACTGTACCGGCTGCGGCAACTGTGCAGATGTATGCCCGGCACAGCCGAAAGCGCTTGTTATGAAAAAGCTGGATACGCAGACGGCGGCGCAGGTGCCGAACTGGCGCTATGCAGTCAGCAAGGTGTCATACAAGGGCGACCTGTTCGAAGGACGGACGGTAAAAGACAGCCAGTTCCGTCAGCCGTTGATGGAGTTTTCCGGCGCTTGTGCAGGCTGTGGAGAACCGGCGTATATCAAGCTGGTGACGCAGCTGTTTGGCGACCGGATGATGATCGCGAATGCGACCGGGTGTTCTTCCATTTGGGGCGCATCTGCGCCGACGACGGCTTATACGTGCGACCATAACGGGCGCGGGCCGTCTTGGGCAAATTCCCTGTTTGAGGACAATGCCGAATACGGATTTGGGATGTATCTGGGCGTGAGCCAGCTGCGCGACGGGATCGAGCAGAATATGAGGGAGCTGATGGAAAAAGGTCTGGAAACATCCGCGCCGATGCTGAATGATGCTTTTTTGCACTGGATACAGGTGCGCGAGGAAGGCGAAGCGTCTAAGGAGGCGGCTGAGGAAGTACAGGAGGTACTAGAAAGCGTACTTTGCGATGAAGCGCCGCTTGGCGGCGATCCGCATACACTGGAGCTTTTGCAGGCGATTGAAAAAAATAAGGACTATTTGGTAAAGCGTTCCATCTGGATGCTCGGCGGCGACGGATGGGCGTATGATATTGGCTACGGAGGTTTGGACCAAGTGCTGGCGTCCGGCGAGGATGTCAATGTGCTCGTATTTGATACGGAAATCTATTCCAATACCGGAGGGCAGGCGTCCAAGTCCACGCCTGCGGCAGCAGTTGCGAAATTTGCGGCGTCAGGCAAAAAGAGCGGCAAAAAAGACCTTGGCAGGATGATGATGACGTATGGGAACGTCTATGTCGCACAGGTTGCGATGGGTGCGGATAAAAACCAGACGCTAAAGGCGATCCGCGAGGCTGAGAGCTACAAGGGGCCTTCGATCATTATCGCTTATGCACCATGTATCAGCCACGGCTTAAAGTGTGGTATGGGAAAGAGCATGGACAATATGGCAAAGGCAGTAGAAGCAGGCTACTGGCATTTGTACCGTTACCATCCGGATCTGGTCAAGGAAGGAAAAAATCCGTTTACACTCGATTCCAAGGATCCGACCGGAGATTTCCAAGAGTTTTTATTGGGCCAAGTGCGTTACGCCGCCCTTGCGCGGCAGTTCCCGCAGCACGCACAAAAGCTGTTTGAAAAGGCTGGCCAGGACGCTGCGCATAGGCTGGAAGAGTACCAAAGGTTAAGCGGGAAGGCGTAAAAGCCGCAAGGTTTAAGTAAAGAAGTACGTGATGGGATTGTATTTGCATCGTGAAACAAGACACGGTGAAAGCAGGAAACAGTTGAAAAAGGCGTGAAGCTTGGCAGGATTGCAGAAGCTTCACGCCTTTTGCGCTCGTTTTTTCTGTTATTTTTTGGCGGGGTATGTTACAATGAAAAAAGATGCCCATGAAAATGGATGCTAGAGCGATATCTGATAGAAAAAGGGGGTTCAAAACGTGCCGAAGTATTTTAATGTAACGGGCCTGTGCGTACCGGACAGGCATTATATGGTGAACCGGGCGGAATGCGTCCGCAGGATCCAGCGTATGGTCGACGCCGGGGATTATTTTACGATGAACCGTGCCCGCCAGTATGGAAAGACAACGACGCTTTTTGCACTCGCTAAGGCACTGGCGCGGTCGAAGCTGGTGATCAGTTTGGACTTTCAGGCACTTGGAAGTATGTCTTTTCAGAGTGAAAATAAATTTTCGTTGGCTTTCCTGCGTATTTTTCTGCGGGAAATGAAGCGGCAGCAGGCGCAGCAGATAGCAGTTATGGGCCAGCTTCTCGCACAAATGCAAAAAACAGTGCAGACAAAAGAGGAAGGCTTTGACCTGCTGTCGTTGTTTGAATACCTGTCTGCGGTCTGCGATCGTTCTCCAGTGCCTGTCGTACTGATCATTGATGAAGTCGACAGCGCGTCGGATTATCAGGTGTTTGTGGATTTTCTTGCGCAGCTGCGGGGCGCATATCTGGAAAGGGACAGCAAGGGAGCGCCTGCTTTTTGGTCAGTGATCTTAGCCAGCGTTACGGATATTAAAAGCTTAAAGCAAAGGCTGCGTCCGCATGAAGAGCGCCGCCAGAACAGTCCTTGGAATATTGCGGCGGATTTTGATGTGGATATGGAGCTGACAGAGACCGGGATTTATGAGATGCTTATGGACTACGAAGCAGATCACCATACCGGGATGGATCTGCAGGAAATGGCTGGATTGCTTTACAGCTATACGTGCGGATACCCTTATATGGTGTCCAGACTGTGCAAGCTGATGGATGAAAAGCTGGATATGGAGTCATGGACAAAAGAAGGGTTTCTAAAGGCGGTGCGGATGCTGCTTTCAGAAAAAAATACGCTGTTTGAATCGCTTGCCGCAAAGCTGGAGGATGATCCGAAGCTGAGCCGGATGCTGGAGGATCTGCTGTTTTTTGGAAAAACGATCACCTATCACCCAACGATACAGGAGATCAGCCAGGCTGTGATGTTTGGATTTGTAAAGGTGCAGGAAGGAAGGGTCATACCTGCCAACCGTATTTTCGATACGCTTTTGTATAATCATTTTCTTTCTGCAGATGAGATCCGCACATCAGATATATATCGAGCTTCCCTTCAGGATAAAAACCAGTTTCTTGCTAGGGGATATCCGATTAATTGAAGCGGTGGTATAAAATGTAAAAACTTCCCTCATTGCTAAACTTTGTATTTTCTGTTATAATAAATCCAATTATGTAAAAAATGATAGCATTCCAAAGGATTTATGTTTGATGCAGATTTGATGCAGACCAATGATATATCATATTTTAATTTATCATTAACATAAGGAGAATAGACTAACATGGAGAATCTGATAGGCGAGCGGCAGATTACCGCCAAAGTGAAAAAACTGTCATGGGAGCGTATTTGGCTCCATATGGAGGTTGAGGTGGCGTTTGCGCAGGATGCGGATAAAGACAGTAAGCTGTCCTTTTATCTGGTTAACGGACTGTTTGAGCCGAAAGCAAGGCTGCAGGTAACCGCAGTCGAGGGCAATACTTATAAGCTGCGGGTCAATGTGACGAATCCGGGCACCGGGCTGTGCCTGCCGCAGGGTACTTATTCTATGATCATCTGCCAGAAAAAGCGCCAGATGGCGAAGGCGGAGATTGCGGAAGCCTTGGTGAAGGAGATGAGCAGCGCTTCCAGGAATTTTCTGTACGGCGGGCGCGCGAAGGTGTATTCGGTGACGTTTTATGTGACGGAGGGTGACGAGGGGCTTCCGTTTATCATGTATGTGCTGGCTGGCGGCCGGACAGGCATCAGCGCCCCGGTAGTGCATACCAAAAAGGGCTTCCATCCAAAGGAAGAGCTGAAAAAGAAATATTCCAAGATAAATAAGCCGCTCAAGGTGGATATGTATTGGAAATACAGGAAAAAATATAAGCATAAAAGTAAAAAGCCGGTTGTGATGTTTATGTCGGAGCAGAGCACCAGCATCAGTACGAATTTAAAGGCAGTCAAGGACCGGATGCTGGCGCGCGGCATGGATCAGGATTATATTATTGTAGAGTCCTATCGCTCCTCGGTGACAAATCCGCGTCAGGGGTTGAAAAGCTGGATGGATATGCTTAAGAAAATGGCGATGAGTGATTTTATCTTCTTGGACGATCATGCGCCGGTGTTAGACTGGCTGATCTTGGACAAGGATACGACGCTTGTGCAGCTTTGGCACGCTGGGGCAGGCTTTAAGTCGTCCGGCTACAGCAGATGGGGGCATATTGGCTGTCCGGCGCCGTATAGCTGCCACAGACAGTATAAATACGGGATTTCCGGCTCGAAAAATATCGCGCATTTCTTTTCCGAAGTATGGGGCATTAACGATTCACAAGTGCTTCCGACCGGGATGCCGAGGATCGACGAATTTTTGGACGAGGCTTATCGGAAAAAAAAGACAAAGGAATTGTATGAAAAATATCCGATGTGCAAGGATAAGAAGGTGATCTTATTCGCGCCGACTTACCGGGGGACCAATAAGGCAAACGCGCATTATCCGTATGAGCTGATTGATTTTCCAAAGCTTTATGAGCTGTGCGGGGACAAATATGTCGTGTTGTTTAAAATGCATCCTTGGGTAGCTTCCGCAGTCCCGATCCCGGAGCAGTATAAGGACCGTTTTGCGGATGTAGGCAGGTATCCGAATATCAACGACCTGTTTTACTTCACGGAGCTTTTGATCACGGATTATTCTTCCAATATTTTTGAATATTCGCTGATGAGAAAGCCGATGCTGTTTTTTGCCTTTGACGAGATCCAGTATTCATTTTCCAGAGGCTTCCACAGGCCGTATGAGGAATCGGCGCCAGGGAAGGTGTGCCATACGTTCGCAGAGGTATTAGAGGCGATCGCGCAGAAGGATTTTGATTATCCAAAGGTAGAAGAATATGTAGAGAAGCATTTTGACCATATTGACAGCCATGCGTCTGACCGTGTGATCGATTGGGTAATCCTGGGCCAGCTGCCGGATGAGGTGAAAAAAGATCTGGCGTCTGACGCGGCGATAAACAGAGAGCTTGAAACGTTGGATTTTAAACCGGCGCAGAGCTGATAAAAAGAGCAGGAGGAAAAGAGAACATGAATATCGCGATCATATTTGCTGGCGGGAGCGGGGTCCGTATGGGCTCCGGCATCCCGAAGCAGTTTTTGGAAATTAACGGCAAGCCGGTCATTATCCATACGCTTCAGCTGTTCCAGTACCATGATGAGATTGATAAAATTTATATTTCGGTGCTGGAAGATTATATTGGGTATATGCAGGAGTTGGTGGATGAGTACCGGCTGCATAAGACGGCGGCCATTATTCCGGGCGGGGATACCGCACAGGATTCCATTTACAATGCGCTGAAAAAGGCGGAGTCAGAAAACCCGGAAGATTCGATTGTATTGCTGCATGACGGCGTGCGTCCGTTCGTTTCTTACGAGGTCATTTCAAACAATATAGCGGGCGTGAAGAAAAACGGCAACGCGATCACCTGTACAGCCTGCTATGAGACGATCTTATTAAGCCACGATGGTCTGTGTGTGGAATCCGTCCCGTACCGCAAGGACACGTTTGCTGCGCAGGCGCCGCAGAGCTTTTATTTAAAGGACATTATCTTTGCACACGATAAGATCAGGGAGCGTCCAGAGCGTTATGAAAATATGGTGGATGCCTGCACGATTATCCGCAGCCAGGGCATGGAGGCTCATATGGTGCCGGGCAACCGTGGAAATATCAAGGTAACGACGCCAGAGGATGTGTATATGTTCCGCGCGCTGCTGCAGTATAAGGAAAATGAGCAGGCGTTCGGCCTTGGTATTACAAACCGGATTGAAACCCGTATGAACAAGCATAATAAGCACAATAAGCATTAAAAATATGGAGGATGTGTAAATTGGAACAGCAGTTTTTAGAAAGTCCGCAGGATGCAGTCCTGCAGGAGGACTTGGAGTTACTGATCAAGGACGGTATGGTGCCGTTTGCAGATTTAAAAAATAAGACGGTATTTGTAACCGGGGCGACCGGGCTGCTCGGCTCGCAGGTAGTAAAGGCGCTGCTGTGCGCGAACCGTATGATTGGTACGGGCTGCCAGATTCTTGCACTTGTCCGCAGCAGGCAGAAGGCGGAAAAGGTGTTTGCCGGACTGCTGGAGCGAAAGGATCTGACGCTTGTGCAGGGAGATATCGCGCAGCCTGTTTGTTATGACGGCAAGGTGGATTATATCGTTCATGGGGCAAGCGCTACGAGCTCCAGATATTTTGTATCAAACCCAGTGGAAACGATCCTGACTGCAGTAAACGGCACGGTTCATATGCTCGAATTTGCAAAAGAAAAGCGGGTGCAGGGATTTTTATACTTATCGTCCCTAGAGGTATATGGAACGCCGGCTGCAGATGCAGGGAAGATCGACGAATCGTACAGCGGCTATCTGGACCCGTTAAAGGTACGCAGCAGTTACTCCGAGAGCAAGCGTATGGTGGAATGCCTCTGCGCATCTTATGCGTCGGAATATGAGGTTCCGGTCAAGATCGCCCGGCTGTCACAGACGTTTGGGGCAGGCGTGGAATATGAGGACGGCCGTGTCTTTGCGGAATTTGCAAGATGCGCGCTGGAAAATAAGAACATCGTGCTGCATACGAAGGGGCAGACCGTACGCAGCTATTGTTATACAAAGGACGCTGTGGCGGCGATGCTTTTGATTTTATTAAAAGGAGAAAGCGGCGCGGCTTACAACGTCACAAATATGGATACGAAGATATCGATCGCTGATATGGCGCAGCTTGTGTGTGATACATTTCCGCAAGCGGGCATTCAGGTGACGTTTGATATGCCAAAGGACGTAGATTCGTTTGGCTATAATCCGGAAATGGTCATCGCGCTGGACAGCAGCAGGCTAATGGAGCTTGGCTGGAAGCCGACGGTAGACCTTCGCGAGATGTTTGTGCGTCTGGCTGCCAGTATGGAAGATACAAAAGCTGCTATATAATAAGGAAAGGATTGCTGTAATCCGAAAGCTGGGAAGCAGACAGTGAGCGACTGTTCAGTCAGGTCTTTGCACCTTGCTGCAAAGACCGTAAGAACATGATTCAGGAGTGCAAAAATCCCATCGCGGAGCGATTTTCAATGGATTTTTGCAGGCAACAGGTCAGCTTGTCTGAACCGTTACCATACAGCAGAATGGAGGAAAGAATGAAATATGGAGTATTGATGCATAAGACGACAATGAACCTGGGCGATGATATCCAGGCCTATGCGTCTGCGCAGTTTTTACCGCATATCGATTATATGGTGGAGCGGGAAAATATTGATTCCTTCCGCTCGGAGGGAAATGAGCCGGTAGGCGTGATCATGAGTGCCTGGTGGATGTGGCAGAAGTGGAACTGGCCGCCGGCAGAGTGCATTGTGCCAAAGCTGGTCAGTATGCATATGAACAATTATACGATCTACCGCAAGGCGTCTCCGATCCAGGACGAGTGGCTGCAGGATATTGGCGGGGAGTTTTTCCGCGCGAACGGTCCGATCGGCTGCAGAGATCAGACGACTATGGACTTTTTTAACGAGCGTGGGTTTGACTGCTATTTCAGCGGATGTATTACGCTGACGCTGCCGAAGCAGAAAAAGACGCCGGATGCCGACAAATATGTCTGCTTGGTGGATCTAAAGCCGGAGCTGGAAGCAGCAGCCAGGGAGTGGCTTAAGGACAGCGGCTTGGAGATCCGTGTGCTGACACATCACTGTGACTACCGCAAATCAAACGCAACGAGGGAAGAACGCTTCGCGGCGGTTGAGGATATTTTGACACAGTACCAAAATGCAAGGTTTGTCGTAACAAGAAGGCTTCACGTGTCACTGCCGTGTCTTGCGATGGAAACGCCGGTGCTGTCGATCGTAAATATGAACGATACTGGAAATACCACGCGCTGGGCGCCGTATTATAACTGGGTGCACAACATTTCGGACAAGGATTTTATTGCCGGGGATATTCCATTTGACTATCACAATCCGCCGGAAAATAAAAAAGAGTATTTGCCGACAAGAGAAGCGCTCAGCAGCAGTATCCGCCAGTTTATTGAGGAAACAAAAGACTGTGAGCTTCCAATCGGACAGGTAAAAAAGGTTTCGTATACCGAGGAGGAGGCGCGCCGCTGGCAGAACGAGCTGATGCACTGGACGCTGGAAAAATGGCTGCACCAGAACCGGGGACTTTTGGAAGAACGCAATAAATTTAAAAAGAAAGCCGCGACGCTGGAAAAACGTCTGAAAAAAGAAAACGGCGGCGTGCTTCCAGAGGAAGTGGCGAAGATTCAAAAGCTCGAAAAGCAGCTGGAGGAGGTTACGCTTAAGGATTGGGCCAAGGCTTGCATCAAAAGGCATCGGTCAGGAAAATAATAAGCGCAGCGGTTATGTTTGTATTTAGAATAGGAGTTAGGAAGTAAGATGATAAAATTAGGAACGAAAAAACGGAGCAGATGGATCGCGCTGATGCTTGTCCTTTTGCTTGCAGTTACGAGCTGCCCGCTCACACAGGCGCAGGCGGCTGCAAAGAAAAATAAAAAGCCCGCGGCCCCGCAGCCGCATACAGCGCAGCTGCGGATCATCTCTACCACAGACCTGCACGGACAGGTATCTACGACACGCTATGATACGGCAAGTGAAAAGCCGGGAAGCCTTGCGCAGGTGTATACGCTCATTAAGCAGGCGCGGCAGGAAGCAGGGACGCGAAACACGCTGACCGTTGATACGGGAGATTCCGTATATGGCTACGCGGCGGATTATATTTTGGAAAAATCGGGTGAAAATGCCGTACAGCCTATTTATAAGGCGATGGCGATGGTTGGCTACGATGCGATCACGCTTGGCAATCACGATTTTGATTACGGTTACGCGTATATTGACAAGCAGCTGGAGCTTTCCGGCCTGAAAAAGAAATGTGTTTTGTCAAATATCGTCCTGGCGGATACCGGAGAGACGGCTTGGGAAGAATCAAAGATGATCTCCAAGCAGTTAAAGACGAATAAAAATAAGACGGTGAACGTAGAGATTGGCATCGTCGGCATTACGATTCCTTCGATGTCGTCTTATTCGAACTGCAAGGAAGATCTGATCGCGCTGCCGATTGTAAACACTGTGGAAAAGCAGGCAGCTTACTTAAAGGCGCAGGGGGCGGACCTTGTTGTTGTAGTCGCGCATTCATCCTTTGGCAGCGCCAATCCGGACGCGGAGAGCGACAATGCGGTTTATGCGCTGACAAAGCTGAAAAACGTGGATGCGGTCGCTGCCGGACATGGACATAAAAACTTCCCGTCCACCGATACCGCATCGGCATCGTTTTACCGTCTGCCGGGCGTTGACCGGGAAACCGGGCTGGTAAACGGCAAGGCAGTAACGATGATCAAGGATCATGGCGCTGGCCTCGCGCTGATTGACCTTGGCCTGGAGATTGGCGACGACGGACAGATCAAAGTAACCGATTCTGCGTCAGAGCTTCGTATGGTGACGAAGGATACGCCGTCCAGCAAAGTGATCTTAGAGTCGCAGGAGCCGGAGATCGACATTGTGAACCAGTCGCTTGAAGAAGTGATCGGTACGCTGGACACGAATCAGAGCATTAACAGCTATTTTGCGCTGCTTGAGGATAACTATGCGATCCAGCTTGCTAACGAGGCGAAGCTGCAGTATGGTCTTGCGTATATCGGCGGCGCTGGAAAATCCCAGTACGCGGACAGCCCGGTCGTGGCGATGACGAAATATACGCTCAGCGGCAGCCAGTCCGCGCAGGATAATATCAGCCTGAATGGCAGTATTACGATGAAGGATATTCTGAATATGCAGCAGGATAACCACAACAACAATATCGTATACTGGATCACCGGGGCACAGCTGCGGGAGCTTTTGGAATGGTCGGCAAGCGTATATGCGCCTTCCAACGGCAAGATCACTTCGGATGAGGTGCTCCAGAGGCTTTTGGAGGAGCGGGGAGCTTCTTCGATCGCAGCTTCGGACTGGCTGGATGACTGGAGCTCGTTCGCGGTATTCGACGGTGTGGAATATACGATTGACGCGACGCAGCCGGCCCGTTATACAAAATCCGGGGAACAGCGCGACGCTTATGCAAACCGGATCGCAAGCCTGACCTATAATGGACAGCCAGTCGGGGACAACCAGGTGCTTATCCTCGTCAGCCATACGATCCCAGGCAATACGGATGCGACGGGTACGATTTCCACGCAGAAGCTTCTTGGAAAGTCAGACCTGGCATATGTAAATCTTGTAAAATTTATTAAGCAGCAGCAGGAGTTCGGCAATCTTTCCGCAGATACCGACCACAACTGGGAAGTAAAATTTGATACGAACCGTCCATATGTCGTACGTTCCAGTGTGCTTTCCCAGCAGGATGCCGCGATGCGCCAGTGGTTCCAGGAGCTGCTGAGTACAAACGAAACGTTTGCGTATTATTTGGCGCAGTTTATTGAATCCGGTGAGGCGCAGCAGGCGGATACAACAAAACCGATGCTTGTCGTAGCTTCAACCAATACGGAGGAAACGGACCAGCCAGTGGACGTTAAAGCGCAGGCGAATGACCGTTCCGGCGTTGCACAGCTGAAATGGGCGCCGGGGAAGGAAGCCGCAGACAGCGCCGTATGGGCGGAAGCGCCGAATATGACGCGCGGCAGCTTTACAGCGGAGCAAAACGGCACTTATTCTGTAATGGCAGAGGACACGTCCGGCAATCGGACTGTAAAATATATCAATATCGATAACATCAATCCAGAACTCGTGCAGGCGCCGACGATCAATAAGGTGAGCAATAAGGTTTCTGCGGTAACAGGTACCGCAAGATACGGTACAACGGTGCATCTTGACGCAAACGGCGCGACTTATGAGGTACAGACATTAGAGGACGGCACTTATACGTGTACCGTAGACAGAATGCCTGCGGGAAGCACAGTATCGGCGTATTGTACAGATGAAAGCGGAAAGCGCAGCAAGACAGTGACGACGACCGTGTTTAAAAACGGCCCGGACGCTCCGGTTGTAAACGGTATGGCGAACAACTCCGAAAAGGCCAGCGGATATTTTACTGGCTCTTCGGCGGCAGTTGTTGCGATCGTTGGGTCAAACGTATACCTTTCCGCAGAGGATAAGGCGCTGTATGAAAAATCAGAGCTGTATAGTAAAAACCGGATCGTAAATACGGTGGACTGCACCTTAACGAGAAACAACTTTGAAATGACGCTTCCTCTGCAAAATGCCGGGGAATCGGTAAAATTTGTAACACTGGATAAATCAGGCAGACGCAGCGCTACCGCAGCGACAGAGGTCGCGGATGCCGCACCAAACCGGCCGATTGTACAGGAGGTATGCGATGTCGAGGATTATCTGTACGGACAGGTGACCAATGTCAAGGAATCCGGAAAAGTAAACGTAACTATCGGAAACCGTACCTTTAGCGGCGATATCCAGCCGGACGGCACATTTGCAGTCCAGACGACCGGGTATACATCCGGCGAGGTTGTGATGGTTACGGCTAGTGATGTGAAGGATGGGGCTGCACGGACGAGCGCAGCGGCATCTGTAACGGTACAGCCATATGAAAACTATGTGACGATGGCGGATACAAGGATCCAGCCGGTTTACAGCAACAGTATGGAGATCAAGGGCGATACGCTGCCGGATTATGAAGTCAATGTCGTAGTACGTGCAGGAAGTACGCGCGTGACGCTCGACAGTAACGGAATGTTTACCTATCCGCTGACCGAGACGCTGCAGGCAGGCGAAAAGGTGTATGTAGTCGCAAGAAGAGGCGGAAAGATCGCGGAAGTGACAGAAGCTGTAGTAACGGATTATGTTCCGGTTGTCACAACACCGGAAACCCCGTCTGTGCTGACGAGTGAGATCACGATCTATACACAGCAGCTGGATGTGCTGGCAAAGGAACAGGGAACGGTTATTATGAATATTGACGGTGTAGACTATACGTCGCAGGCAGGTGTTTATAACCAGGCTTATAATGGATATATTTATTCCCTGCAGCTGCCGCAGACGGTTACAGAGCAGACGATCACCGTACGCTTTGTGAACGCTTCCGGTGTCTCCAGCGGAACGGTCACTGTATTGAGGACGGCGAATGTTTAAAAGGCCATATCGTAAGATCATATACCGAAAAAAAGTAAAAATATTGCTCGTCCAGATTGTGAACCGCAATCTGGGCGACCAGGTCATAGCGGACAGTGCGCAATATCTGATCAGACAGGCGCTTCCGCGTCTGGGAGAACAGCATTATGTCGTGCAGCATTATGATATCCAGAGTGCGGACGAAGAGATGATCCGCTCGTCAGATCTGATTATTTTTGACGGCGGGGGCTTGGTGAAGTACCGCCAGGAGGATTTTCACACGTATGTCCCGGATATTTTGGACTGCGCGAAGGAGTGTGGGATCCCGGTTTACTTTAATTGTGTCGGTGTCGAGGGCTATGATGCGCAGGACGCACGCTGCCTGCGTTTGGCACAGACGTTAAATTATGATTGTGTAAAAGCGATTACGGTGCGCGACGATCTGGAAACGCTGCGCCGGGATTATTTAAAGACAGACGGCATCCTGACCGCGCCTGTACTCGATCCGGCCATTTTTACGCCGCAGGTGTACGGGATCCAAAAGGACGCGCAGTCTGAGGTGATCGGGCTGGGTGTTGTGCGGCATCGTATTTTTGAAGATTATGGCATTGCGCAGGTGACGCGCGAGTTTCAGCTTGCGATGTGGCAGGGCATCGCAGCCGAACTGGAAGCGCGCGGCTATAAATGGAAGCTTTATGTGAACGGGCTGCGTTCGGACTATGACTTTGCGCTGGAAATCCTACAGCATATGGGCAGGGAGTCCGAGGCGTCTACGCTGCTTGCGCCAAGGCCGACGGAAAGCAGGGAGCTTGTTTCACTGACGGCTTCGTTTGCGGGTGTGATCGCCTGTCGGATGCACGCGAATATTATTGCCTATGCACTGGGTATTCCCAGTGTCGGGCTTGTATGGAATGATAAGATGGTGTTCTGGGGCGAGCGTATCGGCTGCCCAGAACGCTTTTTAACAAGCAGCCAGTTTGAACCGAAGCGCATTGTACAGTCACTCATGGAGGCGATGGCATCTGGTGTCCCGCCTTGCCCGCAGGCTTGGAAAAAAAGTATACAAAAGCCTTTGCGTGCTTTTATCCGCCGCTACGGTGCGGCCGCTTGGAAAAAAAGCCGTCCGCAGCAGCTGAAAAAGCCCGCAGACTGGTCAGGCCGGCTGGTGGCGGCCGCGCTGGGCGGACTGCAGCTGCGCTATGCGAATATGAATACGCCAGAAGGACTGGAGCAGTCTCTTGCGCAGGGGTTTCGGATACTGGAAGCAGATATCCGCCTGACCAGCGACGGGCAGCTGGTATGCGTCAATGGCTGGTCGAAGGCGGCTTTTGAAAAGCTGGGATGCGAGCAGCGGTCTGCGGATGCTTTGGATCATGCTGCATTTATGTCCTGCAAGATGTATGGGCGTTATGCGACGATGGATGCAAAGCAGCTGTTTACACGGATGGATCAGGAGACGGGAGATTGGAAGCTGATCTTGGATATCGGCAAGCCGAAAAAGGAAGTACTGGCCGAAATGCTTGCACAGCTTTGTATCCTGTGCAGCGGCAGACGACAGCTGGAGGAGCATTTGCTGATCCGGGTACAGAGTAAATACGATGTAGAGGCTGTGCAGGCTGCCAAGCTGCCGATGCAGGTGATGTATTATGCAGCGCCGAAGCAGGTACGGGAGGAAAAAAACGTGACGCTGGAGTCCATCGGGAAGTACTGTAAAAAGCAGGGGATCCAGTGGGTATCCATGCCGCGGGAAGCGTTAGACGAAGAGGTTGCGGCATTTTTGAAAAAGCAAAAGCTGAAATCGTGCCTGTTTTCCTATAACCGGTATACCGACGTGCTGCAGGCGGTGCAGCTGGGCATTGACTGGATCGCAACCTCGTATTTAAGCCCGGCGGAGCTTGCAGACTGGTACGAAAGCGGATATACAATCGTGATCCGATGAGGAAAAGGAATGAAAAAGGATAAGTCAATGAAGTTAAAAACAGATTTAAAAATGCTGATCCGCCAGTATTTGAAAATGGCAGTACAAAACCTCCTGCTTCCGGCAGCATATCGGCTGTTTTGTACAAAGCAGATCGAAAAGGGCTTGGTCCTATTTGCAGACGCGCATAATGCCAAAGTACCGTCCAGTATGGCGCCGCTCGTGCGGGAGGTAAAGCGGCGCGGTACGAAAAAGGTAGTTGAGATTTACGATGATTACCAGCAGATCTCATTTTTACGCCTGCTTAGGCGGATGCTTTATTTTATGAAGTATTACGCACGTGCGGAATATGTCGTAATTTGTGACAATTTCCTTCCTGCAGCCTCATGTAAAAAACGCAGCGAAACGACGCTTATTCAGCTTTGGCATGGGTGCGGCGCGTTTAAAAAATTCGGCTATGATA
Organism: uncultured Eubacterium sp.; assembly: GCA_910586225.1. Lineage (GTDB taxonomy): Bacteria > Bacillota > Clostridia > Lachnospirales > Lachnospiraceae > Eubacterium_J. Next base: position 67,197 of record CAJUIL010000009.1, on the reverse strand, counting down.
CCGAAGGCGATATCCCGGCTGTTTACAAGGGAAATGTTTTTCGAAATTACGACTTGGTAACGGTAAGCGCGCCGGGATGCGCGCCGCATTTTCAAAGTGCGATGCGCCTGCCGAAAAAGGTATTTCAGCCATTCGGTGTCTGCCGTACGGATAAATATTTCAAAAAGGCGTATAACCATTCGTGTAAAGAGCTGTTTTTGCAGACGCATCCTCAGGCGCGCGGAAAAAAAGTAGTACTCTGGGCGCCGACGTTTCGCGGCTATGCGTCTGATCCGAGGCTGGACCAGTATGAGGATATCGTGGAAATGCAAAAGGCGCTGCCAGACGATATTTTTGTATTGATCAAGGTACACCCGCATTTGTCTAAAAAATACGATTATGACAATAGCATTCTGACGACAGACCAGCTGCTTCCAGTGACGGATCTGCTGATCACAGATTATTCTTCTATTATTTTTGAATATAGTATTTACCGCCGGCCGATGCTGTTTTATGCGCCGGATATGGAGGAATATGGCGTGGAACGCGGGTTTTATCTGGATTATCACAGCCTTCCGGGTACGATCGTTACGAAACAGGAGCAGCTTGCAGGCGAAGTAGTGCGTACGCTGCAGGGCGGCAGCAAGGAAAAGAAACAGGTGGAGGCGTTTTATAAAGCATATATGTCGGGCTGCGACGGATCTGTGACGAAACGAATGGCTGACCGGATGGGTGCATAGGAAAGCTGTCAGGAGGAGCCATCAGAGGAACACAGAAAAAGCAGTTAGGGTGAGTGGAAGATGGAAGAGAGAAAAAATGTGTACGGAGTCGTCCTTGCCGGAGGTGTAGGGGCGCGGATGGGAAATGTGGAAAAGCCGAAACAGTTTATGGAGGTGGCGGGCAAGCCAATCTTGATCCTTGTATTGGAAAAGTTTGCGGTGCATCCTGGATTTGACAAGGTGCTGGTGTTGTCTCCAAAGCCATGGATACGGTATACACAAGATCTGATCCGAAAATATATACCGCAGAAGGAGCGTATTGTCGTACTGGAAGGCGGGGAAACACGAAATGAAACGATCATGAATGCGATCCGATATTTAGAGCAGCAGGAGCTGTTAGATGATGAAACGGTGATCGTGACGCATGATTCGGTACGCCCGTTTGTGACGCACCGGATCTTAGAGGAAAATATTGAGGCAGCAAAGCAGTTCGGCGCCTGTGACACAGTGATCCCGGCAACCGATACGATCGTGCAGAGCGTTTCGCATGAAAGCATCTCAGATATTCCCGATCGTTCGATCATGTACCAAGGTCAGACGCCGCAGTCCTTCCGGGCAAGGAAATTAAAGCGGGTATACGAATCGCTGACTGCACAGGAAAAAGAAATTTTAACCGATGCCTGCAAGATTTTTGTCATAAAGGGCGAGGATGTGCGGCTTGTGCAGGGAGAGGTTTCGAATATCAAGATTACGTATCCATATGATCTAAAGGTGGCGGAGGCTCTGATCTGTTAAGGCAGGGATCTGTGTTTCGGTCAATTTGCAGCGGAATAGGAAGTCGTAAATATGTTAAATACAGTATATCAATTAAAACGTCCGCGCCAGTTTGAAGCGGTTTTCAAGGAAATGGAGCTGGACGGCGGCCATCTTCTTGTGCGGCCGACGCATCTGTCTATCTGCAACGCGGACCAGAGGTATTACCAGGGCGCGCGTCCAGAGGAGATTTTGCGTGTCAAGCTTCCAATGGCGCTGATCCATGAAGGGATCGGCAGCATTGTCTACGACCCGTCCGGCAGTTTCAAAACAGGGGAACGGGTAGTTTTGATCCCGAACCTTCCAGTAGAGCAGGATGCAGTCATTGCTGAAAACTATCTGCGCAGCTCCGGTTTTTGCGCCAGCGGAACAGACGGATTTTTGCAGGAATATGTCCAAACGACTGCAGACCGTGTGATACGTCTGCCGGATTTTGTACGTCCGTCTGTGGCGGCGTTTACCGAGCTGGTCAGCGTTAGTTATCATGCGATCCAGCGCTGGCTTTGTACAGCCCACGCGCGCAGGAATGAGGCGGTCGTATGGGGAGATGGAAATCTAGGTTATATTTCCGCTCTGCTGCTTCATTTTCTCTGCCCGCAGATGAAGCTGTCTGTCGTCGGCGTGCATGAGGAAAAGCTGAGTTACTTTACGTTTGCGGACGAGGTGTTGCTGACAACAGAGTTAAGTGAAGATTTTACTTTTGACCACGCACTGGAATGTGTCGGCGGCGCCGGGGCGCAGTCGGCGATCAACCAAATGATCGCACGTATCCGGCCGGAGGGGACCATTGGACTGCTTGGTGTTTCGGAAGAGCCAGTACCCTTGGATACACGTATGATCCTGGAAAAGGGACTTCGCCTGATCGGAAGCAGCCGCAGCGGGCGGGCGGATTTTAAAGGGCTGATGAGGCTGTATCAGGAGCATCCGGAGCTTGTTTCCTATCTGGAAAATATTGTGGGCGAGGAGTTTGTTGTCCGGGATATCCGGGATATCCGCAACGCGTTTGAAGCCGATATCCATAAGCTGATGGGAAAAACGATACTGGTCTGGGAGGAATAAAATGCTTAAATTTATGATATTTCGAATTTTATTTCGCAGTATTTACTGCCTGCACGCAAGAAAGCCGGTGCAAAAGGATAAGGTACTGTTTGTGGAGGTACGCGAGCCGGCGCTTACTGATAATTTTAAATTATTACATCATGAATTAAAAAAATCAGGAAAGTTCCGTATCCATATGCATTACCTGCGCAGCGGTTTTACCGGAAGGCTGGATTACTTACGGCGCTGCAGCGCTATGTTAAAGGATATGGCGGATGCGGGATATGTATTTTTAAACGAAGGCTGCAACGTGATCGGCAGTATCCCGATGCGTCCGGAGACTGTGCTGACACAGACCTGGCACGCCTGCGGCGCTTTTAAAAAATTCGGCTTTAGCACGGCTTCTTTGAAATACGGAGAATCCGGGCAGGAACTAAGAAAATATCCCTATTATGCAAATACAACGTATGTAACGTTAAGCAGCCCGGAAATTGCCTGGGCTTATCAAGAAGCGATGCTGCTGCAGGAGCATCCGGAATGTCTGCGGGCGACAGGTGTCAGCCGCACAGACGTATTTTTCCGGAAAAAATTTACAGACCGTGCGCGGGCCCATTTTTATGAGTGCGTACCATTTGCACAAGGAAAGAAGGTCATTCTTTATGCGCCGACGTTCCGCGGAAACGCATCTGACGCTGAATCACCGGATTGCCTGGATGTGCGCAAATTCAAGCAAGCGCTTGGCGCGGACTATGTGCTGGTCGTAAAGCACCATCCGTTTGTCAGCAAGCCTCCGGTTATTCCAGAGGATTGTGCGGATTTTGCAAAGGATGTGACAAAGAAGCTGCAGATCGACGAGCTGCTCTGTGTCAGTGATCTTTGTATATCGGATTATTCGTCACTGATCTTTGAATATTCGCTGTTCGAAAGGCCGATGCTGTTTTATGCGTATGACCTGGAGGAGTATTTTGACTGGCGGGGATTTTATTATAAATATGACGACCTGGCGCCAGGGCCGGTTATGCGGACGAATGAAGAGATGATCGCTTATATCCAGGATGTAGACGATCGCTTTGACCGCGCACGGGTGCGGGCGTTTCGGGAACGCTTTATGTCAGCCTGCGACGGACACGCGACGGAGAGGATTCTGCGGATGGTGTTTGGGGATGAGTTGTCGTAGGGGGAAAGGAATGAGGGACAGCAAGGGTTTTTGTGGTATTAGAAGTACACAAAGGCACTTGCTGTTTTTGTGTGGGTTGAAAATGATTGGAAAGGTAGACTTTAGACATTGTGGGAGGTAAATCTAAAATCTGACATTTTATAAAGAACAAAATCAGGAAAATATATTAAGAGTGACAGATGATGTCATAGAAATAATGTATAATAAGTATAACAGAATATAGAGAGGAGAAAAGATTTCATATTGCATGACAGGTAGAGAACTGTCCATAGCAAAGGACTGGGAGGTAACTTGATGAGTGAAATGAATGCAGTGCAGCTGGCGCAGTCTAATGAAATATTGGATTTGTTCGGCAATATCCAGACAGCAGATGCCAATATGGTGATAAAGTCGGTTGCTGCGCTTGATTTTCCGGCGAAAGGGGAACTAAGGAATAATGAAATGTGCTTTTATAAGGTAAAGCAGCTTGCCTTTGATGAAGATTATCCAAGAAGAGAAGCATTTGAAAACGTTTTGCTGTCAATGAATAATCAGGCTTTTAATTTCGTATATGTTTTAATGGGAACCAAAGAAGGAGTAGAATTATATGTTGGCGTGGTTCAGAATCAGAATGAAAATCAACCAATTCTTGGTAAAAAGCTGTCTGCGGTAAACTATGGCGAGATCGTAGCAAATGTTTTCGAGGGTAATTTTAATGGAAGCATTATTGAGAAAATGAATGCATCAGAATTGGATAAGCTTGCAGGCTCAGGGCTGCAAACATATAAGAATGCCGGAGTGGTCATTGGGATTCCGTCTGTCAATAAAAAGGAGAACGGAGAAGAGTATGATTTCCAGGGAATAGACAGACTGGTAAATAGTATGCTCGGTTTGGAATGGAGACTGGTTATTGTATGCGAACCTGTTTCCAAGAGGGAAATTCTTGAAGTAAGAGAAGATGTCTATGAACTTTATAACAGGTTATCAATTTATGCAAAGAAGACAGTTCAATATTCTGAGAATGATGGTAAGACGATATCTTTTGGAACCAGTCAATCTGACTCGAAAAGTAAAAACTGGGGATATAGTCAAACAAAAGGGAAATCGAAAGATGAGCACGGTGAAACCTGGAGTTCAGGAAGCCATACCGATAAGCAAAAATCAGAGGGCCAAAGCAGAGATCATCAAGAAGGAAAAAATCAGGGCTTTAGTATGAATAGAGGTTCATCCAATTCTGTAACAGTAGAAATTGCTAATAAACATGCAGAAGAGTTGATGAAATATATAAATGAAGACTTGCTGGAACGTTTAAAAACGGGATACAGCAAAGGTTTATTCAAGTCTTCCATTTATTATATGGCAAAAGAACCGACCCATGCGGATAGGCTTAAGGTTGGAATTATGTCATTGTTTCAGGGAGATCATTCATCTTATAGTCCGCTCTATGCACAAAGTATTGATTTAGAGGAACCTGGAAATAAAAGTATTTTGAGAACGTTTCAAAATCAGTACATTGACAGGAGGGCGGCTTCTGATGACGCGTTACTTTTATTGGGAAGGCCCTATTATGGGAAGTATGTCGGCTTGCATTCCTATTTAACCACAGGTGAAATCAGTTTGATTGCGGGGCTGCCGCAAAAAGAAGTTCCCGGAATCACGCTGAAAGTGGGAGTAGGATTTGGCTTGAATGAAAAAGCAATAGAAAGAGAATCTGCGATTAATCTTGGTGTAATGGTTCAAAAAGGCAGAGACTTGAAAAACGTTCCGTTTTTTCTTTCAAAAAACAGTATGGCAAAGCATACGTTTATTGCGGGTGTTACAGGCAGTGGAAAGACCACTACTTGCCATAGGCTTCTTTCAGAAGCTAATATGCCATTTTTGGTAATCGAACCTGCAAAGACGGAATATAGAACGTTGATAAGTAAAGATAAAGATTTGATGGTATTTACTTTAGGAAATGAGATGGTATCACCATTTAGAATTAATCCATTTGAGCTGATAAAGGGTGAAGTTATTTCTGCCCATGTGGATATGATAAAGGCGACATTTACATCGGCATTTCCAATGGAAGCGTCAATGCCGCAGATTTTGGAAGAAGCGATTTATAATGTATATCAAAAAAAAGGCTGGAACATTGATACAAACGAGAATGAGTTATATGGAGATGATGCATTTTATCCGGATGTAAACAGCTTTCCAATTTTATCTGATTTGCTGAATGAAATGCGTACGGTTGTGGAAAGTAAACATTTTAGCGCGCAGATGCAAGCGGATTATATAGGTTCTCTTGTCAGTCGGCTTTCGAATCTTACGGTAGGTTCAAAAGGAAGTATGCTGAATTGCGAGCATTCTACGGACTTTAGATTTATAGCTCATAATAATATCATTTTAGAGATGGAGGAATTGAAGTCTCCAGAAGATAAAGCATTATTTATGGGATTTGTTCTAAGCCGGCTGTCGGCTGTAATTAAGGAAGAACATAGAAAGAACCATAATTATAAGCATCTGACTCTCATTGAAGAAGCACATAGATTGCTTTCTAAGGTCGAGTATGGCGACAGTGGTTCGAAAAAGGCGGCTGTTGAGACATTTACGGATTTACTTGCGGAAGTGAGAAAATACGGAGAAGGATTGATTATCGTTGATCAGATTCCAAACAAGCTGGCGCCAGAGGTTTTGAAAAATACAAATACCAAGATTATTCATAAGATATTAGCCAAAGATGATAAGGAAGCAGTTGGAGACACAATGCTTATGGATGATAGGCAAAAAGAGTATCTGTCTGCTTTAGAAGTGGGTAATGCAATCGTATTTTCTGAGCATACAGAGAAACCAATACATATCCATATCAAGCAGGTTAGCAACACAAACGAGGAACAGATTGAAAATGACATTGTAAGAAGCAGATTCCTGGAGAAAAAAGGAAGCCTGGGCGGATGTTACGAATTTCTTGAAGTAGCAGGAGTGCTTGCGTTGTTTTCAGAAGTTGCCTCAGAAATAAGAAGGATGCGTGTCGATGCAACAAAAAACAAGAAGCTTCTGAAAAAGGTAAGGGATGTTTCAGAGCAGTACAATATGACTGAAGAACAGGTGTGGTACCGGTTAATACTGCGGCATGATCATATATCTGGCAAGGCTATGGCAGGAAGCGGCAGTCAGGAAGAAAGAGTAAATGCTTTAGTGAAGTTTTTCTCACAAATATTTGTCAAAGAAGATTTTAGCGATGATGATATTTTTGAGAATAGAGAAATATGTTGTATCCAATTAGCTTGAAGGAGAAATTTAACGATGGGTATTATTTTAGGAACGATCGCGGCGATTGCAGCGGCGGCAACAACAGTAGCAAAGACGCTTGCCGTAGCAGGTTTGGCGGTACAGGGATTAAAGGCAATAGCGAATGTCTTAACAGGTTTAGGAAAGGCATTGGGACTTATTAAACCTGAAACAAAGGTTGAAGATTTAGGCGATAAGGCAATCCAAAGTGAGTATCATCCAGAAGATTTTGATAGTTATGCAGAATATGTAAAAGCTGTAGAAGATTATGATTTGGATACTGAAAAGTCTAAATTAACTACAGAAGAAGAAAAAATTAAGAAGGGTATGGAATTAGCAGCCGGAGTCACGATCGAAAAATATCAGGGATTTCCGATCGAAGATTTCTGCGTGGCTGTCGGCCAGAATCCAGCGTATTTTACAGATGCAAAAATGGGAGAGATAGCAAAATTGATGCAGGCAGATGGACAGCATATTCCAAGTATTTTGAATTATGTCGATGGTTCGGAGAAAGACAGCGCTAAAATCCAAGGAGCCGTTGATACGCTTGTAAGCGTTGAAAAAAGTGCTAATCCGGGAATTAGCGATAAGGAAGCCTATCGAAATGTTATGGAAGTAAGGAAGTAGAATAGGAATACTGCAACAAGAAATGAAATTATACAGATAGGAGAATAAAAGGTGCAGACTTTTTATATGGTTATAAAAAAAGAATGCCTGTCGATTTATGAAAAGAATGGAAACACATATGAAATGGAAGAATACAATCTAGATACGATAGGTGAAATTGATCTTATAGTAATTGATAACGAAGATGACATTATTTCCAATGCTATGTTGGAGGCTTTCGGAGATAATGTTAAACAACGAATTAGCGTGGAAAAGCTTATGTTAGAGATATTAGGAAGGTTAGGAAGAGATAAAAAACTTCGTATTCCTGATTATGGAATTAATTTTGACGGTAAGAAATATTTCGTCAAAGATAACAAGGTTGTGAAAGAAGAGTTTAGTTTATTAGCATATACCTTGAGAGATGAGATGCTAATGAAATTTATTGGGCAGGTGACAACAGATGGATTATAATCTTTTGGTTTGCGCTGCCTGCAAACAGTGGGTAGCAATAGATGTCGATGCAGACAGAGAATGCGACAGCATTAGCTTTGATGGGAATGAGTCTATGGAAGTGGGATCAAACGAGGATGTCGCGAATTTCTGTGAACAAATACTTAATTATTATAACATTGACAGCTTTCGCGATCTTGATTTGGATATCAAAATTGTTGTGGTTTCGGTGTATTCGAACCTTATTACAGATTTGTTTATTCAAATGGAAGGTGCAAAAAGTGTCAATGTTATAGATGCAAAAAGCATCATACCTATCTATGTGCTGAAAAATTGTATTGTGAAACCGGGCAGAGTGATAGACATAAGGTGCTTGGATCATTATTTCACTTTGCAGGTGGATGATGATCTTATTGTGTCTTATGTGAATGACAAGGCTGGAGAAGAAATAGTTATTGATCCGGAATCTTTTTCTTTTTTATTCAGATTTGATTGTGAAAATTTAATTTTTGATGAGACGGAATGGAAAGCTTTAGAAGAAAAGTGCGTAAAGGATGTTAAAAAGAAACAAAATGAAATAGACGAACAAAAGAAGCTTTATTTTGAATTAAAGAAAAAATATGAGGAACTGGAGCAATGTTACATACAGTTACAGAGTGAAATCAAGGAAAGTAAGTCTAAGTTTGACGATAAGAGAAGCATCCTTAGATTTTCAGCAGACCAGTTGGAGGAGGAGATGCCGCATTTTGGATACTCTTCGATTATGCTTTCTGGGATAGCGCTCTTGAATAGGCTTGGTGAGGGGTATGATAAAAAATATACCTGTAAGTTGCTAAAGGAGGATGGAGAAGTTGTGAAAAAAGGAACTCCATTGATTGAGGTTAGAGAATCTTTTAGCGGAAGAAGTGGCGAATCAGCTGAAACGGGCAGAAAAAGTATAATTAAGGCGAATATGAAAGGCAGGATTTTTTATTTAAAAAAGAATAACGACAGTGTGAACGATCATGAAGCTGTAGTAACTATTTATCAAGAACTATAAAAAACCAGGAGACGGAGAATTTTATTCCATTCTGAATAATATATGTCATGAGAGGAAAAAGAGATAAAATTCTAATACATAACATTTTATAACAATTTGTTATGTATTAGAATCGTCGTTTTAATTCCGCAAACCCGCATAAAATAAGGAAAAAATAAGATTTTCAAAGACTTTTTTATAAGAAAAAACCTGCTGTTTTTTGTAAACAGCAGGTTTGGCCACGTTTGATCTGCGGCTGAAGAAATGCAAATTTTATTGTGAATATCTGACAAATAGATCAAGATACCATTTAATATATCTGGTAATTATATACATTTTTCTTGTTTTTGTTGCAAAAAAAATAAATTTGGTATAGAATACTTTCAGGCAACATATTGTTATAAAATGTTAAGTTTTTGTATTTTCACAAAACAAGCTCGTACGGCTATTACAGCAAAACGGAGGGATTAAGGAAGGGATGACAAGGGAATTAGATTACAGCAAATTAGGGATGCGGATCCGGCAGGTCCGAAAGGCAAAAGGCTGGTCACAAAATGAACTGGCAGAAAAATGTGCGATCAGTATGTCTTTTCTTGGGCATATTGAGCGGGGCTCCAGGATCATGAGTCTGGAGACATTTGTAAGCATCTGCAACGCACTGGATACGGATGCGGATGCATTGCTCTGGGGTGAGGCGCATCCGTCGGACGCTGTTTTGAATATGTGGAATCCGTCAGAAAAGAAAACCGGCGGGAAGAATACGGACAGCTATTCGATGTATATCAGGATCATGAAGTCCGTGGCGGAGATCATGAACGAAGCTTAGTGTGTAAGGAGAATTTCAAAATGGACAGGCAATGTTCCTGGAAAAGAACAGAAGAAGTAGAGATAGACCTTTTAGACCTGCTGCGCAGGCTGGGCGGACAGTGGAAGCGGATGCTTGTATGTGCGTTGGTGTTTGCTGTCTTGGCAGGTGCAGGAAGCTATTATCTTAGTAAAAACGGCGGAATGGATGCGGCAAAGGAGGATGCGGCGTCCGAGGAAGGAGAGACACAGCCTGTTCCTCTGACGAAGGAAGAGCAGGAGCGCGGCGTGGCAGCAGCGCGGCAGCTGGCAAAAGAGACGGCACAGCTGGAGGATTATGTACAAAACTCCATGCGGATGCAGACCGATCCTTATCATAAAAAAAGTGTACAGCTGATCTTTCGGATCGAAGGTGCAGGTGGGTGGACGACACAGAAGATTGTAGAAAAATATCTGGATTATCTGTCCAATGACAGGGTAGTTTCTGATATCTGCCGTATCGATCGTGCAATGGAGCAGGTGGACAGCCGTTTCTTGCCAGAGTTGTTCCAGGCGGTGCAGAAAACGAGCGGCACATATACAGATAAGGAAGAAAAACAATGGTCGGGCGTGCTTTTATCGATCGATGTGACAGGCAGGGACGAGGAGATGGCGACAGCTCTTGCGGCGGATATGCAAAAAGCGTTAAAGGCGTACAGCTCTATTGTAAAAAAGGAGTGCGGCAGCCATACGCTGACGCTTTTGTCCAGCGAGGAAAAAGTAAGGATGGACATCGACCTGCTGTTCTGGCAGCGGGAAAAGCGGACGCTTTTGACAACTGACCAGGCAAATTTAAAGGCGATGCTAGGTGCGTTTGATGATACACAAAAAGCGATGTATGCTGCTGCGGCAGATGCGGATGAAAAAGCGGCAGAAGACGGAGAGCCGTCTGCGCCAGATAACGCAGAGAGTACAGCAGAAGGCGGAGAAGCGTCTGCGCCAGATAGCACAGAGGGGACAGCGGAAGGCGTTAGCGGGCTTGAAAGCGAAGCTGAACTAGAAGCAGAAAGCCAGGAGGGATCAAATACGCAGGCGAAAGGAAGCGTCAACGTGCTTTTTGTACTGCTTGGATTGTTCGGCGGGATCTTTTTGTATGGAGCAGGATATGCCTGCTGGTATCTGCTGCGCGATACAGTCAAGGGTGCAGGGGAATTTCAGTCTTATTATACGTTTCCGTTTTATGGAAGTATTTCTTTGCATCGGAAAGCAGGGCTTGGGGATACCGCACAGGGCGCTGATGAGCAGAAGAAGGCGCAAGTACTAAACCGTGTGAGGCTTTCCTGCAGGAAGCGGCACATATCCAGCATTTGCCTTGCGGCAGATTTTACACCGGATGAAAAAGAGAAGGCGTGTCTGGAAAGCATGGTGGGCCAGCTTCGGGAATGGGAGATCGATGTGGTGGTTGCTGAAAATGTGAGCGGAAACATTTCTGTGTGGGATGCGCTGACAGATGTCGGAAACGTCCTGATGGTATGCAGGATCGGGCATACGACGCATCGGATGGTTGATGCTGCGATGGAGTTTTATCAGGAAAATGGTATTTATGTGTTAGGCGCAGCGGCATTGGAATGAGTACAAGCCAAAAAGGGCACGAAATAAAATGGATAGGAAGCGGGGTTCATGAAGGAAGAGGATAAGGAGAAAAACAGGAGACAAAGGGCTTGGCTGCCCGACGTGTCTGCAGATGCCAGTATGCGGGCGAAAGCGGCGCTGCTGCTGCTCTTTGATGTTTTGGCAGTTTATGTATCCAGCTTTTTTTCGCTGGTGATACGGTATGAGCTGAGCTTTTTTAAGATTGACCCCGTCTATGTGGAAAATGGATACCGTTATCTGACTGTGAATATCATCTGCACGGTCATCGTGTTTTACCTGTTCCGGCTATATACAAGCCTGTGGAAATATGCGAGTGTCCAGGAGCTTTGCAATGTTGCGTTTGCTGTTGTGATATCCGGCGTCCTGCAGTATGTTGGTATTTGTTTGATGGGGATGCAGATGCCGCGCAGTTATTATGTGCTGTATATCCTGCTGCTTATGGCGCTTGAAATCTGTATCCGGTTCAGCTTCCGGTTCTTCCGGTTTTTCAGGAACGAATACGGCTCTTCCAGGGACAGTACCGCAAATGTCATGGTTGTCGGCGCCGGAGATGCCGGGGCTGCGATCTTAAAAGAAATGCGGTTAAGCAAATATGTTACGCAGCAAGTGCGGTGTTTTATTGACGATAGCCCGGCAAAGCAGGGGAAATATATCCAAGGATGCCCCGTTGTAGGCGGGAGCAGCAGGATTTTTGAGGCCGTACAAGAGTACGGGATCCAAAAGATCATCATAGCGCTGCCGTCGGCGCCGAAAAAATCGGTACGCAGGATTGTAGAGATCTGCCAGCAGACAGGCTGTGAGCTGCGTATCCTGCCGGGAACTTATCAGCTGATCAATGGAGAGGTTCGTGTATCACAGCTTCGCGAGGTCAATATTGAGGACCTTCTGGGCAGGGATCAGATCCAGGTAAAGCTGGAGGAAATCTTAGGCTATGTGAAAGGACAGACCGTTCTTGTAACAGGCGGTGGCGGCTCTATCGGCAGCGAGATCTGCCGCCAGCTGGCAAAGCATGAGGCTGGACGTCTTGTGATTGTGGATATTTATGAAAATAACGCATATGAGATTCAGCAGGAGCTAAAGCATGACTATCCAAATCTGGATATCGTCACATTGATTGCTTCTGTGCGGAATACCCACCGGATACATACGATTATGGAGACGTACCATCCTGCAGTCGTTTACCATGCGGCAGCGCATAAGCACGTGCCTCTGATGGAGGACAGTCCAAACGAGGCGATAAAAAATAATGTATTCGGCACTTATAAGACCGCGGAAGCAGCGGGACAGCATGGTGTGAAGCGTTTTGTGCTGATTTCTACGGACAAAGCGGTCAATCCAACGAATATCATGGGGGCGTCAAAACGTATCTGTGAGATGATCATTCAGATGTTGGATCATAAGTATGCGACGGAATTTGTGGCTGTGCGTTTTGGCAATGTGTTGGGCAGCAACGGAAGCGTGATCCCTTTGTTTAAAAAACAGATTGCCGCCGGCGGGCCGGTAACGGTTACGCATCCAGATGTGATCCGCTACTTTATGACGATTCCGGAGGCGGTAGCCTTGGTGCTGCAGGCAGGCGCTTATGCGAAGGGCGGAGAGATCTTTGTGCTGGATATGGGAGAGTCGGTAAAGATTCTGGATCTGGCGAACAACCTGATCCGCTTGTCGGGATATCGAGCCGGAGAAGATATTGAGATACAGTTTACCGGGCTGCGGCCAGGGGAAAAGCTTTATGAGGAATTGCTGATGGATGAGGAGGGCTTACAGGATACGCAGAATCATCTGATACATATTGGGAAACCGATCTTGTTTGACGAAGAAAAGTTCCTGCATCAGCTGGAACAGCTGAAAAAAGCGGTGAACCAAGACAGCCAGGATATCCGCTGCATCGTCCAAAAGATCGTTCCGACTTATACTTATCAAGGAGAATGATATGGCGTACCCATTGGTCAGCATTATTACCGTTTCTTATAACAGCGAAAAGACCATCAGAAAAACGGTGGAGTCGGTATTGCATCAGACGTATCCAAAGCTGGAATACTTGATCATCGACGGAAACTCGAAAGACCGGACGGTGGCGGCCGCACGCAGATATGCTGGTGAATTTGCGAAAAAGGGCATTCACTTTACGATCATAAGTGAGCCGGATCATGGCATTTACGATGCGATGAATAAAGGGATCCGCAAAGCTTCCGGAGCTTTTATCGGAATGATCAACAGCGACGACTGGTATGAGCCAGATGCGGTTTGGACAGCTGTCCAGGTATACCGCAAGGAACGGTTTGATCTGTTTTACGCGGATATCCGTATCATACGCCGCGACGGCAGATGCTTGATCAAGCGCGCGCGGATTGGCCGGCTTGCAACGAGCAGACATTGGAACCATCCGACGATGTTTGTAACAAAGCAGGCGTATGAGGAGCTGGGAGTCTATAAAAATACAGGCATTCATGATGATTTTGATCTGTTTTTGCGGTTTTGCAGGGCGGATAAGAAAATCGTGGTAAAAAATAAGGTGCTTGCGAACTTCCGCTCCGGCGGGGCAAGCAATGTGAAGTCATTTGCAAAATGCACGCAAAGATGTATGGACCGTTACCGATGTTACCGGGAGAACGGATACAGCCGTTGGTACTTGCTGGAGTGTATTCTTATCGAGATCGTCAAATATTTAGTTTGCTAGGAAAGAGATGCGAAACGTATGGAAATGCTGCAAAAGGAATTAAAAATGAATTTAAAAAAGCATATCGATGGTTTGATCGTGCGCTATCCTCTGCTGGAGGATATCCGGGAGGATATGATCCGTGCGTATTTTGTTTTGGAAGCGTCTTATGAAAACGGCGGGAAGCTGCTGACTGCCGGAAACGGAGGCTCTGCGGCGGACGCTGGGCATATTGCGGCAGAGCTGATGAAGCGGTTTCATCTGCCGCGCCCGCTGAGCCAGGAATATACGAAAAAGCTTTTGGATGCAGATCCCGTAAGGGGCGCTTATCTGGCAGAACAGCTGGAACAGCCGTTGACGGCCGTCGCATTAGACGGACAGGGACCGTTGGCAACGGCTTATGGCAATGATGTCAGCTGGCACGGGGTATTTGCGCAGCAGCTTCTAGGGCTTGGCAGGGATGGAGATGTGTTTCTTGCCATTTCTACATCTGGCAACAGCCAAAATGTCATTTATGCGGCTGTTGCGGCAAAGGCTTTGGGGATGCCTGTCATTGCGCTGACGGGCGCTGACGGCGGCCAGCTTGCGTCGCTTGCGGGGACGGTGGTCAGGGCGCCGGCGGATGAGACAGACAAGGTACAAGAACTGCATCTGCCGATCTATCATTGCTGGTGCAGGATGCTGGAGGAGCGGTTTTTTGGTGTATAGATTTTCAGGGGTATCGATAAAATGATGCAAAAGTTTAATCCAGAAAAAACAAAGTATCTAAAAGCTGTAAATTTGGCTTTGTCTGTATTTTTTCATGAAAAAAAGGCACAGGAGCCATTGGATCTGGAAAATGCGGAACAGATCTTAGTGATCGATGCTGGGCGGATCGGAGATATTGTCATGTCCATCCCTTTTTTGAAAACCTTAAAAAGGAATGCGCCCAAGGCAGAAATTACGCTGCTATGCGCTCGTTGGGCAGAGCCGGTTTTAAAGGGGCAAGGATTGGTTGAGCGTTTCGTATTTTTTGATCCAGAAGCGCCAGGTTCTTTGAAAGAATTTGCCAAGACGTTTCGGCAGGTCAATACGATACGCTATGACGCTGCCTTGGAGCCGCGCGGGGATCTGCGGTATATCTTTTTGATGCATTTTTGCAGCGCAAAGCGGAAGGTAAGCTATTGCTATACCGGAGGCGCGTGTCTTTTGACCGATGTGATACGCCCGCCTGCAAAAACGGTACATTTAGTCGAAGAAAAGCTGTATTTTGCAAAACAGATCGGATGCCGTGTATACAAAGCAGACCGCTATCCGAAGCTGGAGCTTTCCAGACGTCAGAAAAAAGAAAATGAAGATTTTATAAAAAGCCAAGGGCTGTTGGATAAGCAGGTGATCGGAATCCATCCTGGAGCAAGTTTAAAGATCAAGCAATGGGACAGGTTTGAGGAGCTGGCGGCAAAACTGGCCGCAGGCGCCGATCATGTGGCATTCCTGATATTCGAGGGACCGGGAGAAAAAGAAGAAGCGTACAAGACGGCGCAAGCCGCTAGGAAATGCGGCGTGCAGGCAATCATCAGCCAGACAGGGCTGATACAGTATATACAAAGGCTTGCCTTGTGCAATATGGTCTTTTGCAATGACAGCGGGGCCGGGCATATTGCACGCGCCTGCGGCGCGACAGTATTCGTTATTTTTGGCCCGGTGGAGCCTGCCTTTGCAAAGCCTTATGCAAAAGACAGGGTGATCGTATGCTCGGATGATTCTTTGGCCTGTAAGCCCTGCTTTCGAACCTCCTGCCTAAAAGTGCGCCAGAGTGGAAAAACGGGCGGACAGCCGCAGGAAGTAAGCTGCGAATGCCTGCAGAAGATAACGGTTCGCGAGGTATACGAAAAATACCGGAATGTTTGCGGCTAAGTGTGATGAAAAGCGAAAGGAGAGTTCTTATGCCTGCAGTCAGCATTATCCTGCCCCTGTATAACGGGCGGGCGTTTATCAAACATACGATATCCGCGATCCGGGCACAGGATTTTCAGGATTGGGAGCTGCTGGTTATCAATGATGGTTCCTGCGACCATGGAGAAGAGTTTGCTGAACAGGCAGCGCGCAAGGATCAAAGGATCCGGGTCTATCATAAGCCTAACGGTGGTATTAGCAGCGCAAGGAATTACGGGCTTTTCAAAGCGTCGGGAGCATATATTGCCTTTGCGGATCAGGATGATACCGTAGGAAAAGGCTGGCTGTCCGCATTATACAACGGCATGGCCGGGGATGCAGATCTGGCGGTAGCAGGAAAGAAGCTTACGATCAGGAATACCGCAGGCAAGGCGCTAGCATCTAAGGTCTACCGCTATCAAGACACAGTGCTGGAAACGGACGAAGAGCGGTATCGATTTTTATTTAACCAGGAAAACGACGCAGCTTCCCATCATGTGTGGAGCTGTATGTATCAAAAGGAGCTGATTGATACATATGGCGTCCGCTTTTCCGAAAATCTGTCGATGGGAATGGAGGATGTGCTGTTTAATATCTGTTATGGGTATTACTGCAAAAGAATCCATAAAATACCCCAGGTCGTGTATTCCTACCAAAAGCGGGCGGGCATCAGTACTTCTACGAAATACAATCCGGATATCGCAAAAGAATACGCGTACCGGATGCAGATGATCGCGCGGCTGTTTGGGTTTTCTGCCTCGCAAGACGGGAGCATGGCTTATCCGATGTATGCAGATTATGCGCTGCGTGAATTATGCAATCTGTATGTCAAAAGCCGCGGGCTTGACAGCCTTGAGCTGCTGGCCGGGCTTCGGGACGCATATGTGGAAAACGTGCCAAGGAAAGCGGCTGTTTTTTTTGGAAGGGAGCGCTTTAGCAAGGCGCTGTTTAAGAGGGTCTTGTATGCCGCGGCGGATGGGCTGCTGAGGAATGAAAGATATGTTCTTTTCAGGCTGCTAAAAGGCGGCGCAGATCTTTGCGGGCATCTTGGAAGCGGAAAGGGTAACTAGATGGATCAGGGCAAACAAATTCATAGAAAAAATATTTTAGTCGTCGGTGATGTCATGCTGGATCAGTATTACTTTGGAAGCGTCAGCCGTGTCTCACCGGAAGCGCCTGTCCCCGTGCTTCGAAAGGATACTAGAAAGTGCGTTTTGGGAGGCGCTGCAAACGTGGCTGCGAATCTGGCTGCAGGCGGACAAAATGCATTTGTAATGTCCGTCGTCGGTGAGGATGAGGCAGGGGATATCCTGCTTGGCCTGCTTGCGCAGGAGGGGATTGACGCAAGCCTGACGATCAGGCAAAGCCGCAGTACGACAGTAAAAACACGTTTTGTGGCAGACGGCCACCAGCAGCTGCTCCGGATGGACACAGAGGTCACAGGAGAAATGCCAGGATCCGTAACGGACAGGCTGCTTGCGGAATATAAAAACGTCATACCTGCTATGGATCTGGTCATCCTTTCAGATTATCAGAAAGGACTGCTGACTTATGATTTTGTACAGGAAATCATAAGGACCGCGGACCAGATGGAAAAGAAAGCGCTGATCGACGTCAAAGATCCGGATATCAGGAAATACCATGGAGCGTATTTATTAAAGCCGAATCTCAAGGAGCTGCGGATGCTTACGGATATGCAGGCGCATACCGACGACGAGATCGCGGACGCTTCCAGACAGCTGATGCAGCGGGCAGGCTGCACCTATGTGCTGACCACGTGCGGCGCGCGCGGTATGGTTTTGGTCGGGGAGGGTCTGCGGTACAACGTAAATCCGGCCAGACAGGAAGTATTTGACGTCACCGGGGCAGGCGATACGGTAATCGCGTATCTGGCGGCTTGTCTGGCGAACGGCTTTGGGATACAGGACGCGGTACTTACCGCGAACCATGCGGCAGGGATCCAGGTGGCAAAGGCCGGAACGGCGTCTGTTTGTTTGCGGGAGGTGATCACGGCGATGGGGAAAGCCTGTAAAAAACTGCTTTCGCAAAAAGACATCGCCGGGCTTAGGCAGCAGTATGCAGACAAAAAGATTGTATTTACCAACGGATGCTTTGACATTTTGCATATCGGCCATGTACGCTGCCTGCAGGAAGCGGCGAAGCTTGGGGATATTTTGGTCGTCGGGCTGAATGCGGATGCTTCGGTAAGACGCCTAAAGGGAGACGGCCGTCCAGTGAACAGCCAGGCGGACCGGGCAGAGCTTTTGTGCGCCTTGGGATGTGTAGATCATGTGGTGGTATTTGAAGAGGATACGCCGCAGCGGCTGATCATGGAAATTCAGCCGGATCTTCTTGTCAAGGGCGGCGATTATACACCCCAGGAGGTCGTCGGCGCGGACATTGTAACAGCGCGCGGGGGAACGGTCAGGATCCTGCCTTTTACAGAAGGCAAGTCGACCACAAGCACGATCAAAAAAATAGAACAGGCTGGCTGGACGTAACCGTTCGGCAGCAGTTAGGAAGAGTCGTATCAATATGAGCATTGTAGTAACAGGCGGCGCAGGCTTTATCGGCAGCTGCATCGTTCGAAAATTAAATGAAGCCGGCAGGACGGATCTTTTGATCGTAGACCACATCGCTTCTACGAACAAATGGCTGAATCTTAGAAATAAAAAATACGCGGCATATATCCATAAAGCAAGGTTTTTGAAAATGCTGCCGGATATAGACGATATCGAAGCTATTATTCATATGGGCGCGAGGTCCGCCACAACAGAACAGGATTTTGATTATCTGTGGGATAACAATTTTTCCTATACGAAAGCGCTATGGGAAGCTTGCAGCCGCAGGCACATACCATTTCTTTATGCCAGCTCGGCTGCGACCTATGGGGACGGGTCGCTTGGCTTTGACGACCGGTGCGATATCAGCGGATTAGAACCGATGAACGCTTACGGCTATTCTAAGCAGGCGTTTGACCTATGGGTAAAAGATCAGGCGCGGGAGTTTCCAAAACAATATGTCGGACTGAAGTTTTTTAATGTCTATGGGCCGAATGAGTATTGGAAACAGGATATGGCAAGCATGGCCTTCCATGGTCACCGGCAGGTTTTAGAGGAAGGAACGATCCGGCTGTTCCGCTCTTACAGGCCGGAGTATGAAAACGGCGGGCAGCTGCGGGATTTTGTATATGTGAAGGACGTGTGCGACGTAGTTTTATGGTTTTTGGAGCACCCGCAGCATAGCGGACTGTTTAATGTAGGCACCGGGAAGGCCAGAAGCTTTGCGCAGCTTGCGCAGGCGGTATTTCATGCGATGGGGCGTAAGCCGCAGATAACGTATGTGGATATGCCAGAGCAGCTGAAGGAGAAGTACCAGTATTATACGCAGGCGGATATTACGAAGCTGCGGGAGATTGGGTACCAAGGGGAATTTATGGATGTGGAGGAAGGCGTCAGGGATTATGTGCAGGGATATTTGGAGCAGGGGCTTGCTGTATATTGAGCGCGTTTTTATTGTTATGATTGTTCCTGTCGTTACGATTGGGCGCATCCATAGGAAAGCAAATTGCTGCCGGAGTGGATAGGTTGTTTGGGAATGTGAAAAGGTGAGGGGAAAGATGTAACGTGGCGGACAGGTTGTTTCGTGGTTAGGATGGTTGTTCGGATGGTTTATTTATATATAGCTGCCTGGATCTTGTGTATGGTGGGGATGCTGCTGCATAAAAGGTATGTGTTTTGTATTGGTACACATAGGCTCAGAGAAACTTATGACAGGAAATACGCGGCTTTTATTGAGACAGTGCTTCTTTTGCTTGTGTTCCTTTTGCTGACGGCAAACCGGACTGGGTTTGATATTTTAAATTATGAAAGAGCTTATTTGTATCAGCATGAAGCATTTGAAGGAAAGGATAAGCTGTTTGGAGTGATCAGTGTCGCGGCGTATCAGGCGGGAATGTCTTTTTGGGTCTTTCGCGCGGTACTAACATTTTTAACCGGGATTTTGGCGGTAGATACGATCAAAAAGATAGGTGTGGATTTTAGTTTTGTCCTGCTGTTTTATCTGCCGTCCATGCTGTTTGTAGACTCCATGCAGTTTCGAAATGCAGTTTGTTTGTCATTATTTTTATGGAGCTTTCGGTTTCTGCTGTTTGACGGAAAATATGCAAAAGTTAAATATGTCATTTGCATCTTGGTGATCGCCCAGATCCATGCACTCTATTATTTTGCACTAGCGCTTACGGTTTTCTTTTTTAAAACCAGGCGCAAGCAGATTGCTGTTTTTATATTTTTAGCAGGAATGGTATTGGCTGCTGTCACGGTTATGAATGGGAATCAAGTGCCGTTTTTTGCAGATATCGCAAATCTGTTTTTAGCAAAAACTGATGCGCGGGGAGTCACTTACGCTACATCTGGAAATCTCGGCTGGACTGTACCGGCGGCGATCCATAGTATGACTACGCTGCTTTGTCTGGCAGTATGTAAATATGTGCATAGCAGAAAGGTTTGTATCACAAGCAGGCAGCAGGAATATTTAGAGCTTCTTTTTGTATACGATCTGATTTTGTTTGTGACAGTGCCGGCAATCATGATGAATTTGCATTATTACAGGATGGTCAGAGGCGCTTTTATGATGAATGTGATCGGTGTTTCGTTCTTGTTTCAAAAGAAAGGGAAACGAAAGCGCGTATCGTATGGTGCATTTGCAATACTGGCCTTGCTGGCCGCCCTATGGTACGTGCTGGATATTGTGATATTTGAAAACAGTGTTACCATGGCAGTTCCTGTGCTGGATGGCAAACCATTCTTTCTAAAGTAGGCGTCAAAATGAAAAATAGTGATACATCGATCAAAAAAAATGCGCTGCTGAACGTATGCAGGCAGGCGTGTACAATCGTATTTCCGTTTTTAACGTTTTCTTATGCCTCCCATGCTTTGGGTGCAGAAAAATTAGGACAATATACGTTTGCACAATCCATTGTCAGTTATTTTGCCTGCTTTTCAGCGCTTGGTATATCGGATTACGCAGTTCGGGAAGCGGCGCCGCTGCGGGATGATTCCAAAAAGCTGAAAAAGTTCGCGGATGAGGTGTTTTCTATACAGCTGCTTTTATCCGCACTTTCCTATGCGGCACTGTTCCTGCTTCTGGGATTATGGGGAAAGCTGCATCCCTATCGGGATGTCATTTTGATCTTGAGCATTCAGATTGTACTGGCTGCGGTCGGGGCGGATTGGATCAATACCGCGTTTGAGGATTTTTCTTACCTGGCAGTACGATATCTTGCGACTGCTTCGATCTGCACGGCTGCTATCTTTTATCTTGTAAACGGGCCGCAGGATGTGTACTGGTATACGTTATTTTCCATGCTGTGCATAGCTGGAGGGAATGTATGGAATGTATTTTACATTCGCAGGTATGTAAAGCTAGGTCTGACTATGCGCCTAAATGTAAGAACACATTTACCGCCGATACTGATGCTTTTTTTCAACAGTATGGCGTTGGTGATTTACTTAAACTCAGATATTACCATATTGGGAATATATGCGGATGATGCTGCGGTCGGGACTTATTCGGTTGCTACAAAAATTTACCTGATGGCAAAAGCTTTGATTAATGCGGTGATCCTGCCTGCGGTTCCCAAGCTGTCGCAGATAGCAGCAGAAAAAAAGGAAGACGGCGACGAGATGCTTTCCGGGATGGCGAATTTTTTGTGTATGCTTTTGATACCGGCAGCTGTGGGTATTTTTTTCGAGGCCAAAAACCTGATCTGGTTTGTAGGAGGCAGCGGTTATTTAGAGGGTACAGCGGTTCTTAGGATTTATAGTGTTACGATATTGCTTGCTGTCGGTTCGTGCTTTTTTTCGTATGCGGTCTTAGTACCGTTTCATATGGAAAAATACTTCTTATTATCAACGGTTATGGCCGCAGTTATCAATATCGGAACAAATTTATGGCTGATACCTCGCCTTGGGATGTGTGCGGCTGCGCTGACAACTTTGCTGGCTGAACTTACCGTATATATCGTCACCTCATTTTATGCAAAAAAAGAAGCAGGTGTAAAGATTTTGATCAATAAAAAAGATATATGGATCGATCTTGCCGGAGGAGCAGCGATTGGCGCTGTCTGCTTTGCGGTGAAGCAGTTTGGGCTGTCCCATGCCCTGGAATTGGGAGCATCGATCGTTCTGGCGGTTGCGGCTTACAGCGGTGTGCTGCTTGGAATGAAAAATCAGACCTTCCTTGTGTTACTAAAATCTGTTACAGGATAGCGGATAGGGTTTGTATGAAACAGACTGGTTTGCCAGAGGATGTGCAGGAAGGGGATATGTGGATAAAGAGAGAAGGAAACGGAAATATGCATAATAGGGAAATTGTTTTCTCGCCGCCGGATATTACGGAGGCAGAAATTCAGGAAGTAGCAGAGGTCTTAAGGAGCGGTTGGATCACAACAGGGCCAAAGACAAAGCTGTTTGAGTCTCAAATTGCTTCTTATTGTAAAGTAAACAAGGCTGTATGTCTAAATTCTGCGACTGCTTGTCTGGAATCGGCCTTGCGGCTGTTAGGCGTCGGCCCTGGGGATGAGGTAATTACCTCGGCATATACGTATACTGCGTCAGCCAGCCCAGTCTGCCACGTAGGGGCGAATCTGGTTTTAGTGGATACAGCGCCGGATTCTTTTGAAATGGATTACGACGCATTAGAGCAGGCGGTCACAGAGAAAACGAAAGCGATCATTCCGGTTGATCTGGGCGGTGTCATGTGTGATTACGACCGTATTTATGAGCTTGTACACCGGCAGCAAGCGAAATTTCAGCCGCATAGCAGGCTGCAGGAAGCGCTTGGGAGAGTAGCCGTTATCGCGGATGGGGCGCACGCATTCGGAGCAAAAAGGCTGACGGGCGGTTGGTGGAAAATGTGCGGGGAAGCCGCTGATTTTACAAGTGTTTCTTTTCATGCGGTCAAAAATCTGACGACAGCGGAAGGCGGGACGTTAATGTGGCGCAGTTTGGAGGATAAAGGCGTAGAGGATGCATGGATTTACCGACAGCTGATGCTTTTGTCTTTGCATGGGCAGAGCAAGGATGCACTGGAAAAGGAAAGCCTTGGTGCCTGGGAGTACGACATTTTGTCGCCCGCTTATAAGTGTAATATGACAGATATCCAAGCTGCAATCGGCTTGCAGCAGTTAAAACGATACGGACAGATATTAAAAAGAAGAAAAGAGATCATCCATCGATATGATCATGCATTTTTAAAATTTGGCGCAAAGCCTTTGATCCACGAGGAGTCTTGTTATGATTCCAGCGGCCACCTGTATTTACTCCGGATCCCTGGTATTACAGAACAGCAAAGAAATCAGATGATCCAAAAGCTGGCGGGACAGGGCGTGGCCACAAACGTTCATTATAAGCCGCTGCCAATGTTTACGGCATACAAAAATATGGGGTTTTCGATCGAGGATTATCCCAATGCATTTGCGCAATACCAAAACGAAATTACGCTTCCGCTGCATACTTGCTTAACGGATGCGGATGTGGATTATGTCATTTCGTGTGTGTCAAATATTTTAGCAGAGATTTCGAAAAAAGCATCTGTGCGGATTTCGGAAGAAGGCGCGCAGGAAAAAAATACAAAAGAAAGGCAGGAATCCGGCATTGAAGCTTAGAAGGTGGGACGAGCTTCCGAGCGGAATGCGCCGGGAGGAGGTAAGGCCGTATTACTGCAGCCTGCAAAGAAAAACAGTCAGCTTACGGGTAAAGAGAATATTGGACGTTGTTTTTTCTGTGCTATTGCTTGTATTGTTAGCTCCGATCTTTTTGATGCTTGCGGTGTTGATCAAGTGTGATTCAAAAGGCCCTGTGTTTTTCCGACAGGAGCGGGTGACGCAGTACGGCAGGATCTTTCGTATATACAAGTTTCGAACGATGTCTGCGGATGCAGAACAGAAAGGAACACAGGTAACGCTAAAAAATGACAGGCGGATCACGGACATCGGCAAGGTACTCAGAAAATACCGCCTGGATGAACTGCCGCAGCTGATCAATATTTTTACGGGAGATATGACGTTTGTAGGAACAAGGCCTGAGATACCGGATTACGTAAAAAAATACCGGCCAGATATGCGCGCGACCTTGCTGCTGCCGTCTGGGGTTACGTCAGAGGCAAGCGTTTATTTTAAGGATGAGGACAGACTGTTGGAATGCGCGAACGATGCGCAGCAGGTATATTTGACTAAGATATTACCGCAAAAGATGGCGTATAATCTAGAGCAGTTACAAGGGTTTAGTATCTGGAGGGATTTTAAGACGCTGGTCTATACCGTTGTGCAGGTAGCCAGAGGATGAAGCAGGAGCAAAGGAAAACAGTTTTTAGAGGATAGACAATGAATATCTTATTAATCAATCACTATGCTGGATCGATTGAAATGGGCATGGAATTTCGGCCGTACTATTTTGCCAGGGAGTGGGTCAAAATGGGGCATAAAGTACATATCGTGGCAGCAGACTATTCCCATTTGCGGACGAAAAATCCGGATGTTTCAAAGGATTTCCAGACGGAAAAAATCGATGGGATTTTGTATCACTGGGTGAAGGCCGGACGGTATGAAGGGAATGGGGCAAAGCGTGCGCTGACGATGCTTCGGTTTGTGGGGAAGTTGTGGATCTGTGCGGATAAAATTGTAAAAGCATGGAAGCCGGATGTGGTGATCACGTCTTCTACCTATCCGCTGGATACTTATGCGGGGCAGCGGATTGCGCGGATGTGCGGGGCGAAGCTGATCCATGAAATACATGATATGTGGCCTGCTACTTTGACAGAATTGGGTGGAATGAGCAGATTTCATCCATTTGTCATGGCAATACAGGCTGCGGAAAATTCTTTTTGCAGACATTCAGATTATGTAGTCTCCCTGCCATCAAATGCTAAGGAATATTTAATAGCACATGGACTGGATCCGCATAAACTTATTCATATTCCAAATGGAGTTGCTTTACAGGATTGGGAGTGCAAAGAAAACTTGCCAGAGGAGCATCAGGGTGTGCTGCAGGATTTAAAGAGAAATGGAAAATTTGTAGCAGGTTATTTTGGCGGCCATGCTTTATCAAATGCGCTTGATAGTTTGCTGGACGCGGCAAAGCGGATCACAAATCCTAAAATACAATTTGTATTAGTGGGAGATGGCGTAGAAAAAAAACGTCTGATAAAACGTGTGAAACAGGAACAAATAGAAAATGTGCAGTTCCTCCCGCCAGTATCTAAAAAAATGATTCCGGCTTTGCTTACTTATTTTGATTGTTGTGTTATGTGTGCAGCAGATTCTTCTCTATATCGTTTTGGGATGTGTTTTAATAAGCTATATGATTCAATGATGGCCGCAAAACCAGTCCTATGTGCAATCCATACTCCAGATTCTGTGATTAGAACTTATAAATGTGGAATGATGGTAAGGCCGCAGGATGCTGAAGAACTTGCACAGGCAGTTGAGAAAATGAGCCAATTACCAGAAGCTCGGAGAAAGCAAATGGGAGAGAATGGAAAACAGGCTGTTTTGCAGCATTTTGTATATGATATCTTAGCAGAAGAGTTTGCTTCGCTTTTTAATTCAGAAAGGTAAAAGGATGAAGGAAAGATTATTAAAAAAGATTCAGGAGAGAGATTTAACAGTCGGAGTGGTAGGTTTGGGTTATGTTGGCTTGCCGCTGGCAGTAGAGAAGGCTAAGGCGGGTTTTCGAACGATTGGTTTTGATGTGCAGGAAGAAAAGGTGGATCTTGTAAATGCCGGACATAATTATATTGGAGACGTTGTGGACAGCGATCTAAAGAAATTAGTCGATGAGGGCAGGCTGACGGCGACGACAGATTTTTCCTTTGTCGGTGATGTGGATTTTATTGCTATTTGCGTACCTACGCCGTTAGACCAGCATCAGCAGCCGGATATCAGCTATGTGAAATCTTCAGCAGAAGCGATATCTAAATATCTGACAAAGGAAACGATTGTGGTGCTGGAATCTACGACTTATCCTGGGACTACTGAAGAACTCGTAAAACCAATCCTGGAAAAGGGATCCGGTTTCACTTGCGGGGAAGATTTTTATCTGGGATTTTCTCCAGAACGCGTAGATCCGGGAAACCTGATCTACAAAACAAAAAATACGCCGAAAGTCGTTGGCGGTATCGGAAAAGACGCTACAGAAGTTATGGCGGCAATGTACCGGGCAGTATTGGATGGGGAGGTGTCCGAAGTATCTTCTCCGGCCGTTGCAGAAATGGAAAAAATACTGGAAAACACTTACCGGAACGTAAATATTGGCCTGATCAACGAACTGGCTATTTTAAGCGATCGTATGGGGATTAGTATCTGGGAAGTAATCGACGCGGCCAAGACAAAGCCGTATGGTTTTCAGGCATTTTATCCTGGTCCTGGGCTGGGCGGGCATTGTATTCCGCTGGATCCTTATTATCTTTCCTGGAAGGCGAGGGAATATGGCTTTCATACATCGATGATCGAAAGCTCTATGATGGTAAACGACAGAATGCCGGAATACTGTGTAGATCGTGCCGCACGGATCTTGAATCGTTTTGAGAAGTCGTTAAAAGGCTCGAAGGTATTGGTAGTTGGAGTGGCTTATAAGCAGGATATTGATGATTATCGGGAAAGTCCGGCGTTGGAAGTGATCGAGATATTGAAGCGCTCTGGGGCTAAAGTGGACTATTACGATCCTTACATCGCTCAGTATAAATATCATGGAAAAATAGTGCAGGGAATGACGAAGGTTACCGATGAGCAGGTGCAAGGGTATGATTTGCTGATGATTACGGCAGCACATTCGAATGTGGATTATCCAATGCTTCAAAAGAATGCAAATGCAATATTTGATACGAAAAATGTGATGAAGCATTTGGCAGAAAGAGAAAATATTGAAGTCCTGTAGAGAAGTAAAAGATCGGCTTGGGAATAATGATAACAACCTGAATTTTTCGGTTAAGGACAAGTAACAAGTTTTTCAGTAGTATAGTGGAAGGAAAGGGAAAAAGCATGAGATATGCATTGATTGGATGCGGCAGAATCTCTATGAACCATATAAAGGCAGCTATAAATAATAACTTGGAGTTGATTGCTGTATGCGATATAGTACCAGAACATATGGAAAGCGTTTTGGCAAAACATGGGTTGCAGAATGATAGAACAATCAAACGTTATACAGATTACAAAAAAATGATAGAAGAGAACACACTTGACCTAATCAGTATTGCGACAGAAAGCGGCCTGCATGGTGAAATTTCGCTTTACTGCATTGAACAGGGAATCCATGTGATTATTGAAAAACCTATGGCAATGTCTTTGGAAGAGGCCAATAGGATTATCTTATTATCTGAAAAAAAGGGGGTGAAGGTGGCCGCTTGCCATCAGAATCGTTTTAATATTGCGGTTCAGAAAATGCGTCAGGCTTTAGAGGCAGGACGTTTTGGGAAGCTTTCACATGGCTCGATCCATGTACGCTGGAATCGGGATAAGGAGTATTACATCCAGGCACCATGGCGTGGCACTTGGGCACAGGACGGTGGGGCGTTGATGAACCAGTGTATTCATGGAATTGATCTTCTTCGCTGGATGCTTGGGGATGAAATTGAGAGTGTCTACGGAGCAACAAGACAACAGTTTCATAATTATTTAGAGACAGAAGATTTGGGGGTGGCAGTGGTGCAATTTAAAAATGGAGCAGTTGCTACGATCGAAGGGACAACCAATGTATTTTCACAGAACTTGGAGGAAACCTTGTATTTGTTTGGTGAAAAAGGAACGGTAAAACTTGGGGGTAAGTCTACAAATAATATTGATGTCTGGGATTTTGCAGATGAGATGGAAGAAGATAAGGAAAATAAGGGGCTAGAGGAAGCTGCCAGCAACGTTTATGGAAATGGACATACCAGTCTGTATGCAGATATGGTACAGGCCATTCAAGGGAATAGAAAGCCGTATGTAGATGCTTATGCAGGAAGAAGAGCTTTGGAGCTGGTGCTTGCAATCTATAAGAGTCAGAAAACAGGGAAAGTAGTAAAGTTTCCGATGACTGATTTTGCAAGTATAGATATGCAGGGAGAGTTCTAATGGATATTTTATTTTTAACGAAAAGTAAAAAATATACTTGTAAGACTTTGAAATATTTGCTGAAGTATCATACGGTTGTTGGTGTTGTGTGCAAAAAGAAAGAAGTTGTTTCGGGGACAGAACTGGAAGATATCTGCAGGAACTATCATATTGCCATATTTGAACATAATGAAATATATCAAATGATAAAATTAAAAAAAATGCCGCACGTGGATTTGGCTATTTCTAATACATATGGAAGATTAATAAGAAAAGAATTGATAGAGTGGACAGGGGGAAACTGCATTAATTTACATGGAGCCATATTACCAAAATATAAGGGGTTATATACATATAATCATGGATTGCTGAATGGAGAAAAGGAGTGGGGAGTTACTGCGCACTATGTGAATGAAAAATTTGATGAAGGAAATATTATAAAGATAAAAAAATTTCCTATTAATGCAGATATCATATCAGTAAAAGAATTGGAAAGAGAAACACAAAAGACAGCTTATGAATTAACATTGCAGATTGTTGAAGAGTGGGAGAAGAATGGATCGTTGCCCTCTACGCCGCAGGGTGCAGAAGGGAAATATTATAGCTTGGAAGATTTTGAAATGGAAAAGAAGGTTAGCATAACAGACAAAGCGGTGGTTGTGAAAAGAAAAATACATGCCTTTTGGTGTCCGCCGTATGAAGGCGCCTATATTGAAATTGACGGAGTTCATTTCCAGCTATTACCATAGGAGGAGAAAAGGTATTATGACAAATAAGGGGAAATATCAAGAATTTTGTAAAACTAACTATGTGCCAATTTATTCTAGGATATGGTGGATGGATGCTGTATGTGGGGAGGAGAACTGGGATGTGTGGTTATATAAAACGGGTAATGATGTGTTGGCAGCTATGCCATATTACATGGAGGAACGAGGTGAATATAACTACATTACAAAGGCGCCATTGACGCAGAACAATGGAATTATTTT
Source organism: uncultured Eubacterium sp. (assembly GCA_910586225.1). GTDB lineage: Bacteria > Bacillota > Clostridia > Lachnospirales > Lachnospiraceae > Eubacterium_J. The sequence continues at coordinate 38,053 of CAJUIL010000009.1, read as the reverse complement.
TAAAGAAAATAAGGAACGAAAGCCCTGTTCTCAGGCAGGGTTTGAAGAAAAGATCATTCGGTCTGCTTGTGAGTTTATTAGAGATTTAGATGTTGACGTATACGAACAGCAGTATATGTATTCTTTTAGAAATTATCTTCCCTTTTTTTGGGAAAAATATACGGCAATTACAAGGTATACTTATGTAATAGAAAATACGAAAAAATTAGATGCAGTTTGGAATAATCTTTCATCTAATTATAGAAATAAAATTAGAAAAGGCAAAAAGAACTGTCATATAGCTGTAGATATAGAAAAAGATGACTTTTATAAAGAGCATGAGAAGATTTTTGCAAAGCAGAATTTGAGTTGTCCTTTTTCGAAAGATTTATGGTTTCGGTTGTATCAGGAATGCAAAGCTCATGATGCAGGCATGACAATGTGTGCAAAGAATGAAGAAGAGGAAGTAGAAAGTCTGGTATTTCTTGTTTGGGATGAAAGATCAGTTTATCAGATATTAGGCGGAAATATGCCGGAATACCAACAAAAGGACACTTATGCATATCTTATCTGGAAGGGAATTGAGTTTGCATATGAAAGGGGATTGGATTATGATTTTGAAGGTTCCATGATTAAAAGAATATCAAAATCATTCAGAGAGTTTGGCGGTGAACCAAAACCATATTTTAGAATTAGGAAGATTTTTAATCCAGAGATTATTAGGAAAGAAGCAGAGAACGGAATAGAAATGTTAGTACATGAAAATTCTGCTGGACATAAACAGTGATTTTCTTAAAAGTGGAGAGAAGGAGGACTATGGATATAGAAAAAATAGTGATGCACATTGTAGGTAATTGCCCGCAGTTTATTAAGCTGGCACCTTTATCAAAAGAGTTGCACAGGAGAGGATACAAGGATGTGATTGTACATACTGGACAGCATTATGATGAAAATATGTCTGACATATTTTTTAAAGAGCTTGGAATCGATAAGCCAGTAAAAAATCTGCAGGTTGGAAGTGGTACTCATGCGGAGATAACAGCAAAAGTAATGATGGGCGTTGAAAGGGTGGTGTTGGAAAAGCGTCCTTTGGTAGTAGTAGTTTATGGGGATACAGATACAACGTTAACATCAGCTTTAGCCTGCAGGAAATTAAATGTACCTCTGATTCACGTGGAGGCTGGAGCAAGAACTTATTCGAAGGAAAATTTATATATTGGTGGGTTGGGAAAACATTACAGAATACATAAAGTATTTGAGGCGGTGAAAGATAACAAGGAGGTTATGCTGGCCGTTTGCTGCTGGGAAGCAGATTGGGAAAAAGAGAAAACGGAATATATTCCTTTTTTGAGTGAAAATATTAGCATTGTACATAAAAAAGGAAAAGAATTGGAAAAACTGTATGAAAAAGCGGATATTTGCCTGAGTTTTTTTGAATTGGATATGTGTAGGGAGATAGCTATGCCGTATTAGATCTTTGAATATTTGAGTTATGGGAAGCCTATCATCAGTTCAAGAGGAACAGCGTTTGGTGAATTTAAAGAGAAAAATGATGTCGACTGTAGATTGAGTATACAACGGAAGCTATTTTGTATGGGAAAGAGTTTGGGTGATAGTAGTGGCAGGATGAGTTAAAAGATGATAAGGAGTACTATTTTTGCTTGGTTGTGCAGAAAGCATTAGGTTAAAAAATAATCTGAAAACAGGAAAATGTTAAAAATAGTAAAACAAGATAGCAAAATATTTGTGTTCTGTGCGGTGCTTGCTTCCTGGTGGAAGACATATAGCGCGCAACAGGGATGCGGGACAGAAGTTGGACAGGAGCAGGTTTTTGAAGAAGAAATTGTTGTTCCGACGGAATATTGCCTACATAGATGCAGACGCTGGCAGCGTGCATTGGTATTACTGTGTATTAATCTGAGAGCACTTGTCAGTAAGGCTAAGAACTATCTTAAGCAAATGGGGAATAGATATAAAAATGATGGTGGAAAACGGCAAAGCTTATAAAATCTGGCTGATATTTACAATCGTGTTGACAATGATCATTCTTGTTATGCTGGCATCAGTGACAATATATATTGATCCATTGTTTCATTATCATGCTCCGTTGGATCGTTTTGCATATCCTATCCATAATGAACGGTATCAGAACGATGGCATTACCCGAAATTTTGAATATGACAGCATCATTACAGGAACTTCCATGACGGAAAATTTTAAAAAGACGGAGGCAGACGAAATATTTGATGCTGATTTTATCAAAGTTCCATATTCGGGTGGTACTTATAAGGAGATCAATGACAATTTGAAAAGAGCATATAAAGCAGCGAAAAATATCCGGTATGTTATCCGGTGTCTGGATTACAGCTTGCTGAATACAGAGAAAGACGCTTACAGAGAGGATATGGATTATCCGTTTTATCTTTATAACGATAACCCATTAGATGATTTAAACTATGTGCTTAACAAAGAGGTATTATTTACGCAGACAGGCTATGTGATAGATTATACGAAGGCTGGGAATCAGACAACTTCCTTTGATGATTATGCGAATTGGAACGCTGGTTTTACATTTGGAGCAGAGACAGTCCTTGGTACATATACCCTGGGTGAAAAAACGGAAGGTTCCTGTACACTAACGGAGAAGGAGTATGACAGACTGATAGGAAACATTCGTCAGAATGTAACAGATCTGGCGGATGAATATCCGGAAACAGTATTTTATTATTTTTTCTCACCTTACAGTATTTGTTACTGGGACAAACTGAACAACACTGGAATGACGCAATGGTGGATCAATGCCGAGAAAGCTGCGATTGAGGAGATTTTAAAGCATCCTAACATCAGGCTTTATTCTTTTACAGGTAATTATGAGCTTATATGCAATCTGGATCATTACAAGGATGCGGGCCATTATGGGGAGTGGGTCAATTCCTGGATCCTGAAATGGATGCATGAGGGGAAGTATCTTTTAACAAAAGATAACTATCAGGAATACATAAGATCGATCAGAGAGTTTTATAGTTCTTATGATTATACTTCGCTGCGCGAATAGGGGAGGCAGGTAATGCTATTTAATTCTTATCTATTCATTTTTCTGTTTTTGCCGACCGTGTTGATCGGGTATTACGTGATTAATTTTTTTGAAATGTACCGGATTGCAAATTTATTTTTGATAGGAATGTCTTTCTGGTTTTATGGGTATTTTCATCCGTCTTACATAGGTATTATCAGCAGCAGTATTGTAGTAAATTTTTGGATAGCGAAAAAAATGGACCGGGGGGGGGTAGATCAGAAAGTATGGATGAAACGGCTGCTTTTGACGGTAGGGATATGTATGAATACTGCGGTGATATTTTATTTCAAATACTATAATTTTTTTATTGAAAATATCAATGCAGTATTTCACAGATCATTTGAAATGAAACAGATCCTGTTGCCGCTTGGAATTAGTTTTTTTACATTTCAGCAGATTTCTTATTTGGTAGATGCATACAGAGGGGAGACGAAGGATTATGGTTTTGACGAATATGCATTATTTGTTTCGTTTTTCCCACAGCTGGTTGCAGGACCTATTGTGCTTCATAATGAAGTGATCCCTCAGTTTCGCAGGCAGGAGAACCGTTATGTGATTATGCAGAATCTTGCAAGGGGAGTTTATATCTTTGCACTGGGTTTATTTAAAAAGCTGCTGATTGCGGATACCTTTGGCAAAGCTGTAGCATTTGGATTTGAAAATATAGAGACACTCAGTTCCATGGAGGCATTGCTTGTATCAGTATCGTATACATTTCAGTTGTATTTTGATTTTAGCGGCTATTGTGATATGGCTTGCGGGATTGGGTATTTGTTTAATATTAAGCTCCCGCAGAATTTTAATTCACCGTATAAGGCGGCATCTATTACAGAATTTTGGGAAAGATGGCATATGTCTTTGACAAGGTTTTTAAGAACCTATATTTATATTCCGCTTGGAGGAAATCGGAAGGGGAAGATCAGGACTTATGTAAATATTATGATCGTATATATAGTCAGTGGAATCTGGCATGGAGCAAACTGGACATTCATTTTCTGGGGTGTACTGCATGGGGCTTTTAGCTGCCTGAATCGAATATTTCAAAAAACTTGGGACAGGATGGGAGAAGTTACAAGATGGGCTTTGACATTTATGCTTGTAAATGTCCTTTGGATCCTTTTTCGGGCTGACAATATTACTTCTGCAAAATTATTTCTTGTTAAGCTGTGCTGTATGTCAGGTTTTGAGATCCGACAGGAGATATATCAGTTTTTTAGTCTGCCGGAATTGGTATGGATGGGAAAATTACCGTTTATAGAATATATTTTGTCCAGAGTTACGGGTTTTTATTTATGGGTGTTTGTTTTAGGAGCTTTTTTTGTTGTATTGAATTGTCGTAATAGCAGAGAAACAGAGTTTCAGCCGACAGTAGTAACTTCCTTGACAACAGTAGTGCTTATGGTATGGTCGGTAATGTCACTTTCAGGGGTTTCGACTTTTTTATATTTTGATTTTTGAGTTTCTGGGAATAAATATGATGCTATTGTCATGTTGTTTGTTTATATTAACTGATTGTGCTATTGATTGGGTATTATATGCTTTGGGATTTTTGCTAGATTGATCTGTAAGAATGTTTATCAAGGAGGTTTAATAAGGATTATTTTAATAATCGAAATTATTGAGGAGGATATTATTTTGAACAAGCATTTAATAAAAAATAATCTGAAAACAGGAAAATGTTAAAAAGAGTAAGAAAAGATAGCAAAATATTTGTGTTCTGTGCGGTGCTTGCGCTTTTGATCTGTTTCGTAAGCTCCGACATTTGGATGCCAAAGCTGTATGAAGACTAGAGTGTCGTGATCAGCGCAGTTGGAGAAAAAATACATATTCCGTAGCTTATGAGATTTGGATCAACGATATCACTGTAAATGGGAGGGCGCTTTCCTTTGAAAAGCTTGCGTCAGAAAGCGATTGGAAGGCTGTTTGCTGTCGGATTCAGGGAACAAACGGAATCTTTACCATACAGACAAAAAACTCAAGCGTATGAGTATCAGATTTGGAACGCATAGATGGTCTGGAATTGTGGAAATTACCATTAATAGTGGGACGCAGAGAGTAGATCTATATACACAGGAAGGCGGTAAAAGGACGGTTACTGTGAAAGGGAAGCGCCTGCAGCCGCGAGTGGGAGCCATTGGGCGTTTTCTATGTATTTATGTTCTGTTCTTTGCTGGAATGTGTATGTTATTTTTGGGAACGCAGGAAAGCAGGGGGAAAGTTTGATGAGAAAAAAGGTGCTGATTACTTCAGCAGGAGGATTAGTTGGTACATATTTGACAAAACATCTTAAAAAGACAGGAAATTATTACTTAGTAGGTGTTGATATGTCCTTTGATGTGCCATTACGGGAGATGTTAGATGCTTTTTTCTTAACTTCTTCAAGTAAAGAAAAAAAGTATTTGGATGAAATTGAAGATATTATACAGAGAGAAAAAATTGATGTTGTTATACCGGTATCATCTCATGATATGGAAGTTTATTCTCACCAAGAAATAAAACAACGTTTACAGCCAGCTAAGATGTTGACTATGGATTATACTACTCATAGTTTTTTATGTGAGAAAAGAGCGGGAAAAGAGTTTTTACAAAAGCTAGAAATAAAAACACCAGAGTTGTATGAAAAAGAAAGTGAGATACGGTTTCCGTGTATTTTAAAAGCGAATAAAAGTTCTGGTAGTAGAAATGTGTTTTTTTTGGAACAAGAGCAGGATTATCAATATTGGAAAGGACATATAAAAGACTATGCTGTTTTTGAATATTTAGAGGGAAAAGAATATACCGTGGATTGTCTTTTTGACAAGGAAGGAAAATGTAATGGATATAATATCAGAGAACGAGTAAAAATTAATGGTGGTGGTGTTGTGATATCCACTTGTGTTACAGAAGAAAGATTGAAAGAAGTAATACGGAAGCTGGAAAACTGTGGAAAAATAAAGGGTCCAGTTAATTTTCAATATAAGCTGAAGGATGGGGAAATCTGTATCTTTGATTTTAATACCCGGCTGGCATCAGGTGGACTTCCGTTATCTGTGAAGGCGGGCTTCGATATACCTGAGAGACTGATTCATTTAATAGAAGGAAAAAAAGAAGAGTTCTGGCAGTTAAATCCAGAACAAGTTGGTCTCACAATGATCCGTTATTATGAAGAAATATTTATAGAACAGAAATAGAAAATTGTTGAAAAAAATGAATAAAAATGTAGATTGCTATGAAAATATATTTAGATTTAGATGGAACTTTGATCAATGTTTTTGAACGATATGCTGGAATTTTTAATCAATATGGAAAAAGATTCGGTGTCAAAGTTTCTGTGGAGGAATATAAAAAACTGAGGCAGGGAGGTTATTCTGATAATGAAATATTAGAAAGAAAATTTGGTATTTTTAATCAGAAGCAAGATTTAGTAAAATGGAAGCATTCTCAATTAGAACAAAAGGAATGGCTCAAAAAGGACACGTTCATTGGACAGCCAGAAAAGTTAATGAAATATGACTGTGCACTGGCTATCATTACTCAAAGGCGAAATAAGGAGAATGCTTTGTGGCAGATAGGAATGCTTAGTTTAAACAGAATATTTGAAGAAATTATTGTGTTAGACCCTTTAAAGGATAAAAACAGTAAATATATGTATTTAAAGGAAAAGGTGAACAAGCAAGACAGTATTATAGGAGATAGTCCACTTGAACTGGAATGTGCCAGACTACTTGGCATACGAGGCTATTTTGTAAAAACAGGGCTGTTTGGAGAGCAGATAGTACATGGTGGAACGATAAAAAATACTTATTTGGAGTGTATAGAAGAGATCTTAAGCGAAAGTTACCAGTATACTCTAAATAGGCCAGAAATTTTGTAGGTTTTCTAAGCAGAAAAGAATGGATTGTAAAGTTTGACTGAATTTGGAGGGAATTGAAAGAGGTAATAAAATGCAGATGATGCGTGTTTATAGGGAAAAGGAGAATGAAAATGTTGAACAAGAAATGTATTTTTCATATACCCAATGCATTAGATGAGAAGCTGGCTTCGGCTTCGCAGATACGACCGAAAAAAATGAAGGAAGCCTTTGAACATATCGGATATGATGTGGATGTGGTATGGGGAACAGCAAAAGAGAGGGCAATAGCAATCAAAAAAATCAAGAAGAATATTAAAAATGGGGTTAAATATGATTTTGCGTATTCGGAAAGCAGTACAATGCCGACTCTTTTAACAGAAACTCATCATTTGCCAAGCCATCCGCTGCTTGATTTTTCTTTTTTTGCTTTTTTAAAGAAGCATGGGATCAAGATAGGCCTGTTTTATCGAGATATGTATTGGAAATTTCCTCCGTACAAAGAGGCGGTGAGAGGGCTGAAATATTATGGGGCTTTAGTAATGTATCAGTATGATCTGCATCAGTATAATCATTTGCTGACAAAATTTTATTTAGCGACTCTCTATGCGAAAAAACATCTGGTAAATGATATAAAAGATGGGCTGATTGATACTCTTCCGCCAGGATGTGAAAAAAGGAGTATTAGAAGCGGGGTAACAAAAAAAGGAGCATCTTTGACCCTGCTTTATATTGGTGGTTTGGGAAACCATTATAGAATGCATAAGGTATTTCAGGTGGTGAAGGATAAAAAGGAGGTTATGCTGATTGTCTGTTGCAGGGAAGCAGATTGGGAAAAAGAGAAAGCAGAGTATATTCCTTTTTTAAGTGAGAATATTAGCATTGTACATAAAAAAGGAAAAGAATTGGAAAAGTTGTATGAAAAAGCGGATATTTGTCTGACATTTTTTGAATCGGATGTATATATGGAAATGGCTATGCCATATAAGACCTTTGAATATTTGAGCTATGGGAAACCTGCCATTAGTTCAATAGGAACAGCGTTTGGTGAATTTATAGAGAAAAATGATATCGGCTGGCAGATTGAGTATACAACAGAAGCTTTTAGTGAGTTATTAAATACGATCTTTCGAAATCCAGAACAGCTAGAGGAAAAAAAGCAGAGATGTATGGAAAAAATAGCGGATAACACATGGGAAAAACGTGCAGAAAAGGTTGCGAAGGATTTGGAAGGTACAGAATAAATGAGCAAGCTGTAAAAGGCAGCTAAACATCGGATTGTTCATAGGGATGCTAACAGGAGGGCTTGTGTATTTATAGGAGATACTTGTACTGATTTTGTTACAGTGCAGTAAGCACTAAATCCAGAAAAAGGGATATACAGTATTGCAACGCGGATGATAAATCAGGATGAAAAGGTGGTATGCGATAGTTACGCGGTGGTTGCAAGATGCAGAATAATGTATCGCTTTATGAAGGGGGATTGGAGGACAATGTGTTTTGCGGGCCGTCTTGAGTGTTTATCAATGACTTAACACCGAGGGCAAAATATCCAAAAGGAAGTGCTGGGTATAAGAAAACCCTAGTGAAAGAAGAAGCAAGTATTGGGGCGAATGCGACGATTGTTTGCGGGAATACGATTGGCAAATTTGCAATGGTAGCTGCGGGAGCAGTTGTGACGAAGGACATTCCAGATGGTGTATTAGTAGCCGGGGTTCCGGCGAAAGAAATTGGGCGAGTAAATGAGATGGGGAATATTATCGATTTGTATTACAAAAAAAGATCTGATAGTAGATAGGGTAGGAAATACAAAAAGGAGAGGTATGCTATATATAGACTTAATATAAATGTATTGAAAGAGGTAATAAAATGCGAGTATTATTTTTATCAGCAGCAAACAGCGTACATACGGTTCGATGGGTTAATGCATTGACAGAAAGAGGCTGTAAGGTGGTCTTAGTTTCTGAAAAAAATCATCAGGCAAAGGAGGAGGCTGTTTCGGATAAAGTAAAAATTATTTATCTTCCTTTTGGAGGGGTAAAGGGATATTATTTAAACGCACCTGCTTTACAGCATATATATAAATCAGGAAAATTTGATGTAATAAATGTACATTATGCTAGTGGTTATGGAACATTAGCAAGAATGGCCAAGTTGCCGGACATTATACTTAATGTATGGGGAAGCGATGTATATGATTTCCCTTATGAGAGTCAATGCAAGAAACTAATTTTAAGAAAAAATCTGGCCTATGCGGGAAAATTAGTTTCCACAAGCTATTCCATGGTAGAGCAGACAGAAAAATTTTTAGCAAAAAAAAGAAAAATTGCAGTAACACCTTTTGGCGTAGATATTAAGCATTTCAAGCCAAAGAAAAGCGTTAAAACAAATAAAGAGGATCGTTTTGTTTTTGGAATAGTGAAAACCCTTTCTCCGAAGTATGGAGTAGCAACAGTTATAAAAGCTTTTAAAGTTTTTGTTCAACAACTCCCGCAGGAGAAAAAAGAAAAAGTCCGTCTTGAAATTTATGGTAAGGGTGAGTTGTTGGACAATTTGAAAGTACTTGCAGCAAAGTATCATATGGAAAACCAGATTTTTTTTGGTGGCTACGTAGAAAATAGAGTAATTCCTTCTTTATTAAACCAGATGGATGTATTTATACTTGGCAGCAAAAATGAAAGCTTTGGTGTGGCAGCAGTAGAAGCGATGGCTTGTGAGTTGCCAGTAGTAGCTACGAGTGTAAGCGGTTTTAAGGAAGTAATTGAGGATGGAAAGACAGGGTTTCTTGTACCAGTTGGGGATTATAAAGAAATGGCAGAAAAAATGTTTATACTATATGACAATGCCAGACTTAGGGAAAGTATGGGAAAAGAAGGACGAAAGAGAGTGGAAAAGTTGTACCATTGGGAGAAAAATGTTGATGAGATGATGAGGGTTTATAGAGAAAAGGAGAACTATAATGCTGAAAAAGATAAATATCAAAAATGGGGTTAAGTATAATTTTGCATACTCTGAAAGCAACACAATGCAGACTCTTTTAACGGAAAGTTATTATTTACCAAAACATCCGCTGTTTGATTTTTTTCGATAGGCTTGTTTTACGAGATATGTATTGAAAATAAAACAGAAATGTCTAAAGAAATAACGAATAATACATGGGAAAAACGGGCAGAGAAGGTCGCGAAGGATTTAGAAAGATGAAATATTTAATAGTAATAATGGCATTTTTAATATATACATTTTTATTTAAAAAAGCGGCAGGAACGCTGAATTTAATGAAATTAAATATTATAAGTTATGCTTATTATCTCATATTAGTTTTTTTCTTTATAGGTGGTTCATTAGTGTATTTGGGCTTTAGAGAGCACTATTTAATTGCTAAGGTAATAGAAGAAGCTATTATTAATAAAACATACTATATTTTGTTATATAGCATCGTTGTTTTTCCATTTGCTATTTGTGTGTTTAATAAACTGATGGGAATAAGTGATATCAAAGATGGCTATAATAAAAAATTATTAGAAACGGCAGTTTGTGAAAACAATACGGATATTGTTTGGATTGTAGTAGTTGTTTTGGGAGTCATTGGTATTGTTTCAATGGTTTATGTATTTAAATGCATCGGCTATTTTCCATTGGAAAAATTATGGAGTTCAAGTGGAAGCGATCTTTCTATTAAAAGGATGGAAATTACACGCGGATTTGATGGAAATATATATATACGCAATATTATCATGCTTACGATGACACCAATGATTTCTTATGTCGCATATTTATATATGAAAATAACAAAACAGAGGAAATGGCAATTTTTATTTGTATTATTATTTTTATATTCTGTGATAGCAAAAACATATAACTATGAGAAATCGCCTATCATTTGGTATCTTTTTTATTTTTACGTTTTGGAAATTTTACTTGGAAATAAAAAAGTTATTAAATGGTTAACAGGAATAGGGTTGGTAGGAACTACAATTATTTTATGGTTTTATTATGGGGTTTTTGATTATGAAGGAAGCTTATTTACTTTGACGAGTGGGCCTATGAGCCGATTGTTGATATCGCAGGTTGCTACGCTCTTTTTGCATATACGGGCTTTTCCGTTACTTTCTCCATATTTAGAAGGAGCAAGTATGTCCCGGCTCTGGGGGGAAATATTAGGCTTAAGCTCTAGTGGGATCCGTTCAGGCAGGGTAGTGATGGAATTGTTTAACCCAGCGGCAGTGGAGAATGGGACAGCAGGTGTTATGAATACTTTTTTTGTGGGAGAATCGTATGCGAATTGGGGGATTTTAGGAGTTTTATTGGCTCCGATATATGTGGGATTTTTATATTCGCTGGTTACCTGTTACTTTTTGAAGCAAAAGAAAACACCGCTTGTAATAGGAATATATTTAATAGTGTTTATTAATTTTTCGCAAACACTATTAGGTGGTTTTGTAGATTATTTATATCCATTGCCGATCGCAATTATGGCAGTGCTTATCTTCGGCATTAGTATTTTAAAGAATAGAGGGAAAATTAAGTTTATGGTGAGAAAATGATCAAAGAAAGAATAAAAGGTCTTTATAAAAATGGTTTTTTTCATATTTTTGCTGGAAATATTTTGAACAAGCTGCTTGCTTTTATATCCAGCATTGTCATTGTGCGGTTGGTGAGCAAGGCAGAGTATGCGAATCTGGCTTATGTAGATAATATATATTCTTATGTGGCGTTATTTGCTGGTATGGGGATGGGATCAGCAATTTTAAAATACTGCAGCTCTGATAACCAGAGGAAAAATTTATCTTATCTAAAATTTGCCTTAAAATATGGCATTTTATTTCAGATTGGAGTGGTTGCATTTTTAATTATAGTAGCGTTGCTATTTCAGTTTCCGTTTTCAGGCATAAAGAACCTGGTTTTATTTTATTGCTTCTATCCCGTTTTGGATTATTGCTTTCTTGTGATTTTAAATATGATTCGGGCTTTGCTGCAAAGTAAGTTATATGTAAATATATCTGTTATTCAGATGGGAAGCGTTATGGCAGCAGGAATCGTTCTTGCATTATTTGCAGGTGTAAAGGGGGTTTTAGCAGCCCGATACATAGCAGTATTGATAGCAGGCAGTATGGGTGCTGCGTTTATTATTAAGAGGTTTAAAGGAATACAGGAAGAAAGGCTTAGCCGTAGTGAAATAAAAGCATTTTTGTCAATGGCGGTTTCTTTATTGATAGCCAATTTGTTTTCTTTGGTAATGCCCTTGAATGAAACTTTTTTGATCAATAATTTGATACGAGATGAAGTAGTCACAGCAAATTATAAAGTCGCAACAATGTTTCCGGTGCAGATTACGTTTATTAGCAGCTCGCTTATGGTATATTATTTTCCGATCATAGCCCGTATGGATAATAAAAAAGAGGTATGGAAACTTTCTAAAAAAATAGAGATATTTACAGGAGTAGTAATATTATTTATTGTGCTTTGTGGCATTGTGTTATCAAAGTATATTATTTTAGGTATTTATGGGAAACGGTATTATGATTCGGTTGAAATTTCACGTATTTTTTGGATCGTTTATTCCTTGAATGCTGGTTTTAGAATGATCCCGATGAATATATTGCCAGCTATTGGAAAGGCAGGATTTAATGCGATTGCAGCAGGAGCAACAAGTATCATACATTTAGGGATAGATTATTTTATGATTTCTAATTATGGAATAGCCGGGGTAGCTGTGGCAACGGGTTTAATGTATTTTCTGTCAGGTATATCCTACTGGAGTTATTTATATATTTGCTGCAGGGAAAGGGAAAAGTGATGTTTGTAATTTATTGCAAGAAAGGCAAGATGGATAATATAGAAAGAGAGAAAGCAGAACATGGATTTTGTTTGGAAAATATATTGATAGAAAACGAAACGAAAAGTAAGTTTTACAAAGAACAATGTTTTGGACGGTATCAGGATCTGGTTGTTATTTTTAACGGTGTATTGTTAAATTCACTACAGCTTTTAGAAAAATATAAGTCAAATACCATATTGGAGTTAATAGAGAAGCTTTATAGAAAAGAAAAGGATTTTTTCAAGGAGTTTCGAGGCAATTTTAATGGATGTATTTATGATATAGACAAGAAATTTTTACTTGTATTTTCGGATCACTTATCGAATAAACCGGTATTTTATTGTGAGAATGAAGAGTACCTGGTTATTTCAAGTACAGTATATAATATTGTAAATTTTTGTAAGAAACATGGAAAACTGCGGCTGGATAAAGGTGGCTGTTATTCGATGATAACTTACGCTTATATGTATCATGATAGAACTTTATTTGATGGAATAAAAAGATTGCTTCCTGGATGGTATCTGACTTTTGATAGGGAAATAATAGAAAAGAAGCAGTTTTATAAGATGACTACGACGAAAAAAAGAGAGATATCAATCGAAGTTGCAATAGAAAGATTAGATGAACTTTTTACAAAAGCGGTGAAGCTTCAAGTCGAGAAAAATAAAGAGTATGGTTATTCTAATTATGCTCCTTTAAGTGCAGGAATGGACTCAAGAATGACGGTAATGGCATTAAAACGTGTTCAGGCTGAGAATTTAGTTAATTTTACTTATTCTGAAACGGGTCAGTTGGATCAGAAGCTACCGATGCAAATTGCAAAAGATTTAGGTAATAAGTGGATTTTTAAAAGCTTAGATGGCGGTCGGGATTTATTTTGTATCGATAAAGCGATTATAGATAGTGATTATTTGATTTATTATGGATGGACATCGCAACTTGGTGAATTTATGCAGCTGGTGGATACTGGGAAAATGGGAGTCGTACATACAGGAGTACTGGGAGATGTGGTACTTGGAACTTATGTAAGGGAAATGGGTGGTGAAAAAAAGGATTATAAAATTGGTGATGGCGCTTATTCAAGAAAATTTATTGATAAATTAGAGGAAAATCTGAGTGAATATAAGTACGAAAATTATGAAATGGGTATGATGTATAATCGGGCAATGAATGGCGTTTGTATGGGATACTCTATGATATTTTCACAATATGCGGAGGCTTGTTCTCCATTTATGGATATAGATTTTCTCGATTTTTGTTTTTCGTTACCGGTAGATTATCGATTACAGCATAGGATTTACTATAAATGGGTGGAAAAATATTATCCAGAGGCGATGAAGTACAGTCATAATGGATTAAAAATATCTACTTCTAAATTTGGACTTCGGATAAAGGGAAAGTTTATTAAATTTGATACGATACCAAGCAGAGTGAAGTTAATGTTTGAAAATTGGGTGAACAAAGAAAACGGTATGAATCCAACAGATTATTGGTACTCTACGAACAAGGAATTGAAAAACTATATGGATAACTACTTTGCGAAAAATAAAAAGTTGAAGGAGCTGGATTTGGAACTTTATGAGGATACGAAGTGGTTGTATGAGAATGGAAATACTATAGAAAAAATGCTGGCAATTAGTTTGGTTGGAAGTGTGGAGAAGGCACATGAATGAGAGCAACCAAGAAAGCAGAAGATACGATACCTATATAGCGCTATTTTACATCCTGCTATTTTCCGTGCTTGTTCTCCGTGTTTTTTATTCGGTTGAACTTACAGATGAAATCCATGGAATAGCATCCATTTATAACATTTACCAGGGAAAGGCACCCTTTATGACCTCTTGGGATTATCATACGGGTTGGTGCTTATTAGCTCCTTTTCTGTGGATCTACCAGAAACTGGTTCCAGATCTGGAAGGGATCGTATTATACTTCCGGCTTCTGTATATTGCATTTATAGTAGTTTATCTGGCTATTATCAATCGCTTGCTGAAGAAAAAATGGCAGGATAAAAGGGTTTGGTATGCGACGCTGCCCGCTTTCTTTTATGTGTCAGCGTCCTTGTTTACGATCAATTACAATTCGTTTGTTGTATATAATTTTATACTGGCAGCGGTACTCTTGGATACTTCTGTGCCGAAGAAAAAAGAAAGCCTGCGTTACCTTATACTGGGGATCATTCTGGGAGTTTGCTGCATCACATATCCGACAGCTGCAGTTTTTGCTGTTTTTCTGGCAGGAGTGGTGCTTGCGGTCAATCGAAAGGGAGCTTGGAAAAGTAAGGTCTGCTGGTATATGTTCGGCGGACTGGCAACGGCGGCTGTCTTTCTGGCATGGGTATTCTCGAAAGGGTCCGCCGAGCTGCTTTTAGAGGCAATGCGCGGGATGTTCTCTTCTCCGCATGAGCAGTCCAAAGGGACGATTGATCTGGCTTATTTGTATCATGTATTTTATATTCCGCTAAAGTATTATGTGAGACGGAAATTTTCGCTGGTTATTTTTGTATTTGGAGTGCTGCTGTTTTCTTTTTGGAAGCTTTGTAAAAAAGGGATGATCAGTCGAAAATTTTTTGAGCGTACGGCATTTGGAATATTTCTAATATTTTTATGCTGCAATGCTTTTCTTCATAGGGATTCTTACAGCTATGTGGTTACAGGAATGGCGATCGGAGGTTTTTTGTTTGTATTTTTTATCAAGCCGGAGCTGTTTCAAAGGTATCTGATCTATGAAGTGTTTTTCATAGCGTACGTTATAACTTATGCTTTTACTTCGGATAATCGAAGTATTTTAACTGCGGTATCGGTTGCCGGACCAATCTTATACTTTGTTTTAAGCATTTTTATAGGAATTGGCGTAGAAGAGAAAAAGAGAAGGGCGGGTATTGTTTTTTCTGTATTACTGATCCTTTCTTCTTTACTCAATATGTACAGCTACATTTATCGTGATGCTCCGGTCGGGGAGCTGACCGCACGGGTAGAACATGGAATTTACTGCGGACTTTATACAACGCCAGAAAGAAAAAGACTTGTGGAAGAGCTTGAAAGCGTGTTGGAAGAAAACATATGTAAAGATGAAACAGTATGCGCCGTGACGAGAGCGCCAGCCATTTATATGATGTCTAAGGCTAAAATCTGTGCACCGCAGACGTGGGACGCCCAGTTTCTCGCAAGGGGTTATACCAGTGCGGGTCCACTGTTAAGTTATTTTGAGGCTATTGATGAAACACCTGATGTGCTGGTAGCGACGACATGGGACATTAGTGATTTTTATGAAAATCCCAAGTATGAAATAAATTCGTTTATTGATCAGTATTATAAACTGTATCATACTAATACGGTGGAAGATGTTCAGGTTTGGTTGTGGAGGAGAAAATAATGAGATTACCGTATCGTTGGTTGGAAAGAGCAGCGATTCTATATATCTATTTTCCGTTTTTTTTATTCGGGGGGGGGTGGCTTCGTGGCAGTATAGCAATACCCTTGTTTATTGCTTTTGCATATGTGTGTTATAAAAGATATTTTCAAAACCGAAGTAAGGAAGAAACCGATATCGTGATCGACAAAGGAGTTTTCTTACTCGTTCTGGCAGGCATAACGGTATGGTTGGCAGCTTCAGGGATCGGTGGTTTTTGTATGCAGTCGGGTGATTGGCATAAGCATAATGCCATTTTACATGATCTGATCGATTACGACTGGCCTGTGAAGTATTCTCTCCCAGAAGGGGACGAGGGATTATTATCTTACTATATATTCAGCTATTTATTTCCGGCACTGATAGGTAAAGTGGCAGGCTTCCGATGGGCGGAGCTTGCGATGCTTTTTCAGAGTATCGCAGGTGTTTTGCTTGTTTATCTGTATTTGTGTCATTTCCTAAACATGAAGGAAAAGCGAAAGCAGCTTTTTCTGTTTGGATTATTGGTTGCTTTTGGCGGAGCTGTGTTAGCCGGAAAAGCGGTATATGGTTATTTTCGGCCAGAAGATGTAAGCGCTTCTTTCCATTGGTTCAGTAATACCATACAGATACAGTTTTCCAGTCATATTGTTTTAATGCGGTGGGTATTTCCACAAGCGATCGTACCGTGGCTGGCAACCTTGCTTTTTTTAGAAGGTCCGGATAAGGTTGAAGATTTTGCCTGGACAGGCCTTCCGATTTTTATGTATTCTTGTTTTTCCTTTGTAGGGTTACTTCCTTTTTATATTGGAATGGCGCTGTACCGGATTGGAAAGGAAAGAAATTTTCGGGGCTTGTGTAAGCAGGCATTTTCTATACAAAATATGTATGCCTTATTTGGAGTGCTTCCGGTTTTTATCATGTATATTGCGGGAAATGTGTTTCAGGAAAAACCAGAAATCGTGAGCTTGCACGGAATTGATTATTCGAGAAACTGGATATTGTATGTGTCTTTTTGTTTGAGTAATTTCCTGCTTTGGAGCTTTTTTATTTGGAAGCAGGAAAGATCAAATCCGGTTTTTTATATTGCGAACATAGTTTTGCTGGCTTTGCCGTTATTTTGGTATGGCGCTTATAATGACCTCTGCATGAGGAGCTGCATACCTGCATTTTTTGTAATAGCGGTGTCATTTTATAAATATATTTTAAATGTTTCGATTACTGAAAAATCAAGGAACTTGTATGTCCTGGCAGCTTTATGCTTTTTACTGGTAGCAGCTTTTCCTCAGACAAAGGAATTATACGAGAATGCAAGATTTTTTTCAGTAGAGGGAGCTTACCGGGCAGATGGCTGGGGTACTTTGGAAAATCAGCTTGTCAGAGACGGTACGAATGATAGAGTGGCTTATAACTATGTAGCATACGACTGTGGGAATAGCTTTTTTATAAAATACATGGCAAGGAGAACCGGAGATGGGAAATGATAGGCTATATATCGTAATACCTGCTTATAATGAAGAGGAGAATATAGAAACTGTGATCAAAGATTGGTATCCAGTGGCAGAGCAGGCCGGAAAGAAAAGCAGGCTTGTGGTCATCAATGATGGGAGCAGAGATCATACATATGAAATCGTTAAAGCATTGCAGGAGAAATATCCACAGCTAATTGCTCTAAATAAGAAAAACAGCGGACATGGACCGACCTGTATCTATGGTTACCGCTATGCTTTAGAGAATGGGGCGGATTATATTTTTCAGACGGATTCCGATGGGCAAACGGTAGCAGCGGAGTTTTGGAACTTTTGGGAGCAAAGGGATAAATTTGATATGGTGATTGGTTGGAGAAAACATAGGAAAGATGGTTTTTCCAGAGTTTTCGTGACAAAGGTTCTAAAACTGGTAATTTGGCTCTGTTTTCGAGTAGTTGTTCAGGACGCAAATACACCATTCCGCCTTATGAAAGCAAAAACATTACAAAAGCATCTTTCACTTATTCCGGAAACTTATCATTTACCTAATGTATTAATAGCCGTCATTTATGCGAAGAAAAGGCTAAAGGTAAAATATCTTCCTGTTACTTTTAAGGAGAGGCAAGGGGGAGTAAATTCTATCGATTTTAGAAAGATTGTGAAGATAGGAAAACGGTCAGTCGTAGATTTTATTTCTTTAAACAACGTGATCGAGGGCGGGGGGGGGCAAAATAGATGCGGGAAAAGTATAAGGGAATATTTAGGTATGGAATTTTTGGAGTTTGCACTACTATGATCAACCTTGCAGTATATGATATATGCAGCTCTAAGATAAAATTAGGAACAATAGGATCGACGGTAATTGCGTGGATATTAGCTGTTATTTTTGCTTTTTTCACAAATCGGAAATATGTGTTTGAAAGTACATCAATTACATATATTGAAAAATGGGGAGAATTTTTCCGTTTTATTTGCTCTAGATTGTCAACAGGAGTAATCGATGCGGTTGGAATGTATGTTTTTGTTGATATTTTACAGTTTCATGGAATGATGATTAAAGTAGGAATGAATATTTTGGTTGTTCTTTTAAATTATATTACAAGTCAAACATTAGTGTTTCATTGATATTTCAGAATGCAGTCGTTCAAGGTAAAGGAGAGTGTCTACGATGCAATTTAGAGATTTAAAAACCCAGTACAGGAAATTAAAGCCAGAGATAGATCAGGCGGTGATCCAGGTCATGACAGACGCCAATTTTATTTCCGGCGCGCAGGTGGCGCAGCTGGAAGCCCAGCTTGCTTCCTATGTAGGAGTAAAGCATTGTATTACTTGCGCGAACGGCACGGATGCTCTGACCCTTGCTTTGATGGCATGGGATATTGGAGCTGGGGATGCTGTTTTTGTGCCGGATTTTACGTTTTTTGCTTCTGGGGAGACGGTGGCCTATGAAGGGGCAACACCAATTTTTGTAGATGTGGAAGAGGATACCTTTAATATGTCTCCGACTTCTTTGCAGCAGGCGGTTGAGGCTGTATTAGAAGAAGGAAAACTTACACCAAAGGCAATCGTGGCGGTTGATCTGTTTGGACAACCTGCGGATTATACGGCGATCCGAAAGCTGGCGGACGAATATGGGATTTACCTATTGGAGGATGGGGCGCAGGGCTTCGGCGGAGAGCTTCAAATAAATGGGATTGCACATAGGGCCTGCAGCTTCGGAGATATTTCTACGACATCCTTTTTTCCGGCGAAGCCGTTGGGCTGTTATGGAGATGGGGGAGCTGTTTTTACTGATAATGATGCATGGGCAGAGAAGATCCGCTCCTTGCGGATCCATGGAAAGGGTCTGGACAAGTATGACAACGTGCGGATTGGCATAAATTCCCGTCTGGACACGATGCAGGCGGCAATCCTGCAGGTGAAGCTCAAAGCTTTTTGCGATTATGAGCTGGAGGCTGTGAACAAGGCGGCAGCAGTTTATACCAAAGAGTTATCTGGGAAAAACGAGCTGGATAAGTTGGTGAAAGTGCCTGTCGTAAAGGATGGCTTTTATTCCAGCTGGGCTCAGTATTCTATTTTGCTGGACAGTGAGGAAGTAAGGGATGGATTGCAGGCTTTTTTAAAACAAAAAGGAATCCCAACGATGATCTATTATGTAAAGCCGATGAGCAGGCAGAAGGCCTTCCAGGGAATGGATTGTGTAAAAACAGCGCTTCCCGTAGCTGAGAAGCTGTGCCGCAGAGTATTGTCCCTGCCGCTGCATCCGTATATTGGGCAGGAAGAACAGGAAATGGTGGTCAGCAGTATTAAAAAATATTTTAACATCAAGGAATAGAAGCAGCAAGTGTAAGGTAACAGGCCAGCTTGTCTGAACTGTTACGCTTGAAGTGTACAGATGGAGAACGGAGGATAGGATGAAAGAAAGGGAAATAAGTCTGTTGGAGTTAATAGTTGCGATGATGCTGCGCTGGAGGATCATTCTTGTGTGGATGGCTGCAGGGGCAGTATTGGCGGGGGCGTTTAGTTATATGCGGTCGGATCCTACGGCCGGATCTGTACAGTCTGGTGATCAGATGTCAGATCTGGGGCAGGATCTGCGGGAGGATCCGTCAGTTTTTGAAGAGCAGCTTACGGATGTGGAGCTACAGAAGGTAAATTATGTGCTTGCTTATGAATCTGTGTACCAAAGCCAGTTGGCCTATAAGGAGCATTCCCTGCTGATGCAGATCGATCCGAATTGTGTGCAGGAAACAGAGCTGACCTTTTATGTGGAAGCGGATAACGCGCGCAGGGCAGCGGATATAGAAAAAGCTTATGAGGATGTCGTACAAACGGATGCGCTTGCAGCTTATTTGGAGGAACAGATTGGCGGGAAGGACAGCGCTGGTATCAGTGAGCTGATTACCCTGATGCGTGGTTCGAACAATATACCGGAAGGTACAAATACGTTTAGAGTCAAACTGATCCATAATGATAAGTCGGTACTGCAAGATATGACAGAGTCATTGATTGACTATATTCAGAAAAAACGTGAACAGATTGCAAAGGCAATGGGAAGTCATGAGGTTATTTTAGTGGATCAGTCAGATGCCGTGACGGTGGATCTGAGTATTTTAGACGCTCAAAAACGGATGATCGATGAGATTGCTGCGATAGAAACCGCAATTTTGCAAAATAAGGAGGCATTTACAGCTGAACAGCAGCAGTATTATGAACTTATGTCTATGACAGAAAGTGATACGGATGAGGCTGCAGATGGAGTAAAGCAACCAGAACAAAATGCTCCTGCCTCTACGCGTATTAGTATCAAATATGTGATACTGGGAATGTTTTTGGGAGCGTTCATCTACTTATTTGTCTTTTTCATGCGCTATGTGTTTGATCATAAATTAAGCGCTTCGGACAGTCTGCAGGAATTATACGATATTCCGCAGCTTGGTCTGATCCCGCAGCAGGAGAGCAAAAAGCCGTTTGCTTTTATTGACCGGTGGATCCTGTCGCTGAATGAAAGCGGTGGGCGCAGATTTACAAGGGCCGAAGCAATGCGTCTGTCTGCGGCTGCCGTAAAGATGGCTGCTGCCAAGGAGGAGACAGGAAAGATTTGTTTGGTGGGCTGCGGACTTGCGGGACAGTCTTTGGAAGTTTGTGAGACGATTAAGGAGGAGCTTGCTAAAGATGGCATTCAGACAGAGATTTTGAATAACGTTCTTTATGATGCGCAGGCAATGTGCAGCTTGGAAGGGATAGACGCGGCGGTGTTGGTAGAGCGCGCGCAGTCTACGCTTTATACTGAAATTGGAAAGGAAAAAGAATTGCTCAGACGCCAGGGGATTACAGTACTGGGCGGTATTATCACAGCATAAGAAGCTCGGTCAGTTTACAGCCAATTTTAAAACCGCCACCATAGTATCATAAAAACGGATCTGGCATTTTGGAGGATGCATATTTATGCGAAAAAAAGCTTTAATTACAGGAGTTACCGGGCAGGACGGGTCATATCTGTCTGAGTTTTTACTAGAAAAAGGATACGAGGTTCATGGGATACGCAGACAGTCCTCGGTCAACCGCTATGAGCGGATCGCGCATTTGGAGGGAAGAGAGGGATTTCATCTGCACTACGGCGACCTTGCGGATTCCAGCAGCCTTGTAAAGGTGATCGGCACAGTAAAGCCGGATGAGATCTATAACCTTGCGGCGCAGAGCCATGTGCAGGTTAGCTTTGAGGTGCCTGAGTTTACGGCGGATATCGACGCGGTTGGCGTGCTGCGGGTTTTGGAAGCCGTAAGGGCCTGCGGTCTGGAGCGGTCGTGCAGGATCTATCAGGCGTCCACCTCGGAATTATATGGTAAAGTGGGAAAAATTCCGCAGTCTGAGACGACCCCGTTCCACCCGTATTCGCCGTATGCGGTTGCGAAGCAATATGGCTTTTGGATCACGAAGGAATACCGGGAGGCTTATCGTATGTTCTGCTGTTCGGGCATTTTGTTTAACCATGAATCGGAAAGGCGGGGAGAACAGTTTGTGACTAGGAAGATCACGCTTGCTGCCGCTAGGATCGCGCAGGGAAAACAGGACAAATTGTATCTTGGCAATCTTTCTTCGCTGCGTGACTGGGGATATGCCAAGGATTATGTGGAGTGTATGTGGATGATCCTGCAAAATGACAAGCCGGAGGATTATGTAATTGCTACCGGCGTGCAGCACTCTGTGCGTGAGTTTTGCAAGCTTGCGTTTCATTATGTCGGGATCGAGCTTGCGTTTCAGGGAGAAGGTCTTGCTGAACAGGGGATAGACAAGGCGGATGGCAGAGTGCTTGTGGAGGTATCTGAAGAATTTTATCGTCCAACTGATGTCGTTAATCTGTGCGGGGATCCGTCGAAGGCGGTACGTGAGCTTGGCTGGGATCCGTTTAAAACCAGCTTTGAGGAGCTGGTACAGCTTATGGTAAAGCATGATATGAAGTGTGTGGCAGCTGCTTCTTAAGGAGATTGGTAACAGATGTGCGGTTTGGTGTTTCAGGATGGATGGAAAGAGGGCAGGATGATATGGAAAAGAACGCGAAAATTTATGTATCGGGCCATATGGGGATGGTAGGCTCGGCAATCGTACGAGAGCTGGAACGGCAGGGATATGAAAATATTGTAACGCGTACCCACCAGCAGATGGAGCTGACCAGCCAGATAGAGGTTGAAAAATTTTTCGAGGAGGAGCGGCCGGATTATGTTTTTCACGCGGCCGGAAGGGTCGGAGGGATCATGGCAAACGCCAAGGCGCCTGCTGATTTTATGTATGAGAATATGCTGATGGGGATGTATATACTTCATGCTGCGTGGAAGAATGGATGCAGGAAGCTGGAGTTTTTAGGCTCGTCTTGTATTTATCCGCGGATGGCTCCGCAGCCGATGAAAGAGTCCTGCCTGTTAACATCAGAGCTGGAAAAGACGAATGAAGCTTACGCGCTGGCGAAGATCAGTGTGCTCAAATATTGTGCGTATCTGAATCAGCAGTATGGGACAGATTTTATATCTGTGATGCCGACCAATCTGTATGGGCCAAATGACAACTATGATCCGATACGCAGCCATGTGCTTCCGGCGCTGATCCGGAGGTTTCATGAGGCAAAGGTGCAGGAGCTTGCGTATGTTGTATGCTGGGGAGACGGCAGCGCTAGGAGGGAATTTTTGTATGTGGATGATCTGGCGCAGCTCTGTGTTTTTTTAATGGATCATTACAGCGGAGATGAGACGGTAAATGCAGGGACGGGGAGAGAATTATCGATCAAAGAGCTGACAGAGCTTGTGGCAGGGATTGTAGGCTTCAGGGGAGAGATACGATGGGATAAGAGCCGGCCGAATGGGACGCCAAGAAAGCTGCTGGACGTAAGCAAGGCGGCTTCGCTTGGATGGAAAGCTAAGACGGGGCTGGAAGAGGGAATACGGCTTGCTTATGAGGATTTTTTAAGGCGGTTTGCGTAATTGGCTGGACAATCTCTCCAGCTGTTCCGGAAATATGGTGCTGAAAAACAGACGTCTGCTGCCGGATCAAGGTACGAATTACGGTATAAACCGTTATAGGGCAGGGACTGCCCGAATTTACGCCTGTGGAGATATACAGATACGGATACAAAAAACCGTACCAGAAAGCCTTTTCTGACGGCTGTACGGGTACGGTTTCTATAGCTGCTACTTCCAGTATTTTTTTACTTCGTCTTCGGCCTGCTTTAATGAAACAGCAAAATGATCTGAAATATACTGAATCGTTTTCTCGAATGTCATGTTAAAATTTTTACAGGTTTCAACAGCGCCTTTTATTTCACTTTCCGTCCGCATTTCTTCAAGGGCTACGCACATATCTATTTTCTCCTTTCCTTCCGGATACTTTAACTTTGAGTTCGTTGTAACATTAATGACTTCTGCCGCCTGTCTATCCAGGCTTTGAAAATTTTTATCAGCCTGTGTTACTTCCTGTAACTTAGCTTTATTTTTAGAATACTTAATATACAGCATGACTTCTTTTAAATTGGTCTGAAACTCTTTAATTTCTTCGTCCGTCATCTGTTCAGGCGCAATCAGGTTTATCTTATAATCCGGAACGTACTGCATAATGGAATCATCCACTGCTGCATACATCTCTTTTAATGTTAATGGCCCATCCCATCTGTCCGGCCCCCAGTAGATTACCAGTGTCACAACGGGAATCAGCCTGTCCGTTTTATGAAAACCGCCGAGAAATTCCCCAGATGACGGCTTATGCTCTCGTTCCTGCCTGTGGGACTTCGCAGCTTTTGTAACCTGTTGTGCAAGTTGCATGGAGTCGTAGAGCATATTTTTCACCGGCATGGCATAATGTATGGCACTCTGATCTTCACATCCCAAAATACAGTATGCTACATTACCGTCCGTCATCATCAGCTTTAGAACATCCCGGTATTTCTGCGTCGGCAAGCCTGCTTTTCCATCTCCGTAAGGCACTGCAATTTCGGTAGTATCCATTTCGGTAAGAGATTCCGGCCTGATTACCTGTTTGCCATGATATAAAAATTTATTAAACATATCAGCAAAGATTATCGGATCTTTCATATAGTCTTTTGTAACTGTATCTATTTTGCCCAGTTTTTTTCATCTCCTTTCGGTTTGTCGGTACGCTTCTAGTTCCGTATCCAGGTCATCCATTGTCTGGCCCAGATATGAAAACCCTATCTTATCATAAATATCTGTCAGGTCATTTTTTCGTATGCCAAGTATTTCAGCTGCACGTCCATGTGATATAACCTGTTTTAAAATATAAGGATACAACAGCATGGCATTTCTTTCCAGCCCTGTAACCTATCCGGACGGCGCAAGATAAACAGCCATTTCCGATGGAACTTTAATATTCATATCTACCAGTGCCATAGGTTATCTCCTCCCGATAAATTTAAAGTTTTGGCTTGATATAGTATAACATAG
The DNA here is from genome assembly GCA_910586225.1 of uncultured Eubacterium sp. GTDB lineage: Bacteria > Bacillota > Clostridia > Lachnospirales > Lachnospiraceae > Eubacterium_J. The sequence continues at coordinate 13,044 of CAJUIL010000009.1, read as the reverse complement.
ATGCTGCTGATTTAAAATGGCAGCATCAAATATTCAGCAAAATTGTCTGAATATTTGATACCATTTATCCTGATTTTCATGATACTATATTTTACCGTTTATGTATAAAAATTGACAATTCATGTTTAGTTATTGATACCGCTTTCACTTTTCGCTGTGCTATACTCCTGATAACGTCAAACAGGACGACAGGAAAGGAGAAAAATGATGAAAAAGAAAGTATTGGCTATGATAATGGCTGGGATTCTTGCGGCGGGTGGTCTTTTGGCAGGCTGCGGCGGGAAGGATGACGGAAAGCAAAGCACAGGAGCAGGCGCGCAGGATCAGGGCGCTGAAAAGACAGAGAGCGGCTATGCAAAGGATGCAAAGCTAAAGGTCTGGGGCTCGCAGGAAGATCAGGATATGTACAAAAAGCTGATCGAAATGTTTAAGGAGGAGCATCCTGAAGCGGCAGACTGGACGATCGAGCAGGCCGTTGTTATGGGTGCGGATGCTAAGACAGAGCTGTTAAAGGATGCGTCTACGGCAGCCGATATTTTTGATTTTGCGTCTGATCAGGTCATGGAGCTGCAGGCGGCAAATGCGTTATACCGTATTACGAAAAATAAAGACCAGATCGTTGCGAACAATCTGGAAGCATCGATCCAGGCAGCAAGCGTGGACGGAGAGCTGTACGGATATCCGGTAGCTTCTACGACGTTTGTGATGTTTTATGATAAGAGTATGTATTCCGAAGAGGAAGTTAAGAATTTGAATACGATGATGGAAAAAGAGCTGCCGAAGGGTGTTACGAATTTTTCTATGGATATTGATAACGGGTGGTATAATTCCTGCTTTTTCCAGGCCGTAGGCTGCAGATTGTTTGGCGAGAGCGGTACGGAGGCTGATCAATGTGATTTTAATAATGAAAAAGGTCTGCTGGCAGGAAATTATCTGGCTGATCTGGCGGCAAATAAAAAGTTCGCGAATCAGGATGGTCCGGTGCTGTTAAAGGCATTTGAAAACCGTACGCTGGGAGCGACATTTACCGGTACTTGGGATGCGGAGCTGATCAAAGGATATCTGGGCGAGGACTATGGCGTAACGACATTGCCGGAAATTACGCTGGAGGATGGCTCTACCGCTCAGCTGGCAAGTATGATGAATTTTAATCTGACAGGGGTCAACGCACAGACAAAGTATCCGGCGGAGGCGATGCTGCTGGCAGAATATCTGACAAATAGCGAAACAGCGTTAAAGGCACGCTATGAATTAAGACCAGGCGCTTCAACCAATCAGCTGATGGAAGAGACGATTGCCGCTGATGCAGATAATGAAGCAATGCAGGCGTTGACTGAGCAGTCAAAATTGTCCGTAATGCAGACTTCGATCCCGCAGGTGGCGAATTTCTGGTCACCGGCTGAAGCATTTGGCGCAGGGCTGATGAATCAGACGATCACAAAAGACAATATGCAGGAGAGCCTGGATAAAATGGTAGAAAATACGTTGTCCAAATTAGGATGATCAATCAGAGTGGCAGCTGTTTGATGAAAAACAGCTGCCGGAAAGGAAAAGGCATGAACGGCAAGGAAAACGGGTTAAAAGCTGCATTTCGCGAAGGTGATCTGAAAACGAAGCTTTCTTTTCTGATCATGGGATTTGGAAATCTGGCCAATCGACAGATTGTAAAGGGGCTTCTGTTTTTGGCGGTAGAAGCGGCTTTTATCGTATATATGATACAGTATGGCGCGCAGGCAATCTGGTCGTTACGAAATCTTGGAGACACCCAGCAGGGATGGGTCTATGATGAGACGCTTGGGATCGACGTACTTTTGGATGGAGACAATTCCATGCTGCTGCTGTTATTTGGTATTGCAGCGGTATTTGTAATCATTGGATTTTTTGCGGTCTACCGCAACAGTGTTCTGTCAGCGTTCCATCTGCAGAAATTAAAAGAAAATGGGGAGAAGATTCCGACGTTAAAACAAGAGCTGCAGCAATATCTGGACACAAAGCTGTATGTAACATTGATGGGGCTGCCGCTGCTTGGGATCTTTTTGTTTACGATACTGCCGCTTGTGTTTATGATACTGGTGGCATTTACCAATTTTGACAGCACGCATCAGTCGCCGGGCAACCTGTTTACATGGGTAGGGCTTGCGAACTTCCAGACGATGCTGGGCGCGGGCAGTACGATTGCAAATACGTTCTGGCCGATCCTTGGATGGACGCTGGTCTGGGCTGTGGCTGCGACGTTTACGACTTATATCGGAGGCATTTTGCTGGCGCTTTTGATCAATAAAGAAAACGTCAGATTGAAAAGCTTTTGGAGAGTGATGTTTGTCATCTCGATCGCGGTACCGCAGTTTGTAACACTTCTTACAATGAGTACGATGCTGCAGGATGAAGGCGCGGTGAACGTGCTGCTGCAGAATATGGGGCTGATCAGCCACCCAATCTCGTTCTGGAAGGATCCGATGATAGCCAGAATCACGATCATTGTGATCAACTTCTGGATCGGCGTGCCGTTTACGATGATCACCGTTACCGGTATTTTGATGAATGTGCCAAGGGAACTGTACGAATCGGCAAAGGTAGACGGTGCGAATCGGTTTGTGATCTTTCGCAAGATCACGATGCCGTATGTCCTGTTTGTAACGGCGCCGACGCTCGTTACAAGCTTTATCGGCAATATTAATAACTTTAACGTGATCTATCTGCTGACGGCCGGAGGGCCTGCGGACCTAAATTATTTTCAGGCAGGAAAGACCGACTTGCTCGTAACGTGGCTGTATAAGCTGACGACGACAGGAAAAGAATATTCTTATGCGTCCACGATCGGTATTATCGTATTTATTTTGTCAGCGACGTTTTCCCTGCTGGCATACCGCAGAACTGCCGCATATAAAGAGGAAGGAGATTTTTCATAATGAAAACAAAGAGAATGATAGATACGATTGTTTCGCATATTGCACTTGCTATTTTAAGCGTGATCTGGATTATGCCGATTCTCTGGGTCGTACTGACATCCTTCCGCGCGGAGGCCGGTTCGTTTACTCCTTATTTTTGGCCAAAGGGATTTACGATCAATAATTATATCAACCTGTTTACCGATAAGCAGTTTTATTTTGGCAGGTGGTTCGCGAATACGTTTTTTGTTGCCGTATGTTCCTGCACCATTTCTACCATTTTTGCGTTGTCGTCGGCATATTGCCTGTCCAGGCTGCGTTTTAAGTTCCGCAAGCCGTTTATGAATATGGCGCTTGTGCTTGGAATGTTTCCGGGATTTATGTCTATGATCGCGATCTACTATATTTTAAAAGGCTTTGGCATCAGCCAGTCGCTGCTTGCGCTTATTTTAGTCTATTCCGGAGGTGCGGGCCTTGGCTTTTACATATTGAAGGGCTTTTTTGATACGATCCCAAAAACGCTGGATGAATCTGCGATGCTTGATGGAGCGACAAAATTCCAAGTATTTTACCGGATTGTGCTGCCGCTGTCCAAGCCGATGATTACTTATACGGCGCTGACTTCTTTTATGAGGCCTTGGGTGGATTATATTTTTGCAAGTGTTATCATGGGGGATAATTACAACAATTATACGGTTGCGATCGGGCTTGCGAAAATGCTGGACAGAGAATTTATCAATTATTATTATACGCGTTTTGCGGCAGGCAGCGTGCTTGTTTCGATCCCGATCGCATTTATCTTTGTCATTATGCAGCGCTTTTATGTAGGAGGCGTAGCGGATGGTGCGGTAAAAGGGTAAAGCAAAAACAAAGATGGCTACTGATAGGAAAGGGGTATTATGACAGCAGGTGCATGGAAGGAAGTATTTGATTCCGAACAATTTAACCGGAAGTATACTTATACGGGAAACGACCTTGGCGCTTCTTACAGCAGGGAGAAAACCGTATTTAAGGTATGGGCGCCGACAGCTGACAAGGTGTCTTTGCAGCTGTATACAGCGGGCAGCGACAAAGAGGGCGGACGTCTGCTGCTTTGTACGCAGATGCGGCAGGCAGAACAGGGTGTTTATGAAATATCGATAGAAGGAGATCTGCACGGCGTATACTACACGTATATGGTGACTGCAGACGACCAGACGACGGAGACCGGGGATATTTATGCCAGAGCCGCAGGCGTCAACGGAGCGCGCAGCATGGTCGTGGATCTAAGGCGCACAGACCCGGCGGGCTGGGAACAGGATGGCCATGTGTTTCATCCGCTCGAAAAAAGCCAGATCTGGGAAGTGCATATCGGCGATTTCAGTCAGGATCCTGCCAGCGGCGTAAGTTGGGCGCACAGAGGAAAATATCTGGCGTTTACCGAGCATACGACGCTAAACAGCGACGGGATCCACCCGACCTGCGTGGATTACCTGAAAAAACTGGGGATCACGCACATTCATCTGCTGCCGGCATTTGATTATGGCTCCACAGACGAACGTACCTGCGATACGTTTAACTGGGGATACGATCCGCTGAACTATAACGTACCGGAAGGCTCTTATGCGACGGATTCGTTTCACGGCGAAGTACGGATACGCGAGTTTAAGGAAATGGTTGCCGCGCTTCATAAAGCCGGGATTTCCGTTATTATGGACGTCGTGTATAACCATACGGCGACGCGGGATTCTTTTTTCCAGTATACGGTGCCGTATTATTACTACCGCCTGCATCCGGACGGCACGTATGCGGACGGCTCCGCCTGCGGCAACGATACGGCCAGCGAACGGCCGATGTTTCGCAGCTATATGATAGAATCTGTGTTATACTGGGCCAACGAGTACCATATCGACGGCTTCCGGTTTGATCTGATGGGGCTCCATGATACGGATACGATGAACGCGATCCGAAAAGCGCTCAATGAAGCAGACGGCGGCGCACAGATCTTTCTTTATGGGGAACCGTGGATGGCGGCTCAAAGCCCTCTGCCAAAAGGCAGCTATCCGTCCGTCAAAGCACAGATACAACGTCTGGACAAAGGGATCGCTGTGTTTAACGACGATACAAGGGACGCGGTAAAAGGGCCTTATGACAAGCTTGCCGTTGCGGGCTTTGTAAATGGTATGCAGAATCAGGAGGAAAAGATCCGCCGTGCGGTATGCGGACTTTTTGACAAGGAGGAAAAAAGCCAGCCGTTGTCCCCCGCGCAGGTCTTGAACTATGTCTCAGCGCATGATAACAGTACATTGTGGGATAAGCTGGTAGACTCCGTAAAAAAGGACGGTGACTACGAGACAAAGCACACGGACTTGCTGGCGATGAACCGTCTGGCGGCAGCGATCGTTCGGCTCAGCGCCGGCATTCCGTTTCTGCAGGCGGGGGAAGAAGCCGGCAGGACAAAACAGGGCGAGGACAACAGCTATAACCTTTCCAAGCAATTAAACCAGCTCGACTGGCAGCGTATGTACCGCTTCCGGGAGCTTGCGGATTATTATTGCGGCCTGCAGCAGATACGGAATTGTTTTTCGGGCTTTTATGACCTGAGCGAGCAGGTGCGTCAGCGGCCGCAGTTTTACACGGACGTACCGGCAGGAGTCGTTGCGTATACGATGGATGGAATCCAAGGGACGGATCCTTGGAGGAAGGTGACGGTGGTCTTTAACGCGAATGCGGGATCTGTCGCGTTTACGCTGGATGCAGGCGAACACCGACAGATCGTAACAGAGCAGGAGGCAGATGCCGACAACCGTAAAAAAGCGGTTGGCACCGTAGAAATAGCAGGAATCAGCGCGGCTGTTTTTGTAATGGATTAGTGAAACAGTACAGCCAGGAGTTATTAATGGAACTTTTAAAAATGGTAATTGTAGACGACGAACCAATCACGCTCCAGGGTCTTGTCCGGACGTATGACTGGGAGAGCATGGGATTTCAGGTCACCGGCTTTGCCGTTATCAAACAGGTCCGGCCGCATCTGGTACTGACTGACATTCGTATGAAAGAAATGACCGGACTGGAAATGATGGAGGCAGTTGGCGAAGAGTTGGCAGAAGAACCGGTATTTGTCGTGATCAGTGCGTACCGGGACTTTGAATATGCAAAAAAAGCGTGCGAGGTCGGAGCGTTTTCCTACCTTGTAAAACCGATTGATGAAGAACAGCTTCAGGAAGTGATGCGCTCCGCTTATGAAAAATGTATGGAAAAAATAAAAAGTGAGCAGGAACGCGAAAATCTGAAACGTATCTTGATGGGGGATCAGCACAATTACCTGCAGGTGATGACACAAAAATATCTGCAGGGAAGTCTGGACGATGAAAAAATGCAGGAGGTATTGCGCATCCTGCGGCTGGAAATCCGCGGGACGCAGCGTTTTATCTGCGTCTGCGCGGATATTGATATTTCGTATAAAATTACGGATCCACTGTATTATGAGACAGAGCGCACCTGTCTGTTCCGATATTTGGAGCAGGTTTTTAAAGAAAGCTATGAGTTCCAAAGCATGGAAACGGAGAATGGGAATCATGTATTTTTGCTCGGTACACAGACACACGGAGGCGTAGAAGAAGTCAGAAGGAGCTTAAAGGAAGCTGCCGAAAAGCTGAAAAGTCCTGTGGTTTCAGCAGTTTCCGGGGAATATCCGGGCTTTTGCGGTATGAAAAAAAGCTTTTGGCAGGCGCTTCGTTTTTTTGAAACAGCCAGCGAAGCCGGGGCAAATGCGTTTACGGCAAACAGACCGGAGGAGGCGGGGAAAGAGCACGTATCATTTTCCGATGTCGAAAAGACGATCATGAATGCCATCCGCAAAAATGACAAAGCGCAGCTGAAAGAAGCGATGGTAAAGTTTGTCTATTTGCTTCCGGAACAAAAATCGGGTGACAGCCACAAAAAATATATACACCGGCTGGCAGTTCTGGTAGAATTTATGTTACAGGATTCGTATGGACTGACAAAAGAGTTGGAGCATAATTTTCAAAATCTGTATACCAATCTGAATCAGATCAGTATGATGAAAGCGATCGATATCTGCTATCGGCTGTTTGGCCAGGCGATCGACGAACGGATGCGGAGCGCGAAGAGCAGGGATATTGCTTTTTTCAGCGAGTATATGTCCAAGGCGCTTGCTTATATTGATGAAAATATCCAGGATGAAACACTGTCCTTAACAGCAGTCGCGGCAGAGGTGTATTTAAATCCGGTTTATTTTGGGCGGGTGTTTAAAAATACACAAAATATTTCGTTTAAACAATACCTTTTGGATCTGCGCATGGAGCTGGCGAAAAAGCTGATTGTGGAAGGCAAGGACAGTATTTCCGCCGTCTGCGAAAAAGTGGGGATTCCCAACCGTTCGTATTTTTCGCAGGTATTTAAGCAGCATACGGGAATGCTTCCGAGTGAATATAAAAAGGAACATGAAACATGAAAAAAATCCATGGGATACAGCGCATTTTTTTAAACTATGTATTAACGCTTCTTACGATCGCAATGGCGCTCTCAGCAGTCGGCATTGGTATTTTGCTTGGAAAAACGGTCAATCAGTCTACGATCAGTCAGTATACATACGTCAACGACCGTATCGCGGTACTTTTGGAAAATGAATATGACAGGACGGATACGATCATGAAGCATTGTCTGGAAAGCCAGGAGATCCAGGACAGCCTGCGCAGCAGGGAATCGGACAATATGGAAAAGGAACGGCTGGAGCTAATGCTGTCTTATGTAGACCTAAAAAGCCTGGAGACCTATCTGTATGTGGATAATAAGGAAAATCTATATCTGCAGGCGTACCGCAATACCAGCTATGAGAAGTTCCTTGCAAGCGGTTTAAAAGAAGCGCTTGGCGATGAATATTCCAAAACCTGCTGGATACGGACGAAAGACCGCGTATTCGACCGGGAAGGGAGTTACCTGTTTATTGGGCGGTATATGCGGAATATGGAATTTCATCATGAGCCGGGTATGCTGTTTTTTCAGGTAAATGAAGTTTTTTTTCAAAATATTTTAAAAGCTTCCGCGCAGGAAGATGCTATTTGCATGATTTTGGATCCGTCGGGGCAGCTTTGCAGCAGAACGCATAGAGACAGCTTTGCGCTTTCCAAAAAACAAAAAGCAAATCTGTGCGCGAAAATGGAGGAATATCAGTCGAAAGGGATCTCACAGGCTAGGTTCCATCTGCAGGGAGTTGGAACGGTCATTTTTCAAACAGCTGCAAACAGCGGCTTTACGGCGGCGACCTTGATACAGGATTCTATTTTTTATGCGGTTGCCGTGCGAAACCTCTTGATCCTGCTTGGCGTATATGCGGTGATCGCGGTAATGGCTGTTATCTGTAGCGTTTATTTTTCCAGAAGATTTACAAAGCCGGTCACGCAGATCAGCAATGCGATGAAGGAGTTTGAAAGCGGTGATTTTTCCAGCACGCTGCAGCTGCAGACAAATACCGAGCTGGATACGATCGGCAATGCGTTTAACAATATGGTAAAAAATATTGAACAGCTCGTGCAGGAGGTAAAAGAAAACGAACAAGCGCTGCGCAGGAGTGAGCTTAGCTCTTTGATGTATCAGATCAATCCGCACTTTTTATACAATACGTTAGATACGATCTATATGCTCGCACGCATTAACAAAGAAGAAGTAACGATGAAAATGATACAGGCGCTTTCCAAGTTTATGAAGGTCAGCCTGAGCAAGGGAAGCGACGTGATCCCGGTTTCGGATGAGCTGGAGCATATCAAAAGCTATATGGAAATACAAAAAATACGCAACAATGACCTGTTTCAGTATGAGATCGAATGAGAAGAGCATTTAAACGAGGTTCCGGTACTAAAGCTTATTTTACAGCCACTTGTGGAAAACGCGATTAAGCATGGGTTTGCAAAAATCTATCAGGACGGCAGGATTTTGATTCAGGTGTCACAGGAAGGAAAGGAGCTCGTGTTCCGGATTGAAAATAATGGCGAGCAGATGCGTCAGGAAGTGATTGAACTGATCCAAATGATGGTCAAGGAAGATCTGTCGGCTATCCGGTGCGCATTTCCGGGGCAGGAAAGCGGATATGGGATTGGAAATGTGATAAGCCGGCTGCGGCTTAAATATGAGGATAAGATTGCGTTTTATTATGAATCGGATGAACGTGGCACAAGCTGTACGATACGCATACCGCTGCAGGAAGCGTGGGGCAGTTCGTAAAAACATGATAAACAGGAGCAGTACAAAGGGAGTATGATGATAAATGTACGATGGATACGGGATATTTATGGTGGAAATAAAGGGCGGGGGGGGGGTAAGACGGACAGGCAGCAAAAAACGGCTGCTGTGTATGCTCGGAACGCTGTTTGTTTTGCTGGCTGCTGGGTGCGGAAGATCGGATCGGAAGATCACGCATACACAAAAGGACCAAACGGTAAAGATTCCCATTACATTTTTGATCGATGCGGCGACCGGAAAAAGGGAAAACGAGGATCTTGTTCGGGCATTTAATGAAGCCTACGAAGGCATCTATGAGGCGGATGTGGAATGGCTGGCGATCACCGCAGGGGAATACCGATCGAATCTAAAGCGTTGGAATGTGGCGGACGAGCTGCCGGCAATTATTACGGACGTCTGCTTTTCGCCGGCGTTTTATGAGCTTATGCTTGCAGACGGGCGTCTGGTAGACCTTGCTCCGTTCATTGACGAGGATCCGGAATGGAAGGACGCGTTTGAAAAGGATGTGCTGGATACGTGCAGGGAAGGGGATGCTTCTTTGTATATATGCCCGACAGCCTCTAACTGCTTTTCGTATTCCGGCGTTTTTTATCATAAAAAGATGTTCGAAAAAGCGGGAATCCGGGAATTTCCTAAGACATGGGATGATTTTTTTGTATGCTGCCAAAAGCTGGAGCAGATAGGCATCACGCCGGTCGGACTGCATACGGCCGGGACCGCATGGACACCGATGCTGTTTGCAACTGCTTATCTTGGGACAAGCACGTATGGTCAGGAGTTTATGCACAGGCGTCTGCCGCAGGATTATAACGGCAGGGCAGGACAAGACCTCGTGAATATGCTGGAAAAATTGTATGAATATACGAACGCAGATGGTATTTATCAGGATTTTGACGTGCCGTATCATCAATTTGCAAACGAAGAGATAGCCATGCTGCCAAACGGCTTTTGGATGCTGCTCCAATTTGTAGATGATAAGGCGGAAACGGTCGGGTTTGCACCGTTTCCGGAAAATGTAATGATAGCGTCTGCGCAGTCTTCCGGATGGGGCATCGTATCCAGCTATCCGAAGGAGGTACAAGAAGGCGCTGCTGCGTTTTTAAAATTCCGTACACTGCAGACACAGGAACAGGCGGAAATCTTTTTACATGAAAAGTCAGAGGATATCACGACACTGGAAAGGGAATATATTGCTGCTGTAAAAAAGGACCCGGTTGTTATACCGAATTACCAGTTCCAGTGGAATTCCATCCTGCAGGAGCAGGTATTGATGGAAGAGCTGCCGCGTTTGCTGTACCGGACGATCGACGCGCAGCAATTTATCGACGCGATGAATGAAAGTGTGCGCAGGTATTATGAAGAATAAAGTTGGAGAAAGGAACGAGTATGAAATTTGTTTATGGCAGGCAGCACTGGGCCACAAGGGAAAGAGGGCAGGAAAACTGCTATTTGCTTACAAATGGGCTGGGCGGTTTTTCCAGCGGGTCAATGATCGGCTCTAATACAAGAAACGACCATGCGCTGCTGATGGCGTGTCTGCACGCGCCGAATCACAGATACAATGTCGTACACAGGCTGGAGGAACAGGTCGTATGGAATGACGAAGAGCAGGGAGACAGACAAAAATCCGTCTGGCTGTCAAGTCAGGATTATGTGAACGGAGAACGCCAGGAAAACGGATATGTGAATCTGTCCGCGTTTCGGTTTGCGGACTATCCGGAATGGATTTATGATCGGGACGGTGTGGAGATTACAAAAAAGATTGCGATGAGGCAGGGAGAAAATCTGGTTGCGGTTTTCTATGAGATTGACAATCAAAGTGCGCGGGAGCTGACGCTTTCTATTACGCCGCAGTTCCAGCTTACGCCAAAAGGAAGCCGCCCAAAGCGCAGTCAGACGCTTACATTCGCAGAGGGGCGTATTGAATCGAATGGGCTGACTGTTTGGTTTCAGACAAACGGAGAGGTATGCTGCTTTCCGCAGGTCGTTACGGAGGGATTATATTACGCGTACGATGCCTGCGATGGAAGACCGTGTGAAGGAAGGACACTTGCGAACCACAGGATCAGCAAGCGTGTGCCGGGACATACATATGCGGTGCTGGAGCTTCTTTATGATATGAAGGAGATACAGATAACGTCCGATCAGGTATTTCAGGAAGCGGTGGATCGTCGTGCGGAGCTGGCCCGCGTATCCGGCATGAAGCGGGAAGCGGCGCAGATGCTCGTCAAAAGTGCAGATCAGTTTGTAGCAAAACGGGAATCTACAGGCGGAAAGACGATACTGGCTGGATTTCCGTTTTTTGAGGATTGGGGACGTGACACGATGATCGCACTGGCGGGCTGCTGCATAACAACGGGCCAGCTGGAAACGGCCAAAAGCATTTTGCGTACGTTTGCGGCGTACTGCAGGGACGGACTGCTGCCGAATCTGTTTCCGGAAGGGCAGGGTGAGCCGCTGTATAATACGGCGGATGCCGCGCTGTTATATATCAATGCGGCATATCTTTATAAAAAGAAAACAGATGATCTTTCTTTTCTGCAGGAAATATGGCCGGTTCTGCAGGAGATCATCAGCTGCTATAAAAAAGGAACCGGCTATGGCATTCGTATGGATACGGACGGACTGCTGCTTGCCGGGCAAAAGCTGGATCAGGTGACATGGATGGATGTGCGGATCGGAGAAATCCTGCCGACGCCGCGTCACGGCAAGCCAGTTGAGATCAACGCGTATTGGTATAACGCGTTATGCATTATGAAAGAGCTTTCTGACCAGCTGGAGCAGCCGTCTACCCATGCGGCTTCGGATGCTTTGGATTATGCAGCGATGGCGCAGCTTACGAAAAAGAGCTTTCGCGAGAAATTTTGGTGTGATACGAACAACTGTCTGAAAGATGTACTGTCTGGGACGGATGCGGACGAACAGATTCGCTGCAATCAGATCTGGGCGGTTTCGCTGCCGTTTACCATGCTGGACGAGGAACAGGAGCGGCAGGTTGTCGATACGGTATTTGAAAAACTGTATACGCCATACGGGCTGCGTACGCTGGATCCGGCGGATGCGCAGTATCATGGGGTGTACGGCGGCAGCCAGATGGAACGTGATCTGGCGTATCACCAGGGTACGGTGTGGATTTTTCCGCTGGGTGCGTATTATCTGGCTTATTTAAAAACAAGAAAGTATTCGCCGGCTGCACGCAAAAAGGTGAAACGGCAGCTGGAAGTGATGGAAAGTGCAATGCAGGAAGGCTGTATTGGACAGCTGCCGGAGATCTATGATGGGGATCGGCCGTCGTTTTCGAAAGGATGCTTTGCGCAGGCATGGAGTGTGGGGGAGATTTTGCGGGTGTATGAGGCGTTGGAGGTAATTGGAGCGTCTAGTGTGTTGACATGATGCGTGTGGTTGCCATGATAAAATCCTCCTCTCTGGATATTGCAATAAATCCCTTTGGTAGGTATAATAAATAAAAACTTTTCTGCACCTCAAAGGAGTGCCTTTTATGATAGAAAAATGGATAGCGGAGGCAACGGAATGTGATTTCAAAGTTGCCGTTGAAATAAAAAAACCGAAAAGCTGGCTGAAAAGCATCAGTGCCTTTTCTAACGGTATTGGAGGGACGCTGTTTTTTGGCATTGACGATAATCAGAATACTGTCGGCCTGTCCGACATTCAGGGCGATGCCGAGGCCATCAGCCGTTTTATTAAGGAGCGGATTACGCCAATCCCTCAATTTGTGCTGACCCCGTTTCAGGAAGATGGAAAGGATATGCTTGTCTTAAAAATTCCAGCTGGGACCTCCACACCCTATTACTATAAGGCAGACGGAATTATGGAAGCCTTCATCCGGGTTGGAAATGAAAGTGTGGCTGCGCCTGATTACATCGTCAACGAACTGATTTTGAAAGGAACACACCGG
>CAJUIL010000008.1 GCA_910586225.1 uncultured Eubacterium sp. | reverse complement strand
GAACTTCTGCCAGCAGATAAGGTTGAAAAAGTGGAAGAACTTCTGCGGGTGAAGCCGGGCAAGGCAAAGCTGGCATTTGTGGGTGACGGTATCAATGACGCCCCGGTTCTTTCCAGAGCGGATATTGGTATCGCTATGGGGGCAATGGGTTCCGATGCGGCAATCGAAGCGGCGGATATTGTATTGATGGATGATGATCCGATTAAGATTGCAAAAGCAATCAAGATTTCAAGAAAGTGTCTGCGGATTGTTTATCAGAATATTACAATGGCGCTTGTTGTGAAATTCGCCTGCCTTGCATTAGGGGCTGTGGGAATTGCAAATATGTATCTGGCGATTTTCGCAGATGTGGGCGTTATGATTCTTGCGGTGCTGAATGCAATCCGTTGTCTGTTTGTGAAAAAGCTGTAGAGTAGTCTCGGAAAGCCGATGAAAAAATAGTAAAAAACTATTGCATATAAATGAGTGCGATACGGAGGAATTAAAGGGGGAAAGTGTAAGGGCACACTTGGGGATCGGAAACAGCCTGCACTGGGTGCTTGATATCGCGTTCCGCGAGGATGAAAGCCGGATCAGGGCTGGAAATGCAGCTGAAAACATGAATATGGCACGGCATATAGGAGTAAATCTGCTGAAACAGGAAAAAAGCTGTAAGATGGGGATTGACAGCAAAAAAACAGAGGATTAAAATTAACTATATCGTTTATCGTATGGCAGAATCCCATGTCTAGTGTGGTGACCCGCTGGTATTTATGGCAATCGCACTGCCTATTTCGCCATCTGCCGCGTTGGATTTTCTAGCCGTAGGAACCACTACGCCGTCGAAAATCCGCCTTGCAGAGTGACAAAATATGCAGCACGCTTACCATAAATACCAACGGGTCACCACACTAGTTGTTATACGCAAAATAATTTATCAATCATATCTTTATGTATAGTTTTAATGGTAAAACTGATATCACCAAATTTACAAAAAGTTTATAAAGCCTGCGTTTACCGTGGTTATTGGAATCATATTCATGCAAAAAATGGTTCTGTGAAGTATGATACACATATCTGGTATTTGGATTAATATAATGTTTGGTATGAGTCAAACAGAGTTCTGTTACAATTTCTAAATGCCATAAAAACGGAGTTTCGATGCGACCAAACACTGTAATCAATTCGATCATTGACTAACACCTAATGTTTTTGTAACAAAGAGGAGGATAATATGTTAGTTTACTCGTTATTAGATGATAATATTAGTGGGGAATTATTTAAATGTTTTTTACTCTATTGTTTAAAGAATTCCACATATTTTTCGGTGACAATATCTGAAGAGGATAAGAGCATTGTTGAACTCAAAGATTATATGTATAAATCATTTGAGACGTATTCATGGTATTGCTATGAAACATACGAAACTCCCCTAGCCATTATGCTGTACCGTTCAACTCCATCTTTGTTAGGAGGACTTGTAAAATATTTTGATTGTCTATTTCCAACATACACAAAAGGGGTAGAGGATCTTTGTTTTTTTAAAAATAATAAGATAATGTTTGGAAGTGTTACACATGAAAGGATTGCCCAGATGGTATTATCATCTGAAACAGATATAAAAGATTATGAGAAATTTGCTACGTGGAAAGAAACCGTTCTATCAGCGAGAGATTATGTTTTTTATCCAGATTTAGAGAAACTAACGTAAGGATGCTTAAGTCAATGTGATTTTAAGTATAAAATAGTCAGCCGTAGAGATTTTTATCGGCTGGCTATTCCAATGGCTAGAACTTTTTTGTTTTCGTAATGTGACACCCTGATATGTCAGTGTGTTATATAACTTTAAATCGTAGTTTTTCTTTAAAACATATATGCTTAAATTTCAGATGTATAATAATCTCTGTAAAATCAAAATATCAGATCACAATGTTCTAAATTTTAGAAAACATATTAGTTCAATTTGATCATTATATGTTTTAAAATTTAATGCCGACAAAAATATTATATTACACATTATTGTAAGCAATTTTTTAAAATATCCCCATTAAAAAAATGTCGGTATAAGGCCAATATAAAGTCAGTTACTACGAACAGAAAACTTTCTGGTCATTATGCAGCCATATAGTGCGCAGCCGCAAAGGGATTGAATTGCTGGTCAATCTGATTAATATCTCATACTGTGCAATGAAGCTGCTGCCATATCAGGATGAGACATTTCAAAATACTGTGTAGAAAGTATGCAGGAATTTAGGTTTGCTCTCAGGGGACAAATCCGGCGGTATTTTATGCTATTTTCGTGGAAAATGTCGAAACAAGTATAAAATCAAATGCCTTAAAACAGATAATCCAACGGCAAGAGTATTATCTATAAAAGTTGTAAAGTCGTATAAAATATATATTTCTGCTTGTTTTATGGAGGTGATTTATCTTGAGCATGATGGAAAAAGAAATTGTTACAAAAGACTTGATTACGAAATCTAATTTACCAGCCAGTGATTATGTAATCAATCCTTATGTTGGCTGCCCTCACGCCTGCAAATACTGCTATGCCCGTTTTATGAAACGATTTACAGGACATACAGAAGAATGGGGAAATTTTATAGATATAAAGCGTTGTGATAAAACAATTAGTGTAAAAAAGCTGTATCAAAAATCTGTATTTATTTCTTCTGTAACGGATTGTTATAATCCTTTTGAAGCAAAATATCAAGTGACAAGAAATGTTTTAAAGCAGCTAAAGAAAGCGGATTGTTTGATTACTATTTCCACAAAGTCTGATTTGATACTAAGAGATATTGATATATTAACAGAGCTGAAAAATTTAGTAGTTGCAATTTCTATTAACACTTTAGATAACGATTTTCAAAGTGATATGGATAACGCCAGCAGCATTACACAGCGGATTACAGCATTAAAGGAATTACATAAACAGGGTATTTATACAGTTTTATTTATGTCACCCATATTTCCGTATATAACAGATTTTAAGAAAATCATTGAAGCAACAGCAGCGTTTGTATGTGAATATTGGTTCGAGAATTTGAATCTTCGTGGGAATTACAAACAGGATATTTTTCAATACGTTTCTGAAAAATACCCACAATATTTAAGTGGTTATAAAGACATATATAACAATAAGAACATGGAATATTGGAAACAATTATCCGCTGATATAGATAGTTATTGCGCTCAAAAAAATATCAAGTATACAAATTATTTTTATCATAGTTTACTTGTTGCAGAAAAAAAGCAGTCAAACGCTAAAGACAATCAGAGGGCGACAATATAAAGTTGCCGCCCCTCTGGATTATAAATGCAACCATAAACCAAGCACCGCACCATGTGGTGTTGCTGCCTGTTTATTCTGACGTCTAATAAATTTGATTGAGTGTCACAGAATTAACCGATATAATGACATCAGCATATAGAAAGAGAAAGTTCCAGAGCACTTACTTTTTGCAGAGACAAGTGTTCCGGAACTTTATTAAAACCATGGTTATTTATTTAAAGATGCAGACTTCTGAAATATATGACAGCGGTGCAGTTGGCTATGGCGGGATTCATCACAGAGGGTGGTGGACCCTGTTTTTTAGATGTCCGATTTCAGGGAATGGATCTTATAATATGTATGGACGCAGCATTGAAAATTTTTAAAATCTATTGTAATTTCGTTTTAGAATTGATATATTAAAATTGTAATTAACTGTTTTTAGAGAAGCGTTAAGAAGGGATATGATCAATTTGGACAATCTGGAAAATCTTAGTCATTTGTTGTATCAATCAGAAAAAAGAATAATATCAGATAATGAACGATCAATGTATGATATAAATAAGCTTTGGGAAAAGATTGCAATGTATATTTTGAATATAACATATGATTGGAACTTGCAGGATCTGAATTTGGTTCGAAAAAACTTTCCTGGAATTGATCTGGGAGATCGCGAACGGCATATTGGGGTTCAGGTTACGAAGGATAGCAGTATAAATAAAATAAATACCACCTTTAAGAAATTAAAAGAGAATCATATTGACGGGCGCCCAATTTCGGAAGATTATTATAATATTTATTTTTTTATTCTTGGAAAAAAACAGGAAACGTATCCAAAACAGTTTGACATCAAGGAAAACTTTGTTTTTACGCAAGACTGGATCATTGATTTTGAAGATTATAAAAACATATTTTGCAGTCTGGATGATGAAAAGCAGGAAACGATTTTAAAGATTTTGAATCGGGAGCTTTGCAAAAAACCGAAATATCAGCTGAACGCTACGCCGAATGCAAACTGTGACTTTATTATTGGAAGCCGCTGTCATGAGATGGAGGAAATTGACAGGGAATTTGAAAAGTCAAACCAAGTTTTTTTATGGGGGATGCCTGGTATTGGAAAAACGGAGCTGGCTGCAGAATGGGGCAGGCAAAAGGAAAATGCCTATCTGGTCCATTATAAAAAGAGTATTATGGAAACGGTACTGGATATGGATTTTGGCAATATACATTATGTTCCTTCAAAGAAGGGGATGACAGACCAGCAAAAAAAAGAGGAAGAATTTCAACAAAGACTTGATATATTAAGTGAGTATTACCGTGATGCTGTAATTATCATTGATAATTTTGATGATGAGGAACACAAGTTAACATTAGCGCAAATGCAGAACTGTCCAGATTATAAAGCGTTGATTCGCCTAAAGAATAAGTTTTTGTTTACTACGAGGTTTGAAGTTAGGAAGTCAGCCGTTCATGTAAAAGAAATGGATATGAAAAGTCTGTTAGAGCTTATCAAACAAAACTATGACCTATTTAAAGAAGAGGATCAGGATGTTCTGCAGGTAGAGGGGATTCAAGAGGGTGAATATGATGAAATTTTCAAAAAATTAATTCAAATAGTTGATCTGCATACACTTACCGTTGATCTAATGAGCAAAACATTATATGAAAGCTATGGAAGGATTACACCGGAAAGGCTTCTCAAAATCTTTGAAGAAAATGAACTTAATCATGCCAATATGCCAATGGTTCCAGCATATCATAACAGTCAGGATTCTGATTATGATTTTAAGGAATGTAGGATGTATGAGCATTTAAAACTGATCTTTGACTTGGCGGAACTCGGTGAACCGCATAAAAACGTCATGCGCCATGCGGTATTGCTGCCAATGGAAGGTATGCCTATGATTTTATTTCGGGATTGCCATACAAAAGAAGAACAAGATGCTCTTGAGACAAAAATTTTGCACCGCAGTTGGCTGCGGCTAAATCGGACGCATACGATTATTTCCATACACGCAGTTATTCGTAAGGTTTGTCGGATAGAGCTGCAGCCGGATGATGATAATTGCAGCCAGTTTTTATTTATGCTTCGAAAAAGTGAAAAGGCTGACTATAAGAACCAAGAGCTTATCAAGCCGATCGCGGATATTATGGGAAATGCAGCAGAATATTTACCAGATAAGGAGGGCATATGGAATCGTACGGCTGGAAATGAGTATCGCTTTCTTGGAAATTATCGAAAGGCAGTTGAATATTTGCGGAAAGCTATTGAAAAGCATCTGCAAGAAGATATGGATTTGGCAGATCTGTATAGCGATATAGGAAATACTTATACAAATCTGAAAGAGTTTGAAAACAGTATTTTTTATCATGAAAAAAGTCTTGCAATTTGTGGGAATATAAAAGAAATTAATTATCAGAAATTAGCAAAGAGGTATAATGATTTGGGATTGGCTTATAGCTATAGGGCAGAAAGGGAAAAGAGCGATGTATGGTTTCAAAAGGCAATCGAATGTTATAAGGTTGCTCTTAAAATAAATGAAGAAGCAGGGGATGATCGTTCGTTATATGTTTCCAATATTTATAATAACATTGGAAATACATATTCTAACATTGGAAAAATCTGGCATCAATCTTCCAATTACGGCAGTGCTTTGGAATATCATAGGAAAGCGTTAGAAATACGTGAAACGATGAATAAAGAGATACCAATGTATATAGCAAGAAGTTATAAAAATATAGGGAATGATCATGCGAATTTAAAGGACAATGTTAAAGCGCTGCAATATCGAAAAAAGGCATTGGATAAATATAAGAATATCCTTCATGGAGAACATCCGGAATTGGCGGCGGCTTATCAAGATGTGGGAAATACTTATCGGTTAACGCAGGATTTTGATAAAGCTTTGGAATATTATTTTAAAGCTGAGAGAATATGGAAAAAGAATTTGCCACAGAACGATATTGAACTTGCAAAATGTGAGGAAGCCATTGGAATGATTTACTTTGAGAGGTCACGGATCGAAGAAAATGAAAAGCCGCAAAAGGCGCAGGAGGATTATAATGAGGCGATTGCATATTGTAAGAGTGCGCTGAATGGTTATGAAAAATATTCAAAATTATTTGGCAGGCAGATTAAAAGGTGTAAAGGGAAAATAGGAGAAATTTACTTGAAGTTTGACAAAAGAGAGGATGCAATAAAATTTTTTAAAGAAAAAGTTAGTATCCAACCCCAAAATGCAACAAAGAAAAGTAAAAGGTTATTGAAGGAGTATCATCGTTTGGGAGAGGTGAGTAAGAAGGAGAAAAATTTTACGGATGCACTTGCGTGTTATATAGAAATATTGGAAATCAGGGAGAGCTATTTTTCAAAGGAATATAGAAATTTAATGGAAACAAATTTTGAGATTGCATGTATCTATAGAGATTTGCGGAAACCACAAATGGCAATGTCTTATTTAGAAAAAGCGCTTCAAATTTGTGAAACATATTTTTTAGATGATAGAAAATACTTGCACAGACTACATAAGACGATGGAGATTACGAATGGGGAATTAAAAAAATTAAGCAGACAGAGCTAAGTATTATTTATAGCGTATAGCTGAAAAATTCAGCCTTTCTTTACAAAAGACAGAAGAAATAAAAAAATTGCAAAATAGCAAATTTTTAATTTTTGTCATACTTTAGACACTATAGGAAAATCTAATCTAATACTTATCTAAATGACATTGATTCACGGAGCAGGAACGCGCATTGGCTGCGCGTTCCGTAGCCTAAGGGGCATATTATAAGAACATGATAATAGTAAGCAGTGTGCTGTAGCGTAAAATTCCGGGCAGGCATTGAAACTTTTAATGCTCCATCTGAGAATGATCAATTTCAAAACCGTCATAAATGCCGACGCCAACCTTATCAGAAAATGTATATTCTTCCATTTCATCCCGCTCAAAGCTGTAAACAGAAACACGGTTTTTCAAAGGATCTACGATCCAGTACTCCCGTACGCCTGAAGCCCGGTATAGAAACAATTTTTTATTATAATCCCATGAACGGCTGGAAGGGGATACGATTTCAATGATCCAGTCTGGCGCGCCGATGCAGCCTTCCTCAGTGACCTTCGTTTTGTCACAGATAACGCTGATATCCGGCTCCAGGTAAATTTCATCATTGCCGTTTAAAAATACGGCAAAAGGAGCCGGATATACCTTGCAGAATCCTTTACTGGCGCCGATATAATGCCGGATCTGGTAGGATAATTCCATCACTATCTCCTGATGCTTTGTTCCTGGTGCGGACATTAGGTAAAGTTCACCGTATATTAACTCTGCCCGTTTTCCTTCTGGCAGGCTGTAGATATCGTCTATGGTATAAAAGCTCTGCAGTTGTTTCGCCGTATTCATTTTATCACGCTCCTTTTGGTTATTATAAAGGATGTGTATCTATCATGCAATAATATTTTGGGAATAAACGAGGTGTTATTGTTATTAATCTATAATTGCTTCCCACAGTAAATATATTTACCAAACAATCCATGCTATATTCCATACGATAGGCAGTTTGCAGACACCGGCATCTGTCCGGTCGCAAAGCAAATTTCAATGGCTGCAGGCTTGGCGGCGTTTCCAGAGCTATCGGGATCGCCGACCGGTACGACAAAGCAGTTCGGAAAGGAGTTTAGAATGAAAAGAGCGCTGATTACCGGGATTACCGGACAGGATGGTTCTTATTTGGCGGAGCTTCTGCTGGAAAAAGGCTATCAGGTATATGGCATAATGCGCAGAAAGAGCGTTGTGGATTATGGGAATGTGGATCACTTGAAGCAAAGGATCCATTTTATTTATGCGGATATGACGGATCTGGCATCGCTGATCCATGCGATGCAGGTTTCGATGGCGGATGAGGTGTACAATCTGGCGGCGCAGTCGTTTGTTGCGACGAGCTGGGAGCAGCCGCTTGCGACGGCGGAGATCGATGCGCTTGGGGTGACGCACCTGCTGGAAGCGATCCGGCTGGTGAAGCCGGAGGCGCATTTTTATCAGGCGGCTACGTCAGAGATGTTTGGGAAGGTGCAGGAGACGCCGCAGACGGAGAGGACGCCGTTTTATCCAAGGAGTCCGTATGGTGTGGCGAAGCTGTATGGATACTGGATCACGAAAAATTATCGCGAAAGCTATGGGATGTTTGCGTGCAGCGGGATCTTGTTTAATCATGAGAGCGAGCGCAGGGGGAAAGAGTTCGTGACGCGCAAGATCACTAGTGCGGCGGCGCGTATCAGCAAGGGGCTACAGAAGGATGTGGAGCTTGGCAATCTGGACGCGAAGCGGGACTGGGGTCATGCGAGTGATTACGTGCGGGCGATGTGGATGCTGCTGCAGGGAGAGACACCGCAGGATTATGTGATCGCCTCGAATGAAACGCATTCCGTGCGCGAATTTGCCGAGCGGGCATTTTCTTGTGCCGGACTTCCGCTTGTTTGGGAAGGAGCGGGCGTAGATGAGGTTGGGATCAGCGAGGAGTCCGGACGCGTTCTGGTCAGAGTGAATCCGGCGTTTTACCGTCCTGCGGAGGTGGAGCTTTTGTGGGGAGATCCGGCGAAGGCTGAAGCGGAGCTTGGCTGGAAGCGGGAGGTTTCGTTTGGGCAGCTGGTGGAGCGGATGGTAAAAAGCGATATGGAAGCGGCTGCTAAGGAAGCGGCGGCAAAGGGAATGGTCGAAGGATGAGGGCATTGGTGATCGGAGCGGCAGGGTTTGTCGGGGCTTATTTGCTGCGGCACTTGCAGCAGGAACTTGGGTATACGGTTGCGGCTACGAAGCTGCCGGGGGAGCAGCTTCGGGAAGCGTGGGCCGACCGTTCAGAAAACAAGCGCGGCGGTCCGGATGCCGTTGTGGATTGGTATGATTTGGATATTTTAAACCCGGAGGCGGTTTTGGAGCTGTTTCGCAAAGTACGTCCGGATCATATTTTTCATCTGGCGGCGCAAAGCTCCGTTGCGGCGGCGTGGAAATATCCGGGGCTGACTGTGGATGTGAATATCCATGGTACGGTCAATGTGCTGGAGGCGCTGCGGGAGCTGGAGTGGAAGCCGAGGCTTTTGCTGATCGGTTCCGGGGAAGAATATGGTCGGCCAGGACCGCGGGAAATTCCAGTGCGGGAAGAGCACAGGCTGGAGCCAGGAAATGTGTATGCGGCTACAAAGGCGTGCCAGAATATGCTGGGCCGTATTTACGCGGAAGCTTATGGGCTGGAGGTTGTTATGGTGCGCGCGTTCAATCACATTGGGCCGAATCAGGAGCCTTTGTTTGTAGCGGCAGATTTCTGCAGGCAGGCAGCTTTGATCGAGGCGGGCCGGAAGGAGGCTGTAATACGGGTCGGAAACCTGGATGTCCGGCGGGACTTTACGGATGTGCGGGATGTTGTGCGCGCGTATGCGATGCTGGCGGAACGCGGAGCGGCTGGAGAGACGTATAATGTAGGCAGCGGCCGGGCGGTCAGGATTGCGGATATGCTGCAGATGATCGTAAAAAGGGCTGAGGCGGATATCCGGATCGAGCAGGATACAGAAAGGATGCGGCCGGCGGATGTGTCGGTGATGGCAGCGGATATTTTAAAGCTGCAGAAGGTAACCGGGTGGGAGCCGCGGATCTGTCTGGAGCAGACGATTGCAGAAACGCTGGATTACTGGAGGGGCAGGGTGCTTGCAGAAAAATTTTTCGATGGTTGATCCATTGGTTCTTTATAGCTTTCTTTTCTAAAGCATATCGTAAAAAATTTCTTCCAGAGGGATCCTGAAATCGCTGTAGAGCGATACAGGGATCTCTTTCTTGCTTTCCTGGCGTTCCAGTTCCGTTATGCTGGGATTATCCGGGAATAAACCATAAAACCCATCAAGGACGTATTTTCTTCTATCAGACAAGAGATACGCTTCTATGGAACGCATGGTAGGATCTACAATCCAGTACTCTTTTACACCTGCAGCTTCGTACAGGTCTTTTTTATAGCCCCGGTCATTTTTGGCAGTACTGGGGGAGAGGACTTCCACCACCAGATCAGGTGCGCCATGGATGCCGTCTGGCTTGATGATATCTTTGTTGCAGACAATCATTGCGTCGGGGATTACATTGTCTTTATCTGTAAGGAAAACATCTACGCCGTCAGTAAATGCCTTACATGCTTTCCCTTTCAGGTAACTTCGGAAAATATGGTAGATATTTCCGATCAGCTGGTTATGATTCACCGATGGGCGCGGCGACATGAGGATAATTTGACCGTTTAATTTTTCTTCCCAAGGTTCTGCTTGGTACGCAAGGTTGTTAGCCTTAGCCATAAAAGGCCTCCTTTCCGTGCTTGCTGTAAAATATCATACCAGCTAAAACTCTCATTGTCAACAAAAGGAAAAGATTATGCAAGGATATTACAGGCGGCCCGCTGGTCAGCAGCCGCTCATAATCTCCGCGATTGCGCGTATAATCTGTACATAGCGGGAATATGTCGCAGCGTCCTTGGTCTTGACTCCGTTTAGGATATTCAGCAGAATAGGGTCGGAGGGGCGGATGATGTCCCAGAGTACGTAGTCGGCGCTGATCTCCAGCTCGTTGCACAGTGCGACAAAGGTTTCCAGGCTCATAATGCGTGTGCCGCGTTCAATATGTCCCATAAAAGAAAGGCTGATATTGCATTTTTCAGAAAGCCTGTCCTGTGACCAGCCCTTTGCCTGCCTGGCAGCCCGGATCTTTTTGCCGATTTTCTGATAATCCAGTTCATTCATGTTGTTCCTCCTTGGTTGCTCCTTCTAAATGTGTACTATAAGAATTATTTCACACTTAAAGAGATACTAAAATTATACAGGATTTTATAGATACTGCAAGAAGTATTTGTGCACTAATAGAATAGATTTTTGAATATATGAAAAAATTAGAGTCTAAAAATTTGCAGGATCAGAAGAAACAGTCAGAAGAAACTGTCAGACAATAATAATTTTTTCAAATTATAAAAAAAAATTTGAATTTGCCGTGCATATCATGTATAATAAAAACAGGAAATCAGTCACAGGAACAAGGAATGAAGGAGGGTTTTATTATGTATGAGATTTACGTAAACAGCCAGCCCTATCAGGTCGAAGGGGACGGGAAGCTGCTGCCGTTTTTGCGTGATGTATGTAAGTGCAAATCGGTGAAGGACGGCTGCAGCGAGGGGGCTTGCGGGACGTGCCATGTGCTGGTGGACGGCGTGGCAGTCAAGGCTTGTATTCCATCGCTTTCGATGATGGATGGGAAGCATATCGTGACCGTTGAGGGGCTGTCCGAGGAGGAAAAGGAGCTGTATGCTTATGCGTTTGCCGAGGCGGGCGCTGTCCAGTGCGGTTTTTGCATTCCGGGCATGGTCATCTGCGCGAAAGGGCTTTTGGATGTGAACGACGCTCCGACGCGGGAGGAAATTGCTTATGCGCTGCGCAATAATATCTGCCGCTGTACCGGATATAAGAAAATACTGGACGCAGTGGAGCTGGCGGCGAAGCTCAAACGAGAGGGAGGACAGATCCCAGTAAAGGAATTTAACTGGCTTCCGGGAGAGCGTGTACACCGTATCGATGCCCGTGAAAAAACGCTTGGATATGGAGAATATACGGACGATATGGAAATAGAAGGCATGATCTATGCCAGTGCGGTCCGTTCCCGGTATCCGCGGGCGCGGGTGCTGTCGATCGATGCTGGGGCAGCAAAGAAGTTGTCTGGCGTTGTGGCTGTTTATACGGCGCAGGATATTCCGGGGAGTGTGAAGGTCGGCCATCTGGTGCAGGATTGGGATACGATGATACCAGTAGGGGAATGCACCCGTTATCTGGGCGACGCGGTTGCGATCGTTGCGGCGGAGACACCGGAGATTTTAGAGAAAGCAAAGAAGCTGGTCAAGGTAGATTACGAAGAGCTGCCTTTTGTCGACAGCCCGTATGCGGCGATGAAGGAAGACGCGCCGAAGCTGCACGAGGGCGGAAACCTGCTGGCACACAAGCATGTGTCCAGAGGAAACGCAAAGCAGGCGATTGCCGAATCGAAATATGTGTATACAGAAAAATTCCACACGCCATACACCGAGCACGCGTTTTTGGAGCCAGAATGCGCGGTAGCTATGCCATATGAAGATGGCGTGCTTGTGTATTCCACCGACCAGGGTACATACGATACACAGCATGAGTGCTCGGAAATGCTTGGTCTGCCAAGAGAAAAGGTGCGTGTTGTAAATAAGCTGGTCGGCGGCGGCTTTGGCGGCAAAGAGGATGTGACGGTGCAGCATCAGGCGGCGCTTGTAGCATGGCTGTCAAAAAGGCCGGTGAAAGTAAAGCTGTCGCGTAAGGAAAGCCTGATCGTCCATCCAAAGCGGCATCCGATGGATATGGAATTTACCGTAGGCTGTGATGAAAACGGCATGATAAAAGGAGTGACCGCGACGGTCATTGCGGATACCGGGGCGTACGCTTCCCTGGGCGGTCCGGTGCTGGAGCGCGCCTGCACCCATGCGGCGGGGCCATATAACTACCAGAATTTTGAGATCGACGGCAAGGCTTATTATACGAACAATCCTCCGGCGGGGGCGTTTCGTGGGTTTGGCGTGACGCAGACTTGTTTTTGTATGGAAATGATGTTGACGAAGCTGGCAGAGATGGTCGGTATCAGTCCGTGGGAAATCCGCTACCGTAATGCGATCCGTCCGGGACAAGAGCTTCCGAATGGGCAGATCGTAGACGAATCGACCGGACTTGTGGAAACGCTGGAAGCTGTGCGGGATATTTTTGAGAGCAACAAATACGTGGGTATTGCTTGTGCGATGAAAAATGCTGGGGTAGGCGTGGGCATTCCGGATTTTGGCAGAGCTATTTTAAAGGTCGTGGACGGAAAGCTGCATATCCGTTCTGGTGCGTCGTGTATCGGGCAGGGACTTGGAACAGTGCTTGTGCAGGTAACGGCGGAAGCAACAGGGCTGAAACGAGAGGATATCGTATATGAGGCAGCGAATACGATCGATGCGCCGGATTCTGGTACGACGTCAGGCTCCAGACAGACGTTGATCACCGGAGAGGCTGTACGCCGCGCCTGCATTTTGTTAAAAGAGGATTTGAATCATCATAGCTTGCAGGAGTTGGAAGGGAAGGAGTATTACGGAGAGTATCTGGCCAAAACCGATCCCCTGGGAGCCGATGTTCCGCATCCGGTTTCTCATGTGGCGTATGGTTATGCAACGCAGGTATGCATCTTAGACGAGGAAGGCCGGATAGAAAAGATCGCGGCGGCTCATGACGTTGGAAAAGCGGTGAACCCTCTGTCTGTAGAAGGGCAGATTGAAGGCGGTGTTGTGATGTCGATGGGCTATGCGCTCACCGAGGAATATGCTTTGAAAGATTGTGTTCCGTTATCAAAGTTCGGCACACTTGGCTTGTTCCGCGCGCATCAGGTTCCTGACGTGCAGAGCATTATTGTGGAAAAGCCGGGACTGCAGGTTGCGGGCGGCGCGATTGGGATTGGAGAGATTACCTCTATTCCGACTGCTCCGGCGATCGCGGGGGCATATTACCGCTATGACGGGCAGTTTCGTACCAGCCTGCCGCTGAAAGACACACCGTATGCGAGAAAAGAAAAGGAGGCAAAGTGACAATGGGAAAACAGGGTGCATGGTTATCAGAAAAATCTTATGTCGCTTGCAGCGGCGGGGCCAAAAATCATAGCTGTACCTATGGGTGCACGGCGTGCGGCTCCTGCGCTGCCGTCTGTCCAAACGGCGCGATTGCCGTAAAAGACTGCGGTGTGGCGCAGACGGACGAGCGGCTGTGCGTGGGCTGCGGACAGTGTGTACAGGTTTGCCCGCAGGGACTGATTCATTTGCATACGGTCGGCGTTCCGTTTGTCGTACGCTGTTCCAATAAAGATCAAGGGGCACAAGCAAAAAAAGCCTGTGATGTCAGTTGTATTGCCTGCGGATTGTGTGAAAAGAGCTGTCCGTCAGACGCCGTGCGGGCGGTAGGAAACGCTGCACAGATCGAACAGGAGTTGTGCTTATCGTGTGGAAACTGCGTCGTAAAATGTCCGAGAAATGTTATTTACGATGTGCGTGGGATCATTAGGTAAAATAATCGAAAGGCAGGGGATAGTGGAATGGTCATAGTACGCGGCGGCGGGGATCTTGCGACCGGGACTGTATTTATGCTGCATCAGTGCGGCTATGATGTGCTTGTGCTGGAATCGGGCCAGCCAACGGCAATACGCAGAAAGGTATCGTTTAGCGAAGCGGTATATGACGGCAGTACTGTGGTAGAGTCTGTCGTCTGCCGGCGGGTGGAAACGGAAACACAGATTGCGCAGGCATGGAAAGAAAGAGAAATACCACTTTTGATCGACCCGGCAGGGGAATGGATCAGGAAAATGCATCCGCAGGCAGTTATAGACGCGATCCTTGCTAAAAAAAATCTCGGTACCTCAAAGGAAATGGCGCCGCTTACGATCGCTCTTGGGCCTGGTTTTGAGGCGGGACGGGATGTGGATTACGTCATTGAAACGAAGCGTGGGCACCGGCTTGGCCGGGTGATCGCGCATGGGACGGCTATCCCAAATACAGGCGTACCTGGTTTGATCGGCGGCTATGGGGCTGAGCGCGTGATCCACGCGCCAGCCACAGGTGAGATCCATACGCTGGCGCAGATCGGCGAGCTTGTAAAAAAAGGGCAGCGATTGGCGAAGATTGGCGAAACAGGTGTATACGCTGCCTTTGACGGCGTGCTGCGGGGGATGATCCGGGACGGCTTTGCCGTAACAACGGGGCTTAAGATCGCTGATATCGATCCAAGGGCGCAGGAGCAGGAGAATTGTACAACGATTTCAGATAAGGCGCGCTGTATCGCGGGCGGCGTCCTGCAGGCGTTGCTCTGCAGCAAGGTATTCCCATCTCAGTAGGCGGAAGCAAAATGGGTGAAAAATTAAAGGAGCCTATAGCGGCTGTGCTGCTTGCCGCAGGCAGCAGTACGAGATTTGGCGGCAATAAGCTGCTGCAGCCTTTGAACGGCAAGCCGGTATACCGCTATATGCTGGAGCTTTTATACGAGAAGCAAAAGGAGCACCGTATCGGGCGCGTGCTTGTGGTAAGCCAGTATGACAGCATTTTTGCAGATATCCGGGAGCATTTTCCAGGTGTGGAGGCGGTGCAAAACAGGAGGCCGCAGCAAGGCATTGCAAGCTCGCTGCGGCTTGGGCTTGCCCGTTTGCTGCAGCAGGACGGCGGGCTGGGGGCTTGCTTGTTCGCGGTTGCCGACCAGCCGGGCTTTTCAGCAGCGTCATTGGAAAAAATGCTGGACTATTGGCAGGCGAATTCGTATGGTATTGTCGCGGCAGGCTATAGGATCAAAGAGGGTAGTGGGCTGCAGATGAAAAACCCAGTTATTTTTTCTTCTGCATATTTCGAAAAGCTGCAGAGCCTGACCGGAGATGTGGGCGGCAGGCAGGTAATACGCGCGCATTTGCAGGATACTGGAATATGCGAGATCCCACAAGCGGAATTGCAGGATCTGGATACGGCGGATGCGTTTTTGCGGCTTCAGTTTCCATTTCTTTGTGAATCCGGTCATGTGATCGCGCTTGTAGGCGCGGGCGGAAAGACGACATTGATGGATACGTTTGCTGCCTGTTATGCGCAAGGGGGATCTATGGCAGTTGTTACGACTACTACAAGGATCATGCGGCCAAAGCAGTATCCGGTGGTTTCTCATAAGGAGCAGCTTGCAGCGCTAAGGCAGCAGAAAACAGGACAGATCGTTGCGGTAGGGACGGACGCGCCGGAGGGAAAGCTTCGGATGCCAGATCGAATGTCGATCGCAGATCTTGCGGAAGCTGCGGATGTTGTATTCGTTGAAGCAGACGGGGCAAAGCGGCTGCCGTGCAAGGCGCCTAGGGAAAAAGAGCCTGTGATCCCAAAGGAATGTGATATTGTGGTTGGGGTTATGGGGATGGATACGCTGGGCCAGCCGCTTGCGCAGGTCTGTTTTTGTGCAGAGCAGGTAATGCGGCTGCTAGGTGTGGATAAAAAGCATCGGATGACGGAGGAGGATATGGCGCGGCTGCTGCATTCGGAGCAAGGGACGCGAAAGGGCGTAGGAAACAGGGATTATTATATTGTATTGAACAAATGCGACGACGCACAGACGATGAAACGGGCGCAGACTGTGGAAAGGCTGCTGCGTCAGGCAGGGGAGGAGCATATTGCGTGCATTTCCTTAAGAAATATCCAAAATTAACAGTAGTATACTAAACCCATCGCAAAGCGATTTTCAATAGATTTTTGCAGGTAACAGGTCAGCTTGTCTGAACTGTTACACAAAAGTAAAAAATCCGGGGATTATCCCGGATTTTTTACTGGAATAATTTAAGCTTTTGACTTCTCCTTCGGTAAAAACAGGCTGAGCAGAAGCGAAATTACAAATACGCCTGCGACTGCGTTCCCGTTGAAAATGTCTCCGACTGCAGGAGGAAAGGCTGCAAAGAAATTTCCGTCTGCCTGT
Source organism: uncultured Eubacterium sp. (assembly GCA_910586225.1). GTDB lineage: Bacteria > Bacillota > Clostridia > Lachnospirales > Lachnospiraceae > Eubacterium_J. The sequence continues at coordinate 107,969 of CAJUIL010000008.1, read as the reverse complement.
GTCAGTCCCACACCGATGCAGAATGCAAGGGATACGATGATCATCGTACGGTCGTCAAAAGTACATTCTTTTAACATCTTCATTCCTTCATACATGATCGAGCCAAACATCATTACCGTACATCCGCCCAGTACCGACTGCGGCAGAGAATTAAAAAATGCGCCGAGCGGAGGGAACAGGGATGCTAAGATAAGCGTCAGAGCTCCCATCAGTATCGTAAAGCGGTTGATCACGCCTGTCATAGTAACAAGGCCCACGTTTTGGCTGAATGAGGTCAGCGGCAGGCAGCCGAAACAGCCAGAGATCGTGCTGGAAAAGCCGTCAACGGCAAGCGAGCCCTGCAGCTCCTCAATACGGATATCACGACCTAGTGTGCCCGTACATACGGCTGTTGTAGCGCCGGTTGTTTCTGCTGCTGATACAAGAAATACAATCGCGATTGTAAAAAATGCCCCCACATCGAACACTGGCTTGTGGCTGGTAAAAAATACAAGCTGCGGTATGCTGATAAAACCGATTTCGTCAATCGTCTTGGTGATCCCAGAAAAATCTACCATTGGTGCGATGCCCGTTACCGTAAGGATTGCGGAAAGTATGTATCCCACGATCAGTCCGACCAGGATGTTGAGGTTTTTATAAACACCCTTTAATAAATACCGCGCAATCAGGCATACAGCTAGAGTGACCAGTCCGACAAATAGATGGTACCATGCGCCGAATGTTTCTGAGCCGCTTCCGCCGCCCCAGGAATTCATCCCGACAGGCAGGAGGGAAAGGCCGATGGCAATTACAACACAGGAGGAAACAACGGGTGTTAAAAACCGCTTCCAGTATTTGGCGCTGAGTCCTACAATGCCTTCAAAAATACCGCCCAGGATAACTGCTCCGATCATACCTTCGTAGCCAAGATCCGGATTTGTGCAGATCATCAAAAGGCTGCCAAGAAAGGTAAAGCTGACACCCATTACGATCGGCAGCTTTGAACCGATCTTCCATATCGGATACAGCTGCAGGCAAGTGCCGATGCCAGCGACAAACATCGCGCATTGGAGCAGGCGTGTGATTTCGGTCCCTGTCAGGGAGTCGCCGCTTCCTCTTATGACAGCGGCGCCGCATACGATCAGCACCGGAGCAAGATTGGAGACGAACATGGCAAGTACGTGCTGCAGGCCGAATGGAATTGCCTTTGCTATGGGCACGCGTCCGTTTAATCGGTAGATATTTTCTTCACTGGTTGTTGTAACCAGCTCTTCTTTATTCACTTTGTTAATTCCCATAATAAACCCCTCTTTTTTTGTACCGTTATACCGCGTCGGCCTCCTCATTTTTTCCAAGCCTGCGCAGCATCGTTTTTTTCACGGCACGGAAAATATTTTCATATCCAGTGCATCGGCACAGATGGCCGGACATCATTTTGCGTATCTCATCGTCTGAAAATTCCTTTCCAGCCTGCAAAAGCTCTGTCGCGCTCATCAAAAAGCCTGGCGTGCAAAAGCCGCACTGTATCGCTGCTTCGTCAATAAATGCCTGCTGGATATCCGAAATTTCCCCGTTTGGCCCGGACAGGCCCTCCAGCGTGAGGATGCTTTTTCCATGCGCCCATACAGCGAGGTAGATGCAGGAATTAAAGCATTCCCCGTCGATTAGGACGTTGCACGCGCCGCATTCTCCGACCTCGCAGCCTTTTTTCACACTCGTAAGACGATAATCGTCGCGGAGCATATCCGTTAAGGATGCGCGGACGTCAACCATTTTTTCGGTCTGCTTTCCATTAATGGTGCAGGAAACCAGCTTATACTGCTTACTCATTGATCTCACCTCCTGAACGACGGATGGATTCCTTTAACGCACGCTCGGCCAGCACGACTGCGATATGCTCCCGGAAATCCTTGGAAGCCCGCCAGCTGTCACGTGGTTTGATATCTTCAAGTACGTTTTGCGCAAAGGCTTTGATCACTTCGTTTGAAAATGGCTTTCCCTTCGCGCTTTTTTCTGCAGACGGCGCGCGCATTGGCACAGGCCCGGCTACGCCGTAAGCGATCCGTACGTCGTCGATCGTCTGTTTATCAGCGGACAGCTTGACATTGACGGAGCATCCGCACGTCGCGATATCCATCGCGTTTCGCATCGCATATTTGATATAGTGGCCTTGATAGCCTTCGTAAGCGTCCTTTGGAATAAGAATCGCTGTCTGCAGCTCGCCCGGATGCAGGTCTACTACGCCTGCCTTGATGTAAAAGTCATGGATAGGGATCCTGCGTACACCGTCCGGACCAGTCAGCTCCACAACCGCATCCCAGGCGTGCAGCGTGGAAGCGGTATCTGCGGATGTGACGCCGTTGCAGGTGTTTCCGCCAATGGTGCCGATATTGCGTATCTGCGGCCCGCCGACCATGTCCGCGGCTTCGCCGAGTACATTGATATGCTTTTGGATGATCGGGTCCTTTGTAATATGGGAAAAGCTCGTAAGTGATCCGATACGGATGGCGCCATCGCTTTCATAGCTTACGCCGCGCATTGCGTCAATGCCGTAAATGCTGACCAGCTCGGCTCCCGCGCGTTTGCCTTCCCGGATCTGTACTAAAACGTCGCTGCCGCCCGCGAGTATCTGTGCCTTCGGGTGCTCTGTCAAAAGCTGTACGGCGTGACTGACGCTTTCTGCTTCATAGAGCGCTTTGATATCGTACATAATCAACCTCCTTATGAAATAAAATCTTGTTATAAGATTCCTTGATCTTTTAATTTACGGAACAGATTGTGCGGATTGACCGGTGCGGTATCCACAGCAGCCCCGGTTGCATGGTATACGGCGTTACGGATCGCCGGTGCAACAGAGCAGGCCGGAGGCTCGCCCAGCGATTTTGTGCCGAACGCGCTTGTCGGTTCCGGATTTTCTACAAATTCCGCTTTCAGCCGCGGATGGTCCATAAAGGTAGAAAGCTTATAATCCAGCAGGTTATTGTTCAGTGTGCGTCCGCTCTTTGGGTCGAAGATCATCCGCTCCGACAGGCCAAAGCCGATACCCATGCTCATGCCGCCGTGTACCTGTGCCTCTGCCAGCGCCGGATTGACAAGCGTACCAGCATCGTGCGCGTTTACGATATTTAACAGCTTTACCTGGCACATCGGGATATCAACCTCGACCTCCGCGATCGTGCAGCCGAAGGAATAGGCGTTGGATTTGGTCTGTGCGGTTGTTTCCGCAGACAGGTGCTTGCTGTTGCTTAAGCTGTAAAGCGCTTCTGTGGAAAGCTCTTTTAAAGACAGCAGCGTTCTTCCGTCCGTGGTACGTACGATCTCTCCGTTTTGGATATCCAGGTTGTATGCAGGCATACGGGTCAGGTCGTGGGCATATTCCAGGATGCGTTCTTTTAATAAAAGCGCTGTCTGGCGGATGGCAAAGCCGGCGGTATACGTCTGCCTGGATGCGTAAGCGCCTGTTCCAAACGGCGTCACATCCGTATCCTGACAGGACATGATATGTACCTTATCAAAAGGAACGCCAAGTACGTCCGCCGTCATCTGTGCAAAAGCGGTATCCGCGCCCTGACCGATCTCTGTTTCGCCAAGCTGTACCTGTAAGGACCCGTCCTGGTTGAGCACCATACGGCAGGAGGCCGTTTCCAGTGAGATCGGCCATACGGCGGTATTGTACCAAAAAACCGCAATGCCGATGCCGCGGCGGATATCGCCGGACTGGTTTTGATACTGTTTCCATTTGCGCTCATAGTCGATCGCCTGCATGGCTTTATCTAAACATTGGTTGAACGTATCATGATATAATTCATTTTTTGAAAACGGATCCACATATCCTTTTGGCATTAAATTCTGCCGCCGGAAGAAAGCAGGGTCTAAGCCCATTTTTGCCGCCACGTCCTCCGTATGGCATTCCACCGCCCACATTGCTTGCGGAATACCGTACCCGCGCATCGCGCCTGCAACGGGCTTATTTGTAAATACCGTATATGCGTCCACCTCCACGTTTTCACACGGATAAAGCTGTGGGAATGCGCCGGCACCCTTGGCGACAATACTGTGCCCATGAGACGCGTAAGCGCCCTGGTCGGAAAACGCTTCCAGCTTGCGCGCCGCGAATGTGCCGTCCGGGCGCACCCAGGAAATGATATGGCTGCGGATAGCATGACGTACCCGGTTGGATACAAACGTATCTTCTCTTGGAACGTCCAGCTTGACCAGATGCCCGCCCAGCTGCATACACAGCCACGCACAGAGCGGTTCGTACAAAATATCCTGCTTATTGCCGAAGCCGCCGCCGATGTACGGCTTGATCACACGGATGCTTCCCCAGTCCAGTCCAAGCGCCTGCCCAACAATCCGGCGGACGATATGCGGGATCTGCGTGGACGACGTGATCGTAATGCGGTCGCCTTCCATTTGCGCATAGCAGATAAAATTTTCAATATGGCAATGCTGCACGGTCGGAGTCTCATACCAGCCTTCTACCTTGGTAAGCCCCGGCTCCTGGATCGCCTGTTCATAGTCCCCTTTGCGGATGGACGTATGCTTTAAAATATTGTTCGGATACTTGCTGTGGATCTGCGGCGCATCGTCCTTCATCGCGTCCTGCACATCCAGAACAAACGGGTATTCCTCATACGTGACCTTGACCGCGCGCAGCGCTTGTGCGGCTGATACCTCGTCCAACGCCACGACCGCGGCAATATCGTCCCCATAAAAACGCACCTCTTCCGTCAGGACAAGGCGGTCCGCAACGTCCTGATGATCCGGATCCGTAGACCACGGATGGCCAGCCGTCGGAAAGTAGTGCTTTTCCGTGACGTCAAAGCAGGTAAATACCTTTACAACGCCTGGTATTTTTTCCGCTTCTGAAGTGTCGATGGAAACCACTCTTCCATGCGCGATCTGGGAATGGAGCACACGCACGATGTAGGCGCTTTTGTCGCACAGGTCGTCGGTGTACTTTGTGCGGCCGATAGCCTTATCGTAGGCGTCTACACGGATTACTTTTTTTCCTACATACATCTTTCTGCCTCCTTTTTTGACTTATTAGTTTAAAATGTAAATAAAATTTTGGCAAAAGCCATAAATTTCATGATACAATCATGTTTGTTATATTTTTCTGGAATATTTTGCCATCCCAGACACCGCTATCCATTCAGATAAGAATCCAGATGTTCTTTCATCCAAATATAATTTATTTCGTTTAATAGGATCTTTCCTTTTTCTATTTTTATTTTTTGAATCTCTTCCAGCTTTTTTATGTTTCGGTTTAATGTTTTGACAGAAAAACCAATTTCATCGCACATCTGATTTCTGTTTTGCTTGAGCTCCAGCACTGTTTCAGACTGCTGCTCGTATTTACGCACGAGGTACATCATCAATCGTTCCCGGCTTTCGATAAACAGATATTTGCGTGCTTCCGCCGTCTGTGTAACAAGTCTGCGCATATTTTCTTTTGTGCGTATGTACAAGGCGTCCGGATCCTGCCGCAGCCAATCCATATAGTAGGCGGCTGGGATCGTAAGCACCCGGCATTTCGATACCGTTCTTACACTGATCCGGTAATTTGCCATATCTGCAAAGCACTCGATCTCACCAAAAAAATCACCCGGCCCATAATCCTTGAACGCATAAGACCGTTCACGCATTGGCCATTCGATCCCTGTTACTTTGCCAGCTAATATAATGTAAATAAAGCTGCACCGTTCGCCGGCTTCGATAAGCGTCTGCGCTGCGTCCACTTCTATAAGCCGCATATAATATTTGACCTCTTCTGTGCAGTTTTGAAATAGAAAATCCATGTATGCCTGCTTTTGTGGCGGCAGCTCTCGGAACAGCTCCATGCGTTTCTCACCCCTTTGTTCTATTATACCTAATACGAAATCAGAATAGAAAGGTCAAATGACCTGATTTTGGGAATCTGGAAAATATAGCAGAATAGATAAAAAAGATAGAAAATATGGGTCGAAAAATGAGGGATATTGTGCAGAATTACTATGGAGTGGTGGGTGGTGGAGCGGAAAAGGGGAGTGCAAATGTATCGGAAATAGGTGTGGAGTGGAAAATGCAGGATTATGTTTGCAGAGCTTAAGATTCTAAAGAATGTGTGAAAGATGTTAAAAATAATTCTTAAACATTACATTTTATAGTAAACTGTTATGTACGATATTTATCATTTATTTGCAACAGTCCTTATAAAATATGGAGGTTGGGAATGAAAACTACAACCAACATGAGAAAGTTGTTGGCAGAGGATGGACTTGTTTTTTTAGAGGTATAAAATCGTGGTGCGGGCTGTTGATCTTTTGAATCTTCATGGACAGCGGTCGTTTATTCGTTGCAGACATTGCTTGGCACAGTTCCGTCTGTTTTTGTATGCAGATCTGTTCCAGAAGATCTGTCAGCTGAAGCATTGGTACAGACGCATCACTGTTATCATGTTAGGAATGTGTATTTGGCTTGCATTAGCAGTTATTTTTCGGATGCACAAATGCATTGCCCTCTTGTTGTATATTTTAGGATATGGTGAAATCTGTTTGTTGTTAAACTTATATACAAACGGGGCTGCAGAAGCAGTTTTTCTGGCTCAGGGAGGAGGTCGTTACCTGGCACTTCCGCAATGGGTGTTTTTGGCGGCGGTATGCATCGCGTTGTATGATCTGCTGAAACATGGGACATGGAGTGTGGCGGGAATCCTGATGGGAGTGCTCGTCTGACTTGTGGGCTCCGTTTCCCTATCGATCTGCAGAATACCTTTGGGTCTGTTTATAGAAGCGCTTCTTGTTTGTACCAGTCAGACGGGCAGTAGATCTGTGAGATTGTGATACAACCAGGATGGCCCTGGAGTATAAAGATCCCTATAGGGCTTGGCATCTTACAAAAGTTGGAGGCGCAGGGCATTACCTTTGGCGGTTTTTCTATAGATGGTATTAGTTGGGGCATTGGAAAGTATTTTTGACGGGAAAAATATGATAACAGTTAGCGGCTGAATCGTTGTTGAAGCTTATGAGGAAGTTCTCGCGGTTGCTTTTTGCTGAGATGCGCAGATGGTTATTATGCGGCGCGTTTGGTGGATTCCCCGGATGTGGATACCGCTTTTGCAAAAGCTGGCTGGATATAAGGTTAGGCTGTGTATTCCAAGGTTACTCCCATTTACGACAAAGAGCAGGCCCCTTGGATTGTGCGGTTGTATCTGAAGCTTTTGCCATTTAGCGGAATGTTTTTTGGAGAGCAAAGTTTTTTGATATTTAGGAAATAGTTTTGTACATAACTTTTACTAAATGTTAGGAAAATATCAGAAATAGGTAGGATGTTTGGTATGAGTTAGGTTTTATACGCGCAGGACATTTGCTCCTGCGCGTAATTTCGTCCGAATAATCCAAGAAATTCATACGATAAACAATTCATTCTTCTTATAACCACTACAAACCTTTTTCAACTTCATACTTCCAGCAGCAAGCAGCGCCTTATTAACACTACGTGCATTTTCCGGGCAGATAGCGATACAGCGCATACAAGAAATACAGATTGTCGAATCGGTCTTAGATGGTTCAGCAGCATCAATCGCCGCGACAGGGCATTCGCTGGCACAAAGGCCGCATCCGGTGCATTGCTTTTTTGCCTGTGGCTTCATCGGTACGCCGCCATACTCCCGGTAAGGACGATTCCCAGGCAGATGCAGACGGCTGGACAGTGAGCCGGATTCCAACTGGGCACGGATTTCCTGCGCAAAGCTGGCCAGTTCCTTTTCGTCTTGTGCATCTGGCCGCCCGGCGGCAAACTGGCGCATGATCGAGTGCTCGGCAATCGCGGCGATTCCGGCGATACAGGAAAAACCGATGTCGGTTAAGACATCCTGCAACTCTGCAAAGGTATCGTCGTAAGCCCTGTTCCCATAAGTGACAAGCAAGATAGCGCTTGCGCCTCCTCCTTTTATCCGGCGCAGACGGGAAACGGCGACAGCGGGAACGCGTCCGCCATAGGAAGGGACCGATACGATGCAGATATCTTCTTTCTGGAAGGAATATGCGGAAAAATCTTCGCTGCGGCTTGTAAGATCTATGTAAGTGCTTTCGGTGCAGAAGGATCTTGTAAATAGATCTGCGGCACGCTTTGTTCCGCCTGTAGGGCTGAAAATAAGATTGTAAACTGACATAAGGAACTCCTTTCATTTGGCGGCAGGGGGTTTAACAGGGAAGATATGTAACAGTTCAGTCAGGTCTTTGCACCCTGCTGCAAAGACCGTAAGAACATGATTCAGGAGTGCAAAAATCCCATCGCGAAGCGATTTTCAATGGATTTTTGCAGGTAACAGGTCAGCTTGTCTGAACTGTTACGAAGATATTGCCAAGTATAGCATGGGTGTTGTTTTTTGTCAAAACGACGTTACGAAAGACTGCAGCAGGGAAGGTATCTGGATTTGTTGCATAGGAATTGACGCAAAATCAGAAAACCAGTTGAAATAACTGGCAAATAAGCTTATAATAGTTCACGAACCAGACAAATGCATTCAAACGTAACAGTTCAGGACAGCATTTTAAATAGAATAAAGAACAGGAGGAGTTTCCTATGTCAGCATTTTTGGGAAGTTTTGTTGAGTATTTGTTAAAAGCGGTCATTTACGCGGTTATCGCATTGGTAGGTGTAAAAGCCGGCAAGGCGCTTCGTGAGAATAAAGACGCAAAAAAGAACCAGACGGTGCGAATCAACACCGGCAGAAGATAACAGATTTTGGAGGACAAGCAGCGTGAAAAAAAGCTACGGCGTAAATGAATTACGCAGAATGTATCTGACATTTTTTGAAAGCAAGGAGCATCTGGCGATGAAGAGCTTTTCGTTAGTACCGCACAACGATAACAGCTTGCTTCTGATCAATGCTGGAATGGCTCCGTTAAAGCCATATTTTACCGGGCAGGAAATACCGCCGAAAAAGCGCGTGACGACCTGTCAGAAGTGTATCCGGACTGGGGATATTGAAAATGTAGGTAAGACAGCCAGGCATCTGACCTTTTTTGAAATGCTCGGTAATTTTTCATTTGGCGATTACTTTAAAAAAGAGGCGATCGCGTGGTCGTGGGAATTTTTGACAGAGGTGCTCGGTTTGGAGCCGGACCGTCTGTATCCGTCGATTTACGGCGAGGATGATGAGGCGTTTCAGATTTGGAATGAGCAGATCGGTATCCCACCAGAGCGGATCACGAGATTTTATCGGGATGAGGACGGCAAATGTGATAATTTCTGGGAGCATGGAGCAGGCCCGTGCGGTCCGTGCTCGGAGATTTATTATGACCGTGGGGAGGCTTATGGCTGCGGTCGTGAGGACTGTAAGGTCGGCTGCGACTGCGACCGCTTTATGGAAGTCTGGAACAACGTATTTACGCAGTTTGACGGCGACGGAAAAGGCCATTATGAGGAGCTTGCCCAGAAAAACATCGATACGGGTATGGGGCTGGAGCGTCTTGCGGTAGTTATGCAGGATGTGGATTCTGTTTTTGATATTGATACGATGAAGGCGATACGGGATAAGGTCTGTGAAATGGCGCACAAAAAGTACCAGACAGATGAGCTGGACGATGTGTCGATCCGCCTGATCACCGATCATATCCGTTCTGCGACGTTTATGGTTTCGGACGGCATTATGCCTTCCAATGAGGGACGCGGCTATGTGCTGCGGCGGCTGATCCGCCGTGCGGCAAGGCATGGACGGATGCTCGGTATCCAGGGCGCGTTTCTTGCAAACCTGAGCAATACGGTTATTACGGAAAGCAGCGACGGTTATCCAGAGCTGGAGGAAAAGAAGGAATTTATTTTCAAGGTACTGACGCAGGAAGAGGAAAAGTTTAATAAGACAATCGACCAGGGGCTTGCGATACTTGCGCAGATGCAAAAATCTATGGAAGCAGCAGGCGAAAAGGTGCTTTCTGGCGAGGATGCGTTTAAGCTGTATGACACGTACGGCTTCCCGGTAGACCTGACACAGGAGATACTGGAGGAAAAGGGCTTTACGATTGATGAAAAGGGCTTTTATGCGTGCATGGAGCAGCAGCGTACACAAGCTAGAAAAGCCAGAAAAGCGACAAATTATATGGGTGCAGACGTAACGGTTTATGAATCGATCGATCCAAGCATTACGACGGAATTTACCGGATACGGCAGTCTTTCAGATACGTCTGTCATTACAGTGATGACGACGGATACGGAGATTACCGAAGCGTTGGCAGACGGAGCGCGCGGGACGATCATCGTTGAAAAAACGCCGTTTTATGCGGCAATGGGTGGTCAGATAGGCGATACTGGGCGTATTTTTACCAAAGACGGCGAATTTCGGGTAGAGGATACGATCAAGCTGCTTGGCTCCAAAGTCGGACATATTGGTACGTGTATCCGCGGAATGCTGAAAACGGGCGATGCGGTGCAGCTGGAGGTCGATGGAGGACGCAGAGCGCGGATCGAAAAAAATCATAGCGCGACTCATCTTTTGCAAAAAGCGCTGCGCCAAGTATTGGGCGCGCACGTTGAGCAGGCAGGCTCCGAGGTGACGCCGGACAAGCTGCGTTTTGATTTTACGCATTTTTCAGCAATGACTCCGGAAGAGATCAGTCAGACGGAGGCGCTGGTAAACGAAAAGATTGCGTCCGCACTTGCGGTCCAGACGGAAGTTATGACGCTGGAGGAAGCGAAAAAGACCGGAGCGATGGCCTTATTCGGTGAAAAATACGGCGAAACGGTACGCGTCGTGCGTATGGGTGACTTTTCTGTCGAATTGTGCGGCGGTACGCACGTCGGCAATACCAATACGATCCAGGCGTTTAAAATCGTTTCAGAAGGCGGCGTAGCCGCAGGTGTGAGGAGAATTGAGGCGCTGACTTCTGATGCTGTTTTTGCTTATTACGACAATCTGGAGCAGACGCTTGCCAAAGCGGCAAAAGTCGTAAAGACGACGCCAGCAAGCTTAGTCGAAAGACTGGAGCATTTGATGGCGGAATGCAAAGCGCTTGCCAGTGAAAACGAATCGTTAAAGTCAAAGGCAGCAAAGGACGCGCTCGGAGACGTCATGGATCAGGTCCAGGAGATCAAAGGCGTGAAGCTTCTTGCGGCCAAAGTACCTGGTGTGGATATGAATGGTCTGCGCGACCTGTGTGACCAGCTCAAGGCGAAATTGGGCGAAGGCGTGATCTTGCTTGCTTCAGACGCAGGCGGCAAGGTAAATCTTGCAGCAATGGCCACAGACGGAGCGATCAAGGCTGGCGCGCACGCAGGCAACCTAATCAAGGCAGCTGCCGGAAAAGTCGGCGGAGGCGGAGGCGGACGCCCGAATATGGCACAGGCCGGAGGAAAAAATCCGGAAGGTATTAAGGATGCGTTACAGTCTGCAGCTGTTGTATTAGAGGGAATGCTGAAATAAGCCGTTGCGGCGGATTGTTTCATAGGATAAAAACTCCGTGAATCCAGCGAAATTAAGGGTTCGCGGAGTTTTTGCTACACTGGTTGAGGTAGATATAAGGCGGTGAATGGGATGATTTATGTTTATACAAATAAACAACAGGATTCGGAGAACTGGATTCTGAAGAATGATTGGTATTTTAATTTGTATACAAGCAATGAAAAATTCACAGAAGAAGATAAGGCGATGATCTGGCAGATTGATCATGCAAAGCTGACTGAAGATAAGCATATAGAAACAAGGTATGGCTTAGGAACCATACGCAATCTTTCCAGCGGCTGCAAAACTATGCTGAATGTGATGAAGAATCCAAATAAAGTGGTAAATGCCGATGAATGTGGGAAGAATGTGCTGGACATTCTATTTTCAATGGAAAAAATTTCATTATTTATGTCCCGGCCAGAGCGTATCCATATACGAGAGAACGTAGAGATTTGTTTCAATAATACCGATGTAGTAATGGGTTATCAAGGATATGAACATTGGTGGTCAAAAGAATACGCCAGGAGAGATGCCGATGATTTATGATGTAATAAAATTTGAAGCTGATCCGTTTTCTTATTTTTTGGAATTTTCGGATCGAATAACACTGGTAAGGGGAGATAGCGCTACCGGAAAGACGTATCTATATCAGATGTTGGAAGATTTGAGAATGACGAAAGAGTATCAAGCGATAAAGTTGTTTAACTATAAAACAGAGGATTTTCATGAGAATCTAAAAAAATGTAAGGATAGATTTATTGTGATTGATAATGCAGATCTGCTTTTGAATGAAGAGGATAGGAAATTTATCAATTTTGATTTCAGCAATCAATATATGCTGTTCGCCAGAAATTGTGATGGATTGAATTTATCAGCAGGAAGTTTTATGCTGCTTTATGAGAATGATTATAAAGTGTTATTGAAAAGAGAGCTGGTGGAAGTGTGAGGTGTATTTGGACGGAAGATTCAGGAGCGGGAGTTCATTTTTGGGAACTTGCAAATTTGGATGCGGTTAGGCTGTTGGCGCCGAAGGAGGGAGATAGATATTATATTGCATTTGACATTGTTTATGATAATATGGATGTCATGAATAAGTATTTGGAGCTTAGAGAGTTGGCGGCATTGTATTCAGAACAAATTTTGATTTTGGATGTGATTTGTTTTGAGTATATTATTTTGAGCTTTAGTATGTTGGTCAAATGGACAGGTACGAGGAAGAAAGATAAGATTGCTGTGCGAGAGGCAGTTTTATCGGCGATTAAGGATCATAAATAGGCGGTCATAATGACCGCCTATTCCATATGTAGTTTTAAAAATTTCCATTCTCTAAAATGCAAGCCTGCCATTCTTGCGAATCATCAAAATCCAGCCATTCACAGCATTGTCGAAAACTTCTGACACGCCCTAAATTTCCAGTCATTTTAGCTGACAGGTTTCATCATAGAGCAGAGATTACCCACCTACTGACGGCGTTTATCCTCCTCCTGAACCAGATGCTCAAGCTGGCTGTAATAAGTTTTCATAAGCTGGTTTACAATCCGCAGATGCCGGTTATCCAGATCTTCCAGTATCACGTCGATCTCGCGGATCATTTGATTGTGCTGTACCTTTGGGTCATTCGGGTCAGAGGTAAGTACTGCGATATTTGTATGCAGATATTCAGCGATCATAAAAAAGGTATCCAGACTGACAGATTTTACGCCCCGCTCCAGCTTGCTGATCAGACTGAGTGATAAAAACAATTCATCAGCCATTTTCTGCTGTGTTATGCCAAGCTCTTTTCTGTGGCGTTTTATATTGGAGCCAATCAATTTGTAATCCAGTGGCATAAATATTTCCTCCGTGGTTATTCTAAGAACTAAAAAGCAAAAAAATAATACATCTTCATTATAATTCAAAGCAATTTGATGAAAGTGGTACTAATAGTGTTCTGGAAATATTGACAATTATACTTATAGTGTTATAATATAAATGAAAAAAGTAGTATGCTATGTTCAGTGTTGCAAAGATGATTTTTATAGTTTAATATGCAGTATGGGGTTTATGAAAGGATAGAAAGGAAGGTGTCAGATATGAGGTTTTTATTGTTAAGAGAGCTATTTTTAATGAAACGGAAGCTTACGGAAAAAAAAGACTGCTGGCATACGCTTACCCATGTGATCCGAGAGGAGGAATATCGTAAGTACTGCAGGCTTTTAGAAGAAGCGCAGATCGACTACCGGATATGGATGAGCACGGATGCACCAATGGTAGTCAGGCTGCGGCGCTTATTTGAAAATCCGGAACGCTACCGTATGCAATATGACTTTTTTGTACGCAGGCGTGATTATAAGCGGGCGTTACGTGTATTGAAAATAGATAAGGACAGCCAGCCCATAAACCGTTTTTTCGATGTGATCACATAAAAGCCCGCAGCCTGGTCAGGAACATGACGGTATGGTAAACGCTTTATAAAATGGTAATTTATAGAATTTACAATTTTTTTATAATAAAAACTTAAAAGTGAGAAAAAGAGAGTATATAAGAGAAAAAAAGAGTTATAGAAAGTGTAGATGCTAAAAAGCAAAAAAAACTGCGCTTGCGAAACAGCACGCAAAAACATATGATAAGAACTATCAGTTAGCACTCAAAACAAGCGAGTGCTAATAACACAAATAGACAATAGGATTATAAATAAGAAAAGAAGAGTCGTCAAAAGGAGGAAATATTCATGAAATTAGTACCATTATCAGACAGAGTTGTATTAAAGCAGTGTGAAGCAGAGGAAACAACCGCGTCAGGCATTATTTTAACAAGCGCTTCTCAGGAAAAGCCGCAGGAAGCAGAGGTTATCGCAGTAGGACCTGGCGGAGTCGTAGATGGGAAAGAGATCACGATGCAGGTAAAGGAAGGCCAGAAGGTTATTTATTCCAAATATGCAGGGACCGAGGTCAAAATTGACGGAACCGAATATATCATCGTACGCCAGAACGACATTCTTGCAGTTGTAGAATAAGATCGCAGGCAATCTATATTATTATAAGGAAGAAAATAGGAAGAAGAGAGGAAAATTAAAATGGCAAAGGAAATTAAATATGGCGCAGAGGCAAGAGCTGCCTTAGAAGCAGGTGTAGATAAGCTGGCGGATACTGTATGTGTAACGCTTGGACCAAAAGGAAGAAATGTCGTACTTGATAAATCTTACGGCGCTCCGTTGATCACAAATGACGGCGTAACGATCGCAAAGGAGATCGAGCTGGAGGATCCGTTTGAAAATATGGGTGCACAGCTTGTTAAGGAAGTTGCAACAAAGACAAACGATGTAGCTGGCGACGGTACAACAACAGCAACTGTATTAGCACAGGCTATGGTTTCCGAAGGGATCAAAAACCTCGCAGCAGGTGCAAACCCAATTAGCTTAAGAAGAGGCATGAAAAAAGCGACAAACGTAGCTGTAGAATCTTTGCAGGAAATGAGCCAGAAGGTTGACGGTAAAAACCATATCGCAAAGGTAGCTGCAATTTCCGCAGGTGATGAAGAAGTCGGCAATCTGGTTGCAGATGCGATGGAAAAGGTGTCCAAAGATGGTGTTATTACGATCGAAGAATCCAAGACAATGCAGACAGAGCTTGACCTGGTAGAAGGTATGCAGTTTGACCGCGGCTATATTTCCGCATATATGGCGACCGATATGGACAAAATGGAAGCCGTTTTAGAGGATCCGTACATTTTAATTACCGATAAGAAGATTTCCAATATTCAGGATATCCTGCCGCTGTTAGAGCAGGTTGTAAAGACAGGCGCAAAGCTTTTGATCATTGCTGAGGACGTAGAGGGTGAGGCGCTTACGACTCTGATCGTAAATAAGCTGCGCGGTACGTTCAATGTTGTTGCTGTAAAGGCACCGGGCTATGGCGACAGAAGAAAAGCAATGCTGGAAGATATCGCAATCCTGACCGGCGGACAGGTTATTTCTTCCGAGCTTGGTCTGGAATTAAAAGATGCTGATCTGGAACAGCTGGGCCGTGCAAAATCTGTCAAAGTGCAGAAGGAAAACACTGTGATCGTAGACGGTATGGGCGCTAAGGCTGAGATCGAAGCAAGAATCAGCCAGATCAAGAGCCAGATCGAGGAAACGACTTCTGAGTTCGATAAAGAAAAGCTGCAGGAAAGACTTGCGAAGCTGGCAGGCGGCGTAGCAGTTATCCGTGTAGGCGCTGCGACCGAAACCGAAATGAAGGAAAGCAAGCTGCGTATGGAAGATGCCTTGAACGCAACGAGAGCAGCCGTAGAAGAAGGCATTATCGCAGGCGGCGGTTCCGCGTATATCCATGCATCGAAAAAGGTGTCAGAGCTTGCAGATTCGCTGGAAGGCGACGAAAAGACAGGCGCAAAGGTTATTTTAAAGGCGTTGGAAGCACCATTGTTCTATATCGCTGCAAACGCCGGGCTGGAAGGCGCAGTTATTATCAATAAGGTAAAGGATTCCGAAATTGGCGTTGGATTTGACGCTGCAGCGGAAGAATATGTAGATATGGTAAAAGCAGGCATTTTGGATCCAGTAAAGGTTACAAGAAGTGCACTCCAGAATGCAACCTCTGTGGCAGCTACGCTGCTGACGACAGAATCTGTTGTTGCTAACATCAAGGAGGACGCTCCGGCAATGCCGGCAGGCAATCCGGGCATGGGCATGATGTAAGAGCCGGTTAAAAGCCGTCTAAGATCGTCTAGATTTTAGACGGCTTTTACTTGTAAGTATTTTTCATGTGTGATACAATGCTTTCCAGGGTAAACTGTTAGCAAAGCAGTGATAAGGGCAGGCGAGCCAGCTTGGACGGGCGTCCGTCTGGCTGTCTGGCGAGGAATGGAGGACATGGAAATGGGTAAAATAGCAGTAGTAACCGATTCCAACAGCGGAATTACACAGACAGAGGCAAAGCAGCTTGGCATAATAGTCATAGCCATGCCTTTTTATATGAATGGAGAAACCTTTTATGAGGATGTGAATCTGACGCAGGAGCAGTTTTACGAAATGCTGGCCGAGGGCGGCGACATTTCGACTTCCATGCCGACGGTCGGCGATGTGACGGATCTGTGGGACCGCTTGCTGCAGGAGTATGACGAAATCGTGCATATCCCGATGTCGTCTGGACTTAGCAGCTCGTGTGAGACAGCCTGTATGCTGGCACAGTCTTATGAGGGACGCGTACAGGTCGTTAATAATCAGCGGATATCCGTCACGCAAAGGCGTTCTGTCCTGGATGCGCAGATGCTGGTCAAGCAGGGAAAGACCGCCCTGGAGGTCAAGCAGCTGCTGGAGCGTGAAAAATTTGAATCCAGCATTTACATTATGGTAGATACGCTTAAATATCTGAAAAAGGGCGGGCGTATTACGCCGACAGCCGCTGCGCTCGGTACGCTGCTGCGCATTAAGCCGGTGCTGCAGATCCAGGGAGAAAAGCTGGATGCGTTTGCAAAGGCAAGAACGGTCAAACAGGCAAAAAGTATCATGCTTGAAGCGATGAAAAACGACTGCAAAAACCGCTTTGGTGATGCCAGCGGCAGTAACCTATTTATCGATGTCGCGTATACCTACGACAAGGAAGCGGCGCGGCAATTTGAAGCAGAGGTAAGGGCAGCGTTTCCAGGTCAGGATTGCGTGGTGAATCCGCTGTCTTTAAGCGTATCCTGTCATATCGGGCCAGGAGCGCTGGCGGTGGCTTGCTCGCATAAGCTGGAATAGTGTAACAGTTTGGGCAAGCTGACCTGTTACCTGCAAAAATCCATTGAAAATCGCTTCGCGATGGGATTTTTGCACTCCTGAATCATGTTCTTACGGTCTTTGCAGCAGAATGCAAAGACCTGCCTGAACTGTTACGGAATAGTACGAAAATGTCCGGAAAGCCTTTACTTCTCAGGCCGAGTCGTGTATAATCAGAAAGTAAAAACGGAAAAATGTTACATCATGGCAGGTTTTTACAGCCTGCCTTTTTTAGCGGCGTTTTACGCTGGGAAAATACGGATTCACAGGAGGTAAGTATTATGGTAAAAGCAGTTGTAGGCGCAAACTGGGGCGATGAAGGGAAAGGCAAGATTACGGATATGCTGGCGGAAAACGCCGATTTCATTGTCCGCTTTCAAGGAGGAGCCAATGCAGGGCATACCATTAAAAATCATTATGGCAAATTTTCGCTGCATACGCTTCCATCCGGTGTATTTTATAACCATACAACAAGTGTGATAGGAAACGGGGTCGCGCTGGACATCCGCAAATTGTTCCACGAGATCCAAACGATCATCAGCCAGGGTGTTCCTGCGCCGAAGATCCTTGTTTCCGACCGGGCACAGATTGTAATGTCTTACCATGTACTGCTTGACCAGTATGAGGAGGAACGTCTGGGCAGCAAGTCTTTTGGTTCGACCAAGTCTGGGATTGCGCCGTTTTTCTCAGATAAATACGCAAAAATCGGTTTTCAGGTCAGCGATCTGTTTGACGAACAGCTGCTCTTGGAAAAGACGGCGCGTATTCTGGAGACAAAAAATGTATTGCTAGAGCATTTGTATCATAAGCCGCTGCTTCGGCAGGAGGATCTGCTGGCGGAGCTGCATGAATATAAAGAAATGGTAGAGCCATATGTGACGGATGTCGCGGCTTGCCTGCACAAGGCGTTGAAAGAAGGAAAAACAGTGCTGCTGGAAGGCCAGCTCGGCACGTTAAGAGATCCGGACCACGGCATTTACCCAATGGTCACCTCGTCGCCGACACTGGCGGGTTATGGGACTGTAGGCGCGGGTGTGCCGCCTTATGAGATCGGGCAGGTGATCACAGTCTGCAAGGCATACTCCAGTCAGGTAGGCGCAGGAGAATTTGTCAGCGAGATTTTCGGAGAGGAAGCAGAGGAATTAAGAAATCGCGGCGGCGATGGCGGGGAATACGGCGCGACGACCGGACGCCCGCGCAGGGTTGGCTGGTTTGACTGTGTGGCGAGCAAATACGGCTGCCGTCTGCAGGGCACGACGGACGTGGCGTTTACCGTACTGGATGTGCTCGGTTATCTGGATGAGATTCCAGTCTGCGTCGGTTATGAGATCGACGGAGAAGTAACGACAGAATTTCCGACGACGGCAAGGCTGAAAAAAGCAAAACCGGTCTACAAGGCGCTGCCAGGATGGAAATGCGATATTACAGGCATAAAAAGCTACGAAGAGCTGCCGCAGAACTGCCGCGCTTATATAGAATTTATTGAATCCCAGATAGAATATCCGATCACAATGATATCCAACGGGCCGTCCAGAACGGATATGATCTGGCGAAAAAGATAGGAGGCACGTATGATCAAGAATGTGATATTAGATGTCGGCATGGTGCTTGTAGATTTTTGCTGGGCAGATTTGTTAAAAAAGCTGGGTATTACCGGAGAGACATTTGAAGCGGTTGCAGACGCTACGGTTCGTACTGCAGAATGGAACGAGTACGACCGCAGCGCTGTTTTGGATGAAGAGCTGCTGGCGTGCTTTCAGGCGAAAGCGCCCAAGTATGCTGGCGAGATCCAAAAGTTCTGGGACCATATGTCCGGAATGATCACCCAATATCCGTATGCGAAAGCATGGATCACAGCATTAAAGGAGAGCGGCTGCAGGGTCTATATTCTGTCTAATTATGCCAGACGTACCTACGAGCTGACAAAGGATGAGGGGCTGGATTTCCTGCCGCTTACGGATGGCGCGGTATTTTCCTTTGAAACCGGGCATATTAAGCCGGAAAAGGAAATTTATCATGTGATCATGGACAAATACGGTTTGTCAGCAGATGAATGCGTATTTATTGACGATAATGCCGCAAACCTCGTTTATCCGAAGGAGATTGGATGGAGTACGATACAGTTCCGGGATTTTGCGCAGGTTCAGGAAGAGCTGCGGGCGCTTGGCGTGGGAAAGGTATGAAAAAACGAAAAAAATTTCAGACGGAAGGCGTTTGCATTCCGTCTTTGCATTATATGGCGGACACAAGCGCTGCGATTGGTCGGATTATTGACGGATATATCGAGCAGGGCGCGTATTTTACGATCAATCGGGCCAGACAGTACGGGAAAACAACAACCTTGGAATTGCTTTACCAAAGGCTCAGGGGAACGTACATTGTGCTGGATATCAGCTTCGAGGCGGCTGACGATTGCTTTGTGTCTGTTTATACAATGGCGCAGGGACTAATACAAAAAGTTACAGAGGCGCTTTTAGAAAACGAAGTGTCAGACGAGCTGCTGCAGCTTTGGAAAGAGCCAGTATCCAGAGAGCTTCCTTTGGCGGATCTGTCTGCAAAAATTACAGGCTTTTGCAGACAATGCAAAAAAGGTGTGATACTGATGGTTGATGAGGTAGATAAAAGCGCTGGCCATCAGCTTTTTTTATCATTTCTTGGACTGCTGCGGGAAAAATATCTTAAGCAGCTTGCCGGAAGGGATCATACATTTTTGTCTGTCATTTTGGCGGGCGTTTATGATATTAAAAATCTGAAGTTAAAGCTGCATCCGCAGGAGGAGCCAAAATATAACAGCCCATGGAATATTGCCGCAGATTTTACAGTTGATCTGAGCCTTTCGAGGGAAAGCATCCAGGGTATGCTGGAAGAGTATGAGCAGGATTGCCATACTGGAATGGATTGTAAAAAAATAGCTGGGATGATATATGATTATACAAATGGATACCCGTTTCTCGTATCGTATATTTGCAAAAAAATAGATGAGGAAATTTCCGGAAGCAGTCAGTTTCCGCGGCTTTCCGATGCATGGACAAGGGAAGGTGTGCTTGTAGCGATCAAGCTTCTTGTAACTGGCCCAAATACATTATATGATGATATGATCAAGCACGTGTCAGAATACCATGGATTGTATGATATGCTGCACGATATTTTGTTTTCTGGACAGGAGTATGCGTATCATGAATACGAACCTTCGATGGAAATCGGCAGGATGTTTGGATTTCTTGTAAATCGCAGCGGTGTAGCTACTGTAGCAAATCGCATTTTTGAGACGCAGCTTTATACTTGGTTTCTTGCGAATGCCGGGAGAAAAGAGCGCATTGCAAGTCAGCAGCTTCCTGACAAGCATCAGTTCCAGCATGACGGGGAGTTGGACATGGATCATGTGATGAGGTGCTTTTATGAATATTATACCGCATTATATTCTAGGGAAGATGACTCTTTTTTGGAAAAATATGGACGTAAAATATTTTTAATGTATTTAAGTCCTATTTTAAATGGTTCTGGGAATTTTTATGTTGAAGATCAGAGCAGATCGAAGCGGAGATCAGATATCGTTATTGATTTTCATGGAAAGCAGTATATTGTAGAATGTAAGATTTGGCATGGGGAAGAGTATAACCGTCGAGGAAGAAAGCAGCTCAGGGAATATATGGATGCATATCAGACGGAAAAAGGATATTTGTTGAGCTTCAACTTTAATAAAAAGAAAAGTACTGGTATCCAGACAATTTGGTGTGATGGGAAACCAATCCTGGAAGTCGTAGTCTAAACAAAAAAAGCATTGCAGAATTTTATATAAATCCTGCAATGCTTTTTTTAAAATCCAGCAGCACTACGGTTCCTGCTTCCCCTTTCCTTTTTCCGCCTCCATCTGGCGAAGCGCCTCTTCCAGCTCTTTTTCATGCCTGCCCTTGGCAAGCCGATAAATGACTGTATAGCCCCAGAGCAGGATCGGAAGCAGTACTGTGCAGGTGACGGAAATGCGGAACAGCACCATAGTACTACTCGTATCAAAAAACGCACAAAGCAGCGTAGCAAGGTACAAAATCACTAAAAGAGCAACGCCCAGCAATGCAAGAATACGTTTTATCTGCTTCATAAGCCAATCCTTTCCTATGCTGCTATCCCTGTGTAAAGCGGGATAAAAACTGTTTGGTGCGTTCTTCCTTTGGGTGCTCCATGACCTCATAAGGATCGCCTTGCTCTAGGATGCAGCCATCATCCATAAAAATAACATGGTTTGCAACATCTCTGGCGAAAGCCATCTCATGTGTTACGATGATCATGGTTGTCTGGCGGTCAGCCAGTTCGCGGATGACCCGCAGCACCTCTCCGGTCAGTTCCGGGTCGAGCGCGGAGGTCGGTTCGTCGAAGCAGAGGATATCAGGCGTCAGCGCTAGTGCACGTGCGATAGCTACGCGCTGGCACTGGCCGCCGGAGAGCTGGTGCGGATAATTCAGCATCCGGTCGCCCAAGCCCATCTGCTGCAGGAGCAATACCGATTGCGCTTCGATTTCTTTATAAATTTCTTTTTTTCTTGTCTTGTAATCTGGTTCGTCTTTAGCAAGCAGCTGTTTGGCAAGCATGACATTTTGCAGTGCGGTGTATTGCGGAAACAGATTAAACGACTGAAATACAAGTCCGAAATGCAGACGCTTTCTGCGGATATCCCGATCGCTCTGGGTCATGGTGTGTTCGGCGTCAAACAGCGTCTCGCCATTGACCCGGATGATTCCGCCGTCTGGGCGTTCCAGAAAATTCAGGCATCGCAGAAGCGTTGTTTTCCCGCTTCCGGAAGAACCGATAATCGAAACGACCTGTCCTTGGTCTAGGGAAAAGCTGATATCCTGCAGCACTTGTGTATGGTCAAAGGTCTTACGGATATGTTCCACTTCTAACATCGACATATAGTTTTGTTCCTCCTTTCATTCGTCTGTCCAGCGGCCTATCGGAAATAATCCAGCTTTCGCTCCAGCTGTCCAAGCAGGATCGTAAGGATCCCGTTAAAGAACAGGTAATAGACAGCGGTAAAAAACAATGGCCAGATCGCGCCGGAAATGCCTTGTGAGCCTTTCATAAACGCTTCACCTGCCCAGATAAGTTCCTGCATGGCGATGATCTGGGCCAGGGAGGTATCCTTGACAAGCGTAATGATCTCGTTGGACATTGGAGGAACGATACGCTTGATCATCTGCAGTAAGGTGACCTTAAAGAAAATCTGGCTGCGTGTCATACCAAGCACAAGCCCGGCTTCCGTCTGTCCTACCGGGATCCCCTGAATGCCGCCGCGGTAAATTTCAGAAAAATAGCAGGCGTAGTTGAGGATAAACGATACGGAGGCAGCAAGGAAGCGCCCGGACTGGGTGCCGCCCCAGATCGGTGTATGTAATACCAGGCTCGGAAAATAAAAAATGATCAAAAGCTGGATCATAAGCGGCGTACCGCGTATGATCCAGACAAGCAGCCTGGTAAAATAGCGGAGCGGCGCGAACCGGCTCATAGAGCCGAACGCAATGATAAGCCCAAGCGGGAACGCGCCGATCAATGTAACAAGAAAAAGCTTTAACGTCTGTAAAAAGCCAACGTTGAGCGCTTTAACAACAATGGGAAATTGTTCCAGAAAAAGTTCCATTTCCTTGTCCTGCTTTCACTTAAACTGTAATAACTATTGCTGCACAAGCGCATCCTGGATGTTGTAGGTCTTTGCGCATTTTTCCATGCTGCCGTCCGCGTAGGAAGCGTCGAAAAAGTCGTTTAAAGAGGCAGCAAGATCTGAGCCTTTACGGAAGCCTACGCCATATTCCTCGCTGTTTAAGCTTACGGTATGCGTTAAATCCGCATAGCCGGTACCTTCACCAACCATAGCCGAAGCCATTAAGAAATCGATAATAGCGGCGTCTGCAGTACCAGCTGCTACCTCCATCAGCGCGCTGGACTGCTGTTGGACTGGTGTGTAGCTGAAATTGTTGTTCTTTGCCTGCGCTTCTCCGGCGCTTCCTGCTTCCACAGCAAAATTCAGCTCTTTGAGGCTGTCCACATCCTGGTACAGGTCAGCCTTGTCCGCATGAACGATTACAACCTGCGCGTTATTAAAATACGGATCGGAGCATTCCATAGAGCTGATCACTTCATCTGTCAGCGTCATGCCGTTCCATACACAGTCGATCGTCTTTCCGTCCAGTTCCAATATTTTGTTGTCCCAGTCGATTTCGACAAATTTCGCAGTAACGCCGATGCTCTCAGCAAACGCTTTTGCCATATCCGCGTCAAAGCCGATCCAGTTTCCGTCCGCATCCTGGTAATCCATTGGTTCAAAATCTGTGATACCTACGACGAGCGTACCTTTTTCTTTTACATAAGCTAAGTCGCTATCATCGGAATTGCCTGCCGCAGAGCTGTCATCGGTATTGCTGCCAGTAGTATCATCTGTGCTGCTGTCAGTATCGTCCGCGTTGCTGTTGTCCGCGCTGTCGTTTGTGTCGTCTGCTGTGGAGCTGCTGTCTGATGCAGGTTCCTTGTTGCTTGCAGCATCGTCTTTGCTTCCACAAGCGGCCAATGAGAAGGATAACGCCATAGTCAGTGATAGTGCGATTAATTTTTTCATCGTAAAAATCTCCTTTTTCTTCCTTATTATATATGTAAAATTTGCAGTGCTGGCAAAGCAGATACAAAAATGCTGCGCCAACACTTCCTAATCATAGCAGTTTAGCGGAGTGAAGTCAATAGAAGGATGTGCCAGAGAAACGAGAAAAATTTTTTTGATTTTATGAATATCTTTTCGGAAAGCGTCTATACTATAATTAATCCGAAGATGAATTACCCCCAAAAAAGTCTTCGGATGTATGCAAAAGATACAATAAATACTTTATCCTCCCCCAATAGAAAAGCTGCCCAAAGGGCAGCTTTTCGTTTTTACCAAAAAACACTTGGAAAACTCGCCCGGATAGGTTATAATGGGTCTTGAAAATCAGGTACAAAAATACTTCTGTTAAATTAGGAACGAAGAAAAAGGATGGGATACAGGTATGGCGTTATTAGAAGAATGGAAAAAAGTCGTCTATAATGAAAAAACAAATAAAGGCGAGCTGGAAAAGCTGTGGAACAACTATTTCCGTCTGGAACAGGGCGTTTATGAAAAGCTGCTCGTTAATCCGGACGAGGAGGTCAAGGGGACCGTCAAGGAGCTTGCGCAAAAGTTTGAGCTGACGATTATGGAAATGACCGGATTTTTAGACGGGATCAATGACAGCTTAAAAGAACCGAATCCGATTGACACGATGGAGGAGGATACGGTGGTCAGCCTTGCCTTCGATAAGGAAAAGCTTTATAAAAACATGGTGGACGCAAAAGCGGACTGGCTGTATAATCTGCCGATGTGGGATGATATTTTTGACGCGGAGACGAAGAAAGCTCTGTATCTGGAGCAGAAAAAATCTGGCACTGTGATTGTCGGAAAGAAAATTGGCCGCAATGAGCCATGTCCATGCGGCAGCGGAAAAAAATATAAATACTGTTGTATGAACAAAAAATAATAGCCAGCAATCCGGCGCTTTGTGAAGGCAAGCTTCTCATGTGCCGGATTTTATTATTAACTTATTTAAAAGGAGGAGATTCACATGGATTTCAAAATGATCCACGAAAATTACAATGTTTATGACTTGCAAAGGTCGCTGGATTTTTATGAAAAAGCGTTGGGGCTGCATGAGATACGAAGAAAAACCGCGGAAGACGGTTCTTTTATCATCGTCTATGTTGCGAATGCACAGTCGGATTTTGAGCTGGAGCTGACTTGGATGCGGGATATGCAAAGGCCGTATAACTTGGGAGACTGTGAGTTTCATCTGGCATTTCGCACGGATGATTATGAGGCCGCGCATCGGCTGCACGAGGAAATGGGATGCATCTGTTATGAGAATCCGGCGATGGGAATTTACTTTATCAAGGATCCGGACGGCTATTGGCTGGAAATTGTGCCAAAGTAATGATTTCGTTGTTGCGCCTGGTGTAAAAAAGTAATACAATAGAATAGAGAAACAGCTGGAGAAGAACCTGCAAAACGAGCGATAGGATGCCCGTAAGGGAGAGGAGGAAAGCATTTTATGAAGGCACAAAAGGATGTTAAAATGCATCCGAAAAAAAGGATCATGGATGAAATATTGATACAGATTGGGCGCAGCGTGCTGGTTGTGTTTGTGATTGTGGCTCTTGTCGCGATTTTGATCGTTCGGTCTGTTATCGCATCAGCAAAAGAAAACGAACTAAAATTGGAGTCGGAATCTGCGCTGTATGAACTGACGGGATTTTTGGGCAAATATGAAAAGGTGTCAGAGCAGCTTGCGGTGAATCCGGAAATACGGGAGATATTGGCGGAAACAAAGCCGGGAAGCCATATCAATGATCACCCGGAAATGGATTGTACCCGTGAGTTTCTTGCAAATGTAGTAGAGACGGATCCAGAAAATTTTCTGTTCGCATGGATCGCGGATATGGATACAAGCGTGCTTACGCAGTCAGATGGATTTACCTCGGATGAAACATGGGTCTTTACAGAGCGCGTCTGGTATCCGTGTGTAGAAGCGCGTAAAACGCTGCTAACGGATCCTTATATTGATCCAAGTACTGGACAGATCATTATCAGCGCAGTATCTCCGGTCTATGACACAGACACCGATGAACCGCTTGGTGTGGTAGGTGTGGACATTTCCCTGGATCGTATGTCGAATGTTATGAGCCATTACAAGGTAGGAGAGAGTGGATATCTGCTTCTTGTATCAGGTGAAGGCAAGATCATTTACCATCCGCAAGAGGAGCTTTTGGATAAAAATTTGGATGAAGTAGATGTTTCCCAGAATTTGAGAGACGCGGTTGCAGAAGGCAAAGGACAGTTTTTGAAATACAAGGTAAACGGTGAGACGAAATTCGGAATTGTAGCATTTAGCGAGGAGACTGGTTATACGGTGATCAGCAATATGTCATGGATGGAGTATTATTCTTTGATACTGATGTTGATCGCAGGATTAATCGCAGTTTTTGTACTTGGTATCATCCTTATTGTGCTTAATATCCGTAGAAGCGCATCCAACCTGACGAAGCCGATCCTGGAGCTGAATCAAACGGCGCAGAAGCTTGCGGCTGGTGATCTTGACGTACATCTGCAGATTACGGCTGAAGATGAGATTGGAGAGCTTGGGCATTCTATCGGGGAGACGGTAAACAGGCTGAAGGAATATATTGTGTACATTGATGAAACGGCGGATGTGCTGACAGATCTTGGAGAAGGAAAGCTGAATATTGAACTGAAAAACGACTA
The DNA here is from genome assembly GCA_910586225.1 of uncultured Eubacterium sp. Taxonomy (GTDB): domain Bacteria; phylum Bacillota; class Clostridia; order Lachnospirales; family Lachnospiraceae; genus Eubacterium_J. The sequence continues at coordinate 81,512 of CAJUIL010000008.1, read as the reverse complement.
TGTAGGTGAATTTGCAAAATTAAAGGAAGCATTGCTGCATATTTCCGCATCAATGAGCGATGTCATGGAAAATATTGCAAACAGCGCCGACCAGGTATCTACCGGTGCAGGAGAACTGGCAAACGCATCGGAAACGCTTGCAGAAGGAGCCGGGGCGCAGGCAGCGGCAGTCGACGGACTGGCTGAGTCAGCGGCTGCGATTGACGAGCAGGTACAGGCAAGCCGCAAGGATGCGGAGATTTCCGCAGAAGCTACCGTACGTGTGACAAAAATGATTGAGCAGAACCAGGAAAAGATGCAAAAGATGATGGACGCAGTCAGCAAGATCCACGAAACCTCCCAGCAGGTTGTTGGTATTATCCAGACGATTGAGGAAATTGCAGACCAGACGAATCTGTTGTCATTGAACGCATCGATTGAAGCGGCACGCGCGGGCGAAGCAGGCAAAGGCTTTGCAGTCGTAGCGGACGAAATTGGAAAGCTGGCAATGGAAAGCTCTAAGGCGGCAAATATGACAAGAGACTTGATCGGCGTTTCCATGGATGAGATCAATAACGGAAGCACGATTGCCAACGGTGTGATGTCCTCTCTGGAGGAGTCCGTAAATGCTGTGGGCAAGGTCAATGAAATGATACGCAAGACCGCAGACAACGCAGCGGTACAGGCGGATAATATGGAGCAGATAAGAGCCAGGATCCAGGAGATCGTGCAGAGTGTCCAGGATAATTCCGCAGCCGCGCAGGAAACTTCTGCGACCTCACAGGAGCTGGCTTCACAGGCAGTAATTTTAAATGAGCTTGTGCAGCGTTTTGAAGTTTAGAGCAGCAACTAATCTATTGTCGTAACAGTCCAGATTGGCTGAACTGTTACGACTTGTATGCTATCCCAGGATTTTACGGATTGGCAGTTACGCATAAACGATGTAAGATAAGAATCAGTCAGACGAAAGTAAGTGAAAGCAGGATAGAAAATCTTGTATCCTATAAAAAAGAAGAATAAAAAAGAAAGAAGGAAAGCATGATGAAAAAAATGAAAGCATTTTGGGAATCCTTAGAGGATTTTACAACCGTATCCAAAAGAGAGTTGTTTTTAGAGGTTGTTTGCTGTGCGCTTGCCGGATTTGTACTCGGAATTTTGTTTTCTCCGAAAAAAACAACCATTATCGGCAGCAATAACGGCAACGGACGTTTGGAGGCATACGAGGAAGAACAGGTAGAAGAAGCATAAATAGAAACAGACAGGAGATATTAATAAAATGCAGATTAAATTAAAGGATGGTTCGGTTCGTGAATACGACTGCGCCAGATCCGTATATGAAATTGCAAAGGATATCAGCGACGGGCTTGCGCGTATGGCCTGCGCTGGAGAGGTAAATGGAGAAATTGTAGATTTAAGAACAGAGATTTCCGCAGACTGTGAGCTGAATATTGTTACAGCAAACGACGCAGAGGGTTTAAAGGTCATCCGCCATACAGCCTCTCATGTGATGGCTGAAGCGGTAAAACGCTTGTTCCCGGATGCTAAGGTTGCGATTGGCCCGGCGATCGAGGACGGCTTTTATTATGATTTTGACAACACGCCGTTTTCCAGAGAGGATTTGGACAATATTGAATCAGAAATGAAAAAAATCATCAAAGAAGGCCGCGAGATCACTCGTTTTACGCTGCCGAGAGAGGAAGCGCTTGCGTATATGCAGGAACGGAACGAGCCTTATAAGGTGGAGCTGATCGAAGACCTCCCAGAAGGCTCGGAAATATCTTTTTATGACCAGGGCGGGTTTGTCGATTTGTGCGCAGGGCCGCATTTAATGTCGACAAAAGGGATTAAAGCTTATAAACTCATTTCATCGTCAATGGCATATTGGAGAGGGGACGAGCACAAGGCGCAGCTGCAGCGTATTTATGCGACAGCGTTTAACAAAAAAGACGAGCTGGCTGCTTATCTGGAGCATCTTGAGGATATCAAAAAGCGTGATCATAACAGGCTGGGACGAGAAATGGATCTGTTTACGACCGTGGATGTTGTTGGACAGGGACTCCCGCTTTTTACACCAAAGGGCACAAAAATGATTATGAAGCTCCAGCGCTGGATCGAGGATCTGGAGGACAATGAGTGGGGGTATGTGCGTACCAGGACGCCTTTGATGGCAAAAAGCGACTTGTACAAAATATCCGGACACTGGGGACACTATAAAGAGGGAATGTTTATACTGGGTGATGAGGAAAAGGATAAGGAAGTATTTGCGCTTCGTCCAATGACCTGCCCATTCCAATATTATGTATATAAAAATACACAGAAATCCTATCGTGATCTGCCTTATCGAATGAGCGAGACATCTACGCTGTTCCGTTCGGAGGAATCTGGCGAGATGCATGGTCTGACGCGTGTGCGCCAGTTTACGATCTCAGAAGGACATCTTGCTATACGGCCGGATCAAACCGAGGACGAATTAAAGGGATGTCTGGAGCTGGCGTATCATACGCTGTCCACGCTTGGCCTGCAGGAGGACGTAACGTACCGTCTGTCCAAATGGGATCCGGAAAATAAGGAAAAATACCTTGGCGATGCGCAGTATTGGGAAACGACCCAAGATGCCCTGCGTAAGATCCTTGTCGATAAAGAGCTTCCGTTTGTCGAAGCGGACGGCGAAGCCGCGTTTTATGGCCCGAAGATCGATATCCAGGCGAAAAATGTATACGGCAAGGAAGATACGATGATCACAATCCAACTGGACTGTGCTATTGCTGAAAATTTTGATCTGTATTATATTGACGAAAACGGCGATAAGATCCGTCCGTATATTATCCACAGAACGGCTATCGGCTGTTATGAACGTACGTTGGCATGGCTGATTGAAAAATATGCCGGAAAGTTCCCGACCTGGTTATGTCCAGAGCAAGTACGCGTTCTGCCAATTTCCGACAAATACAATGATTATGCGCAGTATGTCCTTGCGGAATTAAAGAAAAACGGTGTGGATGCTGCTATTGACGCTCGTTCTGAAAAAATCGGATTTAAGATACGCGCCGCAAGGCTGGATAAGCTGCCGTATATGCTTGTCGTAGGAAAACAAGAAGAAGAGGATAAGACGGTATCTGTACGCAGCCGTTTCGCCGGAAATGAAGGCGTAAAACCGCTGGAGCAGTTTATTGATCAGATTTGCAAGGAAATCCGTACAAAAGAGATCCGTACAGAGCTTCCAGAGGAAGAAAAAGTGAAATAGCTTTTATTTTCTGAATTTCCAGAAAAAGTTAAATCTGGTATATTTTTTTGAAGCACATAAGACGCTGTGTTCTGCAGATACTATACCTGCATTTAAGTATTGAATGCCATAGAGCATTCCTGCATATGAAGGAGGTATATTATGCCAAGATTAGAATGCAGCGTAACGAGCTGCCGTTATAACCAGAACCGCGGATGCGTCCGTGAAAATATCAGCGTAGGCGGAGCCGGAGCCAGCAGCACGAGTGAGACTTGCTGCGACAGCTTTGAAGAAAGACGCGGTGATTCCTTTATGAACAGCAGCAAGGAACCATCTGAGAGAGTCAATATCCGCTGCGAAGCTAAAAAGTGTGTGCACAACGACGACTGCAGCTGCCGCGCAGACGGCATTGATGTCGGTGGGTCGAATGCCTGCCGCTGCGAGCAGACTGCCTGTGGGACGTTCTGCAGAAAATAAAGGCAGATTGCAAGGCTTTTGCAAATGAGACGCGGCTGACGGCTTCTTTTGTCAGTCACAGTAGCTGTCAGCTGCGTTTCTATGGAAAAGAATGAATATAGAAAAAATAAAATTCAAATATGATTAAGGAGGCTTTATAATTGAGAAAGAAATCCCACATTATCCTTGCTAGATACCTTGTGAAGGAATCCCGCGATAAGGAATTGCAAAAACATAAATATTCCTTTTATCTTGGCAGCGTTCTTCCGGATATCAAGCCTTCTTTTATTTATCGGCGTCATGAAATGACACAGACCTTCCCGACGCTGCAAAAACAGATAGAAAATCTCTCGACCATTTCAAAAGACGAGTTGAAGGAAAAAAATAATTCTAAATATTACAGACATTTAGGGGAAGTGTCCCATTATCTGGCGGATTATTTTACTTATCCGCACAATCAGAAATTTACCGGAAGTTTTCGGGAGCATTGCTCTTATGAGGAGGATCTGAAAAAACAGCTGCGCCAGCATATCTTAAGCGGCAAAGCGGCCAGCCGCAAGAAAAAATATATCGAGTTTACCGCGCCGGAGGCTTTGTTTGATTTTGTCAAAAAAACGCATCAAGATTACTTGTCACAGAACAATTCAGTCGAAGGAGATATCAGCCACATCATTCCAGTCAACAGCCAGGTTTTAAAGAGTATTACGCGTTTTCGAGAGCGGTCGTAAGGGCTTGTTTCCGTTGGGATTCCCGAACGGTGTCGAATGCTGTCGATGTGAAATAATTGACATTTTTTGTAAAATAATAGTAAAATAAGTATGCCGCTGATAATCAGTCCTACATAGGAAACGGAATGGTGATAAGGATGAATCAAGAAAGAACATTAAGATCGGAGATCGAACATCTCCGGAACGAGCTGAATGAAGCAGCATTACGCGGCCTTAATTCAGAAGAGTGTTTCCGCCTCAGCCTGAAACTGGATGCTGTGCTGGAAGATTTTATAACGCGGGGGGAACCACCGTTATAAGCTGAATAGGCACTATTCGACTGGTTTTATGGGGGCAGCAGCAAAAAAGGTGAGAACGAAGTGATTCGTTCTCTCTTTTTTTATAAAAAATGACTTGTCAAAAGAAGCAAAGAAGGTTATATTAGTACTAGACGTGGAGGAAAGTGGTTGAGAGTGGTGGAAAATGCAGACGTGGTGGAGGATCAGTGGGAGCTGCCCGCATCCGCCGCAGATGCGGGACTGTTCAACTGTAGAGGGTATGAGCGATGTTCATGGGTGAATACAATCATACAATCGATGCAAAAGGCAGGCTGATCGTCCCTTCGAAGTTTCGTGAGAAGCTAGGAGAAGAGTTTGTGGTTACGAAGGGACTGGATGACTGTTTATTTGTATACCCTCTGGATGAATGGGCACATATCGAAGAAGCTTTCCGTAAAGTACCGCTGACAAATAAAAAAGCAAGGGACTTTGTACGTTTTTTCTTTGCAGGGGCGGCAAGCTGCGAGGCGGACAAGCAGGGCAGGATACTTCTGCCGGCGAACCTTCGCGCATATGCGGGTCTTGAAAAAGAAATTGTATCTGCGGGCGTTTTAAACCGCGTGGAAATCTGGGACAAGGAGAAGTGGGAAAGGAGCAATGACATCACGGATATGGATGGCATTGCAGATTACATGGCTGAACTGGGCGTCAGCATCTAATCATCCGCACAAAAGAGCCAATGGAATTTAATCACACCTCGGTGTTATTACAAGAGACGGTCGGGCTGCTTCGCATTCGGCCTGACGGAACTTACGTGGACGGCACTTTGGGAGGCGGAGGCCATGCTTATGAGGTGTTGAGCCGTTTGTCGGAGCGTGGGCGGCTGGTCGGCATTGACCAGGACGCAGATGCCATACGGGCGGCGGCAGAGCGTCTGAGCGCTTTTAAAGACCAGGTGAGCATTGTGCGCAGTAATTACTGTGATATGCGCGCAAAGCTGGCAGAGCTTGGGATCACGAAGGTGGACGGGATTATCCTGGATCTGGGAGTATCATCCTTCCAGCTGGACACACCAAGCCGGGGCTTTACTTACCGAGCAGACGACGCGCCGCTTGATATGCGCATGGATGACAGGCAGGGGCTAACGGCAAAGGATATCGTAAATGGCTATAGCGAAAAGGAGCTCTTTCGGATCATCCGTGATTTCGGAGAGGACAGGTTTGCCAAAAACATAGCGAAACACATCGTAAATACAAGAAGAGAAAAAGAGATTCTTACGACCGGGGAGCTGTGCGCGGTCATACGCGGCGCAATTCCCATGAAGGTGCAAAAGAGCGGCGGTCATCCGGCAAAGCGGACCTTTCAGGCAATACGCATTGAATTAAACCGTGAGCTGGACGTCTTAAGGGACAGCCTGGATGACATGATAGGTCTGCTGAATGACGGCGGACGTATCTGCGTGATTACCTTCCATTCCTTAGAAGACCGTATTGTTAAAACGGCTTTTAAGAAAAACGAGAATCCTTGCATATGCCCGCCGGATTTTCCGGTCTGTGTGTGCGGCAAGGTTTCGAGGGGGAAGGCGCTTAAGTCAGTTGTACCATCTGAGGAAGAATTGGAGAATAATAAACGTTCAAAGAGCGCAAGGCTCAGAATTTTTGAACGGAAGGAGCAGTGATGAGCAGACAGAAAGAGCGAAAGTCCTACGGGATTTACACATATGAAGATGGCAATACCGTCCGGCGGCTGGAAGCCGTACCAGATTACCACGAGGAACGAAACCGGCGAAAAGAAGAAAGGAGAATATCGGAGCAGAAGCGCAGACGCAGGCGCGCGGCGAGGAGAAACCGCGAACGGGCGTTAAAAATGAATGCCGGATATGTCGCGTTTTTATCTGTATGCGTTATGGCGATCGCATTTGCTTCCGCGACCTATGTAAAGCTCCAGTCGGATCTGATCATCCGCCAGAGGGCTGTAGAAACGTTACAAAATGACATATCCACGCTGAAGCTGGAAAACGACGCGGCATACAAAAGGATTACGGCTGCGGTCGACCTAAAGGAAGTAAAAAAGCAGGCTAGAAGGCTTGGCATGAAATATCCTTCAGAGAACCAGATCGTACATTATACGATCGATAACGCGGATTATATGACGCAGTATTCTGATTGAAATGGATCTGACTGATAACGAAAGGGTGGATGATGGCAGCGGGAAACCAATCCAGCAGGAAAAGAACCAGAAGAACGAAAAGAAAGCCTATGCGCAAGTGGCTGCGGCTGAACCGCAGAAATCATTTAAAGATGATGTGCGTGTTCTTTATGATCGTGCTGTTGCTGGCAGGGCTGATGTGCCGCATTGTGTATATCGAAAATACGAGCGGCCAGAAATACCAAAAGATTGTACTTGCACAGGCAAACTATGACAGCAGGACGATTCCGTTTCGCAGGGGCGATATTTTAGACTGCAACGGAATCGAGCTTGCGACCAGCCTGGATGTATATAATGTCATTCTGGATACCTACCAGGTGACCTATGAGGTAAAGGTAAAAAAAGAAAAGCAAAAAATTTATTTGGAGCCGACGATACAGGCGTTGATGGAATGCTTTGGAGATGTGCTGGATGAAACAGAAATACGCACATATATCCGGGAAAATCCAGAGAGCAGATACCGGGTGCTGGCAAAGCAGATTTCTTATGAAGCGGTACAGGGATTTTTAGAAAAACAGCAGGAAAAAGGCTCCAAAATTAAAGGCGTATGGTTTGAAAAGGAATACCAGCGCAATTATCCGTTTCAAACACTTGCCAGCTCCGTGATCGGTTTCACAACAAGCGGCAACCTGGGAATGGCAGGTCTGGAAAATTATTATAACAGTACGTTAAACGGGACAAACGGCAGGCAGTACGGCTATCTGAATGCGGATGATATTATGGAAAAGACGATCAAAGAGGCAGTCAATGGAAATAATATCGTAACAACGATCGACATGAATATCCAGACGGTTGTAGAAGCGAAGATCAAAGAATTTGACCGGGCGTATAAAAACGAAGCAAGACCGGGTAACGGCGCCGAACGCATCGGCGTGATCATTCAGGACCCCAATACGGGCGGGATCAAGGCGATGGCGGATTTTCCGAATTATGACCTGTCCAACCCGCGTTCCCTGGAAGGGTTTTATACTGAAGAAGAAATTGAACATATGAGCGAGGATGATAAAGCGGATGCGCTCAACCAGATCTGGCGTAATTTCTGCATCAGCGATACCTTTGAGCCTGGATCGGTACAAAAGCCGCTGACGGTGGCGGCGGGACTGGACAGTGGAAAATTGAGCGGCAGGGAGACGTTTGAATGCGACGGCTATGAACAGATCGCGGATAAAAAGATCCGCTGCGTAGCTAGATCCGGGCATGGAACGGAAACGATACAAAAATCGCTGATGGATTCGTGCAATGACGCGATCATGCAGATGGTCAGAAAAATGGGCAAGGAAACGTTTGGCAGTTATCAGAGCATTTTTGGCATGGGATATCGGACGAATATCGATCTGCCGGGAGAAGCGCGGACGGATACATTGATCCGTACAGCAGAGGAGATGTCGTCGGTCGACCTTGCTACTTCGTCCTTTGGCCAGTCGTTTAACTGTACGATGATACAGATGGTCAGCGCGTTCAGCTCGATCATTAACGGCGGCAATTATTACCGGCCGTATATCGTATCCAAGATCACGGACGAAAACGGCAGCCTCGTAGAGGAGATCAAGCCGGAGCTGTTAAAACAGACGATATCAAAAGAAACAAGCGAAAAATTAAAGGAGTATTTATTTGCGACCGTCAGTGAGGGGACGGCGGATGTCGCAAAGGTGCCAGGCTATTCAATGGGCGGCAAGACTGGAACAGCGGAAAAGATCCCGCGTTCAGAAAAGAATTATGTTGTGTCTTTTATCGGCTATCTGCCGCAGGAAAATCCGCAGATGGTCATTTATGTGGTGATCGATACGCCGAACCAGCCAACGGAAAATAAAGAACAGGCGCACAGCACTTTTGCACAAAATCTGACGCGTGAGATACTGGAAGAAATCTTACCCTATATGAACATATACAAAGACGAAAAAGTGAAAAAAGATGCTTTGAAGAAAAAGGACACCAATATGTACACGGAGATTGCCGGCTACGAAGCAAAAGCAGCATTAGGTGAGGCTGTAAAATATAATTGATCCGGCAAAAAATACATAACCTCATAATTGCAGAATAAGCTATATTAACTGCTATTATGAGGTTTGTTTTATGAATGGGACAAAAACGCATAACAGGAAAAAGATCGTGACCGTTTTTTTCTGCATTTCCCTTGTGATGGTCTTGCTGGCTGGCAGGCTTTTTTACCTGATGGTATTTCAGTCGGAGTTTTACAGCGCCAAAGCACAGAACCTTCATGAGCGGGAGCGGGATATCAAGGCTGCGCGCGGCAAGATCCTAGACGTCAACGGCAAGGTGCTTGCCTCGAACCGCAGCGTTTGTACGATCTCCGTTATCCACAGCCAGATCAAGGAGCCGGAAAAGGTCATCCAAGTATTGGCAAAGGAGCTGGAGCTGGATGAGGAAACGGTACGGAAACGTGTAGAAAAGGTCAGCTCGATCGAGCGGGTGCGATCCAATGTGTCAAAGGAGATCGGCGACAGGATTCGCGATCACAAGCTGGCAGGCGTAAAGGTGGATGAAGATTATAAGCGGTATTATCCGTATGACAGTCTGGCGTCTAAGGTGCTTGGCTTTACCGGAGGCGATAACCAAGGGATCATTGGGCTGGAGGTCATATACGATGAAAAAATGATGGGCAAAAACGGCAAGATCCTGACGCTTACCGATGCCAGAGGCGTAGAGCTGGAAAATGCCGGAGAAAGCCGTTTAAATCCAGTAGACGGAAACAATCTGCGTATCAGCCTGGATTATAATATTCAGATGTACGCCCAGCAGGCGGCGGAAAAGGTCATGCAGTCCAAGGAGGCTGACAGTGTGAGCGTTGTGATCATGAAGCCCTCGAACGGAGAGATTATGGCAATGGTCAACCTGCCGGAATTTAATCTGAACGAGCCGTATACGCTGCCAGAAGGCACAGACTATGCAAGCGAAGAGGAAAAGCAGAACCTTCTGAACCAGATGTGGCGCAATGGCTGTATCAACGATACCTACGAACCGGGGTCTACGTTCAAGGTCATTACCGCCTCCGCGGCGCTGGAAGCCGGGGTCGTTTCGTTAAATGATAACTTTTTCTGTCCGGGCTATAAGATCGTTGAAGACCGCCGTATCCGCTGCGCCAGAACGAGCGGGCATGGGGCGCAGAGCTTTGTGCAGGGACTTGAAAATTCGTGTAATCCGGTATTTATCGAGCTTGGGATGCGGCTTGGCGCGCAGGAGTATTACAAATATTTTAAACAGTTCGGTCTTTTGTCCAAAACAGGCATTGACCTTCCCGGAGAAGCCAGGACGATCATGCATGATAAAAAGAATATCGGCCAGGTAGAGCTTGCTACGATTTCCTTTGGCCAGTCATTCCAGATCACACCCGTACAGCTTGCTACAACGATCTCTTCGCTGATCAACGGCGGAAAACGCGTCACCCCGCATTTTGGCGTCCAGATCGAGGACCAGGAGGGCAAGCCGGTCGAGGTATTTGCGTATGAGCCAACGGAACAGATCTTAAGCCCGGAAACCTCCAGTACCATGCGCTCCTTACTTGAAAAGGTCGTTTCTGAGGGCGGCGGCAGTAAGGCATATATTGAAGGCTATGAGATCGGTGGAAAAACAGCGACCTCGCAGACATTGCCGCGAAGCGCGCACCGCTATATTTCTTCATTTATGTGCTTTGCGCCGGCGGATGACCCGCAGGTACTCTGTCTGGTGATCATTAATAATCCGTCTGGCGTATATTACGGCGGGACGATCGCCGCTCCGGTGGCGAAGGAGCTGTTTTTGAATATACTTCCGTATCTTGGGATCGAAAAAGACCCGGAGGTTGTCAGAAAGGAGCAGATGGAAAAAGAAAAGAAGCAGACGCAGCAGGAATAAATGTTATCGAAATCCACCCAAGCCTCTTGCAACCTGCCTGAAAATCCGTTATACTATAGCTCATGCCCCATAGGGTTACGATTTGCAATAGCAAGACAAGGGAAAGAAGGATAAAGAAAATGACAGAACAGTTGATTGATTTCCGCTATATTTTTGCGGTAATCCTTGCATTCGCGGTTACGGCGCTTTCCGGGCCGCTGCTGATCCCGGTATTACGGAGGCTTAAGGTCGGGAATACGGAACGTAAGGAATTAAAATCCCATCAGAAAAAAACAGGCACGCCGACAATGGGCGGACTGATGTTTTTACTTGCCATTATCATTACATCACTGGTGTTTTTGGGATCTTATCCTAAGATTGTGCCGATTTTGTTTGTTACGGTTGGTTTTGGGGTGATTGGATTTTTTGATGATTATTTAAAAGTGGTTTTAAAGCGTTCAGACGGTCTGTTCGCATGGCAGAAGATGATCCTGGAGATTGTGGTGACGGGTATTTTTGCCGTTTACCTGTACTATTTTTCCGACGTGCCGCTGACAATGCTTGTACCGTTTTCCGGCGGTAAGTATGCGGACTTTGGCTGGCTGGCGCTGCCGATATTATTTCTGGCGGTGATCGGGACGGTAAACGGAGCGAATTTTACAGACGGACTGGACGGCCTTGCCGCCAGCGTGACGGTGCTGATCGCGACTTTTTTCAGCGTGGTGGCAGTTGCGACAAATAGCGGGATCGAGCCGATCACTTGTGCTGTCGTAGGTGCGCTGCTTGGATTTTTGCTGTTTAACGTCTATCCGGCCAGTGTGTTTATGGGGGATACCGGGTCGCTGGCGCTTGGAGGGTTTGTGGCTTCAGCCGCGTATATGATGCAGATGCCGATGTTTATTTTGATCGTCGGGCTTATTTACTGGATTGAAATTTTATCGGTCATGATCCAGGTCGGCTATTTTAAAATGACGCATGGAAAGCGCGTTTTCCGTATGGCGCCGATCCATCATCATTTTGAGCTTGGCGGCTGGTCGGAGACAAGGGTGGTTGCGGTCTTTTCAATCGTAACGACTATTTTGTGCCTGCTTGCCTATACGGGGCTGTAGCAGACGGCGGCTCCTGCCTGATACAGAGCTGCCTACAGGAGGAAATACAATGGAGTTAAAAGGAAAAAGGGTTCTGGTTGTCGGCACTGGCTTAAGCGGCATTGCGGCGGCAAAGCTGCTGATAAGCAAAGGTGCGGATACGATAGTATATGACGCAAATGCAGATTTGTGCGAGGCGGATATCCGGTCAAAATCCGAAGCGCTGCGCAATGTCAAGATCGTGCTTGGTCAGATAGACGCGCAGGCGCTTGCAGGTCTTGGCCTGCAGCTTGCAGTGCTAAGCCCAGGCGTGCCTTTGGATGTCCCGTTGGTGCAGCTGCTGAAAGAACAAGGCGTTGTGCTGTGGGGAGAGATTGAACTGGCTTACCGCTGCGCGAAAGGGCGTCTGGCGGCGATCACAGGTACAAACGGCAAGACGACAACGACGGCGCTGACCGGAGAGATCTTAAAGAGCCATTTTGCGGATGTGAAGGTTGTTGGAAATATCGGTATTCCATATACGTCTCTGGCACTGGAAATGACCGATCAGACGGTAACGGCTGCAGAGATCAGCAGCTTTCAGCTGGAGACGGCGGATACGTTCTGCCCGGAGGTGTCGGCGGTCTTAAATATTACGCCCGACCATCTGAACAGGCATCATACGATGGAATGCTATCGGGCAGTCAAGCAGTCCATCGTGAAAAACCAAAAGCCGGGGCAGACTTGTGTACTCAATTATGAGGACGAAGCGCTGCGCACGTTTGGAAACAAACTGCAGGAAAATTTAAACGTCATTTATTTTAGCAGCAAAACGAAGCTGGAGCGCGGGCTATATCTGGAAAATGGAAGTATTTTTTTGGCGTCTGCGGACGGGGTAAAAAAGCTTTTGGATGTGTGTGAATTAAATCTTTTGGGTACGCATAATTACGAAAATGTTATGGCGGCTGCAGCTGTTACGCTGGCGCTTGGCGTTCCTCTGGAAAAAATTGTGCAGGTATTGAAAAGTTTTCAGGCTGTTGAGCATAGAATAGAATATGTGGAGGAAATAGCGGGTGTGCGCTATTATAATGATTCCAAGGCAACGAATCCGGATGCGGCGATCCAGGGCATCCGCGCTATGGAGCGGCCGACCTGGCTGATCGGCGGCGGCTATGATAAGCAGTCGGAGTATGGGGATTGGATCCAGGCGTTTGACGGCAAGGTGGTAAAGCTCGTATTGATTGGGGCTACCAAAGAAAAGATCGCAAAAGAGGCAGAAGAAAAGGGATTTACGGATATTATAAAATGCGAGTCGTTAGAGGAAGCGGTCAGCTGTTGTCATGACAACGCAAGGCCAGGGGAGGCAGTGCTGCTTTCGCCTGCTTGCGCAAGCTGGGATATGTTTGTGAATTACGAAAAACGCGGGCAGATATTTAAAGAAATCGTGCGAGGCTATCTGCAGAAAGGATAAAAGGAACACGGTACGCAAGATTCCGGCAGGCTGCGGCTCCGGACTGATATAGAAAAAATCAGGAGTTGTAAGAGTGGGCAGACAAAACAGGACGAGACAAAAGAAAACGAAGAAAACCAAATATTTTGATTACAGCCTGTTGTTCCTCATTATTTTTTTAGTTGGGTTTGGACTGGTAATGCTTTACAGCGTCAGCGCTTATGAAGCGAATCTCAATCACAACGATTCCATGCATTATTTAAGGCGTCAGGGATTGGCTGTAATGCTTGGATTTTTAGCAATGCTGGTCATTGCAAGGATCGACTATCATTTGTGGTTTCATTTTGGAAATCTTGCGTATCTGGTTTCATTTGGGCTGTGCGTGGTAGTTCTCATACCGGGGGTTGGAAGTGAAGCCGGGGGTTCTTCCAGGTGGATCGAGATTGGCCCTTTGAACTTCCAGCCGTCTGAGTTTGCGAAGCTGGCGATGATCTTGTTTCTTGCAGGACTCGTATGCCGCATACCTAAGCAGATTGGAAAGTTTTTGAACCTGATCAAGGTCATGCTGATGATCGTGCCGATCTTTGTCGTTGTAGCTTATGAAAATCTGAGTACGGGTATTATTATTCTTGGTATCGCGATCGTCATAACTTTTGTGGCAAGTCCAAAGTTTGGACAGTTTATCGCTTTGTTTGCGTCAGGCGTTGTGGGCGGCGGCGTTTTGTTCATTATGGCGGCGGAATACCGGATGCAGCGTATCGATGCGTGGCTGCATCCGGAAAAATATACGAGCGATACCGCGTTCCAGACGCTTCAGGCGCTATATGCCATTGGCTCCGGCGGATTGTTCGGAAAGGGCCTTGGACAGAGTATGCAAAAACTGGGATTTGTTCCAGAGGCGCAAAACGACATGGTGTTTTCGATCATATGTGAGGAGCTGGGGCTGTTTGGGGCAGTATGTGTTATTTTGCTGTTTTTGCTGCTGATCTGGCGGCTGATGGTCATATCCAATAACGCGGCGGATCTGTATGGTGCGCTGATCGTATCGGGCATTATGGCGCATATTGCGATACAGGTGATCTTGAATATTTCCGTTGTTACGAATACGATCCCAAATACCGGGATCACGCTGCCGTTTATCAGCTACGGCGGCACGGCCACCAGCTTTTTACTTGCGGAAATGGGGCTTGCGTTAAGCGTATCAAGGGGAATCCGTCTGGAAGGTAGTGGTCATGATTAGAAAAAACCGGAAGAAGCGGGCAAGGAGAAAAAGGCTGCTTTTGATTTTGCTGGTATTTATTTTGCTTGCCGCTGTGGCAGTACTTATCGCCGTAACAGGATTTAAATTAAAAAAAGTACAGGTAAGCGGAAACGAACTGTATTCCGATCAGCAGATAAAGGACAGTGTATTAAACGATGAGTATTCCTGGAATACGCTGTATGTAGTTTTAAAGTACCGTTTGTTTAAGATGAAGGAGATCCCATTTATCGAAGAGATGGAGATCGAGCTGCTTGCGCCGGATGAGATCCATATCCAGGTATATGAAAAAGCAATGATCGGTTACATACAGGCAAATGACAGGAACGTATATTTTGATAAGGACGGATTTGTCGTTGAGATTTCCAAACGGAAGATTGAAAATGTACCGAAGGTGGACGGTATCGAATGCCGGAAGGTCATTGTTTATGAAAAGCTGAATTTAAAAGACGAACAGGCGCTGTCGCTGCTTTTGACCTTTTCCCAGCAGCTAATGAAATACGAGCTTGTGCCGGAGATGATCGCATTCCGGGAGGATCGCAGCCTGTCTGCAGTTTTTGGGAAAGTCAAAGCAGAGATCGGGGATTCTGAATATCTGGTGGAAAAGGTCATGCGGCTGGATGCGATCATGCCGCAGCTAAAGGGGAAGAAGGGGACGCTTCATTTGGAAAACTGGACACCTCTGACGACCGATATTATTTTTGAACCGGATTAAAGCGGACTATATTTTTTGAAAAATTTTCAATAACTGGTTGATTTTATCCGAAAAAAATAATATTATAGAGTTCAGGAGTTATATTGTGTCCGGATGAAGCTGACACAGATTATGTATAAATTAAGGAGGTATTACCTTTGCTTGAAATTACAACAACAGAAGCAGATTCCAGTGCGAAGATCATTGTTATCGGGGTCGGTGGTGCAGGTAACAATGCAGTAAATAGAATGATTGATGAAAATATCGGCGGAGTGGAATTCGTCGGCGTAAATACAGATAAACAGGCGTTAATGCTTTGCAAGGCACCTACGTTAATCCAGATCGGGGAAAAGCTGACGAAAGGTCTTGGAGCAGGCGCCGACCCAGAGGTGGGTATGAAGGCTGCAGAGGAGAGCGCGGAGGAGTTGTCTTCCGTTGTAGAAGGGGCGGACATGATCTTTGTTACGTGCGGGATGGGCGGCGGTACCGGAACAGGCGCGGCGCCGGTTGTAGCTAAGATTGCAAAGAACAAGGGGATATTGACAGTTGGGGTTGTTACAAAGCCGTTTACATTTGAAGCTAAGGCGCGTATGGTCAATGCGATCTCTGGTATTGAGCGTTTAAAAGAAGGCGTAGATACATTGATCGTAATTCCGAATGACAAGCTGCTGGAAATTGTGGACCGCAGGACGACGATGCCTGATGCGCTGAAAAAAGCGGACGAGGTGCTGCAGCAAGGTGTACAGGGTATCACAGACCTGATCAATCTGCCAGCGCTGATCAATCTGGACTTTGCGGATGTGCAGACGGTTATGAAGGACAAGGGTCTTGCTCATATCGGCATCGGTATGGCAAAGGGCGACGAGAAAGCGATCGAGGCGGTCAAGCTGGCGGTTTCTTCTCCGCTTTTGGATACGGATATCTGTGGGGCTACCCATGTGATCATAAATATTTCCGGCGCGATCTCGTTATTGGATGCCAACGACGCCGTAGGCTATGTGCGCGATCTGGTCGGAGAAAATGCAAATATTATTTTTGGAGCCAAGTACGATGAATCCCGCTCAGATGAAGCGACGATTACTGTGATCGCGACCGGGATCGAGGATGTGGAGGACAAGCCAAAGCCGTCGCTGATGCCTGGAATGGCAGGCATGAAATATGGCGGAGCAAGCCCGGCAGGCGGACGGACGACAGCAACGCCGTTTCCGAGCCGTACGGGTAATGTTGCGCCGGGACAAGCTTCCACAGGCGGATTTTCCAATGCAGCTACCGCTGGAGCAGGCGTTGGACAGATGCCGCAGCAGAATCTATATGGGATCAACAAGCCAAAGAAGCCGGAAAGCACCGTTCCGGTAAAGGATATCAAGATCCCAGGTTTTTTGCAGAATCCGAAGAAGTAAGCTGTTGAAAAGTAAATTGCTGTATAGAAGATCTATGGGAGTATTACATACGGTACGGAACATACGTTATTATTTTCCGAAAATGAAAACAATATTTAATATTTACGATGACACATAGGCTGTCCGGATAAAGGGAATTGTTCCCTAGATCCGGGCAGTTTTTTCTGTATTATGAAGGCGCTTTTGCGGGGATTTCGTCAGCAATGTTTCCGGCGTAATTTAGGAAGTTTGACATTTTTTTATGGTCTGATTGAATAAAATAAAACAAACTGCGGCAGCGCAGCCAGCTGTTGCAGCTTTTAAGATGAAGGACGGGGGTGGGGGCAATCTATGAAGTTTACATAGACGTTCTTGCGGTGAACAATTTTTTGGCAGACCTGGCGGCGTTGCTGGCTGTGCATTTATTCCGAAGGCGCAGGGTGCGGGCGTATCGTATTGTATCTGGGGCGCTGCTCGCATCGGCTGCAAGCTGCGTGCTGTTCCTGGCTTGCCAAAGTCCGGCCGCTTATCTGCTGACCGTACATTTTCTTTTAAATCCGGCAGTATTATTCTACTGTTTTCGACAAAAATCAAAACACGATTTTTTTTCTGACCTATGTATTGCTTACTTTGCTTTTTTGATTCTTGGTGGAGCGGTGGAGTGGCTGCAGACAGGCGCGGGAGGCTTTTTTTCATATCAAATGGCGATCGGCATAGCGTTGGTAGGGCTGCCAGCGTCCAGCTTGTGGCTGCGCAGACAGTTTCAAAGCCGCACGCGGTATGTGGAAGCGGAGCTTTGTCAAAATGGCAGGCGGATTTATGTAAAGGCGCTTTGTGACAGCGGAAACCTGCTGACCGATCCATATGAAGGCAAGCCGGTCAGCATGATTGACCGCAAGCTCTATGAAGAGGCGTTCGGAGCCGCGCAGTCTGTCCGGCTGATCCCGTATGAATCACTTGGCTGCCGCTGCGGGCTGCTGGAGGCAGTTACGATCGAGGAACTAAACATTGCATCCGCAAACGGCACTAAGAGCAGCAAGCGGGCGGTGCTGGGACTGGCGGACCATGCGTTGTTTCAGAATAAACCATACAGTATGATCATCAATCCACAAGAAAATAACAGGAGGCAGATATGAAAGGGATGGAGCAGATAGTACAAAGGATGATTGGGACGTTTCATTACCTATTGAAGTTTCCGGAGCCAGAGCAGGAAGTATGGTACATCGGCGGGGCGGATGTACTGCCGTCGCCGCTGGAGCCGGAGCAGGAAAATGAATGCATTGCAAGGCTTTCCGGAGAGGGAAAAAAGACGGAGGAAGCGAAAAGCCTTTTGATCGAGCACAATTTACGGCTCGTCGTTTACATAGCAAAAAAATTTGACAATACGGGAGTCGGTGTGGAAGATCTGATATCCATCGGGACGATCGGACTGATTAAGGCGATCAATACGTTTAATCCGGCAAAAAACATCAAGCTTGCGACGTATGCTTCCCGCTGTATTGAAAATGAGATCTTGATGCATCTGCGGCGTACAAGTAAGACCAAGCTGGAGGTGTCCATTGACGAGCCGCTGAACGTGGACTGGGACGGAAACGAGCTGCTGCTGTCGGATATCCTTGGGACAGAGGACGATATTATTTCGAAGGATATGGAGTCCGAGGTGGAGAAAAAGCTGCTGCGCAACGCCGTTGACCAGCTGTCCGGCAGGGAAAAAATGATCGTGGAGCTGCGGTTTGGGTATAACACACCCGAAGGGAATGAGATGACGCAAAAGGAAGTGGCGGATCTGCTTGGAATCTCGCAGTCGTATATATCCAGGCTGGAGAAAAAGATCATGAAGCGGCTTCGCAAAGAGATTGTGCGGTTTGAATAACGTAGGGCTTGCTTTTTCGGCATATGCAAGATACAATAAGAGAAAGGCAGAAAGAGGAAGGATGGTATGGCAAGGACGGTAGCGATTGGGGAGCAGGATTTTAGCAAAATTATTGAAAATCAATATTTTTATGTAGATAAAACGTATTTTATCAAAGAGTGGTGGGAGAATGGAGACACAGTAACATTGATCACTCGTCCCCGCAGATTCGGCAAGACGCTTGTCATGAATATGCTGGACTGCTTTTTCTCCTTTTCATATGCCGGAAGAAGTGATCTGTTTGAAAATCTGAGCATCTGGGAGGAGGAAAAGTACCGCAAGCTGCAGGGAACCTATCCGGTTATCTTTTTAAGCTTTGCTGCGGTAAAGTCAGATAACGATCAGTCAGCGTGCAGGCTGATCAGCCGTCTGGTTGCGCAGGAATATCGCAGGCACGCCTTTTTTCTAAAGGATGACAGCTTGTGGGCGGAGTCAAAGCGGTTTGAAACTGTGGACGGCGGGGTGGTAAGCACGGATGAATTAAGCCTGTCGCTGAACCGGCTTTCCGAATATCTATATCAAGCTTATGGAAAAAAGGTCATTATCCTGTTGGACGAATACGATACGCCGATGCAGGAAGCTTATGTATGGGGATACTGGGAGCAGCTGACACAGCTGATCCGAATGTTTATGAATGCTACGTTTAAGACGAACCCATTTTTAGAGCGCGGAATTATGACAGGCATAACAAGAGTCAGCAAGGAATCGATCTTTTCAGATCTGAATAACCTTGCTGTTGTAACGACGACCTCTCCAATGTATGAGGACGCTTTTGGCTTTACGGAGAAGGAAGTTATAGGAGCGCTTACGGAGTTTGGGCTGCAGGGCCAAATATCCGGGGTCAGGCGGTGGTATGATGGGTTTCGCTTTGGTGGGAATGATCATATTTACAATCCTTGGTCCATTACGAATTTTTTAAAGTACAAGGAGCTTAAATATTATTGGGCCAACACCAGCTCGAACCGTTTAGCCGGATTGCTGATCCTTAAAACCGATATTGATACAAAGCTGATTATGGAAGAGCTGCTGCTTGGAAATTCTTTCTATGCGCAGGTGGACGAAGAGCTTGCATTTAATGATCTGGATTTCAAAAAATCGGCTGTCTGGGGGCTATTGCTGGCCAGTGGATATTTAAAGGTACTGCAGGTCGTAAAAAGCCGCAGGGGGAAAGCGGAATATGAGCTGGCGCTGACCAATCAGGAAGCGCGCTTTATCTTCGATGAGATGGTCACTGGCTGGTTTTCCAATATATTTTAATTGGCGGCGGATATCTTAAGGATATTTTGCAGATGGTCCAAATGTGAGTCAGTAGGAGCTGTTACGCATTTAGAAAAAATAGAAAAAAATACAGATACAGAAGGGAGAGAGTAGTATGCTGCTGGAATTTTTAGGAGCTGCGCATGAGGTGACTGGAAGCTGTCATTTTGTGCAGTCTGGAGGAAAAAATATGCTGGTCGACTGTGGAATGGAACAGGGACCGGATCTGTATGAGAATCAGGAGATACCTGTCAATGCCGCTGCGGTCGATTATGTGTTTGTGACCCATGCGCACATTGACCATTCCGGGCTTTTGCCGCTGTTGTACAGCAGAGGGTTTCGCGGGAGGATCTTTGCGACAAAAGCGACCTGCGAGCTTTGTAATATTATGTTAAAGGACAGTGCGCATATTCAGATGTTTGAGGCAGAGTGGCGCAACCGCAAGGCAAGGAGGGCCGGTAATCCGGAAGTAACGCCGCTTTACGATATGGATGATGCCATCGGTGTGCTTGGGCATTTTGTGCCGTGTGAATACGACAAGCAAATAGAGATCAGTGAAGATATCCGGGTGCGCTTTGTCGATGCGGGGCACCTGCTTGGCTCTTCCAGTGTGGAATTGTGGCTCACAGAAGAAGAGCAGACGAAAAAACTTGTTTTTTCCGGTGATATCGGAACCGCGAACCGACCGCTGATCCGTAATCCGCAGTATATTGAGGAAGCGGATTATGTCATTATGGAATCTACATACGGCGACAAGCTCCACGCGGCGCCGCCGGATTATGCGGTTACACTTGCGGAGGTGATAAAAGAAACGTTTATCCGCGGCGGCAACGTCGTAATCCCTGCCTTTTCCGTAGGACGTACGCAGGAGCTTTTGTATTTTATGCGCAGGATCAAATCCGAACATTTGCTGCCGGGATTTGAAGATTTTGAAGTATATGTAGACAGCCCGTTATCTGTGGAGGCTACGAATGTTTTCCATAAAAACAATGCCGTCTGCTTTAACGAAGAGGCAAAGCAGCTGATCGCTTCGGGCGTGAATCCGCTGCGGTTTGAAGGATTAAAGACTTCAGTAACGAGCGATGAATCAAAGTCGATCAATTTTATTAAAAAACCGGTCGTGATCTTATCGGCCTCTGGTATGTGTGAGGCTGGCCGCATCCGCCACCATTTAAAGCATAATTTGTGGCGCAAGGATTCTACGATCGTGTTTGTAGGCTTTCAGGTGCCGGGAACACTCGGCAATTTCCTGCTAAACGGCGCGAAGCAGGTTAGGCTGTTTGGCGAGACTGTGGAGGTAAATGCAAAAATCTTAAATCTTCCGGGAATCAGCGGTCATGCGGATAAGGACCAGCTGACCCGATGGGCAGGCTCGTTTTTAAAGAGTGCCCCAAGGTTTTTTATTGTACATGGCGAAGATACGATCACGGATGACTTTGCGGCGCATCTGCACAGAGAGTTTGGCTATGATGCGCAGGCGCCATACAGCGGGGATACTTATGACCTTTTGACAGGCGTCCAGATCAAGCAGGGACAAAGACAGCGCATCCAGAAGCGTACAAAGGCGTCGAAAGCGTCTACAAATGTATTTGCAAGGCTGCTGGCAGCGGGCGAACGTCTGCTTGGGCTGATCCATAAGCTGGAAGGCAGGCCGAATAAGGAGCTTGCGAAGCTTGCAGATCAGATCAATGCACTGTGTGAAAAGTGGAGTAAGTAGATCGAAGGCTGGAATGAGGCTGTGCTCATAAAATGAGGCACAGCCTTATTCCAGCTTTCCGTACAGAAGTTTAAAAATCCCATCACGAAGCGATTTTCAATGGATTTTTGCAGGTAACAGGTCAGTTGTCTGAACTGTTACACTTGAAAACAACAACGGCAGATGGCCTGTCATATTCCCGTTGACATACCTGCCAGATTCATAATATAATGAGGAAAGCTTTAAATTTGGTCAGAAAAGGGGAATTTTATGGGCATACTACATAACGATAACGACGACTGGCTGCAGGTATTGGAGCAGAAGCAGCAAAAGCAAAGAAAACGGCGCCGGCAGGTGCTTTTTCAGAAGATCTTGCTGCTTGCGCTTGTTTTTGTGACGATTGGAGCAGCGGCATATGTTACCATTGAAACAGGAAAGATCCGTATTCCGTTTTTAACGGACAAGCAGACAGGACAAGCAGGCGATATACAAGGACAAGAGCCGCCTGGCGGCGCCGGGGATGCGGATGAGCCAGACAGCGTTACGGATTCAAGTACGGATACAACTGATACACAGACATCCGATACGCAGATATCCGACACAGACAGCGGCACCGATAGCGAAAACTCTGGTCTGCCAGCCGGATCCGGGCAGGCGCAGACAAATGATGCAGCTGGCACACTGGCGGGCTCAGGTGCGCAGATTTATCAGTATCAGGAAAATACAAGAAAGCTGGGAAACGGGATCGTGAGTAATTACGCTGTTTTGGTAGATGCTAAGAATCGTACGATACTGGCTGGCAAGGATGAGGCGAGCCGTATTGTTCCCGCGTCTATGACGAAGGTACTGACGCTGCTGACTGCGGTGGAGGCGCTTGGCGATACATTGGATCTAAAGGATAAGTTTAAGATCACGATCGAGATCACGGATTATTGTTATATCAATGAATGCAGCGTTGCAGGGTTTGACAAAAATGAAAAGGTAACGGTCAGGGATTTGCTGTACGGGACGATCCTGCCGTCTGGGGCGGATGCCGCACTGGGGCTGGCGGAGTATACCGCAGGGTCGCAGGAGGCTTTTGTAGAGCTGATGAACGCAAAGCTGGAGGAGCTTGGCGTGTCAGAGACGGCGCACTTTACCAACTGTGTCGGCATTTATGATGAAGAGCATTACTGTACGCTCTTAGATATGGCGGCGATCATGCAGGCGGCTTATGAGAATGAGATCTGCCGCGAAGTGCTGTCTGCTCGTACTTATACAACTTCCAAGACAAAGCAGCATCCGGATGGGCTTTTGATCTCCAACTGGTTTTTACGCCGTATAGAGGATAAGGACACCGGGGGCGAGGTAGCCTGCGCCAAGACAGGCTATGTGGAGCAGGCAGGAAATTGCGCGGTCAGCTACGGAGTGGATGAGAAAAACCGGACGTATATCTGCGTAACAGCGGATGCTCCGGGCAGCTGGAAGTGTATTTATGACCATGTAAAGCTATATAAGCGGTTTGCAGGCAGGAGGTAGGCAATGTCAAACGAAAAGATCTATCAAATGGACACAGCGAAAATCTATGGACTGCTGCTGAATAAGGTGCTGAAAAAAGGCAGGACAAAAGAAGAGCTGGACGAGGCGGTACGCTGGCTGACCGGGTACAGCCAAAAGGAGCTGGAGGAGCTGCTGCAAGGGCCATTGCCTTATGCCGAATTTTTCCAAAATGCGCCGAAGCTGGAGGAACGGTATGGATTGGTGACCGGGGTAGTCTGCGGTGTGCGTGTAGAGACGATCGAAGAACCGCTGATGCGGGCGATCCGCTGCCTGGATAAGCTGGCGGATGAGCTGGCAAAGGGTAAGCTGATGGAGAAGATACTGCGTAAGGAATCTCAATAACACGTATGAACAAGAAAATGGGTGTGTCAGCTTATTTGACACACCCCAAATTGCTTTTAGACCGCATGACGCCTCTTTTTCTTATAGATGCTAAGTACAGTGTTGATCATACATAAAAATATAAAAAGTCCCGTAAAATTTATCCAGATATCCCGATAGGCCGATCCTGCTAATTCCTCACGCAAGCCGCAGAACCAGACGTAGCCGAATACGATTAATTGCGATGGCACATATGCGATCAGATACCTGAGAGCCAAAGGCTTTACTGGCAATTCCGTACACAGCTCAAATGCAACAACACCGATCAAAAGGATCATCGCCCTGTCTAATTCATGCCAATTTCCGCTTGGGTCTTCGTAAATGCCGTTTGCAAGATACAGTACACTATTGAGCAAAGTGGTTACAGTGTAGATGATTGAGTAAGCGGATATGATGCTGAACCATTTTTTCCTATTCATAGTTTTTCCCTCCTGATCCAAGGTTATCCCCTGGTTTTTATTGGTTTTCATTTTTGATCTCTTTCAAAATACCTTTACATACCTGTGTTGTCATCCTGCTTATTTCTTCCGCGGTAAACAGGCACATATTTGTTGCGCAGAGCACCGCGATACCATGCGTGTAAATCCATAAATGGCGATATAGCTGTTCTGCCTGCGGCTCGGACAAATGGTATCCGTTCTGCACAGACAGTAAAATATCACTGTAATTGTCATCTATCATAGGCAGCACGTTGACGACAGCTGGATTTTTCGTTTGCTCTGACATAAAAAGCAGCTGAAATAATTTTGGCTCCTGCATCGCAAAAAGGATGTATTGCGCGCCTACGCCTTTAAACGCCAGCTCTTGCGCCAGTCCCTTCTTTATATATCCGTCATAAAGCGATCTTGCCGATCTTTTCACCTCCTCCTGAACCTCCTCCATACTTTGGAATACAGTAAAAACAGGTCTTGCAGAGCTGCCCAGCTTCGCGGCTAATGTTCTGGCAGATAACGCTTCCATACCATGCTCTCTAATGATATCTAATCCTGCTTGAATGATTTGGTCCCGCGTAA
The DNA here is from genome assembly GCA_910586225.1 of uncultured Eubacterium sp. Lineage (GTDB taxonomy): Bacteria > Bacillota > Clostridia > Lachnospirales > Lachnospiraceae > Eubacterium_J. The sequence continues at coordinate 57,184 of CAJUIL010000008.1, read as the reverse complement.
ATTTTGCTTTCGGCGGCATTAGGTTAAACACCTCCCTCTATATAAAATCAACTGTTTTGAAACACATATATTAAAACACCTGTTTTTAATATATAGGAAACGGGAGGATATGTCAAGGGGTTTTACAAAAATGATCAAAAGAAAAACACCAATAGCAGGTCAGATTTCTGACCTGCTATTGGTGTTTGCGAAAACCCTGCCGCACGCTGACAGCAGCAAACCTATGTGAGCGACAGATAATTCTGCATACTTTTCAGTGCGGATTTCTCCAGCCTAGATACCTGTGCCTGGGAAATATGGATTTCTTCCGCAACCTCCATTTGTGTCTTGCCTTCAAAAAAACGCAGCTTGATGATATAGTTCTCCCGGTCGTTCAGGCGCTTCATCGCGTCGGATAAGGAGAGTGATTCGATCCATTTGGATTCTTTGTTTTTCTTGTCAGAAATCTGGTCCATGACATAAAGCGTATCGCCGCCGTCCGTATACACCGGTTCATATAGGCTGACCGGGGTTTGGATGGCGTCCAGCGCGAATACGATTTCCGCTTTGGTAAGCCCGGCTTCTTTTGCGATCTCCTCTAGGGTCGGCTCCTGGTTTGAGGTTCGGGTCAGGACCTCTTTTGCGTGGATGGCCTTGTAGGCGTTGTCACGCAGCGAACGAGATACCCGGATGCTGTTGTTGTCGCGCAGGTAGCGGCGTACTTCGCCGATGATCATCGGTACCGCATAGGTGGAAAATTTAACGCCCATGGTCGGGTCGAAATTATCGATGGATTTAATTAAGCCGATACAGCCAATCTGGAATAGGTCGTCCACATTTTCATGATGATTGGAAAAACGTTTGATGACGCTTAATACAAGACGCAGATTGCCGTTGATATATTGTTCTCTGGCTTCATGGTCACCCTGCTTGATGCGTTTGAACAGCTCTTCCTTTTCGGATTCTTTTAATACGGGCAGCTTTGCAGTATTGACGCCGCAGATTTCAACTTTATAGACAGCCATAGTTAACCTCCAGATGATTGATATTAATAAGAATGCGCCAAATTGCCAAAATTATTCATGGAAAATGTGCGCTGTGTATGGAACGAAAATGTTAAGAAACAGCAACGATTGTCCGATATATCTAAATAAGGTTTTAGAAAATAGCACAGCACAGGGAGGTCAGCTGCATGGAGGAAGTATCCTTAACTTACACAGGCATTTTAAAACAGGGGGACAAAAGGGTCGTCAAGGTCCGGTTTGCGAGAAACGGCGAAAAGGATTTTGCTGAAGGAGTACTGCCAGGAGGAAAAATAGAAAGATCCAGCGGTTTTTCAGACAAGGAGCTTGCGTCATTAAGCTTTTATTTAAAGGCAAATGAAAAGGAGCTTTGTCAAAAGGCGAAGGAGATCACCGGGCTGCGCGGGTTTTTGCGTTCATGACCGGGCTGTATTTTGTAGCGATGTACGAGTTGCTGGGAGACTGCTTCAAAAAATTAAAAAAATCTTAAGATTTTAAGTAGTTGGAACTTCATAAAATTTCCGTTACAATGTGATTGTGATGAAGCGGCAGACCGGCCTGGCAGGGCTGCTTGCAGGATCATAATACGTGTGACGGATTTTTTGTTGCGGTTCACATAGTTGGAGGAAGTTATGTATAATATTCTGGTTTGTGATGATGAGAAAGATATCGTATCAGCTGTACGGATCTACTTGACGAGCGAGGGCTACACGGTCTACGAGGCGTATAATGGCAAGGAGGCGCTTGCGGTGATACGTACGCAGGAGATCCATCTTGTATTGATGGACATTATGATGCCGCAGATGGATGGGATCGAGGCGATGGTTAAGATCCGGGAGCACTGTAACGTGCCTGTCATTATGCTGACAGCAAAGGGGGAGGATACGGATAAGGTGCTTGGGCTGACGGTCGGCGCGGACGATTATGTGACCAAGCCGTTTAACCCGGTTGAACTCCAGGCGCGGGTAAGATCGCAGCTGCGCCGCTATATGCAGTTGGGCGGCGGTAAGCAGCGGACGGAGGAAAAGCTGTGCATCGGCGGCATTGAGCTGGATGACAGGTCCAAAGAGGTAACGCTGGATGGAGAGCCGGTCGCCTTAACTCGTACGGAATACGATATTTTGAAGCTGCTCATGGAGCATCCAGGCCAGGTGTTTTCCCCAAATGAGATCTATACACAGGTATGGAAGGACATTTCTTATGGTACGGAAAATACGGTGGCCGTCCATATCCGTCATTTGCGGGAAAAAATTGAGTACGACCCTGCGCAGCCAAGGTTTTTAAAGGTAGTCTGGGGACGTGGGTATAAAATGGAGGACAGAAAGTAAAAAGAAGCTTGTTGGATCGGAGGTTTGGATCATGGAAAAAATAAAATCAAGTCTTGCAGCAAAAATAACGGCAATGGCGCTGTTTGTCATTTCCCTGCTGCTCCTTATCGCAAGCGCTGGCGGGATGGTGTTTGTGGACGCGGCTGGCGGTTATCGGATCAATAAAGAAGAAATGCTGCAAAAAGGATATGAGGAAATGTGCCGCAGGTATTCGGTTGTAGCAATGGCTGCATACCTGGGTCAGGCGGACGCGCAACTGCTGGAGCAGACGAATTTCCGCTATGTGATCGCAAAGAAAGGCGATCTTGGGGATGATAACAAGATGCAGAGTGCGCAAAGCTTTTTGGAAGGAAATGTGAACCGCCTGCCCAACGAAGAATCGCTTTGTTTTGAGGAATATGAGGTGAGTGAGGATACGTGCTTTTTTATCGGGGAGGGCAGCATTTTTGATACGTATGCTCTTTCGCACACACCGGAATATACCGAGCTTGAATATTGGATCGATGGCTGGTATTATGACCGGAATACAGAAACGTTTTATGCGAAGGCTGAAGATAAGCTGTTCCCGGTAAAGGATGGGGTGATCTATACCGTATCTGACAAAGAAATGCGTTTGAGCGAAGCATATGAGGACATTCGGGATAACGGAGAAGGCAGTGCATGGACATCCGCTTCCTTTGTTTCGTTTTACGATGGTGCAAAGCTTGTAAATATGAGTGAGATCCAGATCGTGGATGGAAGTCTGGGTGATCTGGAAGCGATCGGAAAGGTGCAGAAAAATGCGCCGGATTATTTTGCAGGAAATGCGATGTATAAGCGTCAAAAAAATAATATAGAGAAGTATGTAGTGGCGTCTTATGTCAACCTGCCGCTGACAGGGGAGCAGTCGTTTATAGGAGCGGATCTGTTTGTACAGATAAAGCTGTTGGTCGACCTTGCTTATCAGATACGGTATGCAGGAATTGTGGTTTTGATCTTATCGCTGATCGTCCTGATCGCGTCGTTTTGCTTTTTAATGGCAGCGGCAGGCCATCGGAAAGGGCAGAGGGATATAAAACCGCATTTTATAGACCGTGTGCCGTTAGATCTGTATCTTGGGGTCGTGCTTGCTGCACAGACTATGATCGTCTTTCTTGTGGTGCTGTGTATGCAGGCGGTAGACAGCTGGTCGCGGGAGGCGCTGCCGGGGCTTGTGTCAAGTGGGATCGCTGCTTTGTGCGGAGGGACGCTCGCAGTCTGCCTGGGGCTTGTCTGGTGTATGAGCCTTGCGGTGCATTGCAAGCTTGGAAAATGGTGGCGGCATACGCTTTTGTATATGATAGCCAGAAAATGTATGTGTCTGCTTTTTGGCGTACTGAGACGATGTGTCTACGTGGTAAAAAGTATGCTTCGGAGTATGACGCTTTTATGGAAGGCGTGGCTTGTGCTCGGACTTCTGGCATTTATGGAGTTCGCGGTGCTCCAGATGGGTTATCGTCTGTATACAGGCGATCTTATCATGTTCTGGCTGGTCGAAAAAGCGGTGGTTTATCCGGTGATTATTTTGGCGCTGCTTCAGATGAGGCGGCTGCAAAACGGAGCAAAGCGGATTGCAAACGGCCAGATGGATTATCAGATCGATACGGGACATATGTTCTGGGAGTTAAAAAAACACGGCGAATATTTAAATGATATCGGATACGGGATCAACTGTGCCGTCAACGAGCGGATGAAGAGCGAGCATTTTAAAACCGAATTGATCACGAATGTATCCCACGATATCAAAACCCCGTTGACATCGATCATTAATTATGTAGACTTGCTGCAGAAGGAACAAATAGAAAACCAGACGGTACAGGAATATCTGGAGGTGCTGCACAGGCAGTCGGCAAGGCTGAAAAAGCTGATAGAGGACTTGATGGAAGCATCCAAGGCGTCAACCGGAAGCCTGAGCGTTGTGATGGAAAAATGCGAGGCGGGCGTCATGCTGGTGCAGACGATCGGTGAATTTGAAGAAAAGCTGATGGCGGAGCAGATCGAGCTGCAGATCAAAAAACCAGACACAGAGTTATTTATAGAAGCGGATAACCGACATTTGTGGCGCGTATTTGACAACCTGATGAACAATATTTGCAAATATGCCCAGCCGTCCACCCGCGCGTATATCAACCTGGAGCAAAGCGGGCAGCAGGTGGCGATCACGTTCCGCAATATTTCCAGATATCAGCTGAATATCACCAGCGAGGAGCTGATGGAGCGCTTTGTACGCGGTGACAGCTCCCGGAATACAGAGGGCAGCGGACTGGGCATTTCCATCGCCAAGAGCCTGACGGAGCTGATGAACGGGACATTTACGCTGATCGTGGATGGGGATCTGTTCAAGGTCGTATTAACGTTTCCATTGTATGGAACGGGAATGCTGCCTAAGGAAAAGTTTCATAAACAGCTGGAAGTGCGTCAGCAAGATACGAGGATGTTAGACAGCATTGCAGCCGGACTACAGAGCGCGGGCGCTTACGCAGCCGGATTCGGTCAGGGCGTGGCTGATAAGACTGGACGGATGTTTTGGCGTGCCGGAAGGTTTGCGCATCATGTGAAAAATGCAGCGGAGCAGGTGAAGGAGGAGGAAGCGATGCGAAACCGCAGGGTGCAGGACGCAGAAGCATTGCAAAATGGTGTGGCGCAGGTCGTAGAAGCAGAGGAGGGTGCTGAGAGTATAGGGAAATAAAATAGAATAGTTCCAGATATTTTTACCGTTTTGATAATAACAGTGACAGGGCTGCCTTGGCAGCCCTTTTTTCCTTGATAATAAGGAATGCTTTTGTTATAATAAAATTACCATATACACAGAGAGGACGAAGCCGTATGGTGCAATATCGATCACTGGAAGAAAATGAGTTAAACAGGGATTTATTTCAATATTTTATACGCCGCCAGACCGTTACAAAATGCTGGCGCAGGGAGCAGGGTCAATGGGTGGTAAAGGATGCCCCGTTTATAGATGACTGGAGCGAGCAGGATTATGAAATGCTACTTGGCTGCTTGAAAAATACGATCCGAACAGGCGGCTTTGTGTATGCGTTTTTTTTGCATGGAAGGCTCAAGGGATTTGTGTCTGTGGAGCCAGGGCTGTTCGGCGGTACGAACCGGTATCTGGATCTGTCCAGCATCCACGTTTCACAGGATATGCGCGGGCAGGGCGTCGGGGCGGAGCTGTTTGAGGCAGCGAAGGACTGGGCTAGGCAGCAGGGGGCAGGCAAGCTGTATATATCCGCGCATTCGGCTGTGGAAAGCCAGGCGTTTTATAAAAAAATGGGGTGTGTGGAGGCGCAGCTGTATCATAAGGATCATGTGGAAAACGAGCCGTTTGACTGTCAGCTGGAATGCAGTCTATGATAGCGGCTATGCAGTCAATTAACAGACAAGGATGTGAAAAGTGATGAAGATTGGTGAAGCGAAGCAAATGTACCGGGATCAGGTAAACGCCTATAGGAAACAGCAGTCGATCCTTTCAAAACAGCTGGAGGAGGTCAACAAGAAGCTGCAGCAGGCGCCGCAGGACAAAAAAGAACAGGAAGCATACCAGTCGCAGGCCGCTACGCTGCAGCTGACGCTGGATGCCCTGGAGGAAAAGGAGGACGAATACCAGGAATATTTAGACCAGCTCGCAGAGCGCTACAGCGCCTACTGGAACAAGACGGTGGCAGAGCAGCAAAAAGAGGCCGGCAAGGAGTACGCGGCGGAAATGGGAAAGCTGATGGAAGTCGCAAGGCGTCTGATGAAGGGTGCGATCGTCCCGGCTTCTGACGAAAAAAAGCTGATGGAGTTCAGCATGGATATGTATCAGGTAGCGAAAAACATTGGCGCTATGGTCCGTCAGCAGAAAAAGGAAAAATACGATTCTCTTTGGGACGAGGAAAAGAAAAAAGAATGCGACGACCCAGGAGAGGTGGCCGAAAACGCCGACGCAGGAGCCGGCGGACCGGAGATTGTAGAAGTATCGGATACACTTGCGTCGGTCGGGGCTTTCGAATGAGCGGATATTTAAAAATTAAAGGGGAAGAAACAGATGAAAGAGTATTTGAGCAGGATTGGAATGCGCCGGATCATCGGGATGGTAGTTGGAAATCTTATTTTAGGGATCGGCATCGCGGTGTTTCGCACTTCGCTTCTTGGAAATGATCCGTACAGCGCAATGATGATGGCTGGGGCAGACCACCTGCCGATTTCTTATGGAACGCTGACGCTGATCGTCAACGCAGTTTTTTTTATTGCAGAGTTTTTATGGGGAAAGCATTATATCGGTATCGGGACGTTTGCAAACTGGTTTTTGCATGGCCGTCCGTCTTGCGACAGTGGCGGCAGGCGTGCTGATCGTGAGCATCGGCGTTTCGCTGTATCAGTCCGCAGATCTTGGGATCGCGCCTTACGACAGTTTGTCTATGATTATGAAGGACCGTTGTCCGCTGCCGTATTTTTGGTGCAGGCTGGGGACGGATGTGATCTGCACGGCTGTCTGCTTCGCGCTGGGTGGTATCATAAACATCGGGACGGCGGTGTGCGCGTTTGGACTTGGGCCGTTCATTCATTTTTTTGACCGGCATATTTCTTTAAAGCTGCTTGGAATGGAGGATGAGAGCCATATCTGAACGGTTACTCTATGGTATGGTAACCGGGTTTTTTGTAAACTGTTGGATGCAAGCTTGAAAAAAAGTATTGCATTATGTTATAATATTCAAAAAGCTCATTGCCAAAAATAAATACCGTTTAGAAATAACAACAGGGGGGTGGTAGTATGCCAGCAGTATATGGTGTGGATCTGATCGCGAAGCGGGACAGGAAGCTGAAAATGGACCGCAGCATTGTAAAGGTATGGAATGTGCATTATCAGACGCTGGAGGAAGTGGAGGAAGAGGCACGGGCCAGGAAACGTAAGCAGGAGGAAGAAGAACGTAAGCGCGAGGAAGCTTCTGCTGAGGAAATGGACAAAGAGACAAGGAAGAAACATATGGAGAATGCCTTTAATCCGAAAACCGGATCGTATTCCGGGCATTATGGCAAAAAACCAGTGCAGGATGCGGGGCAAAAGCAGCAGATTGATTCCATATTGAATGAAAAGCCAGAGCCGTTTGAGTATGCGATGTCTACGCTGCAGGCGCAGGGAGCGGCAGACCCGTCGTAAGACAGCTTGCGGTGTAAAATGGCAGGAAAGAGGAAAAGAAAAGATTATAAATGCGGCAGTTCGGTTTATCTGGGCTGCCGCAAATAATTGTAAAAGGCAGGATAAATAAACATGAAAAATTTAATGGATCAGATGAATGCGGCAGTTATGGAAGCGTTTGCCGCGTGTGGCTATGATGGAAAATACGCGAGGGTGACCGTATCAAACCGGCCGGACTTGTGCGAATTTCAATGCAATGGAGCGTTGGCTGCAGCAAAGGAGTATAAAAAGGCGCCGATGGACATCGCGCAGGAGGCGGCGCAGAGACTTGCGGACAGCCCGATCTTTGCGATGGCACAAGCAGTCCGTCCGGGATTTTTAAATTTAAAGCTTCAGGAAAGTTTTCTGGCAGAGCACTTGTGCCAGATGATGGAAACTGAAAATTATGGGAACGAAAAGACGAAGCAGCCAAAAACGATACTCATTGATTATGGCGGGCCGAATATCGCAAAACCGCTTCATGTCGGTCATCTGCGTTCTGCGATCATTGGAGAGAGCATTAAGCGTATGGGGCGCTATGTGGGACATGAAATGGTCGGAGATGTGCATATGGGTGACTGGGGCCTGCAGATGGGACTGATCATCACAGAGCTTTGCGAACGGCAGCCGCAGCTTGCGTATTTTGACGCGCAGTATGAGGGCGAATACCCGGCCGAAGCTCCGTTTACGATTTCCGAGCTGGAAGAAATCTATCCGACTGCAAGTGCAAAGTCCAAGGAGGATGATGCTTACAAAGAGCGTGCAATGCAGGCAACTTTTGAGCTGCAGAGCGGCAGGCGGGGATATCGGGCGTTATTAAATCATATTTTAAATGTTTCGGTTGCGGATCTTAAGAAAAATTATGAAGATCTGAACGTTTCTTTTGAGGTATGGAAGGGCGAGTCTGACGCACAGCCGTATATCCCGGCGATGGTGCAGAAAATGAAGGACGACGGATTTGCGTATCTGTCGCAAGGGGCGCTGGTCGTAGACGTCAGGGAAGATACGGATACAAAAGAGGTTCCGCCTTGTATGATCTTAAAATCAGACGGCGCTTCGCTTTATAATACGACAGACCTTGCAACGATCGTGGAGCGTATGGAAAACTGGCATCCGGCGGAGATTATTTATGTTGTGGACAAGCGTCAGGAGCTTCATTTTGTACAAGTATTCCGCTGTGCGAGAAAGACCGGGCTTTTGGACGAGGATACAAAGCTGACCTTTTTAGGATTTGGAACGATGAACGGCAAAAACGGCAAGCCTTTTAAAACGCGTGAAGGCGGTGTCATGCGCCTGTCTGCGCTGCTTTCGGATATTAATGAGGAAATGTACCGCAAAATATCCGAAAATCAGACAATGAGCGGGGAAGAAGCCAGAGAAACGGCTAAGATCGTTGCGCTTTCCGCTGTGAAATACGGAGATCTGTCCAACCAGTCGTCTAAGGACTATATTTTTGACATTGACCGCTTTACTTCTTTTGAAGGTAATACCGGCCCATATTTGCTTTATACGATCGTAAGAATAAAATCGATATTAAAGAAATATGAACAGACTGGAAAAAATGCGGAGGGAATGAAAATACTTCCTGCTGCTTCGGAAAGCGAGAAAGCGCTGATGCTGGAGCTTAGCCGTTTTAACGGAATGATCGGGGCAGCGTTTGAAGAGCTGGCCCCGCATAAGGTGTGCGCATATTTGTATGACCTGGCCAACGCGTTCAACCATTTTTACCATGAGACAAAAATACTGGCTCAGGAGGATGAACTGCGGCAGGCAGGCAATATCCAACTGCTGCGGCTTTGCAGAGGGATCATGGAGACTTGTATCGATGTGCTTGGCTTTTCTGCGCCAGAGCGTATGTAGCGGATGCTGCTTCTTTAATATCCAAGCTCCTGCGCGACAAGCAGCACTTTGATCCGGCCGATCGTTCCGCTGCGTCTTGTAATAACGGTCTGGCTGCAGATACAGTCGTCGCCGAGGCATTGTGCGCACATACCAGTTGCGGCGCATGGCGTTTGTTTCTGCAGACGGATGCAGTTTGGCGGCGAAGCGATATTGTGGACGCGGCGTATGGCATCCTCTGTTGTTGAAACAACCTTGTTCATCCCGGCGATGACGATGACTTGATCCGGCCCATAGATGAGCGCGGCGACCCGGTTTCCGTTTCCGTCAATGTTCACGAGCTGGCCGTCCAGTGTGATCGCATTTGTACTCATAAAATAAGTATCGGCGCTGAAGGAGCCCCGGTATGCCTGTTTGATTTCATCTGGTGTTTTGGCCAGACTGCGGTCGATCAGGCGGATGTCGCTTCGGTTTTTTAGGGCGTCCAGTATGCCGGTCTGCGAAAGCGTTACGGAACCGCCGAAGGATACGGTTGTATCCGGGGCGGTCAGAGACATTGCAGTCTTGACGGCATCCTCTGCGGTCGGACAGAAAAACCCCTGCATCCGCCGCTTTTCCAGCTGGCTGATTATGGTTTTGGCCTGTGTTTCATAAAAGCGTTGTTTTGGATCCATAGTTGACCTCCTTGTATTTGGGTAGGTATTGTATGGAAAATTATAGGATAACGCTTTGAGAAAGTCAAGAACCGGGTTTTAGGCATTGCTTGTTTTGCAATCATCGCTTATAATAAGGCTATCATGTTAAAAAAGAAAAGGAGGTACTATTATGAGCTTTTTAAAAGGCAAGACCGCGATCATTACCGGAGCTGGACGGGCCGTGCTCAGTGACGGCAGATGCGGGTCTATCGGCTATGGTATTGCGACTGCATATGCAAAGGAGGGCTCAAACCTGGTTATTACCGGACGTAACGGCAAGAAGCTGGACGATGCGAAAGAGGAGCTGGAACGTCTGTACGGTATCCAGGTATTGACGATGCAGGCGGATGTCCATGCAGGTGCAGATAACGAGGCGGTTGCTGCAGGCGTCGTAAAAGAAACGATGAATGCGTTTGGACGGATTGACGTATTGATCAACAACGCACAGGCGTCTGCGTCTGGGGTTCCGCTTGCGGAGCATACGACGGAGCAGTTTGACCTTGCGCTGTATTCTGGGCTGTATGCTGCATTTTATTATATGAAGGCGTGTTATCCGCATTTAAAGGAAACAAAGGGAACCGTCATTAATTTTGCTTCCGGCGCGGGCTTGTTTGGGAATTTCGGTCAGTGTGCTTATGCGGCTGCCAAGGAAGGGATCCGCGGCCTGACGCGTGTGGCAGCTACCGAGTGGGCCAAGGACGGGATCAATGTCAACATTATCTGCCCGCTGGCATGGACCGCACAGCTGGAGCAGTTTGAAAAAGCATATCCGGATGCGTTTGCGGCCAATGTAAAAATGCCTCCAGCTGGCCATTATGGTGATTCGGAGCTGGAAATCGGCCGTGTCTGCGTACAGCTGGCATCCGAGGACTTTAAGTATCTGACAGGGGAGACGCTGACACTTGAGGGCGGTATGGGACTGCGCCCTTAGACTTTCGGATTTCTAAACAATTCGATGCAATAAGACGATATAAGTAGAAAGGGAATTCAAATAACTGCTTCAAGGAGGAAAACAGATGAATGGAGTAAACAGTTACGGCGCTTATCAGGAGCTTTCTTATCAGAATGCCGTAAACAGCAAAAACAGCAGTACAAGAACAAACACAGCAAATAAGTCCAGCCGCACGCAGAACAGTGACAGCCAGCTTAAGCTGTCCGACAGGGCACAGGAGCTTTTGGAAAAGCTGAAAAAGAAGTACGGAGACATGGACGTCATGGTAGCTGGCAAGGGGGATGACCCAAAGGAAGTCCTTTCACGCGGTACGAAAGAGTTTTCGGTTTTGTTTTCGAGTGAGGAGCTGGAGAAAATGGCTGCTGACGAGAAGTACGAAAAGAAAATGATGGACAGAGTACGCGAAGGTATGCGGATGTCCGAGCAGATCAACAAGAAATTCGGCTTTGGCCCGTCGTCTGCAAAAGGGGAGATCACGCAGATCGGCATTGCCTTTGACAGCAATGGTTCCGCTACTTATTTCGCAGGGCTGGAAAAGATGAGCGACAGCCAGCGGGATCGTATCGAGCAGGCAAAGGAGCAGAATAAAGCGCCTGGCACCATCCGTTCCAAACGGACGCAGGTAACGGCTTCTTCGATGAAAGAGCTGCTTGAGAAAATGAACCATGTGGACTGGTCCAAGATCAAGGAACAGGATCATACTAATCATGCATATGGCCTGGATTATAGCATCTGATACGTAAATGTGTGTGATGCGGCAATCAACGGGTAAAAAACTGACGGAAGCTGGGAATTTCTAAAGATCCAGCTTCCGCCTATTTTTTTATTTTAAAAATCCATATCCACAGGCGATGCCATATGCGTCGCAGGCTGCCCAGTTTTCAGAAAGGTCGGTCGATAACGCGGCGCGTTTTCTGACGATCTGCGTGACATGAAAGGCGTGCTCTACAAGAATACCAGGAACGCCGTCCACAGCCGCGCCGCGTAAAACACCGTAATAATCGCTGCCGGAGCTGCTGCGGCGGTGGATGACGGTTCCGTTTGTTTTTGCGGCGTCATTTTGTATCGTGGAAAAGCTGGCTGCCCGGTTTTTGGAGCGTTTGGTAAATCCCGCGGTCTGGATACCCGCTTCCTGATTGTATTCTGTAAGGCTTGTACCGATGATGTTGGCGATCTTCATGCCGATGTCACTCGTATGGGCCGGCCGGTTGACGAATACATACGCCTTATTAATGCTTTTCGGCTGGCTCCAGGTCTTTGTCTGGCGGCTGGTAGAGTTGGTATGTAAAGAGACGAACAGGTCGCAGTCCTTCGCCTTTGCCATATATCCACGGACAGCGATATTTTTCTGGTCCAGATTTTCGTTTTTGTAGGTTTTTCCGCCATAAGAAAGGGAAACGGAGCTTTTGGTACGGGTCAGATAACTGTCAATGCCGTATGCGTCTTTTAATTCTGTCTGCAGCGCTTTTGCAGTCTCTAGATTAAATTCTGCTTCGGAATACGGGAAATTTCCGTCGACTCCGGTAAAAGTAAAATTGTTATTTAATGTTCCGAAGTGGCCGGCGTCAATGCAGACTTTGATATTTGTACCGAATGCGGCGGCTTCGTTGGTTGCGTCTGCATAGGCGTCGGTACGGGTGTCAATGGCTTCGCCTTCCAGATCAAAAAGCGTGCAGATTTTGTATTCATACTGCTGCGGAGCGGATGATTTCAGCTTGTCGGTATAAGTATAAGAGGCGTCTTGGCTGGCAGCCTCTACTTCGATTTCTGCGATTGTTGTCCAAGCGCCCTTGCCGATGCTGTTTTTGGTGCTGCGGCGCATGACGTAGTAGTATTTGACAGAAGCGTCCTCTGCAGCATCCCAGGTGATGCGGATAGCCGTTGAGGATTGCTTGGAGGTCGAAGCGGCAGGGATGACTACTTGCGGCTCGATAGTTTCCTGTGTATCTGGCAGGTCTTGTATGGTTTCCTGCCCGGCTGTCTGATCTTGCACTTCCTGTGCTTTTTGTACTGCGGCAGGCGTCCGCTGCGGTGACGCAGCCAAAATACTGAGCGCAAGCAGGGAGCTTACGATGGTTCTTTTTTTCATAGGTAGATAACTCCTCTCTCATTTTTTATAAGCGTGTTTTTGCTATGGTAACATGGACTGGCAGGGCTTGTCAATCTGGCGGCTGGCGAGTATGGAAGCATTTGCAGGCTGGCATGGCAGTTTTTGCATAGAAAATCACTATTTCCTTGCGCCCGGATCTGTGTTATAATTGGTACATCAAAGCCAAAAAATATTAGGTGAGAATATGGTATCGAGCATATAGAGATAGGGGGTATGAATATGAAGAAGAAGCTTTTAGGTATAACGTTAGGTACACTAACGGCAGCGGCTATGCTGTTTGGCTGCGGCAAGGACGAGCAGACCGTAACGGATCCTGTAGAGCCGCCAAAGGAAGACGAGGAACAGACGGATGTCCCTTCACGGACGGATGATACACAGACAGACGATACACTGATCGATGATACGACCGAAAACGGCAAGAAAATCGCGCTTGCAATGCCAGCCCAGTCTGACAAACGGTGGGTGGATGATGCAGAGGCTATGAAAAAAGGTCTGGAAGCAAAAGGCTATCGGGTGGACGTCCAATTTGCAGACGACGGCCCGACGCAGCAGGCAGAGCAAATAAAAGGCTTTGTCGAGGCGCAGGTGGATTGTATCGTGGCGGCGCCGATCGATTCCGGGAAGCTTTCTGATGCGGCTGAAGCAGCAAAGAACGCGGATATCCCGGTGATTTCTTATGACAGGCTGCTGATGGATACGGACGCTGTTTATTATTACGTAGCCTTTGACAGGAAGGGCATTGGAAGAATGCTCGGTCAGGAAATCGAAGAAAAGGCGGAGCTTTCAAAGCTTGATGACGGAGATTATAAGACGATTGAATTTTTTATGGGGAGTTCGGAGGATCATGATGCCTATCTGACCTATGAAGGGATGATGGAAGTACTCCAGCCGTATTTGGACGACGGCAGGCTCGTATGTAAAACGGGGAGGACTTCATTTGAGGATACCAGTATTTCAGAGGAATTTCTGGAAACCGCAAAAGGGTGGTGCAAAAATTATCTGGCGGGCTATTATACGGACGAGGAGCTGGATATCTGTGCGTCAGTATCCGACAGCATGGCTTATGGCTGCAAGGAAGCTTTGCAGGAAGCCGGATACATTGCGGACAACTGGCCTGTGATCACGGGACAGGGCTGTGAACTCTCTGCGTGCAGGCATATTCTGGATGAGATACAGACGGCTTCCGTATATCTGGATACGAGCATTCTTGCAGACAGATGCGTGACGATGATCGATGCGGTGCTGGAAGAAACGGAGCCGGAGATCAACGATACGGAACAGTATCATAACAATGTCATTACCGTTCCGTCTTTTCTGTGTACGCCGACGCTGGTAGACGCGGATAATCTGCAGGAGGTGCTGATTGACAGCGGTTATTATACAAAAGAGCAGCTTGACGAAGCGGAGTAGGAACGTCGTGTTGGGCAGACAGCGCGCATACTGTTATGGATGCTTTGGATGTCCAAGCGAACGGGAAAAGGCCAAAAATTGTTCTAAGGCTTTGGATGCGTTTTGACGCGGGCGGTATACGAAGCCGACCGAACGCTTTTTTATAGGGGCTGGCAGCGGGATCTCAACAAGAGAGCCGTCTGCCAGCTCCGGCTCTACAAACTGACGTATGACGCAGGCGACCCCAAGGTTGATCTTGGCAAATTCGATCAAAAGATCCATCGAAGAGACTTCCATGCATTCTTTTACTGTGATTTGATTATTCTGCAGATATTCATCGATATACTGTCTGGAAATATTATTTTTATCAAGCATCATCAAAGAACAGCTCTGTAAAAGATCCGAATCCTTCGTACCGCGCTGCTTAAGCTGGTACAGGTATTGTCCGGCAGCGACAAAAATATCCTCAATATCACAAAGCCGATCAAACGCCAGCGTATGCGGCAGGCGGTAGTTCCCCATCCCGATAAGCCCGATATCCAGCTGCTCTTCCTGCAGCAGGCGCAGCGTATCGCTCGTAGACTGGCAGATGATAGAAAGATTGATCTGCGGATATTTCTGTGTAAACGCCTTTAAATACGTTAGCAGGACATAACGGCAGAGCGTCGAGCTGACGCCGAGCTTCAAATGTCCGGCGCCAGGTGCGGCTGCGTGTTTTAGCTTTTCTTCTCCAAGAGAGAGGGTATCAAATGCCGCTTTTACGTGCTCCTGCAAAAGCCTTCCCTCTTCGGTCAGGCTGACACCGCGCGAGCTGCGTAAAAACAGCTGGCAGCCCAGACTGCTTTCCAGCTTTTGTATCGTTTTGCTGACAGCGGGCTGGCTGATAAAAAGCTTTGCAGCAGCCTTGGATATATTTCCGCATTCAGCGACCGTATGAAAAATATAATAAGATGACAAATTTTGATTCATGCGTACTCCTTTATCGGCGGATCTCAATCGCTGGATAGGTATGGCTGTAATGATAGCCCAATTTTTCCGCAAGCGCGACAGACGCTTTGTTCTGTGCATCGATCTCTATTTCAATCCCTCCGTCGTAACGGGAATACGAGGACGCGCCGGATACGACAACACCGTTTTTACAGACGACCACGCCAAGGCCAAGTGTGCAAAAGGACTCTGGATCCGGAAACTGTGACACCAGATCCGCGCTCCAAGCTTGTGAACGGCACGTTTCGTAAAGCGTTTGGTCGATCATGGAAAGCTTGCAGGCTGTTGGCAGGGAGGCTGCGATCTTTTCCAGCTTGTCAGTATCAAAGATATCTGGTTCTTTTTTTATAGCATAGCGGGAGACAAGCTGCGCGTTTTCATCGTAATATTGCAGGATGGCTTCCTGCCAATACTCCGTCTGCGGAACCAGGATCATAAACTGCTTGGTACACTGTTTGGACTGGCAGGATACGAGGCTGATGTCCGCCTTTCCGGCGAAAAAAGTAAAATCCCCGTTCACAGCGATTGCAGAAGCCGGATGCTCTGCGTCGTCTGCATAGATTTTTCCCATAACGCCCTGCAGACAGGACCAGATCAGCGTTTCTTCCCAGCCGTCGAATAAGGGTGCGGCAGCGCTTGTATTTGTAAGTTCAAAGAGCATGGCGTTTCTCCTTTGATATGGTTATTTATAGGTTATTATAAATAATAGATCGAAGAAATGCAAATCTTTTCCGGCAAGGCAGAAGGATTTGTGTGCGATAGATATAATTTGAAGTTATGATATCTATATTTATGATATATTGGCATTATAGCTGATGTTATGCTACAATGGACACATCAAATCGAAACAAAAAGGAGGAATTATTATGGGTATGACAATGACCCAGAAAATACTGGCGGCTCATGCCGGATTAGAATCCGTAACAGCAGGGCAGCTGATTGAGGCGGATCTGGACCTCGTATTGGGCAATGACATTACATCACCAGTCGCTATCCACGAAATAGAAAAAATGAATGTGGACGGTGTGTTTCACAAAGATAAGATTGCACTTGTTATGGATCACTTCGTTCCGAATAAAGATATCAAATCTGCACAGCACTGTAAGTGTGTGAGGGAATTTGCTTGTAAAAACGAGATCACCAATTATTTTGACGTTGGACAGATGGGGATCGAGCACGCGCTGCTGCCGGAAAAAGGGCTGACTGTGGCTGGCGACGTGATTATCGGGGCGGATTCACATACGTGTACGTATGGCGCCTTGGGCGCGTTTTCTACTGGAGTGGGCAGCACCGATATGGCGGCGGGTATGGCAACCGGAAAGGCTTGGTTTAAAGTACCGTCTGCGATCAAGGTCGTTGTGACTGGAAAACCGCGCAAATATATCAGCGGCAAGGATCTGATCCTGCATTTGATCGGACTGATCGGTGTGGACGGCGCTTTGTACCAGTCATTGGAATTTACCGGAGACGGCATTGCAAACCTGACGATGGACGATCGCTTTACGATCGCAAATATGGCGATCGAAGCAGGCGCAAAAAACGGGATTTTCCCGGTGGACGATCTGGCAAAGGCATATATGAAAGAGCATTCCAGCCGTCCGTACAAGATCTATGAAGCGGATGCGGACGCAGAGTACGAGCGTGAGATTGTCATTGATCTAAGTACGTTAAAATCTACAGTCTCCTTCCCGCATCTGCCGGAAAACACAAAAACGATCGACGAGGTCGGCGACATTGCCATCGATCAGGTAGTGATTGGTTCCTGTACGAACGGACGGCTTGACGACCTGCGCAGCGCAGCGGAGATCTTAAAAGGGAACAAGGTGGCAGACGGCGTGCGTACGATCATTATCCCGGCAACCCAGCAGATCTATCTGGATGCGATGGAAGAAGGGCTTTTGAAGATCTTTATTGAAGCGGGCGCGATTGTGAGTACACCGACCTGCGGGCCGTGTCTGGGCGGATATATGGGCATTCTTGCCGAAGGTGAGCGCTGCGTTTCGACCACAAACCGGAATTTTGTTGGACGCATGGGCCACGTAGAGTCTGAAATTTACCTTGCAAGCCCTGCAGTCGCAGCAGCAAGCGCCGTTGCAGGCAAGATCGCAGGGCCGAGGTAGACGGTTGAGGCCGCTTGGGTATCTGAGCGGTTTACGGCAGTACGGACTGCACGATGACAAGAGTAGGAGGAAAATATTCATGAAAGCAAACGGCCATGTATTCAAATATGGTGATAATGTAGATACAGACGTAATCATTCCGGCGCGGTACTTAAATTCTTCTGACCCGAAGGAGCTTGCACAGCACTGTATGGAAGATATCGACCAGGAATTTGTAAAAAAAGTGCAGAATGGGGATATTATTGTTGCAGACAAAAACTTTGGCTGCGGCTCTTCCAGAGAGCACGCACCGCTGGCGATCAAAGCGTCAGGCGTCAGCTGCGTCATCGCGGAAACCTTTGCCCGCATTTTTTACCGCAATGCAATTAACATCGGGCTTCCGATCATCGAATGCCCGGAAGCGGCAAAGGGGATTGCGGCAGGAGATGAAGTAGAGGTGGACTTTGACAGCGGTGTGATCCAAAACCTTACAAAAGGAACCCAGTTCCAAGGACAGGCATTTCCGCCGTTTATGCAAAAGATCATTGAAGCTGAAGGGCTTGTAAATTATATCAACCAGAAAAATTAGGCAGATGCAATGCTCCAAAAGCAGCTCGCGCACTGTGCTGCGAACGCTTATGGAGCATTTGCTGCGTTTGGTGGACAAAGGCTATTCCAGTTGCTTTAAATATTTTTTATATTTATCTGAAATCTTCACTTCCACATAAGCTTGTGCATATTCCTTGGCGGTCAGCTCTGTAATAAAATTGGTAGGAAAGTTTTTTGCAACTCCATGCTGATGCGCAAGGTCAGCCGCTTTGTTATAAGCGATTGCGGCTTCATGCAGCGTCCGGTAGGAGCCTATCTTAAAATCACCCCGGATATGGATAAAGGTGTCGTAAAAAACAGCTGTGCCGCTTCCAGAGCGTCTGACGCCATGAAATGGGTTGATGTTGATAATATTTTCATACCGCAGGTCATAAGGGTCCTGGTTGGCGAACAGGTAATCTCTGCCTGCTACGGCGAAATTGCGGATGCCGTAGCGGGAGAGTACCGTTACCTGCATACCGTAATCATTTACATACAGATGACCGCCACGCTTTAGCAGCTTGTGGCCGGAAAAATAAAACAGGTCGTCTATGTCAAACTTATAGATTTCCTCTGGCGTTAGATAGTAGCTGAAATAGGAGCGGAACATATAGATCGGATTTTTTATATAGATATGGTTATCACGGAAATTCAGCAGGGTAACAATCTTTTCATGACGCAGCAGAAAGTCGGAAAAGAGCACAAGGTCGATTGTGATCTTCGTATCCTGCAGTATCCGGCTGGCCTCCAGATAAGCTTGGTGCGCATCCTGTTCAGTAGAAAAGCTGCCAAGGCTGATATGCTTGCTCCGGCAGGTGATATTGGAGCGGTAATAGATGGTACCGTCTTTTTTTTGGGCCTGGAATACTCCTGTTAACATAATATCTCCTTATGTAAACTTATTTATCGTTATATGCGTATGTTGTTACGGTCTTTGCAGCAGGATGCAAAGACCTGCCTGAACTGTTACACGCGAGCAACTATTTTATTATAATATGCTTCGTAGCTCTTGTCAAAATCTGAATCTTGTTTATAATAAATATGGTAGAAAAAAGCGTAACAGTGCAGGCAAGCTGAAATATTATCTGCAAAAATCCATTGAAAATCGCTTCGCGATGGGATTTTTGCACTCCTGAACCATGTTCTTACGGTCTTTGCAGCAAGGTGCAAAGACCTGCCTGGACTGTTACAAAAAAGCAACAATACAATCATCCATCAGGAAAATGAAAGAGGATATACTATGAACATTATGTACACAAGCACAAGAGACGCCAGCGTAAAGGTGACCGCTTCCCAGGCAATTTTAAAAGGCTTATCCGCGGACGGCGGCCTGTTTGTCCCGGAGCAGGTTCCTGTATTGGACGTAAGCTTGAAGGAGCTGTCCGCTATGACATACCAGGAAACCGCATATGCCGTTATGAAGCTGTTTTTGACGGATTTTACCGAACAGGAATTAAAAGACTGCATTAGCGCCGCATATGACAGTAAATTCGATACGGCGCAGATCGCCCCGCTTGTAAGCGCGGATGGTGCGTACTACCTGGAACTGTTTCATGGGGCTACGATCGCGTTCAAGGATATGGCGCTGTCGATCCTGCCGCACCTTTTGACTGCTTCGGCGAAAAAGAACCATGTTGACAATGAGATCGTTATACTGACAGCGACGTCTGGTGATACGGGTAAGGCGGCGCTGGCAGGATTTGCGGATGTTGCAGGGACAAAGATCCTTGTGTTTTATCCGAAAAACGGCGTCAGCCCGATCCAGGAGAAGCAAATGGTAACGCAGAAGGGGGCAAATACCTGCGTTGTCGGCATTCATGGAAATTTTGACGAAGCGCAGACAGGGGTAAAGCAGATGTTCGCAGACCAGACGCTTGAACAGGAGCTTGCGGAACACGGATACCAGTTTTCCTCAGCGAATTCCATCAATATCGGGCGTCTGGTACCGCAGATTGTATATTATGTGTATGCATATGCAGGATTACTTGAAAAAAAAGAAATTCAAGACGGAGAAAGTATCAATGTGGTAGTTCCAACCGGCAATTTTGGAAATATTCTGGCAGCTTACTATGCAAAGCTGATGGGACTGCCGATCGCAAAGCTGATCTGTGCGTCGAATGAAAATAAGGTGCTGTATGACTTTTTCGAGACAGGCAGGTATGATAAAAACCGTGCGTTTCAGCTGACCTCGTCGCCGTCTATGGATATTTTGATCTCAAGCAACCTGGAACGCCTTATTTACCGTCTTGCGGGAAATGACGCGCAAAAGAATGCAGCGTTTATGAAAAGCTTAACGGAAACCGGGGTTTACGAGATTACGGATGCCATGCGCGAAGGCCTGCAGGATTTTTACGGCAATTATGCAAGTGAAGAGGAGACAGCGCAGGTAATCAAGGAGCTGTACGAAAAAACCGGATATGTACTGGATACGCATACGGCAGTTGCGTCCGGCGTATATAAAAAATATAAGGAGCAGACAGCAGATACGGCAAAAACGGTCATTGTATCAACGGCAAGTCCGTTCAAATTTACAAGAAGCGTTATGACCGCGATCGATCCATCGTATGATGCCAAAGGAGATTTTGAGCTGGTGGATGAGCTGAGCAGGATTGCCAACAGAAAGATCCCGCAAGCGATCGAGCAGATACGTACCGCAGAAGTGCTGCACCATACAGAATGTGACGCGCCTCAAATGCCGGAGGTTGTGAAGCGTTTTTTGAATGTATAAGAAAAGAATGATAAGAATCGGATCATAATAAAAAAATTCCTGATGGATTTCGTTATCAGGAATTTTTTATTATGTAAGAAAACATATTTTCATGTAGTATCCTGTCTGCGCTGCTAAATGGAAAGCAGGAAATAAATCGTTCCAAACGGATATAATACCGGGAACAGGAAGGATGTGGCGTCTGTGTTCAGATCAATCAGATCCTCATCATGCATTTCCGGAGGAGCCAGCTGCAGCTCAATGGAATAGTTATTGGACATATTTACTGTGAACAAGCCGTTGTGCAGATTGATAAAGTCCTCCAACGATGCCTGTACATATTCGTCAAACTCTGTAAACGTATCCATAGCATAGCGTGAAGCAAATTCAATCGCCATATCACAGCTCATATCGATGCCTGTCACGATATGGTATTCTCCGTCAATATGCTGTGAAATGCCGAACTGCGTAGCAAATTCTTCACAGCGAACTGGTGTCATGGGAGTAAAATCCGCGCCGATAAAGCGGATCAGGTTGTTAAATAACAGTGTTAAATAGGATTCATACAAATCGCCGTGCTCCAGCTCTCCCAGCTTGAAATAATGCCGGATCAGCTTGGTTACCTGCTCCTTTTGGTCTACCTGGATATCCAGGTCATAAATCTCATGCTCCGATTCATAATCAATGATCAGATCCTCCAGATCTGCGTTGGAAATAATGCCCTGTTCAATTAGGACCTGTCCCAATAACAAATATTCAGGGCTCTGTTCGGACAACAAGTGGTTTACCTGTTCTTCTGTCAGGTAATTCCGCTCTACCGCAAGCTCGCCGAACTGTTTGTCTTCGTGTGTCTGTGCGACTACGATATCATCGATTTCATTTGCCGTCATCAGATTGTGGTACATAGCGAGCGTACCAAGCTTGATGTGGCTGTTTCCCTCCTGGTTGATCGCTTCGATCAACTGTTCCGGTGTCACAATGTTGCGTTGCAAAAGAAAATTGCCAAAAAATTGTGTATACATAGACTGTCTCCCCTATTTAATGATCAAAACGTGATTCAATAATCCGCTTAATATTTTGCGCCGAGAATGGCTTTTGGATAAAATCCTTTGCGCCGGCTTCAATCGCATTTTTCAGCTGTTCCTTTGTGCCGATAGAGGAAGCGATAATGATCACCGCTGACGGATGTGCGGCTACGATTTCCCTGGTAGCCGTAACGCCGTCCTTAATAGGCATAACAATATCCAAAAATACAATATCCGCCGGTTCCTCATTATATCTATCGATTGCTTCCTGTCCATTTGCAGCTTCTATATAATGTTTTGCGCCGAGCTCAGATAATATATCCTTTAATTGTTTCCGTGCCAGAATTGAATCATCTCCGATTAAAATTTTGGATTCCGATAATAACATAATGATACACTCCTTTTTCAAACCTTATATTTAGAATTTTACAAGATAAATACAAATTATGCAATGGAAAATTGGAAGATTTCATAAAAAACCCGCTTAATTTGTTGCGAACCCTTCTGCAAACGGCTATAATAGCAAAAAGAAACTAAAAAACATGGATTTACGGTATGGAAAGGAGAGATACAAGGGTATGCAATCAGAGACAATCGTACTGATGTTCGATATTATTATACTGATCCTGGGAACATATGCGCTGTATGCGGCTGTGCGAATGAAAAAAACCGGGATCCCTTCCGCGATTCTTATTCCGGCTCAAGAGCAGCCGAGGATCAGAAATGCAGAGGGCTTTTGCCAGAAAATGTACCAGCCAACGCTCGTATTTGGGAGTGCAGTGTGCTTGTATGGGATAGCGGATCTCAGCAACCAGTTTGTTCTTAAGCAGCCGGTGGTGGATCTTTTAAGTACGGCCTGCTTTCTCATTGCGATTGTATGGTATGTCAAAAAGCTTCGACAGGTGAAGGAAGAACATCTTTAAAGAAAACATCCGACTGGATAGTTTGCGCGTTCAGCCGGATGTTCTTTTTTACGTTTACTTGAAACTATGCGAGCAGATTTTCTAATTCAGCTGACCGTTCTGTCATCGGAATATAATCCCTGCGGCTGGAAACACTCATATAAGCCGGACGCATGATCCGCCCGTTGTAGGAGATCTCTTCGAGACGGTGCGCGCTCCAGCCTGCAATTCTGGCAATCGCAAAGATTGGTGTATAAAGTTCCAGCGGAAGGCCGAGCATACGGTATACAAAGCCGCTGTAAAAGTCTACGTTCGGGCTGACGCCTTTATAGATCTTACGCTCTTCGGCAATGACCTGCGGCGCGAGCCGCTCTACCATGGAATAAAGGGCAAATTCTTCCGTATATCCTTTTTCGATCGACAGCCGTTCAACATACGAGCGGAAAATACGTGCACGCGGGTCGGAAAGAGAATATACTGCGTGTCCCATACCATAGATCAGCCCGGCATGATCAAATTCTTCTTTATGAAGGATAGCTTTTAAGTAATTGCGGACTTCATCCTCGTCGGTCCAGTCATGCAGCTTTGCTTCCAGATCCTCGAACATCTGCACGACCTTAATATTTGCGCCGCCGTGCTTTGGCCCTTTGAGCGAGCCGATGGACGCAGCAATGACGGAATAAGTATCCGTACCTGAGGATGATACAAGATGTGTTGTAAACGTGGAGTTATTACCGCCGCCGTGTTCCATATGCAGGATCAAGGCAATATCCAGCAGCTTCGCCTCTAACGGTGTATATTTGCTGTCCGGTCGCAGAATGTGAAGGATGGTTTCCGCAGTCGAAAGCTCTGGCAGCGGTTTGTGGATAAACAGGCTGTCGCCGTCATGATAATGGCGGTACGCCTGATAGCCATATACAGAGAGCAGAGGAAACAGGCTGATGAGCTGCATACACTGTCGCAGAACGTTCGGAACGGAAATGTCATCCGCTTTGTTATCATAAGAGTAAAGGGTAAGAACGCTCCGCGCAAGCGTATTCATCATATCACGGCTTGGAGCTTTCATAATGATATCGCGTACAAAGCTTGTCGGCAGGGAACGGTAATAAGAGAGCAGACTGGTAAATTCAGCTAATTCCTCATTTGTTGGGAGCTTACCGAAAATTAACAAAAACGCGCTTTCTTCAAAACCGAAATGGTTATCCGGTCCAAGTCCCGCAATAATGTCTCGGACATTGTATCCGCGGTAAAACAGCTCGCCGTCGGCAGGAATTACCTGTTCGCCATCCCTCTTTGTGGCACACACCTCCGAGATCTCAGTCAGACCGACCAGCACGCCCTTGCCGTTGATATCACGCAGGCCTCGCTTGACATCGTATTTGCCGTATAAGGACGGATCGATCGAGAAATGCCGGCTGCCAAGGTCGGCAAGACGCTGGAGTTCGGGTGTGATTTTGGAAAATTCATTTTCTTTCATAAACATACCTCCTGTCTGCCAACTATCTTAACACAGGATAAAACCTGAAAACAAGAAAAATTATTAATATTGTGCAAGTTTTTACAAAATTAATAAAAAATTAATGAAATGTTTTCAAAGGAACGGTTTTGGATAGGATTTTTTAGAAAACAGGTACATGGCGTTACATATCCCTCATGCAATGTACGATTTTTAAGTTCCTATAGCTTAAATACGTACACCTGTTCCTCATTTAAACCCCCTAAATACCTTGATGCGTACATAATGCTTGTGAAAACCAGCTGGCTGAAGGGAGTGGGGCTGTCTCGTTGGGCCTTGTGCAAGAAAATTAGAATTACTTGGTATTCTGCTACAAAACCAAGGGCGAAGCCAAGCGGTATCCTTTAGCTTCTGGTGCCAGCCAGGGCGAATTGGTGCTGCGACCGTCTGCAGCCAAGACCTAACCGCAGAATACTTAGTAATTCTTAGATTCTGAAACCAGAAATATCATGTCTTATGGGGACAACATGACAGCTCCACTTCCTTCAGCCAGAGTCCTCTCCATGCATCCCCTCCCACGCACAAAAACCTCAAAAAATAATTTTTTTATCTAAAAAAGATTGACAAAAAAATAACATGGTGTATAGTTTATGTTAGTGAAATTTTCCGTTTTCAAACGGAAACATAATCCTAAAAATAAAATTAAGGAGGAATAGATTCATGTCAACAAAAGCCTTTTATCCAAGAGCCGAAATCGGCCCGAATAAGGTGGGCTTCCCAAAAGCAAGCTCCCCTGTCACAAATACGCGTGCCATCATCGAAGCTCCATTTTACGGCAATAATGTCGTAAAAGTAAACACCTTAAGAGAAGCTTATGAGCTGGCGAAAAATTCACCGGGAACAATCGTAACGGATATGCCAGTATATAAGGCGGAGGAGATCGGTCTGGAGCCGGAAGCGAAGGTGCTGCTGTTTAACGATGGTTCGATCACTGGCCGTTATGCGGCTGCAAGAAGGATCACCGGTAAGGAAGGTACGGATTGCGCTAAGCTGGACAAAATTTTAATGGATGCTGTTTATGATACGCGCTGGAAAATGATGTATCATGCGCAGGTATTCATTGGACTGGATCCGGAATTTATGGTAAAGGCTCATCTGCTGATCCCAGAAGGAGAAGAGAACATCCTTTACAACTGGATGCTGAACTTCCAGTATATGAATGATACGTATACGAAAATGTACAAGCAGTCCCTTCCAGTCGGAAACGGCAATGAACCGGACGTTTACATTTTCTCTGATCCTCAGTGGACTGGCTCTGACCAGACGGATGTATGCGATGGTAAGTGCTTATGCTACTTTAACACCGAAACAAACTGCGCAGCAATTCTTGGCATGAGATATTTCGGAGAGCATAAGAAGGGGACGTTAACACTTGCATGGGCGATCGCAAACAGAAATGGCTATGCATCCTGCCACGGCGGACAGAAGGAATATACAAGAGACGACGGCTCTAAGTATGTAGCTGCTGTATTTGGTCTGTCAGGTTCCGGCAAGTCCACATTGACTCATGCAAAGCATGACGGAAAATATCCTTCTATTAAAGTACTACATGACGACGCGTTTGTTATCAACACAGATACTTGTGCTTCGATCGCGTTAGAGCCTACTTACTTTGATAAGACTGCAGATTATCCGACTGCCTGCGAGGATAACAAATTCTTGTTAACAGCGCAGAACTGTTCCGCAACGTTGGATGATGAAGGCAAGGTTGTGCTTGTTACCGAAGATATCCGTAACGGTAATGGACGTGCGATCAAATCCAAGCTGTGGTCACCGAACCGTGTGGACAAGATTGACAGTCCGGTTAACGCTATTTTCTGGATCATGAAAGATCAGACATTGCCGCCAGTTGTAAAATTAAAAGGCGCTTCTCTGGCATCTGTAATGGGCGCAACACTTGCGACAAAGCGCTCGACAGCAGAAAGACTTGCTCCTGGCGTAGATCCGAACGCACTTGTAATCGAACCATATGCGAATCCATTCCGTACGTATCCGCTTGTGAACGATTACGAGAAGTTCAAAAAGCTTGTTGCTGAGAAAAACGTAGATTGCTATATCATCAACACAGGCGACTTTATGGGCAAGAAGGTTCAGCCAAAGGATACGCTTGGCATTCTGGAAGCGATTGTAGAAAACCGCGCAGATTTCAAGCCTTGGGGACCGTTTACCGATATCGAGATCTTCGAATGGGAAGGCTTCGTACCGGATTTAGGTGATAAGGATTATGTAGAACAGATGAAGGCGCGTATGACAGACCGCCTGAACAATGTGAAGGAGCTGGATACGAAGGAAGGCGGCTTTAACAAGCTTCCTGCAGATGCGGCTGAAGCACTTGAGAAGGTAGTGGAACAGGCAAATTCATTATAATTAGTACAAAACGCAGGAGTCTCACAAAAAATGTGAGACTTCTGTTTTTTTGATCCCATTTACGTAAGGAAGTTTGCGGGAAAGTTGCCATAAATACCAGCGAGCCAGTACGCTATAGGTTTACATGAAACGAAAAATGAGAGCAGGGGGTTCGTGTTAGAATGCAAATGGAAAACATGAGGGTTCTGTTAATAAGGAAGTGAAAGCATAAGGCTGTGTTAAGGTGTAAGTGGAAAGTATGAGGGTTACATGAAGTTTACATAATTTGAAAATCGTAAATCTGAAGTTCACGTTAAGACCATAACGAAAGCAGAAGGTTCCTACTAAAACAGGGCCAAAAGTATGAGTTTTATCTAAATATAAAAAATGTAAAAAGCCTGTATTAAGACTAAATTATGGTAAGTATTCATTCTACAATAAATAAAAAAAGAATGTTTATTTAAGCTTTAGATTAAGCTTCTTTGAAAAGTATGAGTCTTGCCTAAATATAAAAAAGAATGTATCATGTTCATAGTATAGTTAAAACAGTATGAGAAAAATAAATCTAAAGTATTAAAGTGAAAGATCAAGCTTGAAAAAATCGAAGGCGTTTAAACGCACGTTGAGATCAGCTGAAAACAGATGAGTAAAATGGGATTTAAGGATTAGGTGGATGTTGAGAACAAATTTTTTTTTCGAGGCTTTGAAAGAAATACATGGAAATATATAGTGCAGTTTTATTGAAAAGTCCTGAAAAACCTTGAATTTAAGGGAAAAAAGCGGTACCTTAATGTAAGCAGCCTGCAGTTAGGGAGTTTCAGCCAGTAAAAATACCATAAAATACATCATCTTGTGGATAAATAATTGTTGCAATACTGCACATAGTAGAGTATAATCAATTTTAATAAAAGTACTTTCCTGGGGTGTGCGATAACCTGCTATTTTGAACCTACATTTTCTTTTACGGGAGTCCAAGATTTTGAAGTAGATGTCAGGCCATCATTACGCAGTGGAAGGCAGAAGCTTCATTGAGGTTACCCACCTAGCTTTGCTAGGAGTCAAAATTGTGGGACCGGCATTTTGGGAGTACTTTTACTAATGAAAGCAAGTTTTTACAAAAGAAAAAGGATAAAAGAACGAAAGCAGATATCTCCCTATGCAAAATACAGAAGATGCAAGATTAAGCTGCAAAAGATTGGGACAACCAGAGAGTCCTGCATATGAGAAGCGTTAACAAGGTTAACGTAAGGTGCTTTATACAAAAGCTGAAGGAAACAGAAGACAAATCCAGACGAAGTCTGTGATAAAATACAAAAGATATTTTGATCTAAAATACAAAGGCAAAAGGATAAGAATGTACGATTTTGTAAAAATCATATCAAACGGTCCGATAAAATCAGAACATGATAAAATACAATATTGAGCGTTAAGGTCAATCAGATAAAAAAGAAGCTGCGCGGTCGCAGCTTCTTTTATCATTGTACAGCGATGCTTGTATGTAACAGCTCATAGATGAGTGAAACGGTTGTGTTTGTGCAAAATAGCAGGAATAAATAAGGGAATTTGCGGATATTTATGTATATAGGCGAATCATTTGTGTAGCAGGCTTGTTTGCAGGGATTGCTGTGGGCGTGGAAGCTAAAAAATTTCGGAGCAGAAGATATGGATAGAGCAGAGAAGTTGAGAAAATATGGAAGTAAAAACATAAGAATGAGTAAGGTCGGCCGCAGGCAGTCAGGGATGCCTGGCCAGTCGGTACGGCTAGGCTCAGGGGTGATCGGTGCGGTCGTGCTCCTTTCTTTGGCGGCGGGAGCCTTGCTTTTTCTATTCCGGCATAGAAAAGCGGAAACGGAGCTGGCATACGTGACGAACGCGGAGCTGGCGTCTTGTATGTCATTTTTGGCAGACGATACGCTGCTGGAAGAATGGGATGCGGACGCTTATGTGACGCAGGGGCAGATCAAGGAACTGCTGCAAAAACTTGGGCTTGCGGAGGCGGTTCCGGCGACTGGCGGTAAGGAGCGCTTAAAACGAGAATCGGTCATGGACTATTACGCGCAGATTTTGGATTATTTGGATCTTGCAGGAGCGGTTGAAAAAGAGACTGTTTTAGTGCTGTCCTGGGATGGAAGCAGCTGCCGCACTGAAAAAGAGGAGCTGCAGGCGGATGTGGACACGCTTGCGCTATCGCAGTTTCATACATATGGTATTTACCGGATGGATCAAAAAATACTCGGTATTATCGCGGAATCGGAAAAAACGGTGCCATTGAGGCAGACGGTCGTTCAAAGTGTAAAAGATGACAAGATTACAATGGAATATGGCAAAGCAGAATATGAGCTTGCCTGTTCGGACGCCGACGGCCTGCGGGAGCTGGCGCGCATGGATGGGGCTGCGTCTTGTACGCTCTGTGTAAAGGGCGGCGCCGTTACAAAAATAAAAGATATCCAGTCAGGGCAGGATCCGGCGGTGGCAAAGGCAGACAAAAAGGGGCAGGAGCTTCCGAAAACCGTCGACGTGCTGCTGTTAAACAATGGAAGCGTGCACTATGACCAGATTTATTTGACCTGCAATACCGGCTGGACAGTCAAAAAAAGCGGAAAAAAGACAGACTATACAAAAAAGAAGGTTCTGTCTGTGAAAAAGCTGAAGCTGAAAAAAGGAAAGTCCGCGCTTGTGGAGTCGTCCGGTGCGGATGGATTGCTTTATTTATCAGATAAGAACGGAGCGGCGGTTTCGAAGGGCTATTATGGCAGGCTGACAGTATATAAGGATGCGGATGGATATTACCTTGTAAATAACGTAAGCATTGAAAAATACCTGTATTCGGTTGTGGCAAGCGAAATGCCGGCTTCTTTTGGGACGGAGGCGTTAAAGGCACAGGCAGTTTGCGCGCGCAGCTATGTTTACAGGCAGATGGCGGCGAACGATTACAGTCGTTATCATGCGCAGATCGATGATAGTACGAATTATCAGGTGTATAACCAGTCTGAAGCGGTGGAAGCGGATCGACAGGCGGTTCAGGCAACAGAAGGAGAGGTGCTGTATGCGCAGGATGAGCTTGTAAACGCTTATTATTTTTCCTCGTCGTTTGGCCGTACCGCCAATATGGAGATCTGGAACCAAGAGGAATCTGCTTATCCTTATTTAAAGATCAAGTCATTAAGCCCTTCGGAATCGAAAAAAAAAGGCCAAAAGCTGGATCTGTCAAAGGAAAAGGACTTTTTGAACTACATTCGCTCTCCGAAGAAGGATGCGTTTGACAGCAACAGCCGTTACTATCGGTGGAAGGCGAAGGTAGAGTTAAGCGCCTGCCTCAAAGAGCTGAAGGAAAAGCTGCTGCAGCGGCAGGAATTGAATCCGGACAATATCACGTTTTATTCTACTGTGAAAAAGAAGCCGAAAAAAGCGGCATCCTTAAAGGGATTCGGCGGTGTGGAGAAGATGTATTGTTCGAAGCGGGGCAAAAGCGGAGCAATTTTAGTATTGACCGTTCAGTTTGAGTTTGGTAAAGTGGAGATCAGGTCGGAATATAATATACGTTCGATTCTTGGCTGCGCAATGGAGCAGATCACTTATGCGGATGGGACGACGGATACGAGCGTGAGATTTTTGCCAAGCGCCTATTTTTCTATTTCGTTTGATAAAAAAAGCAGCCGTTATGTGCTGACAGGCGGCGGCAACGGGCACGGCATGGGAATGAGTCAGTACGGCGCAGCTGGAATGGCCAGGGCAGGATGGAATTACAAACAGATCTTGGAGTTTTTTTATGACGGAGCAAGGGTGCAGCATATCTAGCATCACCCGCGCTATCGTCAAAAAGCGGATGAAGCTTGATGTGGATTATGGCAGGTGGAAGGGGAGAGTATGAAGCGGGTTGTTTTAGACGGACTGCGGTTAATGGATAAGTGCAAGGAGGATAATATTGGCGCATATGCGGCCCAGACAGCCTTTTTTATTATGATGTCCCTAGTGCCGCTGATGATGTTTTTTATCACGCTGATCCAATATACACCGATTTCAGAGGCGATGCTGCTGCAGTGGGTGCACCAGTATTTGCCGGATTATTTGGAGCCTGTTATTATAACGGTGCTGGATGAAGTGTTTTCCGAATCGACGGGCATTTTGTCTACAACGGCGGTGATTGCGATCTGGTCGGCTTCGAAGGGGCTGCATTATCTTTCGGATGGCTTGGATGAGGTTCATGGTGTTCAGGAAAAACGCAGCTGGATCATTTTGCGTATGAAGGCGGTCATCTATACGTTCAGCTTCCTTGTATCGATCGTGACGTTTCTTGTGCTCATTATTTTCGGGCGGTCGCTGGAGGAGCTTCTTGTTTCTTATCTTCCGGTCATTGGGAATGTCGTGTCGAAAATACTGGACATCCGGATCTTGATCATTACACCCATCATGATCTTGATCGTTATGACAGCGTTTTATTCGCTGCCAGACCGCAAGGCAGCTGTTGGGCATAAGGTGAACTTTCATAACCAGCTGCCGGGAGCCGTATTATGTACGGTCGTCTGGTATTTATTTTCGGTAGGGGTGTCTATTTATGTCGGCTATTTTAACGGGTTTTCGATGTATGGCTCATTGACGACCGTTGTGCTGACAATGTTCTGGATCTATTTTTGTATGTATATCCTGCTTTTTTGTGCGGAGCTGAATGCGTTTTATTATAAAGAAATCGAGGCGCGCTGGGACAAAAGGCGAAAAAAACGTTTCTGATCGCTTGTTTTCATCTTGTTTTTAGGAAGATCCGGGTAATCGTGACTGCAAATTGATCCGATATATAGGGTAGAGCAAGGTCTGATTTTGTCAGAAATTGCTAGTATGTATTGGGTTAAAGGGGGAAAACGAATGAATTTACCGGAAATGATAAAGCAGCTGTATTCAGTAACGGAGGATCAGCTGAAAGGGTATGACCAAAGTGAGATTTCGTTTGTAAAGGAGCTGTTTGGTGCGCTGCCAGGGGTGCTGGAGGATTTTTGGAGTAGTCTGGCGGACACGGATGCGTTACACGGAGTGCAAGACCACTGGATCCGTCCAGAGGATTTTCACAGCCGGAAATGGCTCATAGATAGTGATCATCTGATACTGCTCAATGAAAATCAGGGAAGCTGCTGCGCTGGGATCCGCAGGGAGGATTTAAAAGAGGCGGACCCTCCGGTCTATGCGTCTATGGATGATAAAAACTGGACGCTGTGCGCACATACAACCAGTGAATTTTTACAGTCTGTGCTTTGCTATGAAGCGGTATTTGCTTTTTCTTACCAAGCGGATGATTTTGTACTGTGGCTGACGGAAAAGGAGCTGCAGGTTATCCAGTCCAATCTGGAAAAAAAGCCGTTCGAGCTTCATGGATGGATTGGGATGGAGCTGAGCTTTTACAGCAATGCTTATGATCATATGGTTGTAGTAATGGACTGTGGCGACTTGGAGGTTATTTATGGAGCCGCCAGTGAAAAAGCGTATAAAAAGCTTCTGACGATCATGGAAGGATTCGCATAAAAGCTTTCGCATAAAAGCTTCTGGTATCAGGTACGGCTACTGTACCTGATACCGGAAGTTTTTTATATCGTATGCTTTGCGTACCTGCTGAAATATTCCTGCGCCTTCTGCAAGGAGATATCCAGCTTTTTTTGCAGACGCATCAGGATGTCGTGTTCAGACAGGTTCATTTCATAGCTGCTTTCAATGATTTCTTCGGCTCGGCCTTCCATACGGCCTTCCATACGGCCTTTTGTTTCATGCTCTTTTGCGATTTCGTCAAATAATGTGCACATAGTAACCTCACCTTTCTGAAAAGCTTGATAGTTGATGCTTGTATTCGTGGCTCCGGCAACTGCCATGATCACGGATCGATCGGTTTGATGTTTTTCGCAGTATTCGATGGCCTGCTCTTTTGCGTTTTGTTTTTGGGAACTTCCATCTAAGATAATGTGTAATAACTGGATAAAATTTATCTGTCCGTTTCATTCGGGAAAGATATTCGTCTGCGGTCATGCCGTCGGAAGCTTTGTATTTCCTAGCATTTGCGTCATACTGCTTTTTGTAGGTGCTATAGTCATAGCCCATAACCCGCAGGGGGATCGCATAGTGGATATGCTCTTGGCTTTCTTTTCTCAAAAGTACAAACTCTACGCCGTGTGCCAGCGATTTTTTCCGCGTCTTTATGATATCGCGCGAAGCTTGTATGCTTTGGACAAATTCCCGGTGTTCTAATATAGAAGATTCGTCAGTATCCGCGTCATCCAGCTCTTCCGGCTCTTCCGGCTTGATAAACGGTTTCCCGTCAAACAAAACTGCATTGAAAAGGTCTGCAAACCGTCCGTTATCCTTCCAATAATTTTTTAATATTGTATCTGGCTTTAATACTTTTGCTCTTTTTGTCATTCGCTGACCTGCTTTCTTTTGATGATTTTAGTATACTCTCTGATAACCGCAATAGCAAGTTTTTTTAAAAGCAGAAATACTTGACTTTGTAATCTTACTCATGTAATATTTAAAGGAAGAAAAGCTATCCTTAATTTAACAGCGGAGGAAGGGACGGTAGGATGTATGAAAAGGAAGATCGGATATACTGCAGCTGTTTGCCTGCTGCTTCTTGCAGCGCAGCTTTGTGGTTGTGTTGGAAGTGGAAGCAAAGGGGCAATGCCTGAAGGGACTTCAGAGGAAGGAGAGGAACAACAGGAGCTTTCTGCGGATGAAGCAACTGGACAGCAGGAGTCTTTTGCAGATGGAGAAACTGAACAGCAGGAGTCTTTTGCAGATGAAGCAACTGGACAGCGGGAGTCTTTCGCAGATAAAGCAACTGGACAACAGGAGTCTCCTGCGAATGAAGATACCAGACAACAGAAGATTTCTTCAGATGAAGATACCAGACAGCAAGAGTTTTTAAAGGAACAGAAAGCAAATGCGCAGAATGAACGGGCATCCGAACCGAATATCATAGATGTGGACTGGTCTGAGCAATTTGACGGCTTTCAGGGAGCAGCTGTAATTTATCATGCTGGTAAGGGGCAGCTTGCTATTTACAACCAGGAGCTTGCTGCAACGAGACGTTCTCCTTGCTCTACGTTTAAGATCGTATCTTCTGCGACGGCGCTGGAGCAGGGGATATTAGATCCGGCGCAGTCGGTGCGTACATGGAGCGGGGAAGTATTTTGGAAGGAAAGCTGGAACCAGGATATAGATTTTCGCAATGCGTTCCGGGAATCGTGCGTCTGGTATTTTAGACAGCTTATCGACGATATCGGCCAGGAGCGAATGCGCCGGGCGTTGGAGCAGCTTTCCTATGGGAACCTCGATATGTCCGACTGGGAAGGGCAGCTGAATACTAACAATGCTAACCGTGCATTAACCGGCTTTTGGATCGAATCATCCTTGCTGATCTCACCAAAAGAGCAGACAGAGGTGATGGAGCGTATTTTCGGTGCGGATTCTGTTTATTCCGACAGCACGAAAGCGGAATTAAAGCGGGTCATGCGGTTAAAAGAAGGTACCGAAGCGTTTGACGGCACGATATACGGCAAAACCGGAATGGGAATGGCGCATGGAATTGTTGTGGATGCGTGGTATACTGGGTTTGCAGATCATAAGGATGGAAATCTGTATTTTTGCGTCTATCTTGGCCAGACGGATGATAAGGAAGTGACAAGCACAGCGGCGCGGGAGCTTGCGGTGAAGCTTTTGCTGGATTATACAGATACCGTTTCGTAAAATGAATGCTGTATACAATGCTTATGTTTTGCCGGAGCAATATGGAGGAACTATGGAAGAAATGGAAGAACGAAAAGCGAAAACGTTAAGGCAGGATGCGGAGCAGATCATTGCAGGGGCAATCAAAAAAGTACAGCCGGATGAAGCGGTTGCGCAGGCGCTCAGCCAAATGCAGCTTGGCAGCGGAAGCATTTATGTTGTAGCTGCCGGAAAAGCTGCCTGGCAGATGGCAAAAGCGGCGTCTGTGCTGCTGGACGGGCGGATAACGCGCGGTGTAGTCATTACGAAATACGGACACGTCAAGGGTGCGCTTGCGGACATGGACTGCTATGAGGCGGGGCATCCGGTGCCAGATGAAAATTCCTTTAAAGGTACGCAGGCGGCGCTGGAGCTTGTTAAGGATCTTTCGCCGTATGATACGGTGCTGTTTTTATTATCCGGCGGCGGCTCGGCGTTATTCGAAAAGCCGTTGATCTCAGCAAAGGAGCTGGCGGATCTTACAACGCAGCTGTTAGCGTGCGGTGCGGACATTGTGGAGATCAATACGATACGCAAACGGCTCTCGGCTGTCAAGGGCGGTAAATTTGCGAAGCTGTGCGAGCCTGCGCACGTATGCAGCATCGTGCTCAGTGATATTTTAGGGGATCCGCTGGATATGATCGCGTCCGGCCCGGCATATCCGGACACGTCCTCGTGTGAGGCTGCACTTTCTATCGTCCGCAAATACGGCTTTAGGCTGAGCGAACAGGCATTGCAATGCCTGCAGACAGAAACGCCAAAAGAATTGTCCAATGTGGAAACACAGGTTACCGGAAGCGTAAAAAATCTTTGCCTTGCAGCTGCGCAGGAGTGCGAAGCGCTTGGCTATCAGACGGTGATCCTGACCGACCAGCTGGAGTGCGAGGCAAAGGAAGCAGGCTCGTTTCTGGCTTCTATTGCGAAAAGCCATGCAAAAAGCGGAAAGCAGCTTGCATTTTTGGCAGGCGGAGAGACGGTTGTGCGGCTTACGGGAAATGGCAAAGGCGGGCGGAATCAAGAGCTGGCACTTTCAGCTGCATCTGGTATTGCGGGGCTTGTGGGTACAGCGGTATTTAGCGTAGGCAGCGACGGTACAGATGGCCCAACGGACGCTGCGGGCGGTTACTGCGACTGGCGGACGAAGCAACGCCTGGCCGGACAGGGCGTGGATATTTACGAAGCGTTACGGCAAAACGACTCTTATCATGCGCTGCAAAAATGCGGCGGGTTGCTCGTAACCGGACCGACGGGAACGAATGTAAATGACGTGGCGGCGCTTTTGATAAAATAGCGGCGCTTCGGCGTAAAAGGAATCATATCAAGGAGGAAGCTATGGCAAAAAACGATTATTATGTGATCCAAGGCGAGGACTATCGGCAAATGGCAATCCGCATCCTGCAGGCGGCAGATCTGGCAGCGGATATCAGCGATAGGAAAAAGCGCATCGGCATTAAGCCAAATATTCTTGGTGCGCAAAAGGCGTCTGCAGGCGCCGTCACGCATCCGGAACTGGTAGACGGATGTTTAACGTATTTAAAGGAAGAGGGGTTCGTAAACCTCGTCGTGCTGGAGGGCTCCTGGGTCGGCGACCGGACTTCTCAGGCAGTACGGGTCAGCGGGGTTTACGACGTCTGCAGCAGGCACCAGGTACCATTTGTGGATCTGCAAAAGGATTCCTTTCAGACGTTAGATGCAGCCGGAATGCCAATATCGGTCTGCGACGAGGCGCTGCGTCTGGATTATCTGATCAATTTGCCGGTATTAAAGGGCCATTGTCAGACGACGGTTACGTGTGCGCTGAAAAATAGCAAGGGGCTGATCCCAAATTCTGAAAAGCGCCGCTTTCACACATTGGGGCTGCATAAGCCAATCGCGCATTTAAATACAGTCGTCCACCAAAATTTTATCTTGCTTGACAATATTTGCGGCGATCTGGACTTTGAAGAGGGCGGTAATCCGGTCGTAATGAACCGTGTGCTCGGCTTTTGGGATCCGGTGCTCTGCGACAGCTTTGCGGCGGAAAGCATGGGCTACAACCCGCGCGACATCGCGTATATCCGTCTGGCGGAGCAGCTTGGTGTGGGAAGCGCGCAAGTATCTGATGCAAATAGGATCTCGTTGAACGAAGGCGTTTTGGATACAGATCCGGCGCCTATGCATAGCACAAGGCGGATATCACGCCTGGCGGCTTACGCGTCTGCAAAGGACGCTTGCTCGGCGTGTTATGGGTCGTTGATCTATGCATTGGACCGCCTGAATGACGAAGGGAAGCTGTCTTGGCATAAGGCAGGATCTATTGCGATCGGACAGGGCTACCGCGGGAAAATAGGCGGCCTTGGTATCGGACAGTGTACGTCCTGTTTTGCAAAGAATTTGGGTGGTTGTCCGCCGAAGGCGGTGGATATTGTGGAATTTTTGCGGGAGTTTTGGGAGTGAAAAGAACCAGAGTCTTTCATAAATGAAGGGCTCTATTTTATTTGTTGTGCCAATTTACAGTAAAAAATTATAAAAGTATACGAGATGAGATAACATTTGATATGCAGGCAGCTGCAATTTCTGAGCATGATAATAAAATCATTAAAGACATAGATGGTGAACTATTTTTACCGATTTCTGCTATTTATGGTCCTAATGGGGGAGGAAAAACGAATGTTTTAGAAGCATTGCATACATTAGATTCAAAAGTGTTAAGACCACTTTGCGCGACTTGTGATAAAGCGGATTGTGACTATAAAGCTCGTAAAATTCCGGTAGAGCCATTTGCATTTTCTAAGCAGGCGAGAGATCAACCTACAGAATTTGAAGTGTTTTTCAGAACGATAAAAGCAGAATATCGTTATATTCTTCATGTAAAAGAGGATGAGGTTGTTTATGAAAGTTTGGATCGAGTGAAAATGGATACTGGAAGGCGATCGGCTCTTTTTAGAAGAGATGCAGGATCAATAGAATTAAAGGGAGTTTTTGGGAAATTAAAAATAAGTGAAGAGCTTTCATCAACCTTGCCGTTGATATCTTATCTTGGAATTACCTATAAGAAAAATGAGATTGTAAATGATGTATTGAACTGGTTTGAAGATTGTGTTGATTTTTTAAATTACGGAAATCCTTATCAGGAATTGAGAACAGCGATAGCAAGATCCGAAGGTATAAAACAGTTGGTATTAGATATGATCAAAGAGATGGATTTGGATATCGAAGATTTTAGGGTTGAAGAAAAGGATCATGAGCATATCGAAATTTTCACCAAGCAGCCTGACCTATGGAACTACGTTGCTCATAGATGAGCTGGACGCAAAGCTTCATCCAATGTTATTGCAATATGTGATCCGATTATTTACAGATATGAGCATAAATAAAAGGGGCGGGCAGCTAATTTTTACTTCCCATGACTTATCAACCATGAACAACGACGTGTTCAGAAGAGATGAGATATGGTTTGTAGCAAAGGGAAGGGGGCAGAACTCAGGCTTATATTCTCTGGTTGAATTTAAGAATGATAAAGGTGAGTCTGTTCGTAAGGACGCAAAATATGATAAACAATATTTAGAAGGTAAATATGGTGCAGATCCTTATTTGAAGAAAATCCTGAATTACAGTATCATACGGCATGGAGTAATGAATGTATTGAATTGTGGTTCCTTTTACATTTTGCTTATTACACATCAAATAATCATAGGTCGGAATACATTACTTTTTTAAATGATAAGTTTAGGGAATTAGGGATTGGGAAATATCAAAAAAATAGGAAGGATATTTTTGAGATTCTAATGAAGGAAGGTGACCGGTCGAGGAGCTTGCGAAATATTTGTTAGAAGAAATTCAGAAACGATTTATTGGATAAAGTAACTGAAATAAAATTTTTCTTGCACTTGGCAGAGCATTGCGCTATAATAGTTGTCAGTCTAAATATCCAAATGCAAAGAAGGTGGCATAAACGCAGCCGAGAGCATATTCCGCTGACAGAGAGAAAAAGTGAGGCGCTGAGAGCTTTTTTCAGAACGGGCAGCTTTCGGATTTCACACTGGAGCAGTCCGGGGGAACGATGCTGGAGAAAAACGGCATAGCAGTAGTCCGGAACGTTCATACACGTTACGTATGTCAAGTGCCCGGTGAACGCCGGGAAGCAGGGTGGTACCGCGGATAAGCTTCGTCCCTTTTTGGGGAGGGAGTTTTTTTTATTTCTAAATCATTCGATAAGGAGAAGCTGCATATGAATATGAAAGAAAAACTGCAAACAATCAAAGAGGAAGCGACAAGGCAAATACAGTCCTCCGAGGAGCTGGCCAAATTAAACGACGTGCGGGTAGCCTTTTTGGGAAAAAAGGGCGAGCTGACAGCGGTGTTAAAGGGCATGAAAGATGTGCTGCCGCAAGATCGTCCGGCGGTCGGGCAGCTGGTAAACGATACTAGGGCGGCGATCGAGGAAATGCTGGAGGAGACGAAAAAGAAGCTGGAAGCGGCAGAGCTGGAGTTTCGGTTAAAGCAAGAGGTGATTGACGTTACCCTTCCGGCAAAGAAAAACCGCATCGGCCACCTCCATCCGAATACGATCGCGCTGGAAGAGGTGGAGCGTATTTTCATAGGCATGGGTTATGAAGTTGTAGAAGGCCCTGAAGTGGAATATGATTACTATAACTTTGAGGCGCTGAATATCCCGGCAGACCATCCGGCAAAGGATGAACAGGATACCTTTTACATTAGCAAGGACATCCTGCTGCGTACCCAGACTTCTCCAGTGCAGGTGCGTACGATGGAAACCCGTCCGCTGCCGATCCGTATGATCGCGCCGGGGCGTGTGTTCCGTTCGGATGAGGTGGATGCGACCCATTCACCGTCGTTCCATCAGATCGAAGGGATGGTCATTGACAAAAATATCACGTTTTCGGACTTGAAGGGCACGCTTGCGGAGTTTGCAAAGGAGCTGTTTGGAAAAGATACGAAGGTGAAATTCCGCCCGCACCATTTCCCATTTACAGAGCCGAGCGCTGAAGTGGATGTGACTTGCTTTAAGTGCGGCGGGAGCGGCTGCCGTTTCTGCAAGGGGAGCGGTTGGATCGAAATTTTAGGGTGCGGCATGATACATCCGAAGGTATTGAAAATGAGCGGCATTGACCCGCAGGAGTATTCCGGTTTTGCGTTTGGCGTCGGATTGGAGCGTATCGCGCTGCTGAAATACGAGATTGATGATATGCGGCTTTTGTATGAAAACGACGACCGGTTTTTGTCACAATTTTAATATCATGTCAGGAAAATGAATTTGGAGGAAATCACATGAATACTTCTTTAAAATGGATAAAAGATTTGGTACCGGGGCTTCAAGCGTCACCGCAGGAATTTGCAGATGCTATGACGCTTTCTGGTACAAAGGCTGAAGGCTATGAGGAATTTGATAAAGACCTTGATAAGATCGTGATTGGGCAGATCATAAACATCGAACGTCATCCGGATGCGGACAAGCTGGTCGTATGCCAAGTGGATATTGGAAGCGGGGAATCGGTGCAGATCGTAACTGGAGCGCCGAATGTTAAGGAAGGACAAAAAGTCCCGGTCGTGCTGGACGGCGGGCGCGTTGCGGGAGGTCATGACGGCTCCCGGACAGAAGGCGGCATAAAGATTAAAAAAGGAAAATTGCGCGGCGTGCTGTCGAATGGGATGATGTGCTCGATCGAGGAGCTTGGTTCTACGAGAGATATGTATCCGCTGGCGCCGGAGGAGGGGATTTATATTTTCCCAGACAGCGCTCCGGTTGGCGGGGACGCGGTAAAGGAGCTTGGGCTTGACGACGTATCGGTAGAATATGAGGTAACGTCCAACCGGGTAGACTGCTTTAGCGTGATTGGTATTGCCAGAGAAGCAGCCGCAACGTTTGGCCTGCCGTTTTGCCCGCCGAAGCTGCATCCAGTTGGAAACACTGAGGATGTTAACGATTATATTAAAGTACAGGTGGAGGATACAACCTTGTGCCCGCGCTATACGGCGCGCGTTGTAAAAAATATCAAGATCGCGCCGTCGCCGGAATGGATGCAGCGCAGGCTTGCGGCACAAGGCATCCGCCCGATCAACAATATCGTGGACATTACGAATTATGTAATGGAAGAATACGGTCAGCCGATGCACGCTTACGATCTGGATACGATCGCGGGCGGACAGATCATTGTGCGGCGCGCACAAAAGGATGAAACGTTTGTAACACTGGACGGGCAGGAGCGTGTACTGGATGATACGGTGCTGATGATCTGTGACGCCGAAAAGCCGGTTGGTATTGCCGGGATCATGGGCGGGGAAAATTCCATGATCACAGACAGCGTAACGACGATGCTGTTTGAAGCTGCCTGCTTTGACGGGACAAATATCCGCCGTTCTGCAAAAAAAATCGGGATGCGCACTGACGCGTCGGGGAAATTTGAGAAAGGACTGGATCCAAATAATGCGATCAACGCTATGAACCGTGCGTGCCAGCTAATGGAAGAGCTGGGCGCTGGTGAGGTCGTTGGCGGTGTCGTAGACGTATATCCAAACGTTAGGGAAGGAAAGCGTCTTGCGTTTGAGCCGGAGGCATATAATCGTCTGCTTGGGACAGATATTGCGCCGGAAACGATGCTGGAATATTTCAAAAAAATTGAATTAGGATATGATAAAGATACAAACGAAGTGCTGATCCCGTCTTGGAGACAGGATTTGGAATGCAGCGCGGATTTGGCGGAGGAGGTAGCCAGATTTTACGGCTATGATAAGATCGGTACGACGCTTCCATCCGGCGAAGCAACGACTGGCAAGCTGTCCTATAAGCTGCGGATCGAAGCTGCTGCAAGGGATGTGGCGCAGTACTGCGGCTTCAGCCAAGGGATGGTGTATTCTTTTGAAAGTCCAAAAGTATTTGACAAGCTGCTGCTTCCGGCAGATTCTCCATTGCGCAGGGCAGTTGTGATCGCAAACCCGCTCGGTGAGGATTTTAGCATTATGCGTACGATCTCGTTAAACGGGATGCTGACCTCTTTGGCGACCAATTATAACCGCAGAAATAAGGATGTTCGCTTGTATGAGCTTGGCAATATTTACCTTCCGAAGGAGCTGCCGCTGACAGAGCTTCCAGATGAACGGATGCAGCTTACGCTCGGTATGTATGGAGAAGGGGATTTCTACACGTTAAAAGGCGTGATTGAGGAAATTTTACAGCAGGTCGGTATGCATAAAAAACCGGAATACCGTCCTGACGCACAAAAACCGTTCCTGCATCCGGGCAGACAGGCGGAAATCTGCTATGAAGGAATCGTACTTGGCTATTTTGGCGAGGTCCATCCGACTGTGGCAGCGAATTATGCGATAAAGGAGCGTGTGTATGTGGCTGTGATCGATATGCCGCATATCGTGGAGCTGTCCAGCTTTGACCGCAAATATACCGGAATTGCCAAATTCCCGGCGGTTACCCGCGACCTAAGTATGGTATGCCCGAAGCAGCTGCTTGCAGGGGACATCGAAAGGATTTTTGAAAAAGAAGGCGGAAAATATCTGGAAAGCTATCGATTGTTCGATATTTATGAAGGAAATCAAATTAAGATTGGATATAAATCCATGGCGTACTCGATCGTATTCCGCGCACCGGACCGTACGCTGGACGATGAAACGGTCAATGAACGGATGAGCCGCATGATCCAGGCGTTGGAATCAGAGGGCATTGAGCTTAGAAAATAAGAGCGGGGAATATTATGGATGTAAAAGATTTTTATTATGAGCTTCCAAAGGAGCTGATCGCGCAAGACCCGCTGGTGGATCGTTCCGGCTCAAGGCTGATGGTGCTGAATAAGGCAGACGGCTCCATCAGCCACCGGATCTTCCGGGATCTTACAGAGTATCTGCAGCCGGGTGACTGTCTGGTCATAAACAATACGAAAGTGCTTCCTGCAAGGCTGTTCGGCAAAAAGGCGGAAACCGGAGCTGTGATAGAGCTGCTGCTGTTAAAGCGACTTTCGGGCGACCGATGGGAAACGCTTGTAAAGCCGGGCAGGAAAGCGAAGATTGGTACAAAGCTGCAGTTTGGGGACGGGCTTTTGACTGGCGAGATTGTAGACATCGTAGCAGAGGGCAACCGTGTGATCCAGTTTTCCTATGACGGGATTTTCGAGCAAATTCTGGATCAGCTTGGTGAAATGCCGCTGCCGCCTTATATTACGCATCAGCTGGAGGACAAACAGCGTTACCAGACCGTTTATGCAAAGCAGGAAGGCTCTGCCGCCGCGCCGACCGCTGGGCTGCATTTTACACCGCAGCTTTTAGAGCAGATACAGCAAAAGGGCGTGGAGATCGCACAGGTTACTCTGCACGTAGGGCTTGGGACGTTCCGTCCGGTGAAGGCACAGCAGGTAGCAGACCACCAGATGCATTCCGAATTTTACGAGCTTACAAAAGAGCAGGCAGATAAAATCAACCGCGCAAAGGCAGAGGGACACCGGGTAATTGCCGTAGGCACGACGAGTACAAGGACGCTTGAATCCATAGCCGATGCGTCGGGATCTGTCAAAGCAGCAAGCGGATGGACACAAATATTTATTTATCCTGGATATCATTTCCGGTGTATCGACGCTTTGGTCACGAACTTCCATCTGCCAGAGTCGACGCTGATCATGCTGGTCAGCGCCTTGGCAGGCAGGGAGCAGGTACTTGCCGCATATGCCCAGGCGGTGCAGGAGAAGTATCGGTTTTTCAGCTTTGGGGATGCGATGCTGATCATATGATGCTGTACCAGAGTTTCCAGACGG
This sequence comes from uncultured Eubacterium sp., assembly GCA_910586225.1. Taxonomy (GTDB): domain Bacteria; phylum Bacillota; class Clostridia; order Lachnospirales; family Lachnospiraceae; genus Eubacterium_J. The sequence goes on along the minus strand of CAJUIL010000008.1, from coordinate 14,025 downwards.
GAAACTTTATTGCTTAAAGTATCGGAACAGTCGATTGAAGAAGCGGGATCCTCCTGTTATAATCGTGGAAACGAAGGTAAGGAGAATACGCTTATGAACAAATTGAATTTGCCGGATAACCTGATCCGGCTGCGGCACGAAAAGCACCTGACCCAAGAGGAGCTGGCCGATTTTATTGGAGTGACGAAGGCATCGGTCTCCAAGTGGGAAAAAGGGATGCATACGCCTGATCTGCTGTTGTTACCGCAGCTTGCGTCCTTTTTTGACGTGACAGTGGACGAATTGATCGGGTACGATTCCCAGCTTTCCAGTGAGCAGATCCGGCGCAAATACGCGGAGCTGTCTAAGGATTTTGCCACGCTCGCATTTGACGACGCACTGGAAAATGCGCGGGCGCTTGCCCATAAGTATTACGCGTGTTATCCACTGCTGCTGCAGCTTAGCATCTTGTACTGCAATCATTATATGCTGGCAAAAACAGAACAGCAGCGCAGGGCAATGCTGCAGGAGGCGTCTGCTTGGTGCGACCGTATCATGGAAAACAGCAATGATGTAGGGCTTTGCGGCGATGCGCTGGTACTAAAGGCTGGACTGCAGCTTCAGCTTGGAAAAGCATTGGAAGCAATCGATGCTCTGGAGCCGTCTGCAGACCCTTCCCGCCTTGCGGCGCAGAGCGCGGCCCTTTTGATACAGGCTTACCAGTCAGCCGGGGATACCAAAAAGGCGAAAAGCTTTGCGCAGGCAAAGCAGTATTTGGACCTGCTGGAGCTGACGAACGACGCGGTATTGGAGCTTTCCCTGCATATGGAAGAAGCAGGGCACTGTGAGGAAACGATCCGGCGTGTGACTGGTCTGCTGGAGCTGTATCAGCTGGAAACGCTCCAACCGAATACCGTCGCCCAGTTTCATTTCCAATGTGCGGTTTTTTATGCGACTTATGCAAGAGCAGAGGAAGCACTTGCAGCGCTCGCCCGCTTTGAGCGGTGTGTGAACCGGATTTTAAAGTCGGAGTTTTGCGGATTGCATGGGGACGATTACTTTCATTTGCTGGACGAATGGATCGACCGCCTGCCCCTTGGCAATATGCTGCCTAGAGATAAAAGCTTTATCCATCAGCATTTGCGGGATCCCTTGGCGCATCCTGCGTTTGCAAGTATTCAAAAACAGCCGGAATTTCAAAGGCTTGTCAGCCGACTGACACAAGGAGGCGAGGAAAATGCCTGATATTTCTGAAATGCTGCCGTTTTTGATCCCGTTTGCTGTGGTTCAGTTTGCGTTGCTTGGTTATACGATCTATCACATCATGACGCATAAAAATTACAAGCGGGGGAGCCGTGGATTGTGGATTGCCGTTGTGCTGGTCGGGATGCAGTTTGTCGGCCCGATCTTGTATTTTCTGCTTGGAAAAGAGGATGCTTAGTATGGATGATATGCTTATTTTTTCTCATATTGCAAAGCGTTTTGGCCAAAAGCAGGTACTTCGTGACGTCAGCTTTTCCGTACCAGAGCATACCGTATTCGGATTTGTCGGTAAAAATGGAGCAGGAAAAACGACTGCGATGAAGCTGGTCCTTGGGCTTTTGGCTAGTGATTCCGGGGAAATACTTGTGGATGGGATGCCGGTATGCTACGGCAATACAAGGACCAACCAGATGATCGGATACCTGCCGGATGTCCCAGAATTTTATTCTTATATGACGCCCTATGAGTATCTGCTGTTTTGCGGTGAAATTACTGGAATACCGGTAAAGGAGCGAAGGGCACGCAGCGAGGAGCTGCTTTGCATGGTCGGTCTGGAAAAGGAGCACGGCCGTATCAAGGGCTTTTCCCGTGGCATGAAGCAGCGGCTTGGCATTGCGCAAGCCCTGCTTAGCCGCCCTAGGCTTTTTATCTGCGATGAGCCTACATCTGCGTTGGATCCGGCAGGGCGCAGGCAATTACTGGATATTTTGGTAAATGTAAAGGAGCAGACGACCGTGCTTTTTTCGACGCATATTCTTTCTGATGTCGAGCATATTTGCGATAAGCTTGCGTTTTTACATGACGGAAGGATTGTCCTTCAGGGAACACTGGCGCAAGTGCGCTCGCTCAAAAAGAAAGCTGCGACGGAACTGGAACTGGAGCGGCCGAAGGATGTGCAAATGCTTTTAACCTCTTTTTCCTGTCTGCGGGCGGCTGGAGACAACCGCCTGCTGCTGGAGGATTACGCTTTTTTGCCGGATATTCTGCGCTTCCTTGCAGATAAGAGGCTGCCATTTCTCCGCATTGACCGGCAGGAAGCTTCGCTGGAGGATTTGTTTTTGGAGGTGGTTGGCAAATGAGGGCATTTTTGAAAAAAGAATGGATGGAATTATGCCGGAGCGGACGTCTGCTTGTTTTACTGCTTGTCTTTACGTTATTTGGCATTATGAATCCGGCGTTTGCAAAGCTGACGCCTTGGCTGATGGAAACACTTTCTGAATCTCTGGCGGATGCAGGATTGGTAGCTGCGTCTGTGAAAATAGACGCTATGACCTCTTGGGTGCAGTTTTATAAAAACATTCCAGCGGGACTGGTTATTTTTATACTGATAAACAGCGGGAATTTTACGAACGAATACCAAAAAGGGACGCTGATCCCCGTAGTGACAAAGGGACTATCCAGACAGAGCGTCCTGTTTGCGAAAGCGCTGCTCGTTTTTGGTGCCTGGACGGTGCTTTACCTGCTCTGCTTTGGGATCACATATGCATATAATGCGTATTTTTGGGATAACAGTATTGCAAATGAGCTGCTGCTGGCTGTGGCATTGACCTGGCTGTTTGGGGTATGGCTCATTGCCCTTTTCGTGTTTTTCTCAGCCGCAGCGCAAAGCAGCTCACAGGTGCTTTTAGGCGTCGGAGGCGTTGTGGCCGGAGGATATCTGTTCCATATATTTCCGAGCATCGGGAAGTATCTTCCGGTAAAGCTGATGGATGGGATGTCTTTGCTTCAGGGCACAGCACATCCAAAGGATTATTATGGCAGTATCGCAGTTGCGGTAGTTATGATATGCTTGTGTATGGCCGCGGGGACTGCTTTATTTAACCGAAAGCAGTTGTAAAACATTAGTTGGAACTACTTATATGCAGCCTGATTTTTATTCTGAAGAAGATGCTATCGTTGGGAAAATTTTTGTGCATATTGAAAAGACGAAAAAAGGGCAGGATTACAAGCTTGCGGATGATATCTTGAAAATGCTCCTGCTGGAAAAAATGCAAAACAGGACTTATCGTTTGCTATTGAAGTAAGGCGCATCGAGCTGGAAGAAGATGTACGGATGCTGCTGACAGCTGCGCAGGCTAGGCAAAAAATGATCAATGCATAAGCTTTTCTTTCAGACAAGATCCAAGAGAAAATGCAGGAAAAGATGAAAGATGAAATTTAAGTTATGATTTGAATTATGATTTGAACTGTGATCGAATGCATGAATGAAGTTATGGTTCAGGTTAAGGATTAAGATCATGTATAAGAAAGGATATACTTAAAGTATGGCGATCGAACGAGTGAAGGAATATTTCAAGAGCCATGGTATGGAGGACCGGATACAGGAATTTGATACTTCCAGCGCAACCGTGGAGCTTGCTGCGCAGGCGCTGCACTGTGAGCCGCAGAGAATTGCAAAAACGCTTTCCTTTCAGGTGGATGGAAAGGCAGTCTTGATCGTAGCGGCAGGGGATGTAAGGATTGACAATCCGAAATATAAGGCGCAGTTTGCGACAAAAGCAAAAATGCTTTCCCCGCAGGAGGCTGAGGAGATGATTGGACATCAGGTAGGCGGCGTTTGCCCGTTTGCGGTAAAAGAGGGCGTAACCGTATATTTGGATGAGTCGCTGCGGCGGTTTGAAACTGTTTTTCCTGCCTGCGGCAGCGCAAACAGCGCCATTGAGCTTACGATCCCGGAGCTGGAGCGGCACTCTGGCTATGCGGGATGGATTGACGTCTCACGGCAAGTCTGAATCACAGCAGTATTATATTCCTTTAAATCCCTGCTGTGCGTGAATGCCTGCCGGAAGGATTGTATGGGTGTGCTTTCCCTGCTGAGCAAAAGTACGGCGCTGCTGTCATAGGCTGCAAGCTCCACAGCTGCAAGCGGATGCTGAATGGATAGATCTTCTTTCCAAAAGCCTTCATAGTCAACCGCCTGCGCAATACAATCCGCGCAGGCGGTGTTTTTTGGGTAGGCGACACAGTCTGTGATCAGCCAGTTATAGGAGGTCTGGAAGCTGTTCATGGCTTGAAAAATTTTGTTCAGGTAGGTGTAGTGGGTTTTGTCTGGCGATTTTGATAGAATTGCGCCGTTTATCATGGGATTGCTCCTTTCGCAATGTTAGTTTTTTGCAATGTACTTTTGGTTAAAGCAATGGTTCAAGTAATCAAGAGAGCAACGAGGATAATATTTTAAGCCAGTATCTTGTATTTGTCAAATAGTAGAAAGTTGTATCCAGGTGACAGCTGCAGAGCCGTTACAGAGGCAATCTAAATGAAATCCTTAAAATTTGTTGACATTCCAGATGAATGTGCTAGAATAAAACCTGTGTGAATAATCGATTCAAAAAGGATGGTTTCCGCAATGAGAAAACAAGCGTTATCATTAATCGTAGAAAATACGTCCAGCGTCTTAAGCCACGTTTCCGGTCTGTTCAGCCGGCGCGGCTACAATATAGACAGCATTTCCGCCGGAGTGACTGCCGATCCGAGATATACGAGGATTACGATCGTTTCCAGCGGGGACAAGCTGATTCTGGAGCAGATTGAAAATCAGCTTGCCAAGCTGGAAGATGTTTTGGACATCAAAAAGCTGGAAGCAGGAAGCTCCGTTACAAGAGAGCTGATCTTAGTAAAGCTCCGTGTGCAGGAATCCAGCCGGCAGGAGATTTTAAGCGTGATTGGGATTTTCCGTGGGAAAGTCGTGGATGTCACGCGGGATTCGATGGTCATTGAACTGACTGGAAATCAGGACAAGCTGAGTGCTTTTTTAGACCTGGTGTCTGGCTTCGAAATCCTTGAACTGGCTAGAACCGGAATAACTGGCTTAACCAGAGGTTCTTCCGATGTTACATATTTTGAATAATTTAGGAGGCTTTAAAAATGGCAAACAAAATTTATTATCAGGAAGACTGTAATCTTTCTTTATTAGAAGGCAAGACGATCGCGATCATCGGCTACGGCAGCCAGGGACACGCGCACGCACTGAATCTTAAAGATTCCGGCTGCAATGTCATCATCGGCTTATATGAGGGCAGCAAATCAAAGGAAAAGGCAGAGTCTCAGGGACTTAAGGTATACAATACCGCAGAAGCAGCTAAGCTTGCGGATATTATTATGATCCTGATCAATGATGAAAAACAGGCGGATATGTACAAAAATGATATTGAGCCGAATCTGGAAGCTGGAAATATGCTGATGTTTGCGCATGGCTTTAATATCAACTACGGCACGATCGTACCGCCAAAGGATGTAGACGTTACCATGATCGCTCCAAAGGGACCAGGACATACGGTTCGTTCTGAATATCAGGAGGGCAAGGGTGTTCCTTGTCTTGTAGCGGTAGAGCAGGATGCAACAGGCAAAGCACTTGATCTGGCACTTGCTTATGCACTTGGAATCGGCGGCGCAAGAGCAGGCGTTTTAGAGACGACCTTTAGAGTAGAGACAGAGACAGACCTGTTCGGCGAGCAGGCGGTTCTTTGCGGCGGCGTATGCGCACTGATGCAGGCAGGCTTTGAGACTTTGTGCGAAGCAGGCTATGATCCGAGAAACGCTTACTTTGAATGTATCCATGAAATGAAGTTAATTGTAGATTTGATCTATCAGTCTGGTTTTGAAGGAATGCGCTATTCCATCTCCAATACGGCAGAATACGGCGATTATATAACCGGTCCGAAGATCATTACTGAAGAAACCAAGAAAACAATGAAGAAGATCCTGGCAGATATCCAGGACGGCTCTTTTGCAAAGGAATTTTTGCTGGATATGTCTTCTGCGGGACGCCAGGTACACTTCAAGATGATGCGCAAGAAAGCAGCAGAGCATTGTTCCGAAGAAGTTGGCAAGGAAGTTAGAAAGCTGTACAGCTGGAATGATGAGAACAGCAAACTGATCAATAACTAGTAATAGTTCAGGTAGGTCTTTGCATTCCGCTGCAAAGACCGTAAGAACATGATTCAGGAGTGCAAAAATCCCATCGCGAAGCGATCTTCAATGGATTTTTGCAAGTTTTTTAGAAAAAACTTGACCTTGCGGGTTAAGTATGCTATTCTCAATGAGTATGCCGCACAGCGGGGTTTTGCGGCAGTCTGGTCTGGACTGCCGCGTTTTCAAGAATGTGCTTTGCTGCACATCACCAAAGCTGGCGAGTAATGATAAATAGGAGGTGCCAAATGTACGCAATTATAGCAACAGGTGGTAAACAGTACAAAGTATCCGAAGGCGATATCATTACCATTGAAAAGCTTGGGGCAGAGGCTGGTTCAACCGTTACGTTTGACCAGGTATTAGCCGTAAGCAATGGAGAATTAACAGTCGGTGATCCGACCGTTGCGAATGCAACAGTCACAGCTTCTGTTATTAAAGAAGGCCGGGCGAAAAAGGTCATTGTTTACAAATATAAGAGAAAAACCGGCTATCACAAGAAAAATGGCCACAGACAGTCATTTACGCAGGTTAAGATTGAAAAGATCAATGCGTAACAGCTGATTTTTCAGTTAGGAAAAAAAGCAGGAATCGTCAGGAATCGTAATGATAAAGATTACAATTTTCCAGAACCGTAAAAAGCAGTATACGGGGCTTTCCTGTATCGGACACGCAGGATATGCGGATGCCGGGGAGGACATTGTGTGCGCCGGCGTTTCGGTTCTCGTTATCAATACGCTCAACGCGATAGAGGCGTTTACAGCCGATGCGTTTGATGCGGAGACTGATCAGGAATCCGGCAGGATCACAGCTAGCTTTCATCGTCCTGCGGGACATGACGCGAAGCTGCTTTTGGATACGATGGTTCTGGGCTTGCAGGAAATTCAGGACCGTTATGGGACTGCATACAGTATATTAACATTTAAGGAGGTGTAGAAAATGTTAGCATTAAACCTTCAGTATTTTGCGCATAAAAAGGGAGTTGGTTCTACTAAGAACGGACGTGACTCTGAAGCGAAACGATTAGGTGCGAAGCGGGCGGACGGCCAGTTTGTAAAAGCAGGAAATATCCTTTACAGACAGCGTGGTACTAAGATTCATCCGGGAAATAATGTCGGCAGAGGCGGCGACGATACATTATTCGCATTAACAGATGGTATTCTGAGATTTGAGAGAAAAGGAAGAGATAAGAAACAGGCTTCCGTATATCCGGTCGTAAACGAGTAATCTGCAGCAGCAGTACCGTTTCATAGCAGATACCGCTGCATATTTTTTCACCAGCAGAGTCATTGGGGAAAAATAGGCAGCGGTATTTTTGTTTTCAAGGTTAGGAGAAATTACCATATGTTTGCTGACAGTGCAAAAATTATAATTAAATCAGGAAAAGGCGGCAACGGCCATGTCAGTTTCCGGCGTGAAAAATATGTGCCGAACGGCGGGCCAGACGGCGGCGACGGAGGAAAAGGCGGCGACGTAGTATTTGTCGTGGATGATGGCGTCAATACGCTGGCGGATTACCGCCACAAGCGCAAATTTGCCGCGCAGGCCGGCGAAGATGGAAAAAAACGCAACTGCCATGGAAAAAAGGGCAGCGACCTGATCTTAAAGGTGCCTGCTGGCACGATCATTAAAGACGCTGAAACAGATAAGATCATTGCAGATATGTCTGGTGAAAACCGCAGGCAGGTCGTTCTTCCAGGCGGCAGCGGCGGTCTTGGAAACCAGCATTTTGCGACCTCTACCATGCAGGCGCCGAAATATGCGCAGCCAGGACAGGAAGCGCTGGAAATCGAAGTGAAGCTGGAGTTAAAGGTGATTGCCGACGTAGGCTTGGTCGGGTTTCCAAATGTTGGAAAATCTACGCTGCTGTCGCGTGTTACAAATGCACAGCCGAAAATCGCAAATTATCATTTTACAACATTGCACCCGAATCTGGGCGTCGTAGATTTTGAAAATGGGGAAGGTTTTGTGATCGCGGATATTCCAGGGCTGATCGAGGGCGCTTCTGAAGGCGTCGGGCTTGGCCACGAATTTTTAAAGCATATCGAACGTACTAGAGTGATGATCCACATCGTGGATGCGGCGTCAGTCGAAGGGCGTGACCCGTCTGCGGATATTCATGCGATCAACCAGGAATTGGAAGCTTATAATCCACAGCTGTTGCAAAAACCACAGGTCATTGCGGCTAATAAGATCGATGCGCTTTACGGCGGCGAGGGTGAAGCGATCGAAAAGCTGAAAAAAGAGTTTGAACCGCTTGGAGTTGCTGTATATCCGGTTTCCGCTGTCAGCGGACAGGGCTTAAAAGAGCTGCTTTACGCGGTGAAAAAGCTGCTGGATGAAATGCAGGACGAACCGATCGTTTACGAGTCGGAATACGATCCCGGCGAAAAGCGTGCTGCAAGCGAAGCCTTTACCGTTGCTATCGATCCGAAAGACGGTGCGTTTGTCGTGGAAGGGCCGAAAATTGAAAAAATGCTTGGTTATACAAATCTGGAAGCAGAACGCGGCTTTTTGTTTTTCCAAAAGTTTTTAAAAGAACAGGGTATTTTAAAGGAACTGGAAAAAAAGGGCATTCAGGAAGGCGATACTGTGCGTATGTACGAGCTGGAGTTTGAATACTATCAATAGAGAACGGAAATGAAGAAAGGAAATAAAACATGGACTTAACAAGTAAGCAGCGTGCTTATTTAAAAAGCCTTGCTGGAAATATGGATGCAATATTTCAGATTGGGAAGGCCAGCCTTACACCGTCGGTTACCGATGCGGTCAATGACGCGCTGGAAAAACGTGAGTTAGTAAAAATATCCGTGTTAAAAAATTGCTTTGACGACCCGAAGGAACTTGCAAATATCCTGGCAGAGCGCACGCATTCAGATGTCGTTCAGGTCATCGGAAAAAAGTTTGTTTTATATCGCCCGTCTAAAAAAGCACCGAAAATCGAGCTGCCGGCAGCAAAATCCAGCATATAAACGGGGTGCGGCAATGGCAAAAAAACGAAGGCTCGGCCTTATGGGCGGTACGTTTGACCCGGTTCATTACGGGCATTTGCTCATTGCAGAGAATGCACATGAGCAGTATGCGTTGGATGAGGTGATCTTCCTGCCGACAGGGCAGTCTCCGCATAAGGATATCCGTCAGATTTTGGACGCAGACGACCGTATGGAGATGCTGCGGCTTGCGACAGAGGATAATCCGCATTTTTCCTGTTCTGATTATGAGATCCGTAAGGAAGGTATTTCTTATACGTATCTGACCGTGCAGGCGTTTTACGAACAGGCGGCCGGGGACGATCTGTTTTTCATTATGGGGGCGGATTCGCTGGCTTATTTTGATTCTTGGATGCGTCCGGATGAGATCAGCCGCATGAGCACGATCCTCGCGGCGGTGCGTGATGGACTGAATCAGGAAGAGCTGCAGCCGATACGGGAATTTCTGCATCAAAAGTATGGGACAAGCATCTACTTTATCAATACGCCGAATTTTTCCGTTTCCTCCCGAAATATCCGCAAACGTATCACCAGCGGGCAGTCTATCCGTTATCTCGTTCCGGAAGTGGTGGAACAGTATTTAAAAGAACATCATATTTATCAAAAGTATTGAATAAGATAAGGCTTTGCGTAAGATAAAATATGGATTTGCATAAGAAAGGTTTCGGGTATCAGGATGAAGGGATTGGAAAAATATCAAAAAAAGCTGCAAAAGCACTTAGATAAAGGTCGCTATGAGCATACGCTCGGCGTCATGTATACTTGCGCGGCGCTTGCTATGGCATATCATTATGATATGGAAAAAGCAATGCTTGCAGGGCTGCTGCATGATTGCGCAAAAAATATTCCAAATGACAAAAAGCTGGAGCTGTGCAAAAAGCATCACATTGAAGTAACTGAGGTGGAGCGGGAAAATCCGTTTTTATTGCACGCAAAAGTAGGCGCGTGGGTCGCAAAGAAAAAATATGATATAAGGGATGAAGAAATTCTTCATGCCATCAAAGTTCATACGACGGGAGAGCCTGCCATGCAGACGTTGGATATGATTTTATTTATCGCGGATTATATCGAACCGTGTCGTGACAAGGCCGCGAATCTGGAGCAGATCCGGGAAATGGCGTTCCGCAGTCTGGAGCAGACCGTAGAGCAGATATTGTTCGACACGCTGCATTATCTGAATCAAAAATCGGGCAGGATCGATCCAACGACCGAGGTTACGTATGAATATTACAAAAACAGGAGGGAACGCAGCTTATGAGTATTACAAGTAAACAAATGGCAAAGCTTGCCTGCAGCGCATTATCTGACAAGAAGGCCGAAGATATCCAGGTCATTGATATCAGCGGCATTTCCGTGCTTGCCGATTATTTTGTCATCGCCAACGGATCCAATCAAAACCAGATTGAAGCGATGCGGGATGCGGTTGAGGAAGCACTGTATAAAGCAGGCGCACAATTAAAGCAGGTGGAGGGCAACCGCAGCTCCAGCTGGCTGTTAATGGATTACGGCGATATTATCGTACACGTATTTTCGAAAGAAGACCGTCTGTTTTATGATCTGGAAAGGATCTGGGGAGACGGAAGGTTTATTGACATAGCAGATCTGGAAGCATAGCGTTTCCAGAGGTCTGCGCAGATGGAATGTAACAGCCAGCATTATCATACGGATGATTAAAATGCTTTTGCCTTTTTTATCAATTCCATCTGTGCAGACGATAGTAAGATTAAGAAAATAAACGAAATACACCGAACACTTTTCCAAGGATCGTGCAGTCTGGCAGGATGATCGGTTCTAAAGCGTCGTTTTCCGGCTGCAGGCGGATATGGCCGTCTTCTTTGTAAAATGTTTTAACAGTGGCCGAATCATCGATCAGAGCGACTACCATTTCTCCATTCTCCGCTGTATGCTGCTTTTGTACAAGCACCTTGTCACCATCAAAAATTCCGGCATTGATCATGCTTTCTCCCTTTACTTTTAACATAAACGTTTCCTCATTCGGGATCATCTCTGCAGGAATCGGAAAATAAGACTCAATATTTTCTACGGCCAAGATCGGCTGTCCAGCGGCAACGTTGCCAATAACCGGGACGTTGACGACCTCACGTCTTGTCAGATTAAAGTTTTCATCCATAATCTCAATCGCCCGCGGCTTTGTAGGGTCTCTGCGGATATAACCGTTTTTTTCTAAAGATTCGAGATGCGCGTGAACGGATGATGTTGACTTTAACTGTACAGCCTCGCATATTTCTCGTACGGCTGGCGGATAGCCTTTGTTTAAAATCTCATTTTTGATATATTCCAAAATTTCCCGTTGCTTTGCTGTAATTTTACCATATGCCATATAAAGCACCTCCTATTGCATTTTTCTGTTTCAGCGGATACTGGATACCGCTGTTTTTTGTAACCGCCAAACAGCTTAGACGGTTTCTTTTTTCTATTCTAACACATATTTAGTTAAAATGCAAACATATATTCAGAATATTTGTTCGCAAATGTTCTTGACAAACGCACGTTCCGTGTGTATAATACAATAAACCAAACGTACGTTTATTTTTTGGATAGGGGGAGGGGTTTTTATGGAAGGGCAGTCTGCATTGCTGCGCCAAAAGGCTGTGGTGGCTGTTTTATGTCTGCAGATCTTGTTTTTCGCAATTTGTTCAACGGTTATCTTGCGGAAATTGTCCACGCAGACAGCCTGCTGCGTGGATGAGAAATCCGAACGATACCGAAGCGTACGTATTTACTCTGGAGAGTCTTTATGGGAGATATCCAGCCGTTATTATTCCGATGATTATCACAGCATGGAGCTGTATATCGAACGGATCATGCGGCTGAATCATTTGACAGATGTCACAATTATGGCAGGGGAATATCTTTTGATCCCATATTATGAGGAATAAAGGATAGGCTGCTATCCATTATCCCGCAGCTGTACCATTTTCGCTGCCTGTCTCCTTCTTGCATCTGCCTGTGCCGCATAGTGACGTCTTGTTGTGTTGACGTCCTTATGTCCCAGTACATCGGCTACCAGATAGATATCGCCGGTCTCCTGGTAGAGATTCGTGCCGAAGGTGCTGCGCAGCTTATGCGGTGTGATACGTTTGACGGTTGTGACAAGCTGGGCGTATTTTTTTACTAGCTTTTCAACAGAGCGCACACTCATCCGTTTTCTCTGCATGGATAAGAACAGGGCATTTGCATGGCCTTCTACAGCCTCGGTTCCGTTGCGCACATCCAGATAATCCAGCAGCGCCTCCGCTACTTCATCGTTAAAATAAACGATAACTTCAGCACCGCCTTTGCGGTGTACCTTAACGCCGTTATTTTTAAAGTCAACGTCCTGAATGTCAATGCCGACACATTCCGATACACGGATGCCGGTGCCGAGCAGCAGCGAGAGCAGCGCAAGGTCACGCAGCTTTGTCTGCTCATGATAAGCAAGCTGGTGGGGGGTCAGCTTTTCTCCGGATTCCACTTCATCTAACAGCATAGCCACTTCATCTACGTCCAGACGAACGATTTCCTTTTCGTGCAGCTTTGGAGGCTGTACGAGGTCTGGCGGATTTGTCTGGATCATCTGCCTGCGGAAGAAGTAATTGTAAAAGCTGCGGAGGCTGGCAAGCTTGCGGGAAATCCCTCGTTCGTCGTTTGTATGTTCTACGCCGTCCTTAGTGTAGACTTTTAAATAACTTAAGTATTCTTCGATATCAAGCGGGGTGACCATATCCAAAAAAGTAATGGGGATACTCGTCATTTCATATTTTTTGCAGGCCGGATTGTTTTCCTGCAGGAAGGAGAAGAAAATGCCCAGATCGTAAGCATAGGCAAGCCGGGTGCGGGAAGAGGTGGAGTGCTCAGTGCCAAGGAAAAATTCCTGACAGAAGCGCGGCAGCTCTTTTGCCATTGTACGTAGTTTTAATTCATTTTCAATTTTAACTTTTTCATGATAAGTTTTTTCCATTCATTGAAACCTGCCTTTCGTTTATAGGCTCATGTCGTATCGGCCAGTCCGCAAAGGAGGCGGCCTGGATTGCTGCAAACATCCTTTCTTGAATGCCTGGGTGATCCTCGTTCAATGTTCGCAGAAGCTCCTTCACATACTGCCGCTTTGTGTGTCCATCTGCTGGGCATGGATTTTGAACGACTGGGAGCTGATATTTATTCTGGAAGCCTTTTAGTCTGGCTTCAGGCACATAAAGGAACGGACGGATCAATGTTAAGCCTGTATGATTCCAGCTTGTTTTCGGTGAAAACGAATGAAAGCGCCCTTCAAAAAATAAAGAAAGCAGCATCGTTTCCACGAGATCATCCCGGTGATGCGCGTAAGCGACTTTATTGCATCCGTGTTTTAACGCTGCCTGGTTGAGCGCTCCCTTTCGCAGCCTTGCGCAGAGCGAGCATGGGTGTGTGGACGGCTTGTGCTGAAATACGATTTCCTGGATCTGTGTAGATATTATTTCATAAGGTATTTCAAGCTCTTTACAAAATGCTTGGATTGGCTCTGGATGAAATGCTTCAAAACCAAGATGAACGGTAAACGCAGTTAACGTAAAGCGCTTCGGATAAAAACGCTGCAGTTCCTTTAAGGCATAAAGCAGAGCAAGGGAATCCTTGCCGCCTGAAACACCTACTGCAATTCGGTCGTGATCGTCGAGCAGCTGGTAATCATCAGCCGCCCGGCGGACATAACTGAGCAATCGTTTTAACTCCATGGTTGTCTCCTGATCGTTGTTTTTCTGCTTTCGTTTGAACTTTTCCTATTATACAACAGGAGATATGAAAAGTAAAGCTGTTGAGGCGCCGGGAAGAATAATTTTGTAACAGTTCAGGCAGGTCTTTGCACCCTGCTGCAAAGACCGTAAGAACATGATTCAGGAGTGCAAAA